>CAVUAC010000040.1:0-12625 GCA_963739335.1 uncultured Bacteroidota bacterium | reverse complement strand
CTGCCGATGTTGATGTTCAGAGGGTGTACCATACACCGAGCAACATTTTTCGAAGGGATGCTTCAGCGTTTGAAGTATCCGACCAGCTGGAGTACCACGTGTCGGAACGAATGCAGTTCTTCTTTCGCGGCGGCGTTGCGAGCCGCACGATAGACCGGAGCCTGAACTACAAAGTCTTCACAGGGAGCTCGAATCCGCTTCTGGACACGCGCATCCAGGAGCTTCAACTCAATGGCGATCTCGGCACCTCGTACCAACCGGCCTACTGGCTCGGGATCGACATCAATCTTTCATATCAGGACCGGGAAGAACGCCATCGGGTAACCGAGGAAGAGGGCGTGCCGGTGTCGCTCTACGAACGTCAGCAGCAGTCCGAGAGCCGCCTGGAGAATATTGCACAGCGGACGAGCATTTCGTCCCAAATCCGAACTCTCCTTTCTGAATCTGATCAGTTGAACTTTGCCGGATCAGCGAGTATCTTACGATACGACACACCCGACAGCACAAATGTGGATGAGAGGGATGAGCTGCTCATCACGCTCGGATTCCAGGAGATCCATCAGTTCAGCAGCAGCCTCAGTCTCAGCCTTGCGGGTGATGTGACCCTCAGCCACCTTGTCTATTTGAAAAGCGCTCAAAGCGCCAACAATAACTGGAATCGTGTCATTCGCTTCTCTCCGACAGTCGTCTACAGACCGGGCAGCAGATTCCGCACGGTCAATCAGGCCGAGGTGTTGGGTAACTACACAGTTTATGATTTCGAGGATCAGGCGGCCTCGACAAAGAGTTTCTCTTTCCGCCAGGCATCGTGGTTGGACTCCACGTCCGTCCAAATGACACAACTTCTCAGCGTGAGTTTCGTAGGTGAAGTCAGAGTCTACGAACGTGGCATTCTGAAGTGGCAAGAGTTTAAGGAGCGGCCGCAGAACTATTTCGTTGAGCGGACATTCTGGCCACGACTAACATTCGCCGCAACACAGAGCCTGAGGATCGGATTGGGGTATCGCTATTTTGGTCAGGATCGGTACGGCTATCAGGGTTCAGCAAGAACCCTCGAGCGTCAACTCAAGACGTCAGGGCCGACCGTGAGTGTCGAATGGGAAGGTACCGGCTTCCAACGGATGGCGGTGGAGGGATGGAATGAAACGCAACAGCAAGATGGACAGGTGACTCGTACAGTTCCGAATCTCTCTCTGAAAGTCAATTTCTCAATCTGATGAAGAAGACTCCACACTCCAAATCGAAGAAAACGCCTTCTCACCCCCCTCGGGTGCGGCAAAGGCAGGAGTTCCACCTTGAGTGCAAAAGCGATCCCAAGGAAATCGGAAAGGTTGAGCCGTTTCTCCAGAGGGTCAACGGTGTAGCCAGGCTGGACGATGGTACATTCTATCGGTTGCTGATTGCGGGAACAGAGGCTGTCAACAACGGTATCATCCACGGCAATAAATCCGATCCGCACAAACTGGTTTACGTCACGTGTGTCCTTGAAGACGGTTGCTTCACGTTCCGGGTCAAGGATCAGGGTCAGGGATTCAGGCCGGAGGAAGTGCCTGATCCCCGCGAGGAAAAGAATCTGATGAAAACGAGCGGCAGAGGTATTTTCCTTATGCGGTCTTTGATGGACAGAGTCTCATTCACGGTGACTCCCGAAGGGACAATCGTGGATCTCGTGATTGACCTGAAACACCTAGGCCTACAGCAGAAATTCTGAGATGTCGTCCATCGGAAGGTCCCCATAGTTCTGCCGGGGCTTCTCATTCCGAGAAAAAAAGAAAACCCCATCAACGGCGATGGGGTTTTTTGTTTCCCAAAAAGGAAGCACGGTGTGCCTCCGTGGCACGTGGGACCTCTGCAATGAAAGTAAAGGTTGGACTAGAAGTTCAGTCCGAGACTGACACCAAACAGATTTGCGCTATTGGAGTACGTGCCGGAAACTGGATATACTGTGTAGTACTTTGGCGCCGCTGTGTATGAGATAGTGCCATTACGATCCGAGAAACTGATGAGCTGATACGTCGCGTTCACACTGACGTTCCTGCTGATTTCATAACCCAGACCGACTGTGACCTCGATTCGATTCGCATCCGGCAACATTGGCTCGACCGAGGCATCAGGCTGGGGGGTCTTGTCATAGATGAATCCAGCGCGAAGTGCCAGCTTCTCCATCCTGTATTCGCCTCCGACCCGGATGAGGTAGGCATCATCCCAATTCTTCGGCAGCACCTCAGGACCTTGGAGCGGCGTAGTTATTCCGGCTGCCGGAAAAGTTGGACCCAGCGGGATATCGAGCTTGAGTTGATCGAAGCTCTTCCAACCAACGTACTGGAAATCCGCTTCTACGGTCAAGTCCTTGGTAATATTGTATGCAACTCCGACATAGAGGTCGCTAGGACAAGGCAAGGTGGTCTTTCCCGTCCCGCCGGGGAAGAAATTCGGGAAGACGGAGTAGCCACCAAGTCCTCCCATGTCTGTGAATGCAGCGGTTCCGCTGAAATCGATCTTTGTCAGCGATCTGTAAGAAGCGCCAATCGACAGGTCCGGTGTAGGCTTGTACAGAAGTCCAATATTCCAGTTGATCGAGTTACCAGTGCCGTCAAGAGCCACTGTGCCATCCTTGTCTCCTGCTGGAGGAACCGGGGAAGGTGGAATAGGCGTCAATTGTTTGAAGGTCGCCACGCGCTGCTTCAACGTCACTTTGCCGGTCACATAGCTGACGCCGGCACCGATGGAGAACTGATCGCTGAACCTGTAGGCGACAGTTGGGTTGATGTACCAGGTCGTTAGATCTGTCTTCACAGACATCTGCCGGCCATCCCAGTCATTAGGCCACTCGGTTCCGAGCCCGTATGGATTGTAGACGCCAACACCTATTGCCAAGCCATTGTCGAATGTATACGTGATGTAGGCATGGATCGGAGTGAACGTCTGGCTGACCATGTCCGTGGATTTGTTGCTCCCCTTGAACGTGCTGGACGGCATGATGATGGTGGTCCCCAACATCACTTTGAAACCTTGCTGGAAAGCCAATCCTGCCGGATTGAAGAATATCGCTGACCCATCTGAAGCCTGTGCGACGAAGGCGCCCCCCATACCCATTGCTCGGGCACCATGTTCGTTGATCTGGTAACCGCCCGCAATTGCCGATGCGCCGCAAACCATCAAGACAACCAAAACTAAAAAGGTCTTGGTAAGCGACATAGAACCTCCTCTTCTGGATTGTTGTTGAACTGCAGTTGATTAGTGTCCTGGGTTTCATTACCGGTTTTTGGAAGGAAGAGCACGGTGGCAATCTTAACAAAACCAACTCTGGAAATCAAGGATGAATTTGCAGAGTTCTGGAGAAGAATCCGAAGATGCTCAAGGGCTTGATTTTGTTGACAGTTTTGACGGGCGGTCGCGACAGAAAAGTGGCCTCGCGGCTCGGATTCAAGATCTGCTCTCAACATGCACAAAAACACGAAGTCCCGGCACAAACGCACCAGGACTTCGAAACCGTTCCATCTCGGGACTGAGGCGATTCTCTAGATGTTGAGCTTCGCCATGTTTGCCCTTACGTCGTTTGCTGACTTGGCCAGGGTGGCCTGCTCCTCGGCGGTCAATTTGATCTGGATGATTTCCTCCATGCCCTTCTTGCCGATTTTGATCGGCACGCCGACCACGACGTCCTTCATGCCGTACTCACCTTGCAGCCAGACGGCGCAGGGGAGGATGCGCTTCTTATCCTTCACGATCGCCTCAACCATTTGCACGGCGGAAGAGGATGGGGCATAGTAGGCGCTTCCCGTCTTGAGGAAGTTGACGATTTCGATGCCTCCGTCGCGTGTGCGCTTCACGAGACGATCGATCGTGGCTTGGTCCATCAGATCCGGCAGGGGAATGCCGGCGACGGTCGAGTACCGCGGCAATGGAACCATCGAATCGCCGTGTCCGCCAAGAACGAACGCACTGATGTCTTCGACTGAAACATTGAGCTCCATGGAAATGAATGTCCGAAACCTGGCGCAATCCAGAATGCCGGCCATCCCCATGACACGGTGGCGTGGGAATCCACTGACCTTCAAGGCTACGTACGTCATCACATCAAGGGGATTCGAGACGACGATGAGAATGGCGTTCGGCGATTTCGCCGCGGCCTGTTCGGTCACCGACTTGACGATGCCAGCGTTTGTCGTTTGCAGATCATCACGGCTCATGCCCGGCTTCCGTGCGATGCCTGCCGTAATCACGATAATATCTGAATTCGCAGTGGTATCGTAGGAGTTGGTTCCGATGACGCGTGTGTCAGATCCTTCGACGGGCCCAGCTTCGTACATGTCGAGACCTTTTCCCTGTGGCATGCCTTCGACGACATCAACAAGGACGACCTCATTCGCAAGTTCTTTATCGGCAAGACGTTGGGCGGCAGTAGCACCAACGTTGCCTGCACCGATGACCGTTATTTTCATTTCCTGTCTCCTTGAATAGGTGGGTGGAACGTGACGCTCAGTAGTTGGGATTTCGAACCTCAGGCGAGAAAACAGAAAAGCCTCCCCGCGCGGGGAGGCTTCTGAAAGCTTGGTTTATGCAGCTGACGGATAGACGCTCACGCGTTGCCTTGTCTTGCCCAAGCGCTCGAATCTTACGACGCCGTCAATCAATGCAAAGAGCGTGTCATCGCTCCCGATACCGACGTTGCTACCGGGATGTAACTTTGTTCCGCGCTGGCGGACAAGGATGCTTCCCGCAGAGACCTGTTGGCCCCCGAAGCGCTTCACGCCCAACCGTTGGGCATTACTATCACGACCGTTACGCGAACTTCCACCACCTTTTTTATGAGCCATACTCTCTTCTCCAACTGAATCGTTTGAAACTCGTGACTACGAGACTTTTATGATTTCGATTTCGGTGTATTGTTGACGGTGGCCACGATGCACTTTGTAGCCCTTCCGTTTCTTCTTCTTGAACACGGCGACCTTGTCGTCCTTGAGATGAGCAAGGACTTTCGCCTCGATCGACGAGCCGGACACATACGGCGTTCCGAGCTTCGTCTGGGTTTCGTCGACAAGGACCAAGACCTTGTCGAACTTGAGTTTAGACCCCACCTTCTGTTCGATCTTGGGGACAAAGATCTTGTCAGCTATTGTGACCTTGTACTGCTGGCCTGCTATTTCAACTACCGCAAACATCGATGGACCTCAATGCCGTTCCAAGTGGTTTGATTTCTGGGACTTATAAGGTAGAAAAAATGAGCCTGAAAGTCAATGGATTTTTCAGTCGTCGATGGACGACCAGCGCGGAAGACGCTGTGCTTGAGAATCGGCAGGAGGGATAGACTCTTGCAGGGTCGCGAATCGCATTCGTCGATACAGTTTCGGCATGCTGTGTGGACACAACGCCCTAGAAGCGAGTCGTCATGCCTCGAGTGACCGTGAACGTCTCGGGTTCTGGGTGCTTCAGGAATCTTCAGCGCCCCCGCAGCAGTCTTAAACCGTTGAGTATGACAAGCAGCGCCGTTCCGTCATCGGCGAGAATGGCGAGCCAAAGACTGGACAAGCCCAGGATTCCCAGCGAGATGAACACTCCTTTAGTCAGCAATGCGAGAGCAATGTTCTGCTTCACGATCCTGAGTGCCTGCTTCCCAAGGGAAATGCCGTATGGCACCTTCGCGATGCTGTCTGTCATCAGGACAACGTCAGCAGTCTCAAGCGCAGTATCCGAGCCGATGCCGCCCATTGCGATGCCGACATCTGCCGCCGCAAGCGCCGGGGCGTCGTTGATACCATCTCCAACCATTGCGACTGCTCCGTATTGGGCTTTCAGCTCATTGACGACCGCAAGCTTGTCCTCGGGAAGCAGCTCGGCCCTCAACTCGTCAACCCCAAGCTCTTCGGCAACCACTGCAGCGACACTCCCACTGTCACCGGTCAGGAGAACGACCCTCTCGACGCCAAGCCTGTGTAGATCCCTGACGACCGATCTGCTCTCTTGGCGTATCCGATCGGCAATCGCGATAACACCAAGGACTTGTTCATTGTCCGAGAGAATGACCACGGTTTTACCCTGGTCTTCAAGTCGATGCAGTATTTCCTCCACAGCAGGAGAGCAGATGTTCATTTCCTCGACGAGCTGGTGATTTCCGACGACGTATATCTTCCCGTCGACTTTCGTCCGGATGCCCTTCCCGGTAATCGACAAGAATTCTTCGGTCGCAGCTTCGTGGAGTGTTATGCCTTCTTCTTCAGCCTTTCCGAGAAGCGCCTCGGCGAGATGGTGCTCTGACTTTAATTCGGCAGCGGCAGCTATCCGCAGGATGTCACGCTGAGGAAGCGTATTCATCGCAACGATATCCGTGACCGTCAGTTGCCCCTGTGTGAGCGTGCCTGTTTTGTCGAAAGCCACTGCGCGGACTGCCGCGAGGGCTTCGATGTGTTTCCCGCCTTTCACGAGGATTCCGTGGCTTGCAGCGTTCGTCAGCGCGCTGACCAGCGTCACGGGGGTGGAAATGACCAGCGCGCAAGGGCACGCAATGACAAGGAGAACAAGTGAACGGTAAAGCCATTCGCTGAACGGGACATCGAAGAAAAGCGGCGGCATGAGCGTGAGCGCGATGGCGAGGGCGAAAACCGACGGCGTATAGTATTGCGTGAACCGCTCGATGAATGTTTGGCTGGGGGCCTTCTTGCTCTGTGCTTCTTCGACGAGATGGATCATGCGCGCAATCGTGGAGTCGTTCGCCCGCTTCAGGACGCGTACCTCCAGCGCGCCGCGTTGATTGAAGGAACCGGCATAGACACGATCCCCTTTTCTCTTCAAGGCAGGGAAAGGCTCTCCCGTAATGGGCGCTTCATCGACACTTGAATGTCCATCGATGACTTCTCCATCGAGCGGTATCCTTTCCCCTGGACGGATGACCATCAGTTCGCCGATCTCGATCTCCTCGACGCGAAGCGTGTTCTCCTTGCCGCCCCGCATGACCGTTGCGCTGGGGGGCGACATACTCATGAGTGAACGAATCGCACGGCGAACTCGGTCGAGACTGAACGACTCAATCAACAGCGAAACGGAGAAGAGGAGAATGACAGCAGCCCCCTCGGCGTACTGTCCGAGGATGACTGCACCGATCGATGCCACCGTCATCAGCGCATTCATCTCCAGTGACAGGGAACGAATCGCTCTGAGCGCTTTCAGGGCGATATGCCAACCGCCGGCGAGCATCGAACACAGAAGCAAGAGTATGGAAAGCGATTGAGCTGGAGCGATAAGGTGAACGGTAAGGCCTGCGACAAAGAAAAGTGCCGAAAGGGCCGTCGAAACATGTAGTCGGGTGAACATCCTGTTCGATGGGACTACCGGCCGCGCTTCATTGATTCCCGGCAGACCAATTTCCTTCAACTGACTGGCGATCGTCTCTTCGTCGCAGGTGTGTCTGACCTTCAGTCGATGAGATATGACATTGAACTCGAGAGCCTCAATGCCAGGCTGACCTTGCAGCCGCTTTCGAATCAATTGCTCTTCCGTGGCGCAGCACAAGTCGTGAACCATAAACGTTGTCTCTTGTATCTTTGCTTTCATTCTCGCACCCGCTCTACTCCCATTGTTCCCTGATTCCACTATTCCATTATGCCATTATTCCACATCCCATCTCTTCATCTCTCTCCATTCCTCACTCCACGCTGTGGCGTGCCGCTACTCTGATGAGGTCCTCGATGTGTTCGTCGTTCAGGAAATAGAAAGCCATCTTTCCCTCCTTGCGCTGCCTGACAATCCGTAGTGTCTTGAGAAGCCGGAGTTGGTGCGAGATCGCTGACCCTGTAATCCCGAGCACCGCAGCGATATCCAGAACGCAGAGCTCCTGTTTGCTCAAGGCAAGGACAATCTTGAGGCGCGTCTGATCGCCGAGGATCTTGAAGGTTTCGGCAAGGGTTTCGATGGCCGTCTCTCCTGCCAGAGCCCTCTTGGCGGAGCGGATCGCGTTTTGATGGTTGTGTGCTGCCATGATGGTCACCTGAACGATTGAGCAGTTGTTCAGTTGTTAATGTACGAAAGAAGGAATCACTGAGTCAAGCACGAATACAGAAAAAGATATCCGCAGGGTACAGGGGTCCGGAAAACCGACAATGGGGGGTGCTTACTTGAGGTGCTCTCTTTTTGCCTCGTCTGTAAGGACTTCGTTCATGCTCCCGGTCCGGTAACCCTGGAGGTCTAGGGTAACGTAGATGAAACCCAGGCTCTTGAAATGATGAACGATTCTTTCCCGCAGAGAGGGCTCGAACAACCGATCGAATTCCTGCGGACCGATTTCCAGTCTGGCAGTTCTGTCATCGTGATGCCGAACGCGGAAGAAGCGGAAGCCGAGATCACGCATAAATGTCTCTGCTGCATCAACTTTCATAAGGTTCTCCTTCGTGATGCCATGGCCGTATGGGAATCGAGAGGAAAGGCAGGCAAAGGATGGTTTGTCCCACGTCGGGATGCCAAGAGCACGTGCCAGCACGCGAACGTCGGCTTTGGTGAACCCTGCGTCAAGGAGAGGAGAGCGCACGTTTTGTTCCTCCTTTCGCGCGCATCCCCGGTCGGAAATCTCCCAGGTCGTCGACGATCGTCCCATCGGCAACCCATTGGATCCCCTCTTCGTCGGCAATCGTCTGCAGCTTGCCAAAAAGCTCAGTCTTGCAGAAGTAGCAGCGGTCGGGCGGATTCTCCCTGAACTTGAGATTGTCTGTCTCTTCGGTATTCACCACCCGGTACCTCGAACCGAACGATGTCGCCAGCTGGATCGCTTCTTCGAACTCGCGGGTTGGATACGTCTCGGATCTGCCGATAACGGCGAGGGCCTTGTTGCCCAGCGTGTCAGTGGCGACACGAATCAGAAGCGTGCTGTCGATGCCACCAGAAAAGCCGACGGCAACGCTTTCCATGGCACGCAAAATATTCTGAAGCTGATCGTACTTCGATTGAAGCTCAGGATCGATCATGGTCTAGGATGTGTGACTGCTTTCTCGTTTGTTCAATTCATTGAGGATGACCGGCCGGACATCGTCAACGGGCATCTGGAGGCCGAGCCAGAGCTCGAACGATCGAGCCCCTTGATACAGGAACATCTCGAGGCCGCTAATAGTTCTTGCACCGTCGCGCGCCGCGGAATCCAGAAATCTTGTCTGAAGGGGAGTGTAGATCAAGTCCAGGACAGTCTGTCCTGAATGAAATCTCACCTTCTCATCGACGGGTGAACCTTCAACCGAAGGAAACATGCCGACGGGCGTCGCGTTGATGATGAGGCTTGCCCGCTCGACTGCACGACCGATGGTCTCATGGGCCAGGGGGAGTGCTCTGAGCCTCGTTCCCTTTGTGTATCGGTCGAAATGCGCGACGAGGTCGCGAGCCCTTGTCAGACCACGATTCGCGACGGTGATTTCGGCAGGGCTGAATCTGGTCAGCAGCGCGAACGTCGTTGCCCGCGCCGAACCGCCTGCGCCAAGCACGAGAACGGCTTGTTGGTCGAAATCTTTCCGGAACGCGTCAAGCGATTGCGCGATGCCGTAAACGTCCGTGTTGTCTCCTCTGACGCGATCGTTCGTGAATGAAAGAGTGTTCACCGCGCCGACAGCCTTCGCCTCATCGCTGAGCTCATCGACCAATGACACGATCGTCTCCTTGTGCGGTATGGTGACATTCAATCCTGCAAATTCGCGGGACTTGAAGTCGCGCAAGGCAGATGGCAGCGACGAAGGTTCGACAACGATTGCGTCGTAACGGCAATCAAGTTCAAGGAGCGAGAACGCTGTGTTGTGCAGCAGCGGTGAGAGCGAGTGTGCGATGGGCTGACCTATGACGCCGAAGCGCTTCATTGCGTTGTCTTACGATCCGAGGGGCTGAAGTTGGGACTTGTGAGGAGTGTGAAGCACTATCTCTTCAAGAGGGGTGCAAAATCGCGATGGGACTTCAAATCCGGATAGTCTTTCTTGAACTGCTTCATCAAATCAGGCTCTTGTGAAAAAGCCTTGGTGAGCGATTCCACAGCTGCCTTGTGTTGACGGAGGAGTATTTGGATCTTCGCCAGCGTGTAGTGGGCTGGTGCAAAATGCGGGGCCAACTTTATGCATTGGGCCAGTGCATCCATCGATTCCTTTACCTCGCCACTCTCGTACAGGGTATCACCATAGTCGAACCAGGCCTCAGCATTCGACGGGTCCAGTTTCAGGACCATCCGATAACTTTCCAGGCACTCCTCAGCCCGGCCTAGATTGTATTCGGCATCGGCTCTGGCATGCCACAGTTCCGGATACTCAGGATTAATTGAGATTCCTTTCTTATAGTCGAGAAGAGCCCGCTTTGGCTGCTCCATCGCATCGTAGCAGCTTCCTCGTCCGAAAAATGACTCGTAGTGTTTTTCGTCGTACTTGAGGGCATTCGAAAATGCGGCAATGGCGTCCTTGTAGAGCCCCAGCTCTTCATAAGCGTTGTCGCTTTCTCAGAATATAGCGGCACTGATTAGTTATAGTGCTACATGGCCTGTCGTCTTCTATTGAGCCTATATTTACAGTATATAAAGGGCTTCGACACACAAATTGCGGGGTTTATCCTAGTAACAAGTCCTCTAATCCAGGTTATTTTTTGCACCGATTGCAGGGAGAATATCAGATAAGATTCAACCACGCATTGTTACATCTGCAAGCATGGCTTTTAATAACCACAGGGTTCTGATGTTTGCTTTTCTTAATGCCAATACGAACTTGCACTATATAATTATCACTCTAGTTATATTGGGATTTGGCTTTGCGTTCTTTACGGCTCCTAATAATAATGCAATTATGGGTTCCGTGGATAAGAGGTTTTATGGGGTGGCCTCAGCAATTGTGGGTACAATGCGGCAGGTTGGAGTAACGTTCAGCATGGGTATTATTATGATGCTCTTCTCAATCTTCATTGGTCGAGTTCAGTTACTCCAGAACATTACGAGTCTTTCTTTAAGACTGTTACGATCACATTCTCTATCTATACGCTGCTTTGTGCTGGTGGTATATATGCATCTTGGGTAAGGGGCACAATGCAACCTCAGTGAGTCACTGTACTGCTCCCCATTAAGATAGGACTTCCGCTAAGAGAGTGTAAATGCTTATCTCAACAATTATGACTCCAGTCAAGATGATGGGTCACATTTTGATGTTTTGTGATTCTAGAACAGGAAATATTTGTCTGTTATGATTAAAATAGGTTAATGGCTAAAATAAGGAGTTTAAGGAGTTAGGTATTATGGATGTATTGGAAGCAATACGAGAGCGACAGATGTATCGTGGTAAGTTTCTGGACAGGAAAGTAGATAGAGCTACTATTCTCAAACTGATAGAAGCTGCTAGATGGGCACCATCAGGTCATAATAGCCAACCCTGGGAATTTATGGTAATAGACGATGGTAACATAATCCGTGAACTGGTAGCTTTCGCCACAGAAACTTATACGGATGTTCAAAAAACAAGGCAGGAACCTGAAAAAATGGGTGCAAATATGGTGGCAATGGCTCAGGTGGTCTGATGAAGAATTGGACAGCATGCGGGGCGATACCATTTCCCTCGGGGATATTGATTCTCAGTTCATTCAATCGACTAAGTACCTCTTTGTCAGTGGCCGCGATTCTCGAAGCGCATGTATAATCTCGCTTAATTGGGCGAGTGAGTCCACCCCGAAAATAAGATAGTCAATCGGGCATTCCGTCATTAGAAAACTTATGCAGAGTTGAGGAACGCTTATTCCTGCATCTCCGGCCAGTTTCACTCGCCGCAAATAATGCCGCCGCATACTCTCAACCGGGAATTTTTGGGTTCCATTAGCAATAGTCCTTGCAATAATGTGCTCCGGACCGTGATCTTGATCCCTTTCTCCCGCACTACTCGCGCCATATCGCAGAGTCGCAAATCAAGGACGTTCATCGGCACCTGGATATAGCGGAAAATCGGATGTCGTAGTGCCTCGATTACTTCCGCGCGAGGATAGCAAGGTAGGCAACCTGAGTCCATTTCCCTCTCTTGCAGTGCAGGCGATTTACGTGCCAGCCGACGACCTGACAGATCCGGCTCCGGCGACAACTTTTGCTCATCTTGATGCTTTTGTAGTGCTCAAACGCTCTATTACCGAAAAGGGCATCTATCCCGCGGTGGACCCGCTGGAGAGCACGTCGCGGATACTGGATGCCAACATTGTGGGGCAAGACCATTACAGTGTTGCGCAGAAGGTGCTTGATACCTGCAACGCTACAATGACCTGCAGGACATAATCGCGATTCTGGGGATGGATGAATTGAGCAGAGAAGACCAGACCATCGTTGCCCGTGCCAGAAAGCTCGAACGATTCTTCTCACAGCCGTTCTTAGTGACGAAACAGTTCACAGGCCTCGAAGGCAAGTACGTGCCGGTGGTGGACACAATTGCCAGTTGCCGACAGATCTGCGATGGTAAAGCCGACAACCTGCCGGAAGAGGCGTTCATGTACGTCGGCACGATTGATGACGCTGCGCACAAGGCGGTAACGCTGACAAATAGATAGCAGAGGGAGTTGTGAGTTTTTGGTCTTGAGTTTTGAGTCGTCACAAGCGTTGTGTCCAGCCCGAATGATAAATGGTTACTGAAAAGACATTCAACTGTGTAGTCAT
>CAVUAC010000039.1:0-18609 GCA_963739335.1 uncultured Bacteroidota bacterium | reverse complement strand
TAAACCAAAGGGTATAAAATTAAAGGCAACTCCATAAATTTCGAGTATACCAGGGAGAAATGGGAGCATCTTCCAGGGCTCCAACGTTCCGAATACGCGGGGCAGGTAGACATTACTGAAGAAATTCGACGGGTCATCAATCAGGGCATCATATTCATTCGCCTTCATGTATTCACCTTCAAGGCACTGGTAAGAGTGTTCAGGCGCAACTCCATGGCCAGGCCAGGCATATAATTTGTAGTCAAGAATTTCATAAAATTTTCCCGGACCAGGCGCTGCACAGCCCATATGCGCATCCGGCACAAAATCCAGGACGAATTTCTTCCAGGCAACGGCGCTTTTGCCATAGTCATACATGACCTCTTGATTAGTCATTCCGGAATAAGTAACAGGCCATAACTTCACCGGTGGAGCGCATTTCGGGTCCAAGGAAGACCGGAACGCGGGAAACTTCGAAAATGGGAACACGGCCTCCTTAACTGAAATGTGTTTGACCTTTTGGAAATCGAAGTCTTTGACGCCCAGGTCTTCGAGGCTTCGGCCAATCATCACCTTCGCAGCGATCTTGGCCAGGGGCAATCCCACAGCCTTGCTCACGAACGGCACTGTGCGAGATGCACGCGGATTCACCTCCAGCACATAGACCACGCCGTCCTTCATCGCGTACTGGACATTGATGAGCCCAATGACCTTCAGCGCCTTTGCCAGTCTGATGGTATAGAGCTTCAGGTCCTCCAGGTTCTTGTCCGAGATCATATAGGGTGGAAGTACACATGCGCTGTCGCCGGAGTGAATTCCCGCCTCTTCAATGTGCTGCATCACGCCACCGATGAGCACATCCCTCCCGTCGCACACGGCATCGACATCGAATTCAAACGCATCCTCGAGGAACCGATCAATCAAGACGGGATGTTCGGGCGAGACATCGACCGCTTTTTTCATGTATACGCGGACAGCATCGCTGTTGTAGCAGATTTCCATTGCCCGTCCACCCAGCACATACGATGGACGGATCAACACGGGAAAGCCGATCTGTTCCGCAACAAGAACTGCATTATTCACAGAATACGCGGTCCCGTACATCGGATGAGGAATCTTGAGCTTGCGGAGCAGCGCTCCAAATCGTTCCCGGTCTTCCGCGATATCAATTCCTTCCGGAGAAGTACCCGAGAATCCGGACTCCGTTCTCCTCGAGCGCCTTGGCAATCTTGAGCGGCGTCTGGCCGCCGAAGCTGATAATGACACCGAGAGGCTGTTCATGATCATAGATATTGAGAACGTCCTCGAGGGTCAGCGGTTCAAAATACAATTTGTCGGTGGTGTCATAATCCGTCGAAACAGTCTCCGGATTACAGTTGATCATGATCGTTTCGATCCCCTCCTCTTCCAGAGCGTAAACTCCGTGGACACAACAGTAATCAAATTCGATGCCCTGGCCGATTCGATTCGGGCCGCCACCGAGGATGATGACCTTCTTGCGGTCACTGCAGATGGATTCGTTTTCCTGGTCGTACGTCGAGTAGTGATAAGGAGTGTGGGCTTCGAACTCAGCAGCACAGGTGTCGACGGTCTTGTAGACCGGTATGACGCCGAGTTCCTTGCGGAGTCGCCGGATTGCCTTTTCCGTTGTCCCCCACAGATGGGCAAGCTGCTGATCGGAGAAGCCATATTGCTTCGCCTTCAGCAGGACTTCCTTGGTGACCCGCGTCGGGGCCCCCTTAGCTTTCGCGCTTTGCTTCATGACCTCTCAGTTCGGCGTAGCGTTTGATCTGTTCCGGGGTGAGAATCTGTTTCATACGCACATGCGCCTGCAAGTGGATAAACCTGAGCTCCGCCCTGAGCTTTCCAATCTCTTCGAGCTTTGACCTGAGCATCTTCTCGTTGATGGTTCCCGCCTCGAAGAGCTTGCCCAATTCTTCTTCCGCTTGCACGATCTCTCCGCCTTTGGCAACCGCAGAACTCGACACAACTTTGTCCAAGGCTTCAGTCTTCTTTAACTGGTCTCTCGTAAGGCCCAACTCGTTCTTGAGATCAATGGCGTGCTTTGGACCCGGATAGTTGTAGATGTCGGCAACTTCTGCAAGCCCCATTCCGAGGCCTTTCAACAGGCTTTCCTTGTCCGGGGGTATAGTAGGCTGAGCAACCATCGTCGCAGCAACTGCCGCCAAAAGAAATCCCACGGCCGCCATGCGAATCCTCGCGGCCGCCAGGCCTCCGCATTGAACCGCAAACCAGAGCCTCTTTATGCCTTCAGGAAGGATGCACGCTGTACGCATACAACTCCTCTTCGAAATCGACAATTTGTTTGAGATTGTAGAGGAACCAAGGATCGATTTTCGTCACGTTGTACAACTCATCGATGGTCGACCCAAGCTGAAACGCATAGCGAAGGTAAAAGACATTGTTTGGCTTGGGCATCTTCAATCGATCGAGTGTCTTCTTCTTCCACTCCTCTCGTTTGCCCTCCGGCAGCGAGCGGACATCAAGGACATCCTTGCCGTCCCCCCCGAGGCCAAAGCGACCCTGTTCGAGGGAACGAAGCGCCTTCTGAAATGATTCTTTGAATGTGCGTCCGATCGCCATCGCTTCTCCAACAGACTTCATTTGCACGCCAAGTGTATCATCGACTCCTTTGAATTTCTCAAAATCCCAGCGGGGGATCTTCACAACACAATAGTCGATCGTCGGCTCGAACGAAGCCGGCGTCTCTTTCGTGATGTCGTTCGGGATTTCGTCAAGCGTGTAGCCCACCGCGAGCTTCGCTGCAATCTTCGCGATCGGAAAACCGGTTGCCTTCGACGCCAGCGCCGAAGAGCGCGAGACGCGGGGATTCATCTCGATCACGATCATCCTGCCATCCGTTGGGCTGACAGCAAACTGAATATTCGATCCTCCCGTCTCAACACCGATCTTTCGAATGATCTTGATCGCAGCATCCCTCATCACCTGATACTCTTTGTCCGTCAACGTTTGAGCAGGAGCAACGGTGATGGAATCTCCGGTATGAACACCCATTGGGTCGAAGTTTTCGATGGAGCAGATAATGACCACATTGTCCTTCAGGTCGCGCATCACCTCCAGCTCATACTCCTTCCACCCAATAACCGATTCCTCCAGAAGGACCTGATGAATCGGGCTGCTGCCGAGACCATGCTCGACCTTCTCACGGAATTCCTCAAGGTTGTACGCCGTGCCTCCGCCAGTCCCGCCGAGCGTGAACGACGGACGAATGATAATCGGCAGTCCGGTGGTATTCGCGACCTCGAGGGCCTGGTCGAGACTGTGGACAAATTGTCCTCGCGGAGTCTCAAGGCCGATCTGCCTCATAGCTTCCTGGAACAGCTCACGGTCTTCAGCTTTCTTGATGGCTTCGAGTTTGGCTCCGATAAGCTCGACACCATGCTTCTTTAAGACACCGCTCTCGGCAAGAGCCACGGCGGTATTCAACGCCGTTTGGCCGCCCATCGTGGGGAGGATGACGTCGGGTCTTTCCTTCTCGATGATTTTTTCCACAACTTCGGGTGTGATTGGCTCTATGTAGGTCGCATCCGCGAGTTCCGGATCGGTCATGATCGTCGCTGGGTTGCTGTTGATCAGGACAACACGATACCCCTCCTCTCTCAACACCTTGCAGGCTTGAGTCCCAGAGTAATCAAATTCACATGCTTGACCGATGACGATGGGGCCGGAACCGATAATCAGGATGGACTTAATGTCAGTACGCTTGGGCAACTTCTGCTTTCACTCGTTCAACAGTGGTCGGGGGGATCGACGTGGTGTGCAATATATCATCTTTGCGTCTTTTAATCAAGAAATCGTCTCGGTCTCGCAGTCTCCATCAAGATGCCGCTGGCTCCACACGGCACCGGACGATATCATCGCGGTTGCGATGTCACCTCAACGCAGGTAGACCATCTTCCGTGTCTGGACAGGCACACCGGATGCAAGCAATCGATAATAGTAGACGCCAGAAGAAAGAGGACTGCCCTCCTTGCTGACTGCCGCAAATTGCACAATGTGATGGCCTGGCTCCATTTGCTTCCCATCCACCAGTACCTGAACCAGCTCACCGAGTTCGTTGTAGACTTCGAGACGAACATATGCAGCCTGAGGCAAATCAAATGGAATGAGCGTCGACGGGTTGAATGGATTCGGATAGTTCTGCAGCAAAGCGAACCTAGCTGGAGTATCCGAAATCTGATCGACGTTGACGAGGATCCCCGACGCATTGTTCAGGATCCAGCTGTTTGGATCCAGTTGAAAGCCTGTCGGCTCTTTCGGCAAGTCGAACCTAAACGTCTGGTTCTGAGTGTCATTGAGCACTGTAATGGTCGTATCAAGTCCAATCCCGGTGAATCTGAAGTCAATTGGCATTTGGAAAAAGTTCGGATTGCTCGTGCCCGTGGTTTGATTCAGCGTCACACGTACCGAATAGACGGACCCATTCTTCAGTTCTCCCCACTCGTACTGGTAGCTGGGGAAATTCTGCCCATAGATCCATTCCTGGAAGAAATAGTTGAGACTTCCCGCACTTTTTCCCGAAGCCGTCTCGCATACGGACTGAAAATCTTCTGTTGAGGCGGTCCCAAATCGAAACCTCGGGTCTTGAGCATATTGTCTCATTGCACGAAAAAAGACACTATCACCGAGGACATGCCGAAGCATGTGAAGCACAGAGGCACCTTTGGAATACACAAGGTTGCCGTCGAAAAGCTTCCCCCAAATGTCCAACGTATCTTGACCTCGGATGAAAATGGAACCGACAGCATTCCGGGCGCTGGCCATCTCCCTGTTGATCACCGACCAATACCCTGTCGGGATCCGACTTGCGTTCGAAATAGAGGGCGACACAATATGTCGCGAACCCTTCGTTGAGCCAAACGTGAGGCCACGTCCGCGTCGTGATCATGTCGCCGAACCACTGGTGGGCCATCTCATGCGCTATCAAGCTCTCACTGAAGCCACCAAGCGATGTCATGGTCTGGTGCTCCATCCCACCGCCCCAGCCGAATTGGGCATGCCCGTACTTTTCATTGATGAATGGATAGAGCCCGAACAAATCGGAATAGATGCCAAGCATCGCTACCGTGTAGCCAAGTGAGTTCGATGCACCGCTCTTGTCCAGGGCGTAGTTCAGTACAAGCATGGAGTCTTTTGGAGTATACTTGAACCAACCTGAGACTTCATAGTAGTCCGCGATGGCAATGGAGACGAGGTACGTCGCGATCGGATAGCGATGCTGCCACTTATGCGTCTTGGTGCCATCACCGTTGTTCACAACAGCCACAAGTTTCCCTTCCGATCCCACTTTCAAGGAAGAATCACACGTCACCCACACGTCCAGTGAATCTGCCTTGTCGCCTGGATGGTCCTTGCAGGGCCACCAGTCCTTCGCACCATACGGCTCACTGAGTGACCAGATCCAGGGAGATCCGTTGTTGCTGGAGAAACTGAAAGTGCCGAACCCTTCACTGACAGGGCTCCCGTGGTAGTAGACTATAACGATGAAGAGATCTCCGATCGAGTACCCGCGGTCAAGGCCGATACTGACCAGTGATGCTTGCTGTGTGACATTCTGTACGCGCATGCCTCCCGAATACACGGAGTCCACTTTCATCGGGTCAGCGAAGTCGAGTGTGATCGCGTTCAGGTTGTTAACCAACGATTTGGCCAGCATGGTGACAGAGCCATCCAAGCCTTGCGCTATCGCGTTGATCTTCAAATCAAGCTTGTAGTACTTGACATCGAATCCTTCCTGGCCCGGTGAGAGTGTGCTGGATTGTTCAGCTAGCTTCTGGAACCTGCGGGCCTCCTGAGCTCTGAACTGTCCTTTGAGATAACTCTCTGGCTCTTGAGCGAGAAGGAGCTGCACTGTTAGCAGCAATCCTAGCGTAAGGATCATTCTGTTGATCACTAGCGTGCACGCCTTGAAATAAAGAATGATGTCGGTCTGGAACAATCTGTGACAATGTAAACAGAAAACACCAGAGTTTCAGTTCCGAAACATTCATCGATACAGAGGTCATTCATCTGGCAAATCACCGCATTTTTTTCGTATATTGGTTCGTTTTCTCGTGGTGAGCTCTGCACATTTCAGGTTCCGTACGCCAGTACTGAGGAGGGATTCATGCAGGTGAAGGACAGTTTTCAGACTAAATCAACGCTTACTGTTGGTGGCAGGACATATGCGTTTTTCTCACTCCAGAAGCTAGAGAAGGCATCATCCATTTCTCTCAAGCGATTGCCGATCTCTCTCAAAATCCTGCTTGAGAATCTCCTCCGACAAGAGGACGGCAGGGCTGTGCGGCGCGAGGACATCGAGGCGTTGGTCCACTGGAATGCCAGAGCCACTCCCGACAAAGAAATTGCCTTCATGCCAGCGCGGGTTCTCCTCCAGGATTTCACCGGTGTCCCATGCGTAGTCGACCTTGCCGTCATGCGTGATGCAATGGTAAAGATGGGTGGTGATCCGAACAGGATTAACCCTCTGCAACCTGTCGACCTTGTCATCGATCACTCCGTTCAAGTCGACGAGTTCGGCACTCCCTCTGCATTCATGCTGAATGTCGAGAAGGAATTTGAGCGCAACAAAGAACGCTATGCCTTCCTCCGGTGGGGCCAGCAGGCGTTCAAGAACTTCCGCGTTGTCCCCCCGGGCACAGGGATTGTCCATCAGATTAACCTCGAATACCTTGCCAAGGCCGTATTCACGACGCAGGTGGATGGAGAGACGTGGGCCTATCCGGACACCCTCGTGGGCACCGACTCGCACACGACCATGATCAACGGCCTCGGCGTCCTGGGATGGGGCGTCGGCGGCATCGAGGCAGAGGCCGCGATGCTCGGCCAGCCAATCTCCATGTTGATCCCCCAAGTTGTGGGCTTCAAACTCACAGGGAAGCTGAGAGCCGGAGCAACCGCAACTGATCTTGTTCTCACGGCGACTCAGATCCTCCGAAAGAAGGGCGTCGTTGGCAAGTTCGTGGAGTTCTACGGCGCAGGCCTAGCAAGCCTCTCTCTTGCAGATCGTGCGACCATTGCCAACATGGCCCCCGAGTACGGCGCCACGATGGGATTCTTCCCGGTCGACCAGGAGACCTTGAACTACCTTCGATTCACGGGACGCAGTGCGGAGCTGGTCGCCCTCGTCGAGGCGTACTGCCGCGAACAAGGGATCTTCCACACTTCCGACAGCCCCGAGCCCCAATTTAGCGACACCCTGGAGCTTGATCTAGGCACGGTCGAACCAAGTCTTGCAGGTCCGAAGCGGCCTCAGGACAGAGTGACTCTTTCTCAGGCGAAGACCTCCTACCGAAAGGCCTTCGTCGACATGCTCGAGCTGAAGGGGATTGCAGTGAACAAGGATGCCGCTGCGGCTTGGGCGAGTCAGGCAACCAATGTTCCATCCGATAAAGCGCTTTCTGATGCCGCACTGAAGTCCGTGCCGGTTCGGAAGGATGGTTCAACATTCCAGTTGTCGCAGGGTTCAGTCGCGATAGCGGCCATCACGAGCTGTACGAACACCTCCAATCCTTCCGTCCTCGTTGCTGCAGGATTGCTCGCCAAAAAGGCCGTCGAGCGAGGGCTGGCTTCCAAGCCCTGGGTCAAGACAAGTCTGGCTCCAGGCTCAAAGGTTGTGACCGACTATTTGCGCGAGGCAGGTCTGAACATCTATCTTGATCAGCTTGGATTCAATCTGGTCGGATATGGATGCACGACATGCATCGGCAACAGCGGACCCCTCCCCGAGCCGATCGCCAAAGCGTTGCAGGAGAGTGATCTCCTCGCAGTCTCCGTTCTCTCCGGCAACCGGAACTTCGAAGGGCGCGTACATTCTCAGATCCGTGCGAACTATCTCGCGTCCCCGCCACTTGTGGTGGCATATGCGCTCGCCGGCACTATCGACATCGACCTTCAGAATGAACCCATCGGCACAGGGAAAGATGGCAAGCCGGTCTTTCTGAAAGATATCTGGCCCTCTCCGGAGGAAGTCGAGTCAATCATCCGTTCGAGCCTCAAATCGGAAATGTTCGTGAGCCGATATTCGAACGTCTTCGAGGGGGAAAAAGAGTGGCAGAGGCTGCCGGTCCCAACCGGAGCCGCGGTATGCATGGGACCAGGAGTCGACGTACATCAAAGCTGCCCCCTACTTCGAGGGTCTGCTGAGAGAGCCTCACCCGCCGCAGGACATTGTGGGCGCGAGGGTCCTGGCGCTTCTTGGTGATTCTGTGACAACCGATCACATCTCGCCTGCAGGTTCGATTGCGGCCAACAGCCCGGGAGCAAAATACTTGACTGAGCGTGGAGTCGAGAAGAGAGATTTCAATCAATACGGGGCACGGCGCGGCAACCACGAGGTCATGATGCGCGGCACGTTTGCGAATGTCCGCCTGCGCAACCTGCTGGCCCCCGGTACTGAAGGGGGCTGGACGATCCATCCGTCATCGAAACGACCGATCTCGATCTTCGATGCCGCAATGAAGTACAAAGATGAAAAAGTGCCGTTGCTCATCATCGCAGGAAAGGAATATGGTTCGGGTTCGTCACGCGACTGGGCAGCAAAGGGTCCACGACTCCTTGGCGTGCGCGCCGTTATTGCAGAGAGCTTCGAACGGATCCATCGGAGCAATCTCGTCGGCATGGGAGTGCTCCCGCTCCAGTTCGAAGAAGGTCAGAACTGCAAGACGTTGGGGCTCACCGGGTTTGAGACGTATGCCATTCAGGGAATCACGGGCGGACTCCAGCCGCGGCAACGATTGACGGCCACGGCAACGACCATGGACGGGGTCCTCAAGACCTTCACGGTCATTTCCCGTATCGATACGCCAAACGAAGTTGACTACTACAAACATGACGGGATACTGCAATTTGTCCTCCGATCATTACTGAAATGAGAAGCTTCCAGGCTTGAAGAAGTTGTTGCTTTCCAAGGTAAGAGAATCCTTCGGGCCATCGGTGCATCAAAAGTAGAACGTACGTTGGGGGCAATTTCGAATCCTACTATCATCGGAGGTCGGTTCAATGCCAGTGTTCGACTACAGATGTTCTGACTGCGGGAAAATGTACGATGTCTATCACAAAGTGAGGGAGGTTGTTGATGACGTCGTGTGTCCTCACTGTGGCTCATCGAAGCACAAGAAACTCTTTTCTGCCGCGACCGTGGCGATGGGTGGAGCGTCGAGCACTTCATCGTCAGCCCCTTCGTGCGACATGGGTGGTGATTGTTGCGGCGGAGCCTGCCATCTGAACTGAGCGATCTCATCGAGGATTCAAAGCAATGAGTAGCGAGGTCGTTCTCTCCATCGTTATTGTCTTCCTGGTCCTGTTCTACGTCCGGCGATTTCTCAAATTTCGTTCGATCACGCATTATTCGCCGCAGGAGGTCGAAGAAAGAACGCGCACCGATTGGGGTATCCTCCTCCTTGACGTCCGAACGGACAAGGAATGGCGTCAGGGACACCTCAAAGGGGCCCATCACATCCCGCTCCACGAGCTCGGCCGACGATTCCCGGAGCTCGAAAAGCACAAGAACAGAGAGATTATTTGTTACTGTCGTACCGGCAACAGAAGCCTCACGGCTGCCGTGCGGCTGAAACGGCTGGGCTTTTCAGTGGCACATATGAAAGGCGGTATCGTTGAATGGAACTTCCACAATCTCAAGCAGGGATGAGAAGCCCTCTCAAGAATCCTTCCACAGAATAGTTGTCATTCCCGCACACCTGCGTGCCTGCCGAAGCGGCAGCGTAGGCAGGCAGGCCCAAACGCCGCACTTCGGCGGAAAGGCACGTCTTCGCGTTTTGTGTTCGCTCTTTGTTCCGCCCTTTGGAATCCGCCTCTGAGCGGAATCCTGAAAAGCAGAAATCCCGCTAGGAAGCAGAATCCTTGAAAGCGGGACGTGCCTCTGTTGATGAGCGGGAAAGCGGGCATCCAGGACCGAGCTACATCCCGTCTGTCATACCCGCATGCTTTCACCGGGTATGCAGGACTGAGCCACGTCCCATCTGTCATACCCGCATGCCTTCAGCGGGTATCCAGGACTGAGCCTTGATCTGGATTCCCGATTAGAACATTCGGGAATGACATCATGCATTCGGGAACGACTTTCATTTTGTCATACCCGCAAGTTGTAAGCAGGTATCCAGGTCATGAACTTCATGCGGCCAAGGGCAAATGCGAAGCTCTTTTCTTGATTCCCAATAGATGCCCGTCCCACAAAACGGGACGAGGTCTCGTCACGATTCATCGAATCGAGACGGACATTCGGGAGGAGTCTCGGATGATGGGAGCCGTGATCCACACAAAGAACGATTCTTAGCCTTGGAGGCAGCACGATGAGCTACGGATTCTCGAAAACTGTCAAGTTGACGTACGAGAAAGCAATTGAGAGAGTGACGGAGGAACTGAAGAAGGAAGGATTCGGCGTGTTGACGACGATCGACATCAAAGAAACGCTGAAGAAGAAGCTCAACGTCGATTTCAACAAGTACATCATCCTCGGCGCATGCAACCCACCATTTGCCTATCAGGCTCTTCAGGCGGAAGAACAAGTCGGCTTGCTGCTCCCCTGCAATGTGATTGTCTACGAGAAGGAAGGCAAGACCGTCGTGGCAGCGTTCGACCCAATGTCCATGACAAAGGTGCTCGACAACGAGGCAATGGAACCTGTCGCAGCGCAGGTCAAAACGAAGCTCGAGCGAGTGATCCAGGCGATTGACTGAGTCAGCGCAAGTCGCTACGATCCCATGTCCTTCAGCTCTTCCTGTGCTCTCCTGGCGTAGTCCGAGCCTGGCAGAATCGAAATCGCTTTCTGGAATAACTCCTTCGCCCTGTCGTATTCATCCGCACGCTTGTGCGCAACCCCTGCGTAGAAGTAGATCAAAGCCTTCAATTCGCGCCTCTGCGTTGGGAACTCCGGGTGTTTGAGCAAAAGGATGAAATCCTCAAGTGCAGTGGACAGTTTTCCCAGCCCTCCGGGCAAGGTCAGACTGTTCATCCCGCGAATCACACGCACCATCATATTCATGGGATCCCGTTCAACCGCTTTGTCCATCTCCTCACTCCCCTGCTTCAGATAGTTCAGTTTGGTTGGAGGCCACCAGGCATCCCGTGCGCGCAATGTCCAGAGGCTTCCCCTGTACGCCAGCGCAACGACATTCATTGAATCGAGAGCGAGGGCCCGATCAAAACAGCGGAACCCCTTGTCAACAGCCCCCTTGTCTCCCCCCATGGCCATGTCGTGATACTGACGCCCGAGCTCCATCAGGGTCGACTCATCGTTGGGATTCTGCTTGAGCTTTTCCTGCAGCTCCGTGATTTTGTCCTGTGCAAACGAACCAGTGAGAGCCGCGACGCTGAGGAAAACGAAGACAACTTGTCTCAAGAAATACCAGGTATTCAAGGATGCGCCTTTCTCACAGCTTCTTTGTGGCTACTAAAGGGTTTTCGACCAAGCTTGTAGAAGAATGCGAAAAGCCCCAGCGTCCGCCGGAATCAAGCCAGGGCCGGCAATCAAGCAGGAAGAAGTGGATCGGTCGGAGCGTCAGTGTCGTATCTGTCTCCACCAGCGCTCAACAACCTGCGGAATCTCGGTCTTCGCCTCGCTTTGTTTCCACTTGTCGAAGAACTTGATGTCTGCGCTGCTGGGCTCCGGATTGGGGAAATCGATTTGAACGCGCAGCGGCATCGGAATGGCCTCACCGACGATGAGCGCTTCTCCTTGGCGGAGGGATGGAAGGGTATCGATCAACCCGGCGAACGTGTCGGACATCAGCTTTCGGACGTAGCCTTGATCCACAGGGTTTGTAAGTCGGAGGATAACGAAGTTGTTGCACTGCGAGAGAATCGTTTCGGACACCTCGGCAGGCCGCTGGCTGACGATCATGCAGCTGACGCCGTACTTACGTCCCTCCTTTGCGATGCGCTCGACCGTTCGCCGTGCAGCTCCGGTCGTCGGGCCGCCGCTGGCAGGGAGGTAGTTGTGCGCTTCTTCGAAGACGAGCAGGATGGGGAAATCACGCCGGTTGGCATTCCAGAAATTGAAGTCAAATGCAAGACGAGCGAGCAGTGACACGATCGTATTCACGATGTCAAAGGGAACGCCGCTCAAGTCCATGATCGTGATGGTGGATTCGCCTTTTTTGCCGAAGATCTTGTTGAGAAGATCTTTGAAGGAAGCGGAATGGATGTACTCCTTGGGTTTGAACATGAACGCGTAGCGGGGATCATTCAAGCGGCTGTCCAGACGAACCAGAAAACGCGTGAACTTCCCGTAGAACGGTCCCTCTTTGGCACTTGAGCCGGTGAGCCCCGTGATCTTCTCGGAGTCGGAGTATTGGACCTTCGCTCTCACCTCCGAAAGGTCAAAATACACGGGCGTGTCGACGGTGATCACGTCGGCCAGTTCCGGGTTCTTGCCCTTCTTCGATGCAACAATCAGGTCTTTGAAGACGGTGAGCTGCGTCGCAGCATTCTCATCCTTCTCGTCAATAAACGTCTCCTGCAGTTCTGCGAGGTTCATCAGCCAGTATGGAAGTTCAAGCTCCGCAATATCGAGGCGCTGACTTGTTTCCGGAAACGCGGTGCTGTATTCGTTGTGGATGTCGAGGATGATGACATTCGTGTCGGGATAGGTCGCGACCTTCTGCAGAATGGAAGAGACTGTGCAAGATTTCCCGGAGCCGCTTGATCCCAGAATGGCAAGATGCTTGCTGAAGAACCTGTTCGGATCAAGGTAGGCACGTTCACGCTCGAACAGCGATAGCTGACCCACGGAGAAACCGTATTTGCGGAAGACAGAGAAGACAGCAGTCAGGATCCGCGTCCTCAGCAATGAACACCGGCGCATCAACCGGCGGAATAATAGAAACACCACGCTCATACCGACCCGCCTTGACTGTTCCCACGAGGCTCAGGTCCATGACGCAGCGCTGGGTGAGTTTCCCATTCTCCGAAAAATCGATTTTCTTGAATTCATTGACCATCGCGACAACAATGATCTTCCCTACCGGCACCAGGACGTAACTCCCAATCTGACCGATGTAGTACATTTTCCCATTGATTTCGCGGGACAGCATCTTGATTTCAGGGTCGATCACCGCGGTCAAGGTGCCGCTTGTTACTCCTGTGACAATGCCAATGCGTTTTTGTTCAGTCATTGCTTCCTCGACTAGAAATCACAGTTTTTCCGATTCGCTGATACGCTTGATCACAACGATTGTCTTGTCATCGCCATCGGTCGCTGCAGCTGAATATTGCAGCACATCATCCAGAAGCTGCTGGCAGATCTCCTTCGCGCTGAGCGCCGCCAGCTCCTGGACCTTTCGTTGCAGGCGATCTTCTCCGTACATCACACCCCCTCCAACCGCTTCGACAACACCGTCCGTGTAGAGGACGACGACATCATCTTTCTCAAGGTGCGTATTGTCTACGCTATACGTCCCGTTCGGGAATGGTCCCATGATCTGCCCCGTGGCCTCGAGGTAGTCAATTCTCTTTTCTTGCGCACGATAGACAATCGGGCTGTTGTGTCCTGCATTTGAATACAGCATCAGCCCCTTGGGATCGTTCGACAACTCTGCGTAGACCAAGGTGACAAACTGCTCTTCGGAGAAGGTCTTGTTCACCAGCTTGTTCAGCCTCGACATCAATGACGTGATCTTCGTATCAAACGCGATGCCCATCCTGAGCGCGCCAGCCACGTACAGCGCCTGAGCCGCAGCACGGAATCCTTTGCTGGCTGCATCTCCAATGACAACGCTGAGCCTCTCATGCTCGTCATCAGAAGAAAGGTAGTCAAAAAAGTCCCCTCCCACAACGCGATCAGGAATGGATACTCCATAGAGTTCGTAGTGAAAGAATCTCAGCGCATGCTGGGGAAGAATGCTCTGCTGGATTTCTCTTGCTTTGTCGAGATCCTTCTCCAGCAAATATGCCTTGCGTTCCACCTTTTTCCCCCGCAGGAGCGACGTCACGGCGAGGCTGATAATATTGAGGTCCGAAAGGAGCGAGTCCTCCATGTCGTCCGAGTTGAACGCAAGAATGTACTGCGGGATCTTGCCTTTCTTGGTCTCGATCTTCTCGCCGACACCTGTCGCGGAGTACTTCATGATTCCCTTCTTCCGAAGGTAGCGATCTGTCTCGTTCGCGATCACGGAACGATGGTCGGCCAATTGGTAGAAAATCGGGTAGCTCGAGAGCGCGATGCGATAGCCGGTTTCGAGACGCTCAATGACGCCAATCTGATGGATCAAACGATACGAGTCTGAGGAGGGCTCATATTGCCAGATGCGTCCACCTTTGAGGTTGATCTTGTCATCTTTCACGATTTCATTGAGGACGTGCTTCAACAACTCCTTGTCCGTCTTGAAATCGTGAGATGCGAAACTCTCAATAGTGCGATACAGCCGACGCTGATTCATCATAAGAATTCAATAACCTCTTCGTGCAGTGCTCAAGGGAATAGCTTGTGCTTTGTCTCACAAGTTCATTGAATAAGTGCAAGGTGCGACACACCGCACTCCAAATCCCCCGTACCCCCTTTGAGAAAGGGGGAGGCCTGAATGTGGATATGCCGGCGCGAACTCAACGCAGCCGGACGATATCACCTCCCCCTTTGGAAAAGGGGGATCGAGGGGGATTTTGTGTCCCGAGATTGGATCTACCTGTCCGCCATCTTTCGCGCTTCTTACGTCCGCCTCTTCTCGCCGAGACAAAGGGTTCCTTCGGAAGGGCATCATTTCGTGATTGGCAGTGTGTGCTTTGTCCGGCATGGTCAGTTTTGTCTTTCAAATGCATACTGCCTTGGCTCATCCACTTATTCAAGGTATCTGCGGGACGCGACACTAGTGTCGTGTATCGCAAGTAAGTTAATAATGTCTGAACCAACGGATGCTCGAATTTCGGCCCGAATCATGAAATTTGCCCGGCGCACTTATTCAAGGAATTTCTGATACACGACACTAGTACCTCTTGTAATTAAGAGATCTTGTAGCAACGCCATGCCTGCGGCATGTTCAGAAAGGCGTCCCGTTCACCCGCTAGGTGAACGGGGCCCGCTTCCAATGGTAGCATCCATCTCAAGACACAATGTTACTTTTGGGAAGCGGCACTAGACGGGGATTCTCACGCATTGGCCACAGCCACTCTGAACTATGGTACCGCATTTCTGTCTGAAAATCAAACGAGTTCGAAAGCGATGCGCGGCAGGCGCTCGCCCTGTCGGCAAGAAACGCAGGGTCAGTCAAGTTTCTTTCTGAATCGCAATGCGCTCGCAGTCAGGATCGTGGCTCCCATTGCCAGCAGCATGAGTGCCTCAAACCAGAGCGCACTGATCCCCACACCTTTGATGATGATCGAACGGATGACGATGAGGTAGTACCGCATCGGAATGCCCAGCGAGAGCAGCTGGAGTGGCTTCGGCATGTTTTCGATCGGGAACACAAAACCAGAGATATACATCATCGGCATCACGATGAAGAAAATCACCGTCATCATGGCCTGTTGTTGAGTCCTGGAGATCGTCGAGACGAACAGCCCGATGCCCAATGTCGTCAAAACAAAGAATCCGCTCAGCGTGAACAGCAGCAACACGCTTCCCTTCACGGGGATGTCAAACCCAAAAACCATAACAGTGATCACCACTGAAACGTTCATCATTCCCACGAGAGTAAACGGGATGAGTTTCCCCAGAATGAGTTCATACGATCGAATGGGCGTCACCATGATTTGTTCGAGCGTCCCGACCTCCTTCTCCTTCACGATCGCCATGGCGGTCAGATTCGTTGTCGTGATCAGAAGGATCAGCACGAGCACGCCTGGCACCATGAAGTTTCTGCTTTTCAACGAAGGATTGTACCACGCCCTCACTTCAGCATTGACTCCCCCGGCTCGAACTCTCGATCCAAGGAACTCTGTAAGGATTTGGGTCGAAGTGCGCGCCACCACCTGAGCAACGTATCCCATTGAGATTGCGGCAGTGTTTCCCTCACTTCCATCAAAGATTACTTGGACGACAGCAGGATCCTTTCGCAGCACCTTGTCCTCGAACTTTGGTGGGATCACAAGGGCCATGTTCACCTTGTTGTTATCCAGATACTGCGGGATTGCATTGTAGTCTTCCGTCGCGTATTCGATCGTGAAATAGCCGGAATTGGTGAACGTCTGAATGAACGACCGGCTCGCAGAGCTCTTGTCCAGATCGCAGACAACCATCGAGATGTTCTTCACATCAAGCGAGGCGGCAAATCCGAGGAAGGTGAGCTGGAGCACCGGGGCGAGGAATACAAGGGGCAAGAGCCGCCGGTCCTTGAGCAGTTGCGCAAACTCCTTTTTCAAGAGCGCTATGATTCGCTGGATGCTCACGCGGCTAATCGACTGTCCTTTTGAACCTCAACGTGCTGATGGTGATCAGTACCGAAGCAAAGATGACAAGATAGAGCATCTGCGGCCAGAACGCAGCCAAACCAACCCCTTTCAGAAGGATGCTTCGGAGAATGACGAGATAGAATTTCGCCGGAGTGATGTTGGAAAGTATTTGCAGCCACAATGGCATGCTGCGAATTGGAAAAACAAATCCGGAAAGAATGATCGTCGGCACAATGGACACGACGGCAGCAATTTGGAACGCGACCTGCTGGCTGTCCGAGATCGTCGACACCAGAAGCCCTATGCTGAGCGCCGAGATAATGAACAGCAGCGTCGCACAGAAGAGCAGCAAGACGCTCCCCTTGATGACGACGTCAAAAAGAACATATGCCGAGAGAAGAACAAGCGCTGCGGCGACAAGCGATATGAGCGCATACGGGATCAACTTGCCGATGATGAAATCGAAAGAGTGGACAGGCGACACATTGATCTGCTCCACCGTGTTCCGTTCCTTCTCGCGGACAATGGAGAGCGACGTGGCGATCACCGCCGTGATGGCGAGAATGAATGCGATCAGACCGGGGACAAGGAACTTCGAGCTCTTCAGCTCGGGATTATACCAGATCCGCGCTTCATAATTGATCGGGATATAGTTGCCGCGGCCGATTTTCGCGAGGTTCCTCAGAACGATCTTCTGAGAATATTGAAGCGCGACAGCCTGGGCGAAGCCGACGACTGTGGTCGCGGAATTTGCATCCGTCCCATCGACGAGCACTTGGACGGTCGCGACGTCATTTGAAAGCAAGCGATCCGAGAAGTCCGGAGGAATGACAAGAACCAGACGGACGCGACCATTGTCCAGCAACTGTGTCGCCTCCTCGGATGTCGCCAGGTCTTGCACGTAGTCAAAGTACCCTGATGTCACAAAGGCATTGATGAGTTCCCGAGCGATGACTCCTTTGTCGAGATTGACAACTCCGGTCCTGATGTGGCTGACATCGAAATTCAAAGCATACCCGTTGAGCAGCAACAATCCCGCGGGGACAAGGGTCAAGACAGCCAACACACGCCTATCGCGGCGGATGTGCCTGAACTCTTTCTTGATGATCGGAAGTAGACGTTTGAGCATAGAGCATCTCCTCAAGCAGCCCGCTTCGCTTCCTGGTCCAGCAGATAGATGAAGACATCCTCCAGCGAAGGCGTGATCCTGTCAATATGGAGCAACTGGATGCCCTGGCTCTTGAGCACCTCGGGGATCTCCCGGCGAGCAAGGCGTTCATCCAGCACACTCACGTGGAGATAGATCCCGAATACAGAAATTTCCAATGCCCATCGTTGCTTTTCCAGCAGCGACAAACCATCGATGACATTCGAGCATTGAACTTCAAGAATCGGCGTTTTGATGTGCTCCTTCTTCAGCTGCTTTGGGCTGCCACCCGCGATGATCTTCCCGGCATTGATCAGAATGATGTCATTACAATACTCCGCTTCTTCGAGATAGTGCGTCGTCACCAACACCGTCACCCCCTCAGCCGACAGGTCATTGATCAGCTCCCAGAATCTACGCCTCATGAGCGGATCGACACCGCTCGTCGGTTCGTCGAGGAATACAATCCTGGGTCGGTGCAGCACAGCGCATCCCAACGCCAACCGTTGCTTCCATCCTCCCGAGAGTGTACCGGTAATGCTCCGTTCGCGGCCCCGCAGGTTTGCCATCTCCAAAACCCATTTCTTCCGCTCAGCCAGCTCCCGATCAGTCAACCCATAGACCTTCCCAAAGAAATTGATGTTCTCGTCAACGGTGAGATCCTCATATAACGAGAACTTCTGTGACATATAGCCGATATTCTCTTTGACTCTCTCCGGCTGCTTGTTGATGTCAAATCCTCCGACTCGAGCAGTACCGGTGGTCGACTGCAGAAGCCCGCACAGCATCCGAATCGTTGTGGATTTACCCGCGCCGTTGGCCCCCAAAAACCCGAAGATCTCCCCTGGTTTTACTCCGAAGTTAACGTGGTCAACGGCGCAGAATTTGCCGAAGAATTTGGTCAGATTATCAACTTCTATTGCGTCTATTGCCATGGCATATCGTTGTCTAGCAGGTTGTTGAAATTCTAGTTTCAGAGATTAAACATGAACCGCAAAGTCCGCCAAGAGCGCCAAATGTCTGAGGTTTTGTAGAAAAAGAAAACCTGAATATTTCCTTTGCGGTCCTTTGCGCCCTTGGCGGTTCGTTTTTCAACATCC
>CAVUAC010000038.1:0-19280 GCA_963739335.1 uncultured Bacteroidota bacterium | reverse complement strand
GTTCGCCCTTATTGAATTTCTCCTGCGGCTTTCTCGAGCCTTGCCTGTGCCAGCTCGTGGTCGACGAGTGCCTGGGTCAAGAGCAGCTTGGACTGTAGGAGCGCCACTTCTGCGTCGAGAAGCTCGGAATTCGTCGTCAGACCGGCTTTGTATTTCTCAGCAGTCATTCGATGGCTCTCGTTTGCCTGTTGCACTCCAAGCTCCGACAGATGTATCCTTTCCTTCGCCTGACGATAATTCAGATAGCATTCCGTCACTTCCAGCGTGATCCCGTCTTTGAGTGTTGCGAGAGCATCTCTCGTCTGTTCGTATTGGGCCTTCGCCTGACTTGTCTGGTGGAGTGTTGTCAGGTTGTTCCAGAGATCGAACTGCAGGGAAATGCCGACGTCCCAGGTGTCTTTGAATTCATCCTTAGCCGGGATAATCCTCTGGTTCGGTCGTGCGTAGTAATAGTTGCCCGTCAGAAAGATTTGCGGGAACCAACCTCCCGCAGCAGAAACAACTGCCGCATCCGAAGCCTTGAGACGGGATTCCATTCCCAGGATCTCCGGCCGCTGAAGGAAGGCTGACTTCATCAGCTTTTCGAGCTCTGGAAAATCCCTGGTCACCGACGTCAATGAGGTCGCAATGCCAACATCGGTGTCGAGCGGCAGGCCGAGGGTCGAATTGAATGCAATGGTCGCAAGACGAACATTGTTCGCAGCATCGCTCTGGAGGATCTTCGAATTGGACAATTGCACGTTCACCTTCAACACATCATACGTTGTCGCCAGCCCCTGCTTCAAGAGGTTCTGGGTGTCCTGCAGATGAGCGCTTACCTGGTTGACATTTTCATCCGCCAAACGTTTGACTTCCTTCGCCCGGTACATGCTCCAGTATGCCGTCTTGATGTTGAAAACCAGCTCAGCCTTGTCTTTGACGACATCCGCTCGCACTGCTTCTGCCTGATACGCCGCGTTATCAGCTGCAGCCTGGAGCTTCCATCCGGTGAATAATGGTTGCTGAAACGTTGCACGCGTCGTGTAGGAGTCTGGGATGTACGGGAAAATCGTCGGAATGCCCGGGAAGGGGATCTTGAATTCCGGCACCGAACTCAGCCTTTGGTACGATGCCTGCAGTTTCAGCGAAGGATACAGAGAAGCAGCCACTTCGCTCGCCTTTGCACCTGCATACGCCGACTTCATCTGAGACGCGTGGAGAACTTTGCTGTTCTCAAGACCGATGCTCACGCTCTCTTCCAGTGTCAGCGACTTCTGTTGTCCGAGGCCGCTCGACAGCAGAAAGAGCAGCGCTAATGGGTAGAGTGCCGCACGCTTTTTCATACTCCAGGACCTCCATCAAGAGCTTTCGCAGAACCGTGATCGGATAGAAGGGAGATGAACACATTCTCCAGTGATGGTGAAACAACCCTTCGATCCGACACTTCAATATGATTGCTTCGAAGCACATCAAGGATCTTTTTCACATCTTTTTTTTCATCCGCAACGACAACATTGAGCCGATCTCCAAATGCCTGGACCTCCCGAATGGACGCGTCAGACCTCAAGAGGAAAAATGCCTTTCGAATGTCGGAGCAAACCAACTCGATGATTGTTCCCTTCATGATCCCCTTCAAGTTCTGAGGCTTATCTGCTATGAGCACACGCCCCTCGTTCATCATGGCAACCCGGCTACACCGCTCAGCTTCATCCAGGTAGGGGGTTGTCATGAATATCGTGATCCCTGTTTTGAGCAGATTCGACAGTATTTTCCAGAAATCCCGCCTTGAGACCGGGTCGACACCTGCCGTTGGCTCATCGAGAAAGATGACTTCCGGAGTGTGGATCAGGGTGCAGGCCAATGCAAGTTTCTGTTTCATGCCACCCGACAGGTTCTCGGCAAATCGATCCCGGAAAGGGGTGAGCCTCGTGAATTCAAGCATTTCGTCGCGACGTTGGCGATAGTCAAAAACTCCGTGAATCTCAGCAAAGAATTCGATATTCTCGTCGACCGTCAGGTCACCATAAAGGCTGAATTTCTGAGAGAGATACCCAATGCGCTTCTTCACTTCCGAGGCCTGGTGCCGGAGATTGAATCCGCACACAACCAGCTCGCCATGATCGGGAGGCACAATTCCGCACAGCATCCTAATCGTCGTCGTCTTGCCCGCACCGTCCGGCCCCACGAGTGCGAACATTTCACCTTTTCTGACTTCGAGGGAAGCTCCGTCAACGGCTCGGTGCTCTCCGAACGACTTACTCACTGAATGTAGTTCAATAACATTCATACCGTCATTTTCACTGAACGGCGGCGTCGGCGGGCATGCCCGATTTGAGCGCGCCCTCCTTGTTGTCCACTTCGATTTTCACTCCGAAGACGAGCTTCGTCCGATCCTCTTTGGTCTGGACATTTTTGGGCGTGAACTCGGCAATCGGAGAGATGTAGATCACCTTGCCCGGAAAAGCCTTGTCGGGAAATGAGTCGATATAGACGTCCGCTGAACCTCTCAGCTTCACTTTCCCGAGCTCCCGTTCATTAACGTAGATCATCAGATTCATCTTGTCGAGACGTGAGATGGCGGCAACGACCGTCCCGGTGTTGACAAGCTCCCCCTGCTCCACAGGCTTCTGTGTGACCGTGCCTGCAACAGGAGCGACGATGACACCATCGGAGAGCAGCTTGTGCAGATAGTCGGCCGTGGCTTTCGCCTGATTCAATCGAGCCTTCGCCGCAGCGAGATCTTCGGGCCTGGCAAACTTCCGGAGCTTCTCAAGGCTCTGCTGCGCTGAGGCGAGCTGTGCCTTTGCGATCGTATAGCGCGATTCCGTATCATCAAACTGCTTCTGCGTCACCGTGTTTGTTGCGAGCAGTTCTTTCATCCTCGCGTAGTCATCACTCGCATTCTTGAATGAAGCCTCCGCCTGGCGAACGCCTTCCTCCGCCGATCGAAGATCCTCCGAACGCGCTCCATTCAACAGCAACCTGTATTGCGCATCGGCAAGCTCGACACCCGCTTGAGCCTGCTTCCATTGGAGCTCGAGCGTCGATCGATCGAGGATGACGAGTGTATCACCGGCCCGTACCTCGGTCCCCTCCTGGATGCGGATGGATTCAATCTGCCCCGGGACCTTGGAGCTGACCTTGACTTCGGTCGCTTCAAGCGTCCCGCTCGCTTCGATCGCTCCCTTGTGATTATTGGCGCAGCCCCAGAGCATCACGCTCACTGTCAGGATGAAGAGTTTTGTTTTCATGGCAACCTTAACCTGTGTTCTAAGCAAATTCAGTTGGTTTATCGAAGAAATGAAATTCGTTTCTGGCAGAATCCGTGAGCGCCCCTTCGAAGACGATCGTGAAAATGCTTGATGCTGCTTCCTCGGCAGAAAACGAATGGCGTGAGAGAACTTCCGGATTCACAATCCCTTGAATTGAGCTGACGAGCATGTTGATCAGTACTTGTTCGTTTACCTCAGGCCGAAAGATCTTCTCATCGCGAGCCTGAGCGATCATCGTGGAGATCCTACTCAGGATCTGTTGCTGCCGGAATTTGTCGAGTTCTTTCCAAAGCGCCGGGGCAAACCGTTGCAGGTCGACAATGCTCTCCCTGCGGATCCTGCTGATGTACTTCCCCATCGTGATCATCGCTGTCGCGAGCTTCTCGACGAAAGGTCGTTCGGAAGATATGATGCGCTCCAGCTCCCACCCAGCGGAGCGCATCATGGAGTGCAAAGAGGCTCTGAGTAGCTCCTCCTTGCTAGGATAGAATTTGTAGAGGGTTTTTTTGCTGATGCCGAGATTTGAAGCGATCTCATCGATTGTGACCTTGCTGAAGCCGCGCGTGAGGAACACGTCACAAGCGTACTGCAGAATCCTCTCTCGAAGCTCCAAATCTGTCGGCATAGATCAGTGGTATCAACAGATACGATAATCGTGTTTTTAGTTTCCCGACTGAGTTGCTTCATTTACTATAGGCATTGTTATGATGTATGCGAAAGCGCCTATGGAAACTATTATCGTATTGCTCGTTTCCAATATAGCAGAATTGTGAGTCTCTGTCAAGTGTTTTTTTGCTGAACTCTGACAAAGGTATCTGCCTCTCGCTCATAATCAGCCAACCCCTTCAATGCGACCTAGTGTCGCGTCCCGCAGATACCTTGAATAACTCAATTTGCCAAAGCAGGGATGCATCTGAAATACAGAAATGACCATGCCGGACACAGCACACACTGCCAATCACGAAATGATGCCCTTCCGAAGGAACCCTTTGCCTCGGCGAGAAGAGGCAGACGTAAGAAGCGCGAAAGATGGCGGACAGGTATATCCAATCTCGGGACACAAAATCCCCCTCGATCCCCTTGTACGGGGGATTTGATGATCTATCGCCCTGAGAAAAATCCCCCTCGGTCCCCCTTTTTCCAAAGGGGGAAGTGTTGATCACGGTAGCCGTGCGGTCCAGAGAAATGAGTAGAAACATCCAAGCCTCCCCCTTTCGCAAAGGGGGTACGGGGGATTTGGAGTGCGGCGTGTCGCACCTTGCACTTATTCAATGAACTTGTGAGACAAGACACTAGCAGCACGGACGAAAACCCACTATTGGCCACGAAGACACCAAGGCAAGTTCAAAAAGGATGTTCTCATACACGTTGGTGTCCCCTGCCTGCGTGCCCGCCAGCATCCTCGCGGAAAGTGTGCTGCTTTGGAGACTAACCTCGGCTGAAGGACCCTATGTCCATTGAGGTGCGATCACCTGAGATCGAAGTAGTCTTGCATTCCCTTCTGCACCCGGCCCCCGTGGATGTTCGCTGAAAAGTTCTCGTCCTTGCTCCAGGTGCAGGGATTATCCAAGATGTAATTCCGGATTCGACCCAGATCTTTTGCATTGCGGATGATATGCTCGTAGAACCGCGATTGCCAGGCAAACGCGGAGTAGCCTTTGGAGTGAATTCGGTTCACCCCGTGAGATAGTTTTTTAATCGATTCTTGATGTATCTTTTACCCCACGCCGATTTGAGATATCTCTCCCTTATAAGAGCATCTTTCTGACTCAGACACCCTTCCCAGTACACGAGAGCCAATGGCCTTCTCTTCCTAGTCGAGTCGACTCTTCCAGAGTTGTGATCTTCCAACCTCTTGAGGAGATTCGACGTGTAACCCGTGTAGAAATTCTTGTCAACCTGCGACCGTATAACGTACACGTAGTAGTATGTTGTCATGAGATTATCTCACGGGGTAGAGGCTGCGGATTTGAACGAACGCATGATGGTCGAAAGCGATCCTGGAACGGGCTTGCCAAATCTCTCTTGTTGGGACACGGCATGAAGTTGGGGGGCAGTATCTCGTTGGGACACGGCATGCCGTGTCCCAACGGGATTAGCCAGGATAATTATGCCATGAACATGATTAGGCATAATGACGTATTCATCAAGCGCAGCATTCGGAAAATGCTTCGGGATCTCCTCCCAGCACCCTTTCACTATCTCTCCGATGCGTGGTAGAACCGGAGGAGCTTGTGGCACTGGAGGCCGGAGAGGTACTTAGATTTGGAGAGGAACGGGGAGTTCAAAGCTGTCAGGTCCTGGGCGACCGTTTTCCCAACGTAAAATAAGGAAATCTCTGTCGTGGCGAAAGGTGTCACCCCAGCATTTCAAGGTCTCTCGTCAACCGCAAATCCAATGCGTCGTTTGGGCTTCTGCTCTGGATCCATCAGTTGCCGGATCGCTCCAAAAACAACCCGGAATTGAGAGTCGTACCTCTTTTCAATCTCGGCGAGTTTCCTGGAGAGCTCTTTGTTGCTCAGAAGCATCTCCCGAATTCTGACAAACGCTCGCACAATGTAGATGCTTATTTCCACTGCTTCTGATGACCTGAGGACGCTAGCGAGCATCAGAGCGCCGTGTTCGGTGAAGACATACGGCAAAACCGGTGAATACTTCATACTCTCGAGGTGGTCGCAATTTGCGACCACCTCGCTCTTTTCTTCTGATGACAGTCGGAACATGAAATCCTCAGGAAAGCGATCTCTGTTCCTTCGAACCTGTTCATTAAGCCTTTTTGTTGTCACTCCATAGAAACGAGCCAAATCAGCATCGATCATCACACGGTGCCCCCGAATGAGGAGAATCTTTGTTTGAATGTATTCGGTTGAAGGCAAGGGTGCTTTGGACATTTCCACCCCAACGGTTGTGAATGACCCGATAGCGGTCAAGAGAGAACTTGCCCGCCATCACCGGGATCTGAGACCCAGACTTCATCCCATTCCAATGAGTCATTTCATCAGAAAAGGCGCAACGAAATTGAATTGGCAAACCGTGCTCCAAAATGGTTCTGTGGTAGGTGCAGGCAGCTCACGACTCGAGCGACGCGACACCCCCAGCTACTTCGATTCCACCTGGATAGAGCTTCTTCGCCAGCTCGCCGATAAGATGTCCTGATCGAAGATCGCTCGAGTATTCGCATCAAACGCAGGGATCTGGTCCTTTGCGTTGTAGTAGTGCCAAAGGAGCTTGTGACACTGGAGGCCGGAGAGGTACTCGGATTTGGAGATGAAGGGAGAGAATTGTTTCAAGTTCAAGGCAGAAGGCGTCCTTCTTCAGAGATCAACCTTCGCTGAAGGACGCTTTCAACCTGCTGACCCTTTGACTTCAAAACCGATGCGATGTTTGGGTTTTTGTTCCGGGGCCATAAGCTGTCGGATCGCCTCGAAGATCGTTCGGATGTGTTCGTCATGCCGCCCAATTCGATCTTCAAGCTCCTTCAATTTGGAAAGCAAGTGCTGCTGGCTGGAGAGCATCTTTCGCAATTGGACGAACGCACGTGGCACAGCCATGCCTTCGGGACATGATAGCAATATTGATTTCGACAGCACGGGGACTGTTAAGGACGCCTGAGAGCATCGCGACCCCCTGCTCAGTGAACGCGTAGACAGATTTGGAATACTTCAAGGATATCACAAATTGTGATATCCCCAGGATTTCTTCTCTTGCGAGAGAGAACATGAAGTCGCCGGGCGCATTATGCTTCGCCCAGCTCCATGTTCAAACCGGTTCTGATGACGCCTCCGTTGCGCTCGTGCCCGGCTCTCGTGTCCGAAGCATTCAACAGCACTGTAGCTTAGTCTTTCGTCTTTACGTATCTTCGCACCTGATAGAGCCGCTCGGTGAAGCCGCCATTGGAAACAAACGCTTGCTCCAACTTCTGTAACTGACGGCCCAGCAGGTAACTGGCCTGGTTAATCAGGCATATGAGGGTGTTGGCAACGACTTCCGGCGAACCTGTGCTGATGCCGTAGGGATCGGATGCGCTATTGAAGTCAGACTGGCCAGACTTGTCGGACCGGTCCGACTTATTGCTTTGATATCTTTTTCTCACAGCGAGTGCCTCCGACGAATCCTTGCCCCAGAGGCGCAATCCACGTTGTCGAAGGAAATCTTCGTAGTCTAAGAGCAATTCTTCCAAGCTGGCGCGCGCCACACCGGTAAGTTTCAGTTCCATCTTTTTCGAGGTCGCCGAGGCCATGCTCCCTTCAGCGATGTTTTGAACGCCGCTGCGGGCAGCCTGCACCATCTGATCGTGTGTGCGGGAACGCCTATCGACGAACCGATTGCAGAAGACTACTGTGGCATCGTAAACGAGTTGAGCCGTCTGAAAACTTCGCAGATTCCGATAACCGCCATGTGGCGCAATGATATTCTGCTCACTGCCCATCGTGAGAGCCCCTTTGATTGACGCTGACTGTTCAGAATATTGTCTCGCGTTCTTCTCAACTTAGTGGGATTTTCGTAAATAGATTAAGAGTGTGCGCCGCTCTTTATGGTGCCAAATTGGTACCTTAGAGATGAATACTCATCAGTCGTGAGAACGAACATGAAATCGCCTGGGAATCTATTTCTGTTCCTCCGTACTGCGCGTTTTAGGGCCTTCGTTTCCACTCCATAGAGTTCTGCCAAGTCCTCGTCCAGCATAACTTTCTGGGCACGGATCAGAAGAATGCGCTTTTCAATCAGCGGACCGGAAAGAACAATTTGTTTACGCATTCGCTTGCCCTCGACTTCTTTGATCAGAGCCATTGTTGGGGGCAATGAATGCATTCTCTAAAACAGATGCAAAGACTTCCGCTTGGCAAAAGAGATGCTAACCGCTGATTGCTGATCGCTATGTTGCGTCCACGCCTCCCCCGTCACTCTCTTTCGTCTCACGTCTCCCCCTTCGCCTCGGTCGCTTTGCTCCCTCGCTCAGGGTGTACTTCTGACGTCTCACTCCACCGTTTCACGTCCGCCCCCTACCTCCAATTATCCATTCACAATTATCCGTTATCGGTTGACCATTATCCATTAGTCATTCTCCATCGCCTCCTCCCTCCCGCACTCTGGTCTGCAGTCTGCCATCTGTTTATCCGCCGACCCGCCCGCCGGAGCACGTAGTGCAAAGGCGGACCTGTCCGCCGAAACGGTTCTTGTGTAGGCGGAAGCACGAAGTGCGCAGGCGGACCGACTGCAAGCTGTTTACTGCACGCTGACACTACCTTCTCATCACGTCGAGAACAGGGCCAGATATTCTGCGAACGAAAACACACGATTTCGTTGGTTCCCCGTGACTTCGATCAGGATCTTGAGATCCACCAGGTCCTGAATCAGTTCGTTGGCCGTTTTCGGTGTCACCTTCAGAATGTTGCAGACATCCGTCGAAGTGACCCTGGGTTCGCTGTAGAGGTTTGTGATCAATTGTGTCGCTCGAGGAAGCTTCTTGCCAAGTCGGACAATCCTCTTCCCTTCTACATCACCACGAAGCTTGAGTATTTTTTCGAAGGTGGCAATGCCCTTGCTGCAAGTCTCAGTAATTGCAACGAGAAAGAACACGATCCATTGCGCGAGGTCGTTCTGCGTCCTCGCAAGCATCAGTTTGTCATAATACACAGAGCGATGCTTCTCGAAGTATTCTGAAAGATACAGTGTCGGTTTCGCAAGCAAGCCCTTGCTGACGAGGTAGAGCGTTATGAGCAAGCGGCCGACACGGCCATTGCCGTCAAGAAATGGGTGAATGGTTTCGAACTGATAGTGACCGATGGCAATTCGGACCAGACTGGGAACATCAATCGCATCGTTATGGAGGAATTTCTCCAGGTCGCTCATCAGCGAGTCGACCTCGTGGTGCGAAGGCGGGACGAAGAGCGCATCTTTGATTGAGGAGCCGCCGATCCAGTTCTGGCTTCTGCGGTATTCTCCGGGGGACCTGCTTGTGCCACGCCCCTTGCTTAGAAGGATTCTGTGCGTTTCCTTTAGCAGTCGCGTCGACACGGGCACCTTCTGAAGACGCCTCACGGCATAGTCCATCGCGGCGACGTAATTCTGAACCTCCTGCCAGTCGTCTTTTCTCTCCGGGTCGATTTCTGTTCTTCTGAGCAGCGCCTCCTCGATATTCGTTTTCGTCCCCTCGATACGACTGGATGTCGTCGCCTCTTTTATGACGTGCATCCGGATGAAGTAGTTGACATCCGGCACCTGTCTGGAGAATGCATCCAGCGACCCGAGCTTATGGTTCGCCTCTTCCAGCAGCGTGTTGATCTTCGGATCGCTCCACATCCAGCTGTGGTTGACGGGTGAAGGAGTGAAGCTGCTGTATTGGTATTGCTGCCGAAATGTTCCGGATTTGAACTTCCTGAGGTCCACGGCAGTGTTCTTCTCCAGGTAAAATAAGAATTCGCTTATTTTAGTTTGGCGCTCTAAAGTAAAATAAGAAAATCCTCGTTTTAGTCAAGCATTTTCTCACTTCGATCCTTATTGACAATTGTCCGTTATCAACTATCCATTCACCATTATCCGTTGACAATTGACCATTATCCGTTGACAATCCACCATTATCCATTATCAATTGACCATTATCCGATAGTCATTCTTCATTATCAGTTGACCATTTTCCATTTTCCATTGCCCCCCTACCTTCACATCCCCCAGCATTGCCTCAGCCATCTCACTGCAAGCGAGCTTCAAGATGCAGTGAACAAGATTTCGGTTCTAATGAATTAAGTCATTGTGATAGCAGAAGAACCGAAGCTTTGGTGGCTGCCTTCTTGTTTTCCCCGACCGGTCGTCCGCCGTTCCTTTAAGAAAGCTGCGCGATTCAAATCGAATTGAGCTTTCCGGAAGGAAGCATCCGCGAGTGCATCGACTTCACAACGTTTGGGAAAAGGGGGCAAGTAAGGCTTGGAGGGAATTTGGATCTGCTGAGTAACGGACTCCTAACTTTTCCTGCAATTTGCTGTTGGTTTACCCGGAAACATGCAGACATTTGGACTGAACCGATTGATGTTGAATGCTATCTCGAGATGAATGCACAAACTCCCAAAGGAGGGTGTGAAGCACTCTTGCGTCCCGTTTTGGAAAGCGCGGACATTGAATGAGAGGCAATCGGTGGAACCGTCAAGCAGAATCCTGGAGAGACAAACCTCATGATCTCAAGTCAGGCAGTCGTCTTCAAAAGGTTGCCCAGTCTTATGGCGGTTGATAAGACATTGTCATCTTCGCTCTTCTCCGCGAGCGAGATGATTTCTTTAGCTATTACAATTTGAAGCTCTGTTGTCTTAGGCGAGGCCGTTCCCAGTCGTGCAGCTTTCGAAGTCGCAACATATTCGAAGAACGTAGAACTGAACTCTCTCAGCCTTCCAGGTGTGGAGGATTCCATCTGAACGATTGCAAGCAAATTCGTCAACGATTTAAGCACGCCCACATCACCAGACGCCACAGCTTCATCGCGCAACGCTTCGAGCTTAGATTTAAGCCGAGGAAGTGCTATGTCGAGTTGTTGCTCGACCGACGCAAGATTACTGGCGTGGTACCCATTCGCGAATCCAGTCAGACCTTTCGAATTCATGGTTGATCTCCAAGTTGTTTGCTAATCAACTTCAATTCTTCACGCTTTTGTTGAATGCTACTTTTGTCCTTTTGCGCAGCGGGGTCAAGCGCGATCTTTTCCCTTAGTGTGTTCACGACGTTGTCCAGAAACTCAGATCCAGCAATCTTAGCAATAGCCTGGCCCATCGCAATGCATTTGGTTGTGTTCATCAGTGATTGTTTTGAAAGCTCCTCCATTTTTTTCCCCAACTCAACACCCTGCTGTTCACTAATTGCACCCTGCAATTCTATGCAAAGTGCTGGGATGTCGAGTTTCGCTTTGTCAAAGTCAATCCCCGTCATTAGTTGGCTGAGATAGGTAACATTCACATTCGACCTTTTGCGCTCGAATGCTTTCATCACATTGTCCAAGATCGCCTGCAATAGCGGCACAAGACCAACGTCAACTTCTTTTTCCCCTATCTTCACACGGGCAAAGTAGCTACGCAGGAACGCTAATGCAGTCAAGCCTCCGATTGTGACTTGAAGGAAGCTATTGATTGCGATATTGTCTTTGGAGAAGGTAACATTCGTTGTGACAATAATCCAATAGGCTAGGATGGAGGCTAATCCATTTACTATCAGGTAGATATACGCTGCAAACATTTTGAAGATACGTAACGGCCCTTCGGGGCTGTGACCTATGAGCTCGATATACCCAACCGTGGCCCCCAAAGTGAATACTACGTAGTACAATATTTTCTCAGGCCACACCTGCACACAGAGAAAAAGCACTACAAGAACAAACAGACACATTGTGATCGAGACAATGACAGGCTTGTTTGTCATGGCGAACTCCGTAACCAACACACGAATGATTTCATTTCTAACACCGATTTTCCTAATTCAGTCCAGGCAGGTGTTTGGTTACTTCGAAGGCTCTCCTCCGCGTTTTTCGAACGCCTGCCGTAGCTTTCTGATCTCCGAATCTTGAAACTGCATACTGTTCTGATAGACCAAGTAGCCCCTGTATTTCGCTCCTGCTTTCGTGCGATAGGCTTTATCAGGTTGTGTGACCCTAAACAGACGTATTTGTGCAATTCTCAATCCGGGGAACAAACGGATGGGGTTCGGGCCAGCATTGAAGATCTCATAAGTTAAGACCCCCTCAAAACCCGGATCAATGAATCCAGCCGTCATGTGGATTTCCAATCCCAAGCGCGCGAAGCTACTTCTACCTTCCACCTGCGCCGCAATGTTGTCTGGAAGTTTGATGTACTCCATTGAATGGCCTAAGATAAACTGCCTTGGTGAAATCACAACTGAATCTCCGAAGTCGAGCGAGATCATCCGCGAACTTATGCCAGTACTCTCCAAGGTTTCTGCCCGTACAAAATCAATGATTCCGTGTTGGTTGGGGTAATATAGCTGATATGATGTTCCAAAGCGGACATCCAACGATGACGCACCAAGTTGATCTCTCAGGCTAATAATCGGGATCACCTTAAGAGAGCCCGCTACAATCAAACGTTTGATTTCACAGTCCACAAGTAGCGTGTCATTTGTTGCGTCTTTGTGCTCGAGAGCAGATGATGGTGATTCGTTCACACGTTCGTTTTGTGGTTCCATGAGCGCGTCAAACCATTCGCTCACCTGTATTGAATAAAGAACGGCCTCGTCGAATCTACGAAATGTTTCACAGACCTGCTCTTCGAAGCCCTTCTTGATTTCCTCAAGACTATCCGCGCGGCTGATGCCCGTTACGCCAGAGATTATTTCTTTCTTCAACTCTGAAGTTCGATAAAGCCATGCGGCGAGAAGAATTTCCTGCACGAAGCTCGGCTCTTCTTGATATGTAGAAACATCTTGTTTCAACTTACTGGGAATTGGTAGATGGAGTCTCAAAGAGGAGATCAGCGATTCTAGGGTCCCCTGATCAATTTTGCTCATCCACTTGCAAAGCTCCTTGAGCTTCGGATTGATGTTTGGGATAGCTTGAGGTTGTGTTCTGTCATGGGCCTCAAAAAGATGCTGGAAGAAAAAGTGCTTGGTAAAAATATATAGCTGTTGAATCTCATGTTGTCGTGTGAAGCCATCAACCGATTTTCTATCCCAAAGCTCCACCAATTCGAAACAATGTTCCAGAGATTCCATCAGGGGGGGAAACATCATTCTACCAAAACGATGCTCTAAGATCCTCTTGAGCAAGAACAACCGGAAAAGCGCAGGCGGGTGGCTCACGGAGGGTTGAACGTTAGTTCTAGAAAATGTGAAGGAAATGTATTGCGAAAACCAGAACGACGGCCCCATTGCCAGACAGGCGATGGCGTCGCACCAGCATTCAGTTAACCACGAACTGAAGTCGATATCCTGTCGAGAAGATAGTATTTCGCCAAGGCATTGTTTTTCACTTTGATCTAACGATGCATCGAACTGTTCGCGTATCGGCTGAGTCTCGAACAGTCCCGGCGCTTGCATTATCTTGTGCGCGACCTCGTGCATAAGAGAGGACCACCTGCACGGATTCTCCGAATCAATTCTAGGTATTGTTATGTGATAAGGCTCAATTTTGTTGCTTTCACTCGAATCTGCGATTTGCGACAATGATAGCGATGCAATTGCATCTCTTGTTGTTTGCGCAACTACTCCTTCCTTGAAGGATTGTAGGGGGTTGGTATTATATGTCTCCTCACCTATGTTTTCACTAACATAGATAGAAATGTTAGGCGTGGATATGTTGGATGCGAGGCTAACACTTTGTAGCGATGAATAGAGTGTCAAGATCTGTTTGTTGATGATGCGCGCGAATCTCTTGAGCTCAATTGGCTCAGACGGCCTCGGCAAGTGATTTAACCACTCCTTGTGAAGAGATCCAAGATCGGCGATTATTTTGTCTAAGATCTTGATTATCTTATCTTCTGCGCCACTGCCTTTCGTGCCCGCGGGACCCGCGTTGAGTTCTGCGATCTTAGCTAGAATCTGCAAATAAGCAAAGAGGCAGTCTCGATAACTACTTATGAAAATCCTCTTGTCGCCATACCGACCAACCACGTCTGTACCGCCTTCATAAAACTGCTCCTCAACCTTTGAAAGGTGGTAGTGGAATCGGTACACTCGTTCTACGACTTCGAATATGTAGCTAGCTATGAGTTCCTTCATTGTCACACATCCCAATGCTGTTTGTGCTGATTTGAACACCCTTGAGATCGCACACTATCACTTCGAGACAAGTGTTCAGCTCCATGAGCCGAGGTCGTATTTTTGAGCTGAGATCCTCCATCTCCAATTCGCGGTCTTCAGTCAAACCCAGGACCTTACTCCCTAGAAGCAACGAGTTCAATAGAGGAGCAGGGCCCATTTGGAAATCCGTCTTTATGCGCAGTCTTTTCCTTTGTGTGGTTTCACCAAGGGCTTGAAGTGCCTTGTCGATGAGATTACTCGTGGCGTAATAGTCTACAAGACAACCGGTGACGTCGAGCTCGATCTCCTCAGCCCTTTCAAACTCAATTCTCTCTGCCAGACGTTCGACTCTAGATAGGCTAGTGAGATTGTACTCGTTATAATCTGCCAAAACTCTTATTGTATTCATGATTTGCCCGCAACTAGTTTTCCAAAGTAGTAGAAGCCAACGCTCGTATCCAGATCCAAAAAAACTTTCCGAATTCCCAGATGGCTCTTGTCGCTTAAGCGATGCAACAGTCCACGGGACTTCGCATCAAATACGGACAAAGAAAGATGCATACCGCGTGATCCGTCCAAAATCAAAGACATGCCCGCTCCCTTGTTGATCCTTTCGTGTGGCTTAGTAGTAAATCCCGGCTGCAGCGCCACATAATATGCTTCATAGATGCTGAAATGTGGGATCCTCTTCTTCAGCACATCAACGTAATATTTCTGGATATTCTGTTTAATGCCAATCCCCAAGTCAGCAAGTGCAAATGTCAACACCAATTTGTCTCTCTTGGGCGAAACGGAGATGTCGAGCCCGAAGAAAGCATCTGAAGTTGTATGATCGGCACTGTTTTTCGCAATTTCTACCAAAACCTTCACCAGTTGAGTGTGATGGAAAAGAAACTCCTTTCTCAAATTGACAAGCTTCGCGTAGATCCATTCTTGGAATTCCGAAACACCTTGACGTCTATCCTTCGGATTTGCGGAGAGATTAAGAGTGTAAATCGGCCACGACAAAGTCTCCACTCCCATGGGGCCCTTTTTCACGACGGGACTCCTGGCCCCAGCACCCATGGTTTCACCAGAGAATAAGCTACCCCCAGCTCCTTGCGGTTCCTGACATTTCTTCAGAATGTGCCAAAACCCCAATGACTCGAGTCCACTGGATACATTTTGGTCGTTCGGAACCGTCGTTGCCCATTTCCGCCGAACCTTCCCTGAATTTAGAGCCTTCAGAAGACGCGCAAGAAGGAATGTCAAGCCCGTTGAATCGATCTCCTCACAATTTGACCAGTCGAGAAGCAAGTCGTTTGGCCGACTTTGTCCTGTCTTGAATGAGGACTGCGCAGGGAGAGTTCCAGTGACTTCAGGCAATATGTGAACTTGGGTGTACTTCAATCGAATCCTCTTGTTCACTCACTTCAGCCTACGGTGATCATTTGTCGTTCCACAACATAACGATAGATTCTCTCGAAGGATGCCTTCCGAACTTCCCCATCTGTTGCGCGCTGTTCCCTCGATACCGAGCAACAACAATCTTCCTGCAACTCAGTCCGACTTGTTCTCCGATCTCAGCGGTGATTTCATCCACCGGCACGGCCACACCGAAATACTGAGCATTGCCAAGCACGTATGCAATCCGAGCACCTCTCCTGCAAACTCTTTTTGCCTCACGCAGTGACAAATACATATCGAGGAAATAGCCCGACAGAAGCCTCGTGATTCTTTGATCCTGGTCTTTCACCTCGATCGCTGACAGAATGTTGACAAGCCTTACTGGCGGTTTGTAAGCCGGTGCTTTTGGCCTCGTCGGATGAGCCTCGGGATGAGATTCAAAGCTCTGGTACCGCAGCATCCGGGTGTCGTCCCAGTTGAGGAACCCGAACATCAGCTCGACACCAAACACCCGTGTGTAATCATGACGATTTGGGTATGGGGGCGACGTGATTACCGCCGTGTATGTCTTTTTTTGTTCGGGAAGTCTCCTTGCATCAGCTATCCTAACTCGCCAATCGGCTCGCCGTGGCAACGGGCAAGCTTCCAGATCACCCAGCATTTGATCAACTTGTTTTTGAAATGACCCCTTGAGACCGTAACTGTTCTTGTGACTATCTACCCAACTAAGCCACCCTCCTGTTACAACAGCTCGACTGTACTCCGGGATAATTTTCAAAAGAGCAAGGCGGAAAAAGCCTTTCTCGGAGATTGAGCAATCAAGCGATTTGATCGAAGTGTCAATCGCATCAAATGCGCCAAGTAGTTTCCCGGGTAATGCATCCTTAACCAGCTGCGGGTATTCTTTCGATGTACCATTCCATCGATCTGGGTCAATTGATTTCCCGAGAGTCTTCGAGATATTTCTCAGTCGTTCAATCTTATAGCCCGCAATCTTCGTTTGAGCCACGTGAACTGCGAATGGGGAGAGGTCATAACCAGTTGCGGGAATTCCTTTCTCCTTTGCCGTAAGAATTGTAGTTCCCGCACCGGCAAACGGATCGAGGATCTTGTCTTCCGAATTTAGCTCCCATTCATCTATCAGTGAGGAAACCAACTCATCGGTAAAGCTGTGAGGGAAAACGCACCATCTATGGATCGGTTTGCCCTTCAAACCAACCGGCGTTACCCACCTGTGCCACTCAAGCCGTTCTTCGAACTCTATGCTCATCAGCTAGTGCCCTATCGCTTGATACGGCGGCCTAGGAAACTCAATCTTCACAGGCTGTCTATAAATCGGATGCGAAAGGAGTAGCTCACCCTTATCTAACCGAGTGAGGTGGGCTTTCACCTCTTTTGCAATGAACCTGTACGCTGCATCGGAAAGCTCAGACGAGTCACTACGCCCAATCACCTTGGTGGCGCAGTTGCCGATGACCTGCCCATGCACTTCGCTCATGAATTGTTCAGCGGAAACGAGAACAACGCCAAGCGAGCGACCGCGGGCAGCGATGTCGAGCACGTAGTCCAAAATCGAGGATTCTCCTTCACCTCGCCTTCCGGGTGCGTACTTGTTTAGCTCATCAACGAAGATGATTACCTTCTTAGGAAGATCGCTCCGCTCATCGACCGTAGCTTCTGCGTACATTCCATAGACTTCCTGGATGATGTGGCCAAACACCAATGACCGTTCCTCGTCCGTCAGCTTGGCAATGTCCACAACCATCGTTTGACCCCCTTTGATCTTCCGGACCTCTTCCCCAAGATTAGCAGCCCTACGAGCGGCCCGCTGCTCGACAAAAACGCCCGACTGTCTGTTCTTCACAACGCGCCGAAGAACTCGAACGAATCTTCCCACGGATGATGCGGCAACCTGCTTCAGTTGCTTAGGGATTCCCTTGTCCATAAGCGGAGGACCGTTGAGTAACGCATCCCACGTACGGGTATTCTGCCAATCTTTTTCGTTATTGACAATGCCTTGCTGAATTTCTCCAATAAGGGCTCCTAAGGTGTCCCATGGATCAGGAACTCGGATCATCAGCCCAAGCCCCGGCCCAGGGTTTGCGCGATTACCTACCACATCATCCAAAGAGTAAGCGTACGTCTGAAATGCATCTGGCGGTTCTCCAAAGCAATTCGGCAATCCGGTTGTTTGGGTATCCTTTCCCCATGGCAAGAGATAGCGTACATTCTCAAACGGCTGAGGCTTTAGGTTCAGAAACTCCCAAAGCTTGTGTTCTTCTGGCTTCATTCCCTTGCGCGGCTTATCGATAACTAGGAGATCATTCTGTTTGACGTTCAGCAGAACAACCGCGATGTCCTTTGCACCGACAGTTTGCAGGATGGATTGAATCAAGAACATTGCATATGACGTCTTGGTCGCAAGGCCGGAGATGCCAGCAATATTCACATGTGCGCCTTCCGGCCCGAGCACATACCGCTTATCAAGGTACACTCGGGCTCTTGTACCGTTAGACATGCTGATCATACCTGCAGGGATGGCAATCTTTTCGTCTGGATGTTCCTTCTCATACTCCAGCATCTTATCTATGCCGAGCGCAACATGAATTCCACCCTCATCGGCAAACTTGATTGGAGCTTCACTCTGCACCGGCATGTAGATACCCATTGGGTACCGTTTGGGTTCTGTCGGATCGTAGTTTGCGAGGACGTTTACCCTTGCGACATTGACCCCTTGTCTCGGTGTCTGTGGTTGCTCGGCCGTGCTACCGAAATCACTAGAAATGTAGTTCGAGAGATGCGATGGTGCGTCGGTGACTTGCTGGATGTCGCTAACGAGTCCGAACGTTCGTGTCTGCTGCATTTGATCGGCTTCGACGATATCGAAGGGATTCACGATCTCTTCCGGTGCAAGCCAGAACGAGAAATCTTCCGAAGCGTTCGGGTCACGCTCGGTTGCTGAGGCCTTTCCAATGATCTTGTTTTGATTATCTTTTTTGGCTTCGTCTTTCGCCATTGGGTCTCCTATTCGATTACAAGCGTGTGTTCAATTGGCCACTTAAGTCCCGCCCGCAGTACTTCGCTTGAGACAAACCCGTTCTTCACGGCTTGCTCCGCGAGGAAAACTGCATACAAATGAGCATGCCACCGGATGTCTATCCCATGCGGCGTTACTTGTCGTTCCGCAACGAGCGCGCCTGAAATGAAATTGATGAATTCTGAATCGACGGCTTCACCCGATGGATTTGGAAACTCCACCTTCACGACTCCCATGAGGGGATAATCCAGTTGCTTCTGTTCACGGAGCCGCACATACCAAACCAACACTTTACCTGAACGTGCTGCAAAGGCACACGTCCGAGCAGAGAAAGGCAGTTCAACCAGCAACTCGTATAGATTTATTTGCTTGCCACCGCGTGCACCGGGCAGCTTGAAAGTCGGCTCCCGACTGAAAGACTTGGCTATACTGATGTAGTTCTTCACCTCTTGCCATGCATACAAGTCTTTGCCCAAATTGCCATCCAGTACAAGCCATTCACCCTCACGGCGCTGCAAACCACGACCTAGCTTTTCTTCCTCCATCGCCATAAGGTGATGTGCCTTGTGAGGAGCTTTTGAACGAGTGTCCTTGCCAGGCGCTGTAAACTCGGTTTCTCCATCCTTCTCGTTAGTATCATGGAAGTCGAATCGCGGGCCCGCTTTCTTGAGAAGCTCTTCCACCCTGTCGGCAAATGACACCTGCTTTTTGTCCATCATGAGGATGATCTTGTGTACAGACTTGGCGAGGTTCACCTGGCCATTGTCTTTGCGATGAACACATGCAGCCCCAATTTGCGAGACGTGGATGGGTGACCGACGTGTTCCCTCGAGAACATCTCCCAAAAAGAACGTTCTCGCAGAACCATCCAAGAA
>CAVUAC010000037.1:0-7847 GCA_963739335.1 uncultured Bacteroidota bacterium | reverse complement strand
ACCTCCGTGCCGGTGACTACTTAGAGATAGAGCTCCGCAACGGGACGCTTGTGCTAACACCAAAGGCTCTCGTCGACAAAGCTCTTGAGGAACGACTATCCGAGGCTCTCGACGATGTCAAGAAGGGCCGCGTTCACGGACCGTTTCAGTCCGCGAAAGAGGTGGCGCAGTCCCTCCGCCGTTCCTCCAAGAAACCGAGAAAAAGCTAATGCGGCTCTTCTACACGGACCGTTTTCTCAAGAGCTATGAGCAAGCCCCGGCTGCAATTCAAGGAGCGTTTGGCCGTCGAGTCGCCCTTTTGCTTTCGAATTTGCGTCACCCTTCCTTGAGACCAAAGAAATATGACGAGGCACGAGGAATCTGGCAAGCGCGGGTAATGCGAGACTGGCGTTTCTACTTCGTCGCGTGACTTCCTCTCCATGACCATTTCTGCTTCTCCAGCTCGACTCTGCCGGTTTTTCCCTTGCGGACGCTGCGGAACGTCAGTACCTTGATCGTGATGACTCTCTCAATCGTCATACCTGCTTTCGACGAAGGGAAAAAGATATCCCGGGATGTGCAGGCTACAACAGAGTTCATTGCCAAGCACCGCTTGACGGGGGAAGTGATTATTGTCGACGATGGAAGTTCCGATGAGACCGCGACACTTGCACGCGAGGTTGTCATTCCTTCCGAAGTGCAGCGGACCGTCATTCGTAATAACATCCATCGCGGCAAAGGATTTGCCATCCGCACTGGCATTCTGGCTTCACGGGCAGAGTACGTGATGTTTGCCGACAGCGGACTGACAGTCCCGTTCGAAAATGCTTTGAGGGGGCTGCGCCTGCTTCAAGAAGGAACATGTGAGCTGGCCCATGGGTCAAGAAGACTACCTGGAAGCGTAATCCGCAAAGAACAGGACTGGGATCGAAAGATCATTTCCCGACTTTTTCACGAGGTAGTCGTACGGTGGATGCATCTTCCCCGCCATCTCACCGACACTCAATGCGGTTTCAAACTCTACCGAGGGGATATTGGGCGGACACTCTACGCGGAGTGCTTGACAGAGGGATTCATGTTCGACATTGAAATAATCATCCGCGCGGTCAACCACGGATTCCGGATCGTGGAGTTCCCCGTGGAGTGGACTTGTGACCGGGACAGCCGAATTAGCATTCGGCGAAGCTCACGTTCTATCTTCAAGGAGGCTCGATTTGTCAGACGGGCACTGTTCAAACCGAAGAACCGGCACCAAACCTGAGCACTGTGTCGGCCCCCCCCTCGCAACCCTCCTCGATGATCATAGCCCACAGATCAGGCTGACCAGCGACGTACTTCTCGATCTCTTCCGTCGTCATGACCATACAAGCTGTGGAGACCGCATCACTTTTTGTCGCAGATTCTGAATAGACCCAGGCAGCGCGTCGCGTTCTCACGGGATGGCCAGTCCGCGGGTCGATGATATGCTTGCCTTTCTTGATACCTGAACCACCCAGAGCCCTTGCGTTCAGGGAGACCTTTTCCAGGACTTCCGATCGGTTTTGCGGATTGCTCAGAGTAATCGGCCACCCAATGCTATTCGGATGGTCTCCGAACGCATAAGCCGAACTGGCACCCCCGTGTATCAGCGCGGACGTAATCCCCCAATCCTTCAATAGATCGACTGCACGGTCAACCGTATAGCCCTTCCCGATTGCTCCGAGATCGACTCGGGGCACCAAGTCGTGAACACGGACTGACAAGGTTGATTCATCAAGCTCCAGAAGGTTCATTCCGCTGCGATCCCGTGCTTGCATGACCTCACTGGGAGTTGGATTGAGAAGTGCTTTATCTTTCCCAACCCAGCAATCCACGAACGCCCCGAGCGTGACATCGAAGGCTCCTTTCGTCTCCCTCCAATACTGCAGTCCTAAGCTGCAGGCACTGAAACGCATCAAGGCCGATACTAACGCTCCCTTTGGCGGGAGATTGTTGATCCGTGTGATATCGCTGTTGGGGAGAAATCTGCTTAGCTCTTGTTCGAGTCTATCGATCTCCTGAAAAGCGGCAAAGGCAGCCTTCTCGGCAAATCCCGGATCCTCGCCTACAATCATTACCTCGAACGTGTGGCCATTGCCCGATGTTCATATCGATGAACAACCTGGTCATCCGCACTCTTTCCTTCGTTCATCGAGCTGGGCCCTTTCGCGTCTTGTTCCCAGAGATCGAGCGTGACATACCCTCGTATCTCTTTCCCGGGCCGCAAGATCATCGGCCTGCCGAACAAAGGAACATACAGCGGGCCTTTTCCGGGGGAAGGTCTTTCATACAGCTTCAGCAGCAGAGCAGGCTCCACCTCGGGCGAAGCAAGGATGAGGCGTGTCGGAACAAAATCTTCCGCCACGGCATTCCACCACCCAACGTTCGGCAATGAACGGAGATACCATGGAAGGGGCCAGTAGTCATCACCAGGGCAGACAACCTGAACGGGCATCGTTGAACCTTCGGGCGAACCTTGTATGACGTCCTTTACGATCCTGGCAACGAGTTTGACATCGTTCGTCGGATGGGAATAGACATAAGGATTGGCGGGATCATCGTAGTACACTGAAGTTCGCAAGGTATGCCTGCCAGGCCAGGTGACCAATGATCGCTGTGACGGCAATGATCCCCAGAACGCGCAAACGTCGCGCGCCAAGCCACTCAGGAAAGTCGACAGCCCACATCCCGCCATGAGGATAAAAGGTTGCAGAGCACCCAGTATCAACCATGGGGTTTTGTACGGGATCGCTGAGGAGATCACGAACATCAGCATTGCATACACTCCAAGGAAAATCCTCAGATCCCTTCCGTGCTGCCCATGCCCCGCTTTCTCCCGAATTGCAACCAAGTCCCGACAAGTCCGAACGCAATGATGGCAGCCTCCGTCCACAAAGGCCCGTGGTCTCCCTTTGACAAGGTCAAAGCTGAAGGAAATAGTGCCAAGGGTGGCCGTGTGACGCGCTCTGCCCCCGCCCGGCCGAAGTATGTCTGTTACTGCAAGAACAGAGTCTGCAACACCCTCCCAGTGAGTGAAAAACGACGAAAGAACACAGACACGGCGAGCTCCGGAGAAGAGTTGCCACGACGAGGTTTCGCACACTCACTGGAAATCCAGGCCGTCCCTCATGGCGGCGAAGGAGCAGAACAGCCATGCATGCCAGTCCCATCGCCCACAGGAAATCAGCCATGTCTCCTTTGTCGCGTGCATAAGTCCGGCAAAGCACCCGCCAGGACTGCCCAGTATGTCCGCCCGCTGATGATAAGGCGGCAGCGCTGCGACAATCAGGCCGAATGCAAAGCAAACCAGCAACATCTCCTGGATGTAGTATCTGCTGTAGTACACCATTGCGGGCGAACAGGCGGTCAAAAGAGCCGCAAATGCAAGAGACTCTTTGCCGATGTCGCTGACGAGAACGAGTAGCAAGTACCAGGCAAAAGCCGAAGAACACCGGCATGATGCGAAGTGTTGTTTCCGTTACATCGCAAGTTTTTTCTCGGAAGAGATGCCATGCCGGTAAGGAGTGAAAGTAGTTGAGGGTGGGGCCGTGGTACTCGTTTTTGTCGTACCGGTATGTGCCCGTTTCGAGGAGTGTTCCGAATTTGATGGCGTGGACGGCTTCGTCGGTGTGCATGGGACGCAGATCCAGCTGGCGGCAGGCGCAGGATCGCGCCTGCCACCAGAGCACCAACGAAGACCCAGCCGCTCCGACTTCATTGCATGGCCTTGCCGTAGACCTCAACTTCGATGTAGTGATTCAATCATTCGTCGTGTTGCCGCGGCTGTAGAGGCGGACATAGCGTCCCTGAACCCCTTTTGCATCGATGAGCTTCCCTTCCGCCGTCTCAACATAGCTCATGTCTTTCCCTACCCCTCTTCCGGAAGAGTTGTCGATGTCGTTGTTGAATACCGTCTGCACATTCGAAATGAAGTCCGGGTCATCAGCCACCTGGACGATGACGTCGTGGTAGACCACCGGCTGCTTGTGGTAGTGCCACACCACGATGGCATAGATCGTATGCCGACCCTTCAAGTCGATCGTCACATACTGCAGCTTCGGACCGAGCTCGACGAAGCTCCCTTCAGCCGCCTCTTTGTCGCCGTCTGTGATCAAGGATAGCTCACCGATGATCGGCTGCTCGTCGGAGCTCGTGACCGGCCTCTTGAGAGCGACGTTCCTTGTCCCCTCTGGAGCCAAGAACGGCGGTCGCGGTCTGCCCAAAGGCTTCTCAAGATTCGGCACGGCGATGTTTGTCGGGGTTCCCACAAACATCGGTCTCGGGCAGCTTGATGTCCAGTGGGACAAGCTTCTCAGTTGTTGACTGCGTGGATTTTGCTGCCTCGCCCTGTTGTGCTGTCGGCTGGGTGGAAGCCTGCTGTTGGGTCGTATCCTTTGTGGCCGTTGCAGGCTCCTGTTGATCGGTCTTCTGCTGGGCTTGGTGTTGGGATGACTTCTGACACGAAACCAGAAGTCCGGCACAAGCGATGACGATCCAAAAGAATCTACTCCATGACTGTTTCACGACCTTCACTCCTTCACGTAGGTGCTTGATAACTCGTGTTACGCAAGTCCGTTATGGAACCCATTCAGGGTTCGAGTTGAGGATTTATCTCCTCGGTCGGGACGTTGTCCCGACCTCCAGTCTTCGACCCTTTCAGGGTCATTGCATCGAAATTCCCCAAAGGGGAACGATATCTCAACCGAGGGCAACGCCCTCGGAATCTAAACCAATACACCCCGAACCCTGAAGGGGTTCGATAACATGATCCCGCGTCCAAAACTTGTTGGTAACGTCCATTCTAGTGTTGTTGCAGCGTTTCATCATCTTGCATAACGTAATGTGGTAAGATAGATATGCCCCAGCGCAACAAGCATCAGGAACAGCGCGCTATAACCATGCAGCCGGATAAGGAACGCTTCTCCCTCTGTTCCGAACAGCGGGAACAACTCGAGAATGACTGTGAGCATGAGCGGAAGTGAAAGGAGAAGTATGAGCCAGAATCCCACCTTTGACGCAAATCGTATTGTTTTCTCTTGAAGCCAGAGCTCGCCAAGGTCACGCACGACGCGCCAATCTTCCTCGTCGAAACGAAGGCTGTGGGCCCAGAGCAGGGCCGCAGCGGCAAGGGAGAGTGCAAAAAACGGTGCCACCGTCACATGGATCACAAGGAGAATGCCAGTAGGATGATCGCCGGAGAAGAGGATCGGTGCGAAGCCGGTTACTGCAAGAATAAGGAAACAAAGGACCGCAAACGGGTAGACCATCTTGCGAACAATCGCAATGGTGCGACCTGATCTGAGTACCCTTCTCTTCTGCCAGACGAGGACGGAGTTCTTCATCTCGCCACTAAGGAATTCCATGACAGCTTTCCAACTCCTTAACCCGCGCTTGAGATCGAAGGCAACCGCGCCAACGAGAATCAGGAGAGCCATGCTGGAAATGATTCTAAAGATTGTCATTCTTCTTCAGCTAATATTCGAATGATGTGAGCAAGCCCCCGCATCGTGTAGATCAGCACTATCAGGGCGATGAACAAAAAACTCAGAATGATGACCGCTTTGAGACCGGGACGGAAGAGAAACGACATCGAGAACAGCCACGCCGAAACGGCGCTTTTGTCTTGATACTTCGTCATCTGCGTCATCGATTCTGGCTCCACGACATAGGGGGAGGCAATCACGACTGATCCGAAATGGAACGGAGCATCTGTCGCATGACAGTCTGCACATCCGCGTATCCCGAGCGACTGGGCTTTTGGCCGGACGTCGTGCGCAACGGGCCACAAGTAGGGACTTGCCGCTTCATTATCCAGGGTTTCCAGCTTTCCGCCTGAACCGATCTGGAAAAGCTTCCCTGCGCTGATGTACACAGGGATCATGAGGGAGTCTTGCTCATGCAAACGTCCAAGAACATACAGAATATCGGCATCCCGTAACACCGGCCATCGTCCGAGGATACGCGTCGTATCTTTGGCGAAGATCTCAGCCACCAAAGGCCGGAGGAGATTTGTTGCCAGAGGTACAATATTATTTTGTTTGCGGTAAGCCCAGAATGCCGGCCAGAAAACGTTGTGCGGAGCATATGTGCCATCGGACTGTTTCGCGAAAACGGGAGTCATTATCTGTGGCAGCGCGTCGTCTGCCTTGTCTGCCTTCGGTATCCCGAGGGCGTGCGCCCTCGAGGTCTTCACACGTAGCGTGTTGGCCGAAGGCCACGGACCGGAATGACAAGCAGTGCAGGCGAGTTTGTCGAAATGCACAGGAGGAATCCCAAGATGGAGCGGCCTTGGAGCGCCCCGCCTTCCTTCTGCTGGAACGCCTCCATCGCCACTCCCCAGATGACAACCTTTGCACGTGAGCGATGAAGCAGCCGGTCTTCTCGTCACCTCTGCTTCCCCCTCATAGCCCCGTGTCATTTGATGATCAAGACCGTTCCTATGACAATCGACACAGGTCATGCCGGCAGCAACGTGAACATCCTCCTCTGCCTCCCACCGATCAGGCCGTAGTGGATCAATCACCTTCGACGAATGGCAGAATGAGCATTGCGCGGGAGGCATCTTCCGGGGGACGCTGAAAAGAACTTTTCCCGCAACATCGAATTGCGATTTGTTGTACGTGACCGTTGGCGGCAGGAAATCGGACTTCTCTGGCGGAACAGCCGAATAGAGGTCAAAGTTGTCAGGCATTTCCCCGGCAGATCCCTGCACCGTCGCAAAACCACTGCTTGCTGCAGCGGCCCACCGGAAGTTCTGGCGAAGTACCTGCACACCATACTCTGCCTGACTCTGCCCGGGATCTGCATTATGGCAACTCTGACAATTAACCTCGAGATTGCCGGAGACCTGCCATCGCATATAGTCGTTCAATTCCTGCGCACTATCCTTTTCTCCCACCCCTCCGCCGGGAAGGTGACGTCCGAACAGAGAGAGGAACTTCAGGCTTGTCAGACCCACCGCGTTCGGAGAATATGTTCCTTTCCATTGTCTGTACGAGAGAGGAATCTGTGTCGCAGCCTGGCGGTCAACGTAGATCCACGGTTCCCCGCTCCGTCCCGGACTGACACCTGAATCCGCCTCGTTGAAATGCCATCCGTGACGGATCTTCTCGTAATCGTGGCACTTCCCACAGGTTTGTTTCGGCGAGAAGGGCATGAGGGGATTGTCATCGAGCCTGATCACATGATCGAACTCGTCATAAATTCTGATCAAGTGGACAGGAATCGCCTTGTTGCCGTCGGCGATGTCACCCACATTCTCTTGCGTTTGCGGAAAAACGGGCCCGTTGCATAAAGACAACAGAACCAGGAGTATGCCAGTTTCTTTCATCGCTGTCATTATCTAGACCTTGAACTCCTGCGGGTCGAAGTAGAGTTTTCTTCCCAACTCCACCGCTTCATTGACCTTGAACACAGTGACAGCGGTTTCGTACCCAGTTTCGGCAGGACAATTCAGCTTTTCTTTTCCCCTGATCGCGTTGAAGAAATTATCGAGGTGAGGTTTGTGGTACGGATCGTCAAACTTTATCGGAAGTTCGAACGAAGGAGGTGCAATGGTTTCCCGCACATCGAGCACGGCATCGGTTTGTGGCTTCTTTTGTTCCCCGGTCGGCGCTTTCAGATAGCCGAGTGACACCCACTTCTCCCAATCAGGCGCTGTCGGTTCCCGGAACGCCGCTCCTCGGGTTCCCGATTCTGAAATAAGCAACGTCCCCTGGTCACCCATGAAACTCTCATAGTAGCCCTGGTTGCTGTTGGTGGAAATCGTTTGGTAGAACGCGTGCACTTTTCCGTGGCGGGTTTCAAACTCGAATGTTGCCAGGACGCTGTCGAACCACTCGTGCGTTTTC
>CAVUAC010000036.1:0-92151 GCA_963739335.1 uncultured Bacteroidota bacterium | reverse complement strand
AGCATCGGATTGTAGCGGAAGAGCGGGAAATACCCTGTGTCGACAGCAAGCTTCTGATTCGTCATGCCTCTCGCCATATCGATGCCGTGCGCGATGCAATGGCTATAAGCGACGATGATCGATGGACCGTCGTACGCTTCGGCTTCCATGAAGGCTCGCACCGTCTGCGCATCGCTGGCTCCCATCGCAACTTTTGCCACATACACATTTCCATACATCATTGCCATCAACGCCAGATCCTTCTTCTTCGTCGGCTTGCCTGCGGCCGCGAACTTAGCGATCGCTGATCGAAAGGTCGACTTCGACATCTGTCCGCCGGTGTTCGAATAAACTTCCGTGTCAAGGACCAGGATGTTGACATTTCTGCCAGATGCAAGCACGTGGTCTAGACCACCGTACCCGATGTCATACGCCCAACCGTCACCACCCATGATCCATACGCTTCGTTTGACGAGATTGTCAGCGATGTTCAGCAGGTTCACCGCATCAGCAGTCTTCATTTGAGCCAGCTTCGCTTTCAGAGCCTTTACTCGTTCTCGCTGATCATAGATCCCTGCCTCATCGGATTGGTTTGCATTCAGGATACCGGTCGCGAGATCGGGCCCGATCTCGTTGGCCAGCCTCTGGACCATCTCACGCGCCATCTCGTTCAGCTTGTCGATGGTCAGCCGCATGCCCAACCCAAACTCAGCGTTGTCTTCGAAGAGCGAGTTGGACCAAGCCGGGCCACGACCATCGAGGTTTGATGCCCATGGCGTTGTCGGCAGATTCCCTCCGTAGATCGAAGAGCATCCCGTCGCATTGGCAATGACGCTGCGATCGCCGAACAGCTGACTCACCAGCTTGACGTAAGGGGTTTCCCCACAACCCGAACAGGCACCTGAATACTCAAACAACGGCTGAAGGAATTGTGATCCTTTGACTGTATCGACCTTGACCGTCCGGCGGTCGAGCTCAGGCAGCTTCAGGAAGAAATCATAGTTGTCTCGTTCCTGCTCACGGATTGGCGGCTGAGGCTTCATATTGATCGCCTTGACCTTCACCTGTGTTTTGCTCTTGGCCGGGCACACTTCGACGCAGAGCGCGCATCCCGTGCAGTCTTCAGGGGCAACCTGAAGGGAGTACCTCATTCCTTTGTATTCGGTCCCTTTGTAGTCCATGGATTTGAACGTCGGAGGTGCATTCTTGAGTTCCGCCGGGTTAACGATCTTGACGCGAATCGTTGCATGCGGGCAAACCATAACGCACTTATTGCATTGGATGCATATCTCCTGTTCCCACACAGGGATTTCAAGGGCGATGTTCCTCTTCTCCCATTGGGCAGTCGCTGTCGGGAACGTTCCATCCTTCGGGAACAAGCTCACAGCCAGATCATCCCCCTTGCCGGCAATGATCTTTGCCGTCACCTGTTGCACAAACTCCGGCGCCGCGGGGGACACCACTGGCGGCATCTCGATCGTGCTGGTTACCTTGTCCGGAACTTTCACTTCGAACAGGTTTGCCAGCGTAGCATCGACAGCCGCAAAGTTCTTTTGGACAACGGCCTCGCCTTTCCTGCCATAAGTTTTCTTGATGGATTTCTTGATGGCCTCGATAGCATCGTCTTTTGGGAGGACTCCCGAAATAGCGAAGAAGCAGGTTTGCATGATCGTATTGACTCGAGCACCCATCCCTGTCTGTGCTGCCACTTTGTAGCCGTCGATCACATAGAACTTCAGCCCCTTGTCGATAATCCCCTTCTGGATGTGACGGGGCAGCTTGTCCCAGACTTCATCTGGTCCGTAGATGCTGTTCAGAAGGAATGTCCCGCCGCGCACCGCTGTTTCCAGCAGGTCAAACTTCTCAAGGAAGAACCATTGATGGCAGGCAACAAAGTTCGACTGATTGACCAGGTAGCAGGAGTGGATTGGCCGCGGCCCAAACCTCAGGTGCGATATTGTCGTGGATCCTGACTTCTTCGAATCATAGACAAAATATCCCTGGGCGAAATTGTCGGTGTCCTCTCCGATAATCTTGATGGAGTTCTTGTTGGCACCAACCGTTCCATCAGCTCCGAGACCGAAGAAAAGTGCTCGCACGACGTCACTTGGCTCAATGCCAAAGGTGGGATCAAAAGCAAGACTTGATTTCGTAACGTCCTCGTTGATGCCAATCGTGAAGTGGTTCTTCGGCTGATCCTTTTTTAGTTCATCGAAAACCCCTTTTACCATTGCCGGCGTGAATTCTTTCGACGAAAGCCCGAACCGGCCGCCAATCACTCTCGGGAAGGATTTGAAGGGTGATTTCCCTGACATCATCGTCTCACTCAATGCCGCCATCGCATCGATGTAGAGAGGTTCTCCGATGGCGCCGGGTTCCTTTGTCCGATCCAGGACCGCAATACTCTTGACAGTCGGCGGTAGCGCATTCACGAAAAGCTCAGCGGCAAACGGTCTGAAGAGTCGGACCTTCAACAGGCCGACCTTCTCTCCCTGTGCATTCAGGTATTCCACTGTCTCGTGTGCGGTCTCCGCGCCAGAGCCCATGACTACTATCACACGCTCCGCGTCCGGAGCACCAACGTACTGATACAGTTTGTACTGACGGCCAACGATGGATGCAAACTTGTCCATTGCCTTTTGCACGATGGCCGCGCAGGCGTGGTAATATGGATTGACTGTTTCGCGAGCCTGGAAGAACACATCAGGATTCTGAGCCGTGCCGCGCAGCACCGGGTGATCCGGAGAAAGTGCCCGCTGCCGATGTTGATGAACGAGCTCATCATCGATCATCTGACGGAGGTCCTCATCGGCCAGCTGCTCAATCTTCATGACTTCCGCCGAAGATCGGAAGCCGTCGAAGAAGTGAATGAACGGAACGCGTGCCTCAAGCGTTGCCGCCTGAGCGATGAGGGCGAAATCCATGATTTCTTGCACCGAGTTGGATGCCGACATCCCCCAACCTGTTGATCGGCAAGCCATCACATCGCTGTGGTCGCCAAAAATCGAGAGCGCATGAGTCGCAACGGTCCGGGCTGAAACATGGAAGACGGTGGACGTAAGTTCACCGGCAATCTTGAACATGTTGGGGATCATCAGCAACAAACCTTGGGATGCCGTAAAGGTTGTGGACAGAGCACCTGTCTGCAGCGCTCCGTGCACAGCACCGGCTGCACCGCCTTCACTCTGCATCTCTACAACCAAGGGGACTGTGCCCCAGATATTTTTCCTGCCTTGGGCGGACCACTCGTCCGACCACTCACCCATCGTCGAGGAGGGTGTGATAGGATAGATGGCTATCACTTCATTTGTTTTGTGCGCCGAGTACGCGGCAGCTTCGTTGCCATCAATCGTTACCATTGCGCGCTTAGTCTTCGAAGCAGAATCTTGAGCTGACATCGTTACTCTTGCCTTTCTACTTTAGAATGGATGACCAATCTTGCCCACTGACGCAATAACTATTCCAGCCAAGGGGCCCTGAAGAATATGAAAAAACTATCAAAAAACCACAAAACGGAGAGGCCTATTCTCGTTTTCGAGAACGCCCCGCATGTTTTTGCCAGATTGAATAAATGGGAAACCAGGAGTCGGAATTGACAAAGCTGCTGGAACGAATTTGTCGTCGCGCAACCAATTGCTCGACTTGATCAAGCATCTTCAGCGCTTCTGAGGAAACGCAACGCTGTGACCTTCCTTCGCGTCGCAATGCGGGCCGCCTCGACTCGGAATATCTTCCGATCTGTAGGGAATCTCAATTCAGTCCTTTACCCACGTGCTCTGCGAGCAGGTTCTTCTTGAATCTCCAACCAGCAGGTGCATTTCTTATTCGGTGGAACATTTGCCTTTTTTTCCGTTTCTTCGTTGTGCTAATCGCCTCAGCGCTATTCTCGAAGGGAAAAAAATGCCGGATACCCTCACCATCGTCGATAACCGAACGGGCAAAGAATACGACATTCCTGTCGAGAACGACACTATCCGGGCCGGCGATCTTCGGCAAATCAAGGTCAAAGATGACGATTTCGGGATGATGAGCTATGATCCAGGTTCGATGAACACCGCCGCCGTTAAGAGCAGAATAACCTACATTGACGGTGAGAGAGGGATTCTAGAATACCGCGGATATCCAATCGAGCAACTGGCGGTGAAATCGACTTCCTTTTTGGAGGTGGCATACCTCCTTCTGAATGGTAGCCTCCCGGACCAGCAGAAGCTCGAGGAATGGCGCATGAACGTCAAGAAGCACACATTTGTGCACGAGAACATCAAGAAACTCATGGATGGATTTCGGTATGACGCCCATCCTATGGGAATGTTCATCAGCACAATTGCCGCCCTCTCGACGTTCTATCCCGAAGCCAAAGACATTTTCGATCCCGACGTCCGCCTTAGACAAATAGAACGAATCATCGGAAAAGCGACAACTATTGCTGGATTTGCCTCTTGCCATTCAAAAGGGATGCCCTATATCCTTCCGAGCTACGAACTGACGTATGCCGGAAACTTTCTGAATATGATGTTTAAAGTTGGGGAATCCAGATACGAGATTCATCCTACGCTCGAGCATGCGCTCACGGTGCTCTTCATTCTTCACGCGGACCACGAGCAGAATTGCAGCACCAACGCCATGCGTAGCATCGGAAGCTCTCACGTCGACCCTTACTCGGCCGTTGCCGGTGCAGCGGCAGCATTGTGGGGGCCGCTGCACGGAGGAGCGAACGAGGCTGTTCTGCATATGCTGGATGAGATCGGAACGATCGACAGGGTCCCGGCAGTCGTCAAGGAGGTCAAAGATGGTCATCGGAAGTTGATGGGGTTTGGCCATCGCGTCTACAAAAACTACGATCCGCGCGCCAGAGTGATCAAGAAATTGGCCGACGACGTGTTCGAGGTGACGGGCAGAAACCGGAAACTGGATATCGCTCTCGAGCTCGAGCGCATCGCGCTGGAAGACGAGTACTTTGTGAAACGCAAGCTCTACCCAAACGTGGATTTCTACTCCGGACTAATCTATGAGGCAATGGGCTTCCCGTTGGACTTCTTCCCGGTCCTGTTCGCGATTCCACGAACAGCCGGATGGCTGGCACACTGGCAGGAGCACATCCTGGATCCGGAGCAAAGGATCGCTCGCCCTCGACAGATCATCTCGGTCCCCGGCAACGCACGTGGCAACCTCTCGAACAACGTTGAGGAAGAAAATCGAGCATCCATAATCCTTCATCATTGCCGAGTGCATCATGAAAATCAGACTGAATAATTTCACCATCAACTACACCGAGCGCGGCTTGCCCCAGGGCGATCCGGTGGTATTCATTCACGGCTTCCCTTTCAACCACACGATGTGGGAGCCGCAGATGAAAGCACTGCCGAACCATATTCGCGCGATTATGTACGACGTGCGAGGACACGGCGAGAGCGATGTCGGAGATGGGCAATATACAATCGAATTGTTCGTCGATGATCTCTTGGCCTTGCTCGACCACCTTATCATTGACCGGGTCATCCTGTGCGGCCTCTCGATGGGCGGGTACATCGCATTGCGTGCCCATGAACGGCAGCCCGAGCGGTTCAAGGCCCTTGTCCTGTGCAATACCAAAAGCGAGGCTGACACGAACGAAGGCAAGATCAAACGTTCTGCAACCCTCAAGGCAATCAAAACCAATGGTGTACGCTCATTTGCAGAGGAATTCGTCAAATCCGTCTTCGCTCCGGAGACCTTCCTGACTCATCCGGAGCATCCTGACTCAATCAAAAAGGCCATCAGAAGGAATTCACCTCTTGGGATCTGCGGAACGGTACTCGCCCTCGCTTGCCGGACTGACACGACAGCTTCCCTGGCCGGAATCACCGTGCCCACGCTCATCCTTGTCGGCGAGCACGATGCGTTGACACCGCCATCCGCTTCCGAATCCATGCACAAGCTGATCGGGAAATCCGAACTGCATGTTCTTTCCTCTGCGGCACACATGAGCAACATCGAGAACGCCGCAGAATTCAACAAACACCTCATCGAATTCCTCAACCGGGTGAAGTCGTGATCGTTCGGATACCAGCGCCACAGGTCGGTCGATGACGGATCTCGAGAAGCTGCAGGAGCAAATCATTCGATGTCGGCTCTGCCCCGGATTGGTCCGCTGGCGCGAGAAGATCGCTCGCGAGAAAACCAGACGGTTCGCGGAATGGGACTATTGGGGAAAACCGAATCCGAGTTTTGGCGACCCACGTGCTGAATTGTTGCTCATTGGCCTCGCACCTGCGGCTCATGGAGGCAATCGAACCGGTCGAATGTTCACCGGTGACAGAAGCGGCGACTGGCTGTACCGGGCACTTCACAAGTTCGGATTTGCGAACAAACGGACATCAGTATCCAGAGACGATGGGCTGCGCCTTACGAACTGCTACATTACCGCAACGTGTCGATGTGCACCTCCTCAAGACAAACTCTTGCCGCGCGAAATACTGAATTGCCGCCCGTTCCTTCTGGATGAGCTGCGACTGCTCACGCGGGTGAAGGTTATCGTCGGGTTAGGCAAAGTCGGCTTTGATTCCTCCGTGGCCGCCCTGCGCCATCTTGGTTGGGCATCCACCGGCAAGAAACCCTTGTTCTCCCATGGGTCAGAGCATAAGGTCAGCGATCGCGTGACACTCCTGGCATCCTTTCATCCAAGCCAGCAAAACACATTTACAGGCAGGCTCACAGAACCAATGTTCGATTCCGTTTTCCGACGGGCTCGTTCGCTTCTGAACAAATTCTAACACTATACGATTATCTATGGCACTCAACCTGGCTTCCACGCTCCGTGAGCATCGCTGGATTGTTCTGATAAGTCTCCTCTTTGTTCTGCTCGGAGGTCTGCGACTGAATGATATCTCGCTCTACACCGACAGCACACGTTACGTCATTTGGGGAACCTCGTTTGCGCACGCAAAAGGGCTCGTCGACGACACTCAGCCGGATCCCGAGTGGTACGTTGTCAATGCTCCTTTTTTTTCCGTCCTGCTTTCACCCGTCCTCTTGTTCTTTCCCTATTCACTGCTTGCTGCAAAAGTATGGACGCTCCTCTGGGGCGTCGCTTTCATCATCGCCTTCTATCATCTCCTGCTCAGGTTCTTTGGGAAGACTCCGGCCATCATCGGCGCGCTCCTGGTCGCGTGTAACCCTCTGGTGCTCCTGTTTTCAACTGAAGTCCTGTCAGAGAGCGCCTTCCTGACGCTTGTCGCCGTCTGTTTCATTGCGCTTGAGCGCCTGGAATCGGGAAACGGATCGCACCGGCGCGATATGATCATCCTCTTCGGCATCGCTTCTCTGATTGTTTTGCTGCGGGAGGTTGCCATCGCGCTCGTCGGTTCCCTTGTCCTGTACCTGCTTCTGAGGAAACAATATAAAAGAGCGATCATTCTCTTCGCTGGTTTCGCCGGGTGTTTTGGGGCATGGTTGTACAGAAACCTCGTCCTGGTCGGAGTCCCACCGACATCACAAGCGACCGACATCAATTTCATCTTCGAGCACTTCCTGACGCCGGCCCAGGCTCCCATTCTTCAGGAATTTGGACTACGGCTTACCAATAACACCGCGGCCTATGCCGCGCATCTGGGCGGCCTGCTTTTCTACCCCCTCCCGGAAATTATGATCGTCGAGCCCACCGGGCTCTTCCTCGCATATTTCAGGGGCATCATTGCCATCAAGTACCTCATACCAGTCCTGCTCGTCCCATTGTTGTTCCTCGGCATGTGGCGCGATCTTGTCGATCGTAGAACTGGCTTCGCCCGGGTTCTCTTTGTTGTCTGCTACCTCTTCGTCATCTTCATCTACCCGGTTCACGACGTCCGATTCCTCCTCCCCGTGTTTCCGATCATGATCTTCTACGTATGCGCGGCAGCACGCTGGCTGAGAGATCGGTGGTTTTCCGACAGACCAGTTGTCCTCACGCGGATCGCCGCTGTCTATGCGGTCCTCTTGATCGTCCCCAACCTGATCTGCGTTTTCGAGCTTGATAGATCAAATGTGCATTACATCATGGATCCGTTAGGCTTCTACCAGCATCTTTCGGAAACACACCACCTTAAGAACATGTTCACCAAACCGTTGGGCGTCCTGGGTAAAGCAGTGAGGGAACAAACCCCCGAAGGAACAATTGTTGCGGCCGCATCGAAGGAATTTAGTATCTTCATCGGAAATCGAAAACTCCTTGAACTCAACAACGGAGTTCCCATCAAGACATTCGACTACTCCTTGAGGATGAACGCTGCCGACTATCTCCTTTCAACAAACGTTTGGGACGGTTTCCTTTCTTACGAGTTTCAGATGAGCGAGTCGAAGCGCTTCTGGTTTGAGCTCATGACACAGGTCGCCGGCATGCGGCTCTACAAGATCCATCCAACGTACGTCACTCCGAAGGAGGTCTGGCTAGAGACGAAGCGGATCCCGATCGATACGATTAGCGCGAACGGATTGCTGCGAAAGGGGCGTGTTGAGCTCCTGCGAGGGCAGTTCCAAAAGGCAATTTCTTCATTTCGTCAGGCCAGTGAGCTCAACCCCGGTCAGCCAATGGTCCCGTACCAGCTTACCCTTGCATACGCGATGAACGATCAGCTTTCCGAGGCATCTCTCGAACTGCAAAGACTCTACGGATTCGATGCCTCAACGACCTACACCGCCATCGCGACGAGGCATCTCGCGATTGCCACGGCTCTCCACCAAGCGAATCAGTACGACGATCCCGCTCAACGTTCCATGGCGTCGACTGAGGCTGCAATGTTCTATTGGAGTTTTGACTTCCCCAACGCTGCGTACTCCACCCTGCGGACGGTCCTGAACCAGGATTCCACGTACTTTTCCGCTCTGCTGTGGGGCTGGCAATATGCTATGCAGCGCGGTGATACCGCTCAAGCGAAGGTGTATCTCCGCCGGCTGAGAACAATTGATCGCTCGAATCCTGTTGTGCAGCAGTTTTCGCTGATTGAGCAAGCTGAAGACTCACTCCGTCGTGCGTCGGATTCTGTCCGCCGCGGCAACCTTCACCTCGGCATCGCACGTTCCTATAAGAGCGTCGATCTCCCTGACGAAGCAATCGATGAAGCCCAGCGAGCTCTCCGAGAAAACCCGCGGTGCACGGAAGCGTGGCTGTATCAGGCGCAGCTCTTCGAAGAACAAAAGGCCCCTCGGGCCGCCCGAGCAGCGTTCCAACGAGCCCTCGAAATCGATCCAACCAACACGATGGCAAAAAGCAGACTTTCCACCATGAAAAACGAGTAGGTGAAGTGAGGAATGTCCTTGTTACCGGTGGAACGGGGTTCATCGGCTCGAACCTCACTGCAGCGCTCCTCGACCAAGGGTATACGGTGAGGATCCTCCGGCGTTCCGGCTCTGATCTTCGCGCGTTGGGGTCGATGAATGTGGAACAACTCATTGGGGACGTGCGCGATAAGAATTCTCTTCGGCAGGCGATGAAAGGATGCGACACGGTCTTTCACACTGCCGCAGTTGTTTCTTACTGGAAGAAGGAACGCCCCTTCATGTTCGATGTCAATGTCCAAGGCACTCGAAATGTTGTTGAAGTATGCCTTGAGCTGGGAGTCGACAGGCTGATCCACACAAGTTCCATCGCCGCCATCGGATTCCCCAAGCATGGCGATGTCGCAGATGAGACGAACCTGTTCAACTGGGAACCGTACGATGTGGGATATCGAAACTCAAAATATGAGGGCGAGAAAGAAGTCCTGCGGGGCGTCACATTGGGCCTGAACGCCGTCATCGTCAACCCTTCCGTTGTCATGGGCCCACGCGATATCCACTTCCACGCGGGACAACTGATACGAGACATCCATCGAAAGAGGATCTTCTACTATGTCCGCGGGGGTATGAACATCGTGTACGTGGGCGATGTGGTTCGTGGACATATACTCGCTGCAACTTACGGTCGTACCGGTGAGCGCTATATCCTGAGCGGGGAGAACCTCACGCATCGCGCAATCATCTCAACCATCGCCGAAATCGTCGGCGGCGTCAAGCCGCTTTTTCGGATGCCGACAACTGCAATAAGAGTCGTGACGTTCGTTTCTGAAGCAGTTGCGAACACCCTGAACCGACGTCCGTGGGTGACGAGGGAACTGCTTGCCGGCAGCGAACTTCGTTATCATTTCACCTGCCGAAAAGCGCAGACTGAGTTGGGCTACACATTCACCCCCTTCCCCGACGCCGTTCAGGAAACGTTCGCTTGGTACAAATCCAGCGGGCTCCTGTAAGCCTTCTCCATCTCCCCGCCTCGATACGAGTTCACCTTGAAGGATCTTGATTCCTCCGATTGATCGGCGTTGCCTTCAGATCTCACTGCCCATCAGCCGGCCTAAAAACAGAAGCTCCGTCTTCTACACGACGTAGGAGACGGAGCTTCGTGGGACACCAGGGCGATTGCGTTATTGAACCACGCAGCCGAAGGAAACAACCGCTGTGGCAAGTCCTGGTGACGAGATGATGACGGTCACGAGGACTGATTGGCCGAGAGTAGCTCCGCCACCTGTCGACAGATCCGAGACGAAGAATGTGAAATCTGTCACTCCCGAAGCGGGGAATCTCGCGAATCCCGCATTGGGCATCATGAATCCGCTGGAGCTCGACAATTGCCCGGAAGCACCAAAGGCAATGCCCACGACATCGGTCGTGTAGGACAGGGACACCCCGATTGTTGTTCCATCACACAATGGATTGCCGTTTGCATCCTTCACCGTTATGGTGATCGGGGCAGAGGTTGACCCCTGCGGAATGGCAATTATTGATGTCGGAACGCCGGTAACCACGATCGGAGCCCTGTTCCATTCAACAAGCACGCTGTCGATGATCTTCTTCCCTGCTCTCCCCTGCGTCTGAGCGTAGACCCAATGATATCCATGTCGCGGGATCGGCCCGCCCAAATCCGCGTAGTATGGATCCGACGGGGCCGGAATGTACTCATAAGGCAGCGCGTTTGGCTTCGGATTGACTGTGTACAGCGCAGCACGTGCCAAGCCCGTGGCGTCCGTGTAGCTTGCAAGTCCGCCGCTTGTCGTGCCCGTCTCCATAATGCCCGCTGTCGAATTGAAGTAGATAGCAGTGCCTGCCTGGACCGGGTTGCTGAATGTGTCACCGACGGCAGCGGTGAATGTGATAATATTGAACGAATCAAACCCGGGGAACACCCATCTGCCCGGCATGAGTGTGAAGTGCGCCTGGTCAGCAAATCCAGCGTGCACCGTTATCTTCACAGGCTGTGAGACGACGGTGGGCCCGTTCGGCAACGCGATTCTCGCTACAAGCTGAATAACGCCCGCCTGATATCCACTGACGATCGATGCGCGGAGCTTGCCCGTATCATCGGTGCTGTCAGCACCTGGGATCACTGTTGGCGGCGTTCCGCCACCAGTGTAGTTGTTCGGATAGAATTGAAGATCGAATGTCGCGAAAGCGCGCGTCTGTTTAGTGATCGGAACTCCCAGCGAATCGCGCACCTCGTACGTAATCACGGTATTCTCAGTATTGCCTACTCCGGCCACGTAGATATCGGGTACTGTGATACCAAGGAAAGCAATCTGCGCCGGTTGCCGCGCTGTTACCGATACAACCGTCGATACCTGCGCTGGATAAAGGACTCCGTAGAACCTGCGAGCGACGACACCATTGACAGTGATGGTGAACGCAAGGTCCCCACTTGGTCCGCCGTTCGCCGTAACATCTGATACGCGGAAGCGGTAACGCTGAGTTGTCTTGTCCTGCGTGTCTGTCGTCACCACGGCGATATCACCAGTAAGCCGAACCCCATTCGCCGCAAGTCCAGACACGCTGACCGCAATAGCATTCCCACCGGAAATCGGGTTGCCATTGACATCGCTTACCATATAATCAACGTCGAATGAACCTCCGTCGAAAACTTTGATCGTGTCGTTCGGCACGTTCAACAAAGCGACGGCAGCGGGTCCCGAGAAGAGGAACGGAATGCTCTGGGAAACCGACACACCGCCTTCCCCCACGGTCTGGACTGTCACGTGGCCATATCCTGCTCCGTTATCGTTCGGGAACGGCCTGCCGCCGAACAACGCCACAGAAGCGTGCCCCACATCATCTGTTGTCGCTGAGGCCTGAACAAGACCGCCCGTTGTGCTGAAGTACAAGGCCGTACCTGCTTGGACGGGATTGCCGAATTTGTCTCCGACCTGAACACTTACCGTCCCAACTTGAACTGGATTCGGATTCCACCCGGGCATATTCGAAGGCGTTATCAGCGCGGTAAAGTGCGCTGCATCAGGAAGCCCGCCGTAGATCGTCAAACGAACAGGACTCGACGTGATGGTCCGCCCGTTTGCGTTGGCGGTCGCCACGATCTGGACGACCCCGGATCGGATACCTGCATTGAAGGTCGCCGCGACCTGGCCGGAACTATCGGTCGTGCCCACCGCAGGAGCAATAAACTCCCCTCCTCCAAGTCCACCCAACGGCATGATTGAGAAACTGACGGTAGCTTTCCGCTGAATATCAACCGGCGTGCCGGCAGAATCCTTTGCGATGAAAACCAAGCTGGATGTTTCATTTGGTCCCGTACCACGGACGGACAGAGTTGCCGTGGATACGCTGACCAGCGTGAGACTCGAAGCATAGCCAGATCGCGGAGGTGGCGGCACAACCACTCCCGGCCGGAGAACGCCATAGAACCTCTTCACGTAACTGCCAGACGGTCCAGAAACACTAATCGTGAAAACAATGTTGCCGCCTGCTCCTCCCGTCGCTGATTTGTCTGAAACTCTAAACTGATAGCGCGTTGTATTCCTGTCTCGCGTGTCTACGGTAGCCACTGACAGATCCCCCGTCAAATCGACCAGACCCGATGCCGACCCAGTAGCGCTCACCGTTATCGTACTACCCACCGGCAACGGATTGCCGTTGGCATCCTGAGCACGATAGACGACATCGGCATATCCACCAGCTGCGACAACCACTGTGTCGTTGGGAACCGTCAGCACCTGCACTGTCGGTGCAGCCGCAATAAGGACTGAAAGATACCTGAAAATCGATAGACCTCCTTCTCCTACAGTGCGCACCGTGATAACTGCGCTGTCGGTAGCGACTGGATTACCACCATAAAGGTCTACACCAGCCATCCCAACCGCATCTGTTGATGCGGATGCCACGATCACACCTTTCGTCGTAGTGAAGTACAGAGCTGTGCCGGGCGGGACGGGATTACCATATTTATCTCCCACCTGAACTAACGCTGTCGCTACCTTCTGGTTAGGCCCTGCCGGCCATGCCGGTATGATCTGCGGGCTGATAGTGGCGGTGAAGTGTGGTGAGTCTGGTAACCCGCCAAAGACCGTCAAGCGGACAGGAGATGAACTGATGGTTTTCCCAGAAACATTGGCGGTCGCCACTACCTGCACGACACCGGCCTTCGTCCCTGCATTGAACGTTGTGCTCACCTGCCCCAATGAATCTGTGTAGCTGCTGGCTGGAGAAACGAATTCTCCTCCTCCAAGTCCGCCGACAGGTGTAATAGAGAAGTTCACAAGGGCTTTACGCTGGATGTCAACCAGATTTCCAACTGAATCCTTCGCGACAAACACGAGCGTGGCGATCTCATTTGGCCACGTCCCACGAACCGAAAGCTGCGTGGTCGTTACGCTCGCTAGCGTCAGACTGGAAGCATAGCCAGATCGCGGAGCTGGTGGCACAACCACTCCCGGCGAGAGAACCGCATAAATCCTCTTCACAAAACTCCCGGACTCTCCCGTCACATTAATTGTAAAGACAATGCTCCCTCCTACTCCACCGGTCGCCGACTTGTCCGAGACGCAGAACTTGTACTGGGCCGCGCTCTTGTCGCGCGTGTCAGGCGTCGTGACCGTGACATCTCCCGAGACATCAACGAGACCCGATGCTGCGCCCGTGGCGGTCACCGTCACGGTGTGTCCCGACGAAACCGGGTTGCCGTTCAGATCTTCGACACGATACACAATATCGGCAAAGCTACCTGCGGCGATCGAGAGCGAATCACCTGGAACGTTTACCGCATTCACCAATGGCGCACCCGAGAAGAGGAACGGGACGCTCTTCCGAATCGCAACTCCATTTTCACCCACCGTCTGAATCGTGACATGTCCGTGCCCGGCACCTCCAAGGCTCGGCTCATTGGGTATAGGATTGCCTCCCTGGAGGGAGACCGATGCCTGACCCGCATCTCCCGTCGTCGCGGTGGCTTGAATCAATCCTCCCGTGGTACTAAAATAGAGTGCTATACCTGGCTGGACCGCATTCCCGAACTTATCACCAACTTGGACACTCACCGTGCCCAACGTTCCCGTTTTCACAAGGCCAGGCATGTTCACTCGTGAGAGGCTCGCTGTGAAACTATTCGAATCGGGGAGCCCACCGGAAATTGTGAGCCTGACCGGCATAGAGGTTATCGTTCTGCCACCAACATCGGTTCGTGCGATGACCTGGATGACTCCTGAACGCGTGCCTGCATTGAAGGTCGTCCCGACTTGTCCACTGGCGTCGGTTGAATCGCCGCTGGGGAACAGGAACTCTCCTCCATTGAGTCCACCGGTCGGCGAAATGGAGAATGTTACATATGCGCGCCTGCGCAACTCGATTGAGTTGCCCACGGAGTCACGTGCCGTAAACACCAGCCTTGACGTTTCGTTTGCCCCCGTCCCTCGAACGGAAACTTGTGGTGTGGTTATGGAAGTCAATGTGAGGCTGGACGCGTAGCCTGATGTTAAGGGAATCGTGACCGGCGGAACGGCGGTCGTATCCTCGAGGACGAGTCCATTGAACGTTGCACTCCCATTTCCGTTTTGGCTCGTCACTGCCACCTTGAAGGTGATGGAGCCTGCGGGTCCTTTTCGTATTTTGTCCTGCACGGTAACCTTGAAAAGCGTTGAGTTCGGGTCATCGGTATCCTCAAGCGACTTGCTCACATCTCCAAAGAGCTGGAGTTGACCAGCTCCCGGGCCTTCAACGGTCACCGAGATGGACGTCCCCGCCACCAGCGGGAATCCGTTCGGATCCTGCACTCGATACTGGAACGAAGCTGTGCCGCTGTCTGGAATGGTGATCGTGGATGTCGGAACCAGAATGCGCGTCGGTCCGGAGAATAGTACACTGATTGGCTTCTGAATGACCAACCCGCTGTCACCGATGGTCTTGGCTGTCACCGTTACAACTGAACTCGGAGGTCTGGGGTTTCCGGAGATCAGATCGACAACCGCGATGCCGTCTTTGTCAGTCAGCGCGTTCGGTTGAATAATGCCGCCCGTCGTGGTGAAGGAGACCGCCGTGCCTTGTTGGACTGGATTCCCTTCCTTGTCACCGACGATGGCCATGATCTGGTCTCGCAAGTTGTCGTACACTCCACCAGCGATATTCGCCGACTTACGGCTGAGGGAGAACCGGTCTGCGACAGGCAAGCCGCCGGAGATGGTGATCTTGACTGGGCTCGACGTGATTGTGACGGGAGGAGTCACCGGGACTGTCGCTGTCGCGAAGACCTGTAAGACACCCGCCTTGGTGCCGCTCGAAACGCGGGTCGTTACCCGACCCGTCAACGGATCGGTCTGTGCGGACGCCGGAAACACATACTCGCCGCCCTGCGGTCCACCACGAATCGTGAAATTGACAGTGAGTTTGTTTGAGCCACCGACCGGGATCCCGAGGGAGTCTCTCACCTCGAATGTCAGCAGCGCTGTCTCATTGTAGCCGGTCCCGCGAATGGAGATATTCTCACTGCTTGAGGTGATTAGCACAATGTTCGCAGCTTTTCCCGTTGAGATCGCGCCAGAGGGGCTTGTGCTGTCAGCCTTAAGCCTCAGCACAATCGTCGTGTCGATTCCGGGATTCAGCGTCACGAACGCGGTGTCATTGCCAAATCCTGCACGTGTCCCAACAATGGTCGTCTTGGTCTGTGCCAGAAGCTGGTAGACCATCTTGAACGTGCCATCGCTCTTCGATGTGTCTCGAGCGAGACCACCGATGTCATAGACGATAGCATTCGCGATTGGTGCCAGGTTGTCGTTCCGCATCACCATGCCGCTGACTGTCGTTGGAATCGACGTGACCGCTTGTTCAGGCCCTGTCGGGCTTTGGCAACCTGACTGAAGCAACAGGAATACAAGAATCCCCCACAACAAGATCGTACGGACGTTCATGACGAACTCCCCAAGTACTTTGTTTTGTTGCCGTTGAAAAGGCATTGTCGTTATTTTTTGAGCTTCTTCTCAGTATCCTCCCGACCCTCTTTCAACTTCTCCTGCATGACATTGCGTTCTTTTCCTAGATCCTTCAGGCGCTCATCGATCGTCTGGACCAATTGGGCCTTCAGAATCATAATCAGCTCCGTCCGAGTCAACTGATCCTTGTCGTACCCGAATATGTAACGGAGTCCGAAGAACCACCATGGCAGATCTTTCAGCAACGGAATGCCATCGCGTACAGTTTCATGGTCGTTGACGTACAATCCTCCGACATAGCTTTCCTCGCCATCCAACAGGGTGAGTCTTCCTTCAGTCTCGGTTTTGTCGATCAGTGTACTGACGCTGCCAGGCGTAACGGTACTGCGCGTCGCTTTGTATGGAAGATCGATGATTTGCGTCGTTCCGTAGGTGTAAATCTTCGGCGACACTTCGAGAATCGTCCCTGCGCTGTAGAACCGATCGATGAGGTTGCCAGCGATGTCTCTTTCCTTCACCGAGAAGTCTGTGCCAATTTGGATTCGGCCCTTCGAGCCAGACCTGATGGTCGTTTGAGGCCGGGCCAGGACTTCGCCGATCTGCTCACTTTCAAAGATGTTCAGCGCGGCATCGATATTGACAGCTAGTTTTTTTGAGGTCGGGGCCACCGTCGCACCGAAGATCTGGTCGCTCACCTTGCTGGCGCCTGTGAACTCTACACCAAGATTCAGATCGCGACCACGGAAAATATTGAAGCTGATGCCGCTTTCACGCAACTTCGCACTGTTAATCTGCAGGAACACTGCCGAGATGGTGACTTCCCTCGTTTTTGCCGCGATCTGAGCCGAATCAACAATAGCAACCATTCCTCCCGGAGCAGGCGCGCCACCTGCTGTCGCCATTTGTCCAATAGGTGTCACCTGGAAGTAGTCCGGCTGCTCGGTGTACCACAGATTATTCGTGCGAAGGATAAGCTCCATCGCATCTTTCCAATAGAGGGTGTTGATCTCAACGTTGATCGGTGTTGTCAATGGAGCCGGATCAACGATCGGCTTCTTCATGTACTTCTTGCTCAGAGCGCTCAGCGACTCGATAGCCTGTTTGTAGGGGACATCGCTCTTGAAGGAGACCAGCTCATCCTGGGAATAGGTTTCCTTCCCTCTGATGGCCCGTTTGTACCTCTGCTCTTCCGGGTTCTGAGCAACGCCAACGTGCACGAGAAGGAGCACACAGCAAGAGACGAGAATCATCAATCGTTTTTTCATAACTCCCTCATTAACGTTTCTTTTTTTCAAACACCATTTTCTTCGTGTACTTCTTGACGATACCCCCTTCATTGAGAGTAAATTCAACCTTGTTTTCCACCGCGCTGATGCGGCTTACGAATCCACGCCATACCTTGTCCCCGAGATGGAGAACGATCAATTCCCCCTGGAACATCACGAATGCTTTGCCAGGCAGGATGGCCTTCACTTCGAGGGTCTTGCTGTCAATCTCACCGGCGGGGGCTTCCGACGCAATGGTCGTCAGAACGATCGGTTCGAACGGGTCAAACGGCGACTGGGTGAACGTGAGCGATTTCGCCGCGAGCGATGTGTTCAGTTCTATGATCCTTGTGAAGTATGAATGAAGCTCCATGCTGAACACAAGGTACTTCCTTGTTTCTTTCGTCTCCGTGTTCACCGCCTCACGGTTCTCCAGGTTGATCCAGGCAATTTTGTACAGTCGGCTGCCGTTCTCAATGAAGTAGATGAACTTGTAGAGGTTTTCGAATCCCGCTTCGCCGTCCGTGAGCTGATACACATTAAATCCATAGGTACCGAAGTCCCTCACTCCCTCAAAGGCGAAACTTCCCAACTTGACGAATTCGTTCTCATTGGTAAATCCCGCCTCGTCAATCGCCTTGCTCAGGTACGCATACGTCTGCGAGGTAATGTCAAACGGCGGTATCTCCTTGCTGCGTGAATCATATCGACGCTTCGTGTCCGCAAGCCTGTTTGTGAGATCCTCAACATCGCTGACAGTCTGTGGAAGATCGACGAGTTCTTTCTCAATCCTCTGGATTTCCCTGACCGCGGCCTTCAACTGCTTTGGCTGCATATACAACCAGTAGAACATGCCACCACCCGTGATGATCACAAACACGACCGCGAGGACAATGGTGTTTCGTATCTTGAAGGACATAGTGTCTCACCGTGCTCTAGTGGATGACACAAGATCACTCTTATCAACCTGTTCAACGATCAAGTCGAAATCATACACCACCTTGTCACGGATCACAACCGTCTTGACCGTCTTCAATGTCGCTTTCTCGAAGAGATTCGCCAGACGAGAAATCCGAGTTCGGTAGATCGATTTCCCACTGATCCTCAGGGCCCCCGGAATCTGGTCATCACGTGTAAGCTTCCAGATCCACAGAGAGTTCAGATCCTCAACGCTGTTCGAGACGTAGTGCAGCACGCGACTCCAACGGTCACTGCCCGGGGCAACACTGTCATACACCGAGGCAGCTTTCGCGTATCTCTCAATGTCCCCACTGAGCGCCTGACGACGCGTGCGCAGCACTTCAAGACCCGCGAGCTCATCTTGCTTCCGCGTGAGCAATTCTTTCTGGTGCTTGATCTCGGCATTCCTCGTCTGAATGGAGGTGTAAAAGAATACGATGGAGCCGATCATCATCAGCGCCAGGAGCCAACCATGCCACGCAAGCTTGAACGCCTTCTGTCCCTCAGTGATGATGATCGGGCAGAGATTCAAATCATACAAGCCCCCCCTCTTCGGAATAAGGGCACGCCAGGCGGTGGCGATCGGAATCGCATATTCCGAAACCGCTTCCCCGACCAGACCCTCATAGACGCTCAGATCGAGGTCAGGAGTCTGCAAGGTACTCGACCGAGGCGCTCGAGAACTGCGGCGCGAGGGATTCCCGGAGGTTGACCTTGTGGCTCTCCCCGCAGAGGATAATCCGGTCGATGCGCGTGAGAGCGATATTGTCCTGCTCCAACAGGATACGGCTGTAAATGGTGTTCTCGATGTTCGACGATCCGTACCCTTCGCTAATGATCGGAGCAAAGTGCAGATAGTTCTTGCCCTGCATAAAGATCAGCCGGCTGAAGTCGTTCCCGACATAGACCAAAACGGAGACTTCCTCATCCTGCAGCTCGTAGCAACTTCGCACAAGCCCAATGAGAGCCGTATCAGCGCTGTCAATCAGCTGGATCTTGGGAATCCTGTTTCCGATGAAGGGCTTGATCTCATCGAGCAAGGCGTACAGTTGCATCCCGTTTTCTCGGACGACGCTGAGAAGGCCTCCTTGGGCAGTCGGGATAAAATCGAGGGCATCCAGAACCGGTGCCGATGAACGCATCGTGGACAGCTCTTGGGCAATGTGTTTCTTGAGCTTGGAACCCTTGAGGCCGGAATCGCTTTCAAACTCTTGGTACGTAACAGCGGGCTCGCTGAGCGCGTAGGAAAGGGTGTATTTGGAGGACGGAAGGTCCGTCAGGACACTGAGGAGAACAGCGGCGTTGTTCTGCCCTTCGCGTTCCGTCATTTCAGCAGGCATCGTCGGCTCAGCAAACGCTTCCGCTGATGCCAGATCCTCCATCGCAGCTTCGCCTTCCGAAACACCGCCCCCTTTTTCTTCGAACTTCTGGACCAGCGCCACCGTCTTGTAGTCCCGCAACATCACCTTGTCCTTTTTCAACGACAGCTGGACGAACTTCAGCTCCAGACCGTCGACGAACAACGCAACCGCAGTTTTGCCTTGACCAGGCTGGTATGGCATTTCGAGCTTTGCCCCTATTTGTTAGTAGTTCGTTGATGATGGTGTTCGGTGAAATTCTCACGCCGCCTACTCTGTCGGATTTACCTGGAGCAGCTGCTGTATGCGGCGCTTGTTGTTCGCAAAGTTGATTGCACTTTCCAATGAGATCTTCTTCTGCAAATACAGCCTTCGGAGATCCTGTTCCATCGTGATCATCCCCTGGTCGAGCCCTTCCGTGATCATCTGGTAGATCTCGCCAGTGTTGTTGTTCTTGATCGCAGCGCGGACGGATGGCACGCCAAGCATGACTTCCTTCGCAAGAACCCGCTTTCCGTCGAGACTGGGAACAAGCTTCTGAGATAAGACGCATCGCAGCGTGTCGGCAAGCCGGTTCCGAACCCGCTCCTGCTCGATAGGCGGAGTCTCACCGATGATCCTGTCGATACTCTCAACTGCTGAAGCTGTGTGCAGAGTGGAGTAAACCTTGTGACCGGAGTCCGTGATTTCCAGAGCCGTCATGATCGTCTCCGGATCGCGCAACTCGCCGATCATAATGATATCCGGATCCTGGCGCAACGCCTGAATCGCACCGTCCTTGAACGACAAAACATCTCGACCCACTTCGCGGTGGCGTATGATGCACCGGTCAGACCTATGAACATACTCAATAGGAGAGGCGATGATGACGATGTGCGCATCGACAGCATGATTGTTCGCATCAATGATTGAATCGAGCGTTGTGCTCTTCCCTGAGCCCGTGATACCGGTAACGAGGCAAAGCCCTTCTTTCGTCCCTGCCAAACTCAGCACGCGCGTGACGCTCTGATGAAGTTCGAGACCCTTGTACGGACGCACCGTGTTGTTGATCGCTCGCATGTTGAGGGCGAGTTGATCAAGATCAAAATACGCATCGGCACGGAACCTTCTGAATTCCCCATTCTCCAGATACAACATGTGAGAGAAATCGAGGTTACGGTTTTCGTACAAGAACGTCCGCTGCCTCTCGCCCAGGACGCTCTGAATCAGGTAGTTCATTTCATCCGGGATGTACTGGCCCAGCGTTTTGTCGGGCTTCTTGGAACCATAAACCCGATACCAAATCAGTCCCTGGGTTCCGTAACCACCCATGTCGATATCTGACGCGTTGATCGTGAGCATCCGCATTAGAAAGAAGTTCAACAATGCCCGAAGCTTCTGTTTGTCGGCTTCGTCCATTCGTCCCAGGACATCGCCAATCATCATCTGGCGCTCAAGTCCCGTGACAGTCGACGGAAGCTGCGTGGCAAACTCCTTCAGCAATCTTCGTGCTTCGACGACAAATGGTGGTTCTGGCCCAAGGAGCGACGGCGCTTGTTCAGCAGTTTGAGGCCTTGTGGTGGCCGGGTTTTGAGCTGGAATCGTCATTGTTGTGCGTTCAACGTTATGACTTAGGCTATCCTAGACCTGTGGAGAGTATATGGACGTGCGGTGTTCCCCCATTGCTGTGAAAATAAGAAACTCCAAACGAAAATGCAACTCTGTTAAAGAGGAATTTTTAACGCTTCCCACATATCGTTCTGACACAGGGACTTCTCTCTGTCTTGAGCGAATTGCCCATTTTTCGCGGTTTTGGGCAAAAACACCCTCGCGGGGGCTACCGACCTCCCCGAATCCACAAAGCCCCAATAATTGGGCACACCTCACCCAACTGTTCTATGTAAGACCTTGCGCTGAAAAGTGTTGTGACGGGCAACAAGCGTGACGGGGGGCAGGAAGCAAAACCGCGTTCTGGAGAATGATTGGGGGGATTGGGTTCGCATGCCAAAAAAAGAGGCACTCATAACGTGAGTGCCTCGGCAAATGAACATCGGTTTGGACCCGGAAAGCTACAACTCATTCGTCTTCAACTGTCGTCGAGATAACCTCTTCGAGAGTTGTTGTACCCTCCATCATACGCTCCATGCCTGAACGCCGAAGGGTCCACATACCATCTTTCGCCGCCTGGTCACGGATTTTGCTTTCGTCGACTTTTTCACCTGCATTGAGAATGATGTTCCTGATTTCCTTGCTGAAGAAGAGAGCCTCGTGAATAGCAGCCCGCCCCTTGTAGCCACCGTTGCATTTCTCGCATCCTACGGCCCTGTAAATGGTGTGAGTCCTCAGTTCCTCCTCGCTGAATCCAAATTTCAGCAAGTCCTCCATCTCACTCGCTTCAATCGGCTCCTTGCAGATTTTACAGAGGGTTCGAATGAGACGCTGTGCAACTATGATATTGATGGCATAGGCAATAAGGAACGGCTCGATCCCCATCTTGTACAAGCGGGCAACAGCGCCGGGGGCATCGTTCGTGTGAAGCGTCGAGAACACCAGGTGACCCGTGTTTGCCAGCTTGATAGCCGTTTCGGCTGTTATCTTGTCGCGCATTTCACCAACGAGCACGATATCAGGATCGTGACGCAGAATACCCCGGATGGATTGCTCGAATCCCATCTTCGGACCAATCTTTAGCTGACGTGCTCCCTTGATGATGTATTCCACAGGCTCTTCGATCGTGAGCACGTTGACAGTGGGATCGATCACTTGGTACAGGGCTGCGATCAGTGTTGTGGATTTGCCGGATCCTGTCGGGCCAGTGAGAATGATAATGCCTTGTGGCTTCGAGATCGCCTTGTAGAAGAGATTGCGAGCAGGTCCCTGCAGACCGAGCTTCTCGAGGTCGGTGATAACCTTTCGATCATCGAGGACACGGATGACACAGCTTTCGAACTTGTTCTTGAATTCCGTCGTCACGATCGGCATGATGGAGACACGGAATCGGAGTTGATGCCCGTCAATCACACGCTGAATGAACCCATCCTGGGTCATCTCGCGCTCGAACCGATCGACATTCTTGGTCCTGTCCTTGACAACGGCCATAATAGCTTCTGGCATCGTGTTTTCCTGGCAATGCCAGGCTTGGAGATTACCATCGACACGGAACATAGAAGTACGTCTTGTTCCCCTCAGATGGCAGGATGTGAACGTCGCTGACTCCCCGCCGAACTGCTTCAACCAGGCACCCCTCGAACAGGTTGACAAGAGCGCTTTTGCTGATCTCAGCTTCGAGAGCCTGTTCGTCCACACTCTCGTCTCCAGATGCCGATCCATCGTCGACCTTGATTTCTTCATCCTGCTGGAGGAGCTTCAGGAATTCGTTTTGGGCGGGGACAACCTTCTCCATGAGCCGCTGCAGGTCCTTAAGACGGACATAGCAGATCTCGTACTTCTTGACGTTGAAGCTCCGGGCGACCACCGGCAAATTTCGATCCGTCGGATCGGCCGCGACGATCACAAGTTTATCCGGTTGGCGCTCATCGTACTTGAACGGGAGCATTTTCGACTGGACCATCATGTCCCGTTGCTGTTCAGGCAAACCGTCGACCAGCTTCTTGACGAACGCGATGCGCGCATCTTCGACTTTTTCATCGGCGAGGTAAATTTCCCGGAACGCGTAGAGGTTGGCGACCTCACGGAAGACAGCATCGTGGTCAGCACCGAATTCAGAGACAAGGATTTGGCCGAGATTCTTGCGGTTCTTCTTGTTGTCCTCGGAATCCTTCATTTTCAACGACTTCTCGAGGGTCTCGAAGTCGATGATACCCTTCTTCAAGAGAGTATAACCGATCTTATCAGTTATATCTATTTCTGGCATAGATGAACTCTCCTTCTACTCCACATCCACCGCCGCATCGACCACACGAGGGCTCGGCAGGCACTAATTCAAACCGAAGTAGTACATCAGATAAAGAATGATCTGTCCCGGCGCTTTCGGACGAATCGTTGCCGTCTCGGATGAGACGAGCGTCAGCGCCGTGAGCACGAGCATGATGATCATGGAAACAGACAGCTGGATAGCTTCGATCGCGTTCGCCAGTTTGTAGGTCGTCTCCTTTTCATAGTACTCGGCGAGCTGGATCGCCACGTTCTTCACCGTGCCCGTTTCAGCTCCTGAATTGAAGCGAGAAATGGCCGTCTGCGTGAAGACTCCAGTTGCCTGGAATGCTTCGGTCAATCCCTTTCCTTTTTCGAGCATCATCGGTATCGCGATCGTTTTGATCTGATGCTCCATATATTTGTTGCCGCACGCCTCAGCTGCCATGCGGATAACATCGATGTTTTCGCCCGCACCGCTGTAAAGTGCATAGAACACGCGGCAGTAGATTTCAATCGCTGTCTTGTGAAGCAGAGGACCGACGATGGGCACTTTGATGATCGACTTGTCGAGCAGAAATTTTCCTCTCTCCGTCGTCATGAATCGCGCAAACAGTGCGATCGGAACAAAGATCGCGATCATCAAGGGTACGAAATTGGCCGTCAACCAGCGGCTGAAGGCCAACGTGGCCTTCGTCATCGGCGGGAGCTCGATTTTGAACTTCTCGAACATTTCCGCCGTCGCCGGGAAAATATATCCAACGTAGAACAGCACAGCAAGGAACAGAATAAACAACGTGACCAACGGCATGATCGAGCGCGCTCTTGAGATTCCGCTTGAACTGTGCGTTGCGCTCCAGAAACTTCGCCGTGCTCTCATAGATCTCGGTCATATTACCGCTCTTTGATGCCAGCCCTAACATGTTCGCGGTGAATTTCCCGAAGACCGGAGCTTGTTTCAGAAACACCTTCTCGCTGTCTTTGCCTTGCTTCAGCTCGCTATTGATCTCTTTGACCGCATCGCGTAGAGCTGGATTTCCAATATCGTTCATGAGCAATATGAGGATCTCATTGAACGGCAGTTTCTGCCTCATGAGGTCGGCGCTCATACGAACGAACGTGATTATATCCACCGCCGGCGCCGCGCGCTGCTTGTTCCCAAAGAGCTTCTTACGTACGTAAAGGACCCTGTAGCCCATCTTCTCAAGGGCTTGCTTGACCTCATCCTTTGTGTACGCCTTCTGCTCGCCATCGATCGGCTTGTCCGTTCCCTTCTGCACCCGGTACAGCCACGTCACACGCTCATAGACACCAGTAAGCTTGAACTTCTTTTCTACAGCCATCAAAGAAGCTTTCTGCTTGGCATCCTTCACATTGTCAGCGCTAATCATGCCCGAGACCGGCCGGCCAGCGACGGTCAAGCCCTCAATCTTGTAATCAGCCATAGCATTCCTCTAGGAGATTGTCAACTGTAAAACGAGCAATTGGCAACGAAACATATCAGATTATACGATATTTCGTCGACTGTGTCAAGCAAGGGAAAAACACGGGGAGCGAGCACAATCTATCGTCAGATACCACAAAAAAAGACATCCCGCCGAAGCAGGATGTCTTTGTAGTATGCAACGCGTTTCTGGGTAGAACAACGGCCTACTGGAAGTCTCCGCCGTATGTCCAGTTCCCCAGCCGACCATCGCTGTTGATCGTCACCGTAATGGTGTTCGTCGTATTCTGGGCAGAAGTTGCTAGGAAGGTGATAGAGCTCGCGCTCGGGGTACCTGAAATCGAGTAATTCGCGTTCTCGTTCGTCCTCATCTTTTGTGGAATGGTGAACAATGAGTAATCACCCTGGCCACCGCCCATTGAGGTCGGACGAATCCGATACTGATAGGCCTGAGCAGCGAGGTTGTTCAGGTCGTTGATGATTGCGTCACGGTTCGACTGGACGCTTTGAGCGCTGAAGAGGCTCAAACCGACTGCTATGGCGATACCGACGATGATGACGCCCAAGATGATGAGCAGAAGTTGCTGTTGTCCCATAATGTTACCTCCTTAATTGAATTGATGAATGAGAACTTCCAGGATTACTGGCTCCGTTTCTGGATTCTGGGTGTTGTCGTTCAATATCTGTGCCCAAGAGCCGCAGACGTGGATCTCACGAAATCGGGCCGGAAAATCAGTCGGCTGAGCGTCTATCCGACTTCGCCACTATGTAAAAATGACCGTCGCGGTCTTTTTTTCCGACCTATTCTCACCGTATGAGCGTTTGAGATGCACTCTCAGTTCGGCTTGCTCGTGGCAGTCTCCTCATCGCCAGGTGCGTCATCGTGAATAAGAAGAGAAGCACACCAGTTCCCACCAACATGAGCTGTCCGAGGGAAAGGCCGGAGAATCGGAGGAGGAATGGGGAGATTCTCATCTGGCCCACATAGAGAAACGGCGAGTACTGCCAGTCAAGGTATAAGGCACTGTTCTGGAAAACGTCCACTCCCACCTCTAACGATCTCCATTTGAGGAGGTGAAGAAACGAAAAAGGCTCCATCAAACAGAAGAAGAGCTGCTCAACCGCGACGAGGAATCCGAGGACGGACACGAGTCCGAACGCTGCGTCAAAACGAGTCGGTTCTTGTCTCTTCAGCCAGAATGCCAGCGGAATCAGAAAAAATGGGATGATCATGACGAGATAGCGCGGTCCCATGCAGAATCCTGCGTGCCAGTCACTTCTCGAAGCGATGAAGAGAATCCGGAACAACACGGCAGCTGCAATCGCCCAAAAGAGCTTCTTGTGCTCACGAAGGAAATCCTTCCACAAGAACGCTCCAATGATCAACGCCGGCGAGAAAAACGCCAAACCCTTGCCGGCTCCGAATATCAACCCGAACAATCCGACGAAAGGCAGAACGAACGTCCCATACCCAAGATTCTCCCCTCCGAATACGCTCACACTCCGGCCAGTCTCAAAGAAATTCCCGAACCGGGCATAGTTGTACCATCCGAGCAGGAACATCAGAATCGAGACTCCCAAAACAAAAACGCTTAGTCGCTCCATCCGGTTGAGCAATGTGGATGGATCAGCGTCGCGCTGCAAGAACAATTACCATGCGAAAAACGGGACGAAGAGGATGGCCGTGATGTGGGACGCGATCGGCGAGTCCCATCCATATGCCGCTGAGGAAGACCGAACGATATCTTCGCAGCCCGACCGCACCCACGTGCTCGCCGTCCGATCGGACCATGTAGAAGAACGAGGACAACACAAGAAGCGTTGCCAGCGGCTCGCTGAAGAAGGTCCCCGCATACGACCAGGCGAGCGTACCAAGGGCGTAGATGAGGGATACGAGGAAACTCGCGGGAATTGACCGCGTGAGAAGCAGGAGGATTTTCCAGAAGACAAACACGCCCAGGGCGCTGATGATCACGTTGTAGAATGCCGCCAGCATTCGCAGTGCGTGCGGTCTTGGATCCTTCGGCGGCTCGTTCATTATGTAATTGATGAGCCCCCCTTGAACCATCTGACTCACCGGCAACTTCGGGGCCAGCGGCTTGTACCATCCAGTCTCATTGATGAGGTCTCCGACTTTGACGATCGGAGCCAAGATGATGGATTCAAGAGGACCAAAGATAGCATAGAGCTTTGCTCCTCTTCCATAAGCCACACCAAATTCCGGCCAATCCTCCAGGTCTCCTTCCAGAGCGAACGAGCCTTTTTGGGCGAGAGATTCCGCCACACGAAAAACAACTTCACTGTCCGGAGAGCGGACTCCGCCGTAGGACATCAAGCCGAACATGACGACACAGATCGCGAAGAGCACAATCCCACACAGTCGGGCAGTTCTTGGAGAATACTCAGTTGGAAAACTGTTCATGCGCGATTTCAGGTGGAAGGAAGGTCACGAAATTCGACCCCGACGGAGGGTCAGACTACTCACTCATTGCCTATGACTGGCGACAGATCGAGCTGGGGGGCGCTCCGATGCTGCGCCAGAAGTGGGCCCTGCTGGACTCGAACCAGCGACCCGCAGATTATGAGTCTGCTGCTCTAACCAACTGAGCTAAGGGCCCGAACATGTGTAAGCGATGTAATTGACGATTGGCGATTTCCGATTTGTGGTTGAAAGAACCTGGTGCTCTAACCAACTGCCCGTCCGCCGACCTGTCCGCCATCCGTTTGGCGGAAGTCCGTTTCTCAGGACGCAGGCGGGAGCTAAGGGCCCAACTACAAAAACTGAATACCACAGGTTTGCTTATGGGCTGAAAGTGTCGAAGAACTGGCAAGTCATTCAACAATTTGGTCGACACATATTTTTGCCTGATGAGTTGCTACTCAGCAGTTTCGTGCGGTTAACCCAAGGCACTCTCTCACGTCTCAGGTGAGCAGCTATCTCCGAGCCAACCGCACTGGCGTTTCCTTCAGTCATACACCTTCAGGCGTTTCGTCGATCTTCGTCGCTCTTTCGAGCAACGACTGAGTTGATCAGGCAAATGCGACCGACCTACGCGCCCCTCGGTTGAGGAAAGGCGTAACAGACTCAGGGAACGTCTGCCACCACTCAAAGATAAAGGTATCTGAGTGAAAAAACAACCCAGCAGAATCAGCCGATATTGCTTCTTCGATTTTTCAGCAGCGAGAAGAAATTGACATAGACTTCAAAGTCCAGTACCTTTTTCTCAGATAATAGTGCCTACGGATCTGGACGATCTTGTTCGCTGTGATAGAGAAACCTTTGGATTCGCTGGTGCGATGAAGGAGGTTTCTGTGCTAATAAAACTCCGCGTCTACTGCGGACCAATCTAATCTTGGTTAGGCTGAAAGAATTGGATGGCAAAAGGTAAAGTAAGTATTTCAGTTTATTTCAAAGATAATGAAGAACATCATCGTTTTTTGTTCAAAGTTGTAAATTATGGCGAGACTTCTGATGAATTGAAATTTTCGTTCAACAAACCCCAAGATCAGAGAGCGGTGATCGCTACTGGAGATGGTCAAGAATATCCCCACGATTCACTTATCAGAAGCTATGCAGAATTAACATATCATGAAGATGGATCGTTGTTGTGGAAATATCCAGAATCAAAAAGAGACAAAACTGTTATTCGTAATAATCCCCACGGCAAAGGTAGTAGAAGGACTCCACTTAAAAACATCGGTGTTTGGGAACCGGTTTTTATGGGAAATATTATCAGATACAGAGATTGTCCACTTGGCTCAGAGAAAGATTCCGAAATCGTTACTGATGATGGGGCGATTTTCAACGGAGAACCTTTTGAATTTCATGTTTTTTTAGGAATATTCCGCTGTCAAACACCACCTAATACAAAATACGGAGAGTTAGTTCATAGAATAAATAACATTACCCAAACACTGGATATGACAATCTGGGTAAAGAAGTCATCTTATCATGGTGAGCAATTCACACTTGCCGATATTGTTGCTTGGAATGATAACAATAGGGTAAGAATCTCTGAACCAAAACTTCAAGTTAGAGACGGTGCCATTCAACTGGACTTAAGAATGTTGATGAATACAGAGTGGAATCGAAATGTCGTAGATGACAAAATGAAATTAAATACTGATGCTCTCAAAAAGTTATCACCAATGACAATATTCTGCAAGTCCTATCTGGCGGATAATCCGTATTTGAATCAAATTGAAAAACTGGTTGGCTTCAATAAAGGATTTTCAATATCGATCTTTTATGAAGGAATTGATTTGAGTTACAAAATGATCGGTATTCTTGACAAAGATGCGAGGGGTTCTTTTCTTGGAATAGGGACGAATCCTCCTGATAACAAATGAATTTCAGCCTAACCGGCCGCTCAAGCTGACGGAATGAGCTTAGATGCAATATTCATGACTAGGAGATGTCAACGGGACATTTGAATTCGTTCTGGTCAGGTTATGATGAATAAGCCCCAGTTGGAATTGACTGGGGCTTTTTTGTCCTCACCAATAGGCGTAGGTCCACTGGCGAAAGAACAACTGAAAGACTCAGTTTAGCCCAATGGTTCTGTTGGGTTGACAATGGATTGGTGACTCGGTAACTTGAAGTCAGAAAATTTGTGCCTACGGATCTAGATGATCTTGTTGGCAGAGTTGGAGACCTCTGGATTCGCTGGTGGGATGAAGGAGGTCTTTTTGTTATGGAAGCATGTATAGGCGAGTGAATATGCAGTACCACGTTTTCGCAGATGTCAGCTGCAATTTGGCACTAGCGATTAACAAAAGACAACAACAGGTCTCATTTTAACTCAGGGTTCTTATGCCTAAATGTACCAAATGTGGAAGTGACGATACCTTTAAAGTCAGTCAGGTATATTCAAAATCTACTCAGACAATTCATGCGCAAACAACAGGTGGAGGCATCGGCCTTAGCTCTTCTGGCAAGGTCGGGGGCGGAGTCGGCAGTGCGTCGACAACTGGAACGATTCAGACTGTTGAAGGACACATGCTCGCACCTCCGAACAGGCCGAGCAACGTAAAACTTGGTTGCGCTATCTACTTCGTTTTCTTTCTTTTTTATATGTTCATCTTGAATCCAATCATACTATCGTTCACAGAGAAGGATGGTTCTGCACACACATTTCTTTCATTTCTAGTCCTCATTGGAGGTATTGTGGTCGTTTCAATGTGGGCGTCGAAACGGACAAGGTCGCAACTCGACTCTTACCAAAAACGCCGAGAAGAATGGAACAAGAAGTGGACCTGTAACCGATGCGGCAATATCTTCGTTCCAGAATTATGACAAACTACGTGCCTCCTAAAATCATCATCGACCTTCTCAGGGCGCATATCCAACAGGGCTATGCTGTTCAAAACAAATGTTGCGATGATTTGTTTCAACTCGTCGAGAAAGCAAACGATGGCTACTTTGGCACACCAACACACAAGCTTCACAGAGGAGAATCTCTATGAAACTAACTCTTCTGATTGTATTACCTTTGCTTCTGATATTTCCTACTTGCTCTCCCAACAAGACACAGCTCAGGCTCGTGAGAGTCTGCTATTCCGACGGTGCTCTGTTCTGCGAGGGTTATCATCAAGTGTCGTCTAAAGGCAAGGATTCTGTCAGAGTAGGTCTCTGGCGTTTTTATTATCCTGACTCGACCTTAGAATGGCAAATGGAGTATGATGAGCAGGGCGAACTTGTCAACTACAATAACTATACTGATTCTGGAACTCTGATATACACCTTCACGAAGAAGGATAACATCTCATTTGTGACTGAGTTCTTTGACAACGGCAAACTCAAATCGGAAACGGTTACCGAGACCACGAAAGAAGACGACGCAGAAGTCGAGACTAGCCACATCAAAGAAGTACTACCAAAGCGGGAGCCTAAGACAAGAATCGAGTTCCATAGACGACGAGCTTGACGGCCTCAAGAAGGTGTGGAACAAAAAGGGTAACCTTGTACTTCAAGTAAAATATCGCAGAGGTCTAATTCAGAACTGAGGCTCTCAATGAAGAAGTTCTTCTCGTTGTCAATCGCTCTTCGAATCATCTCCGCAGCCCTACTCTTCGGTGGACTTGCGAAAAATCCATATGACTACTACACTCTGCTTCGACTTGCGACATGTGCAACGAGCGCGTATTGCGCTTTTCTTGCAAATCAACTTAAGAGCCAGGTCTGGCTCGTAGTATTCTCTATCCTTGCTGTTTTGTTCAACCCAGTCTTGCCCCTTAGGTTTAGTCGAGATTCTTGGACTCTGATTGATGCCGCTACTGCGCTATTCTTCTTGGTCTCAATTTTTGTTTTCAATGAGAACAAGAAAAAATAGTCCCGTGTGCTTTTTCGTTCTAGTAAGAAGGAGCGCCATATGGATGGGTCGTTCGTTGCTTTCCTTATTCTGTGGATCGGATTTAGTTTTGCGTTCAGCCTGATGATCTCTCATTCAGAATATTCCTACAAATACCCGCTCATTCCGCACTACATGAAACGCAAGTACTTTGTGATTCTGCACCTCATCAATAGTACGCTGATTTTCATTTCGATGATTGTCTCTCTTGCTTTTCTCGGACATCTTCCGCATCCAGTGATAATGATGGTCGTCTCGTTCATTTGTCTGTTAGTCTCGGCAACGATTGTTCAACGAATTGCCGCGCTGAAGAAAGAGTCGCCAGAGGAAACCATTGAGGAAGAACAAGAAAGGAAACGAAAGCAGTTGTGGTAATTCCTGCCTCCGTCCATTTCGGTCATATGCTACGATTGAGGTCACCACGTTCATATGCAGCAACAATATAGACAATGGTAAGCCACAATCTTTCCTATGAGTGAACATCTAAAATATCCCACAACGAAACTGTACGAGGGAATCAAGTCCCACTTGGCGCTTATTTTCAGTCCAAAGGATGGTTGGAATGGGTCGGGTGTCCTCATCGAATTACACGGTCGTTATTTCGTGCTTACGGCAGCACATGTAATCGACAAGGACTTTGAAGTTAATCTTGGTATCCCGAAACAGCAAACACGCTTTACAGTTCTGCACAAGTGGACGGATAAGAGCCTTGATGTCGGGTTCATAGAATTAGAACCCATCGAAGTGAAATTTCTTCTGGGTCGCCACACTGAGCCATATGTCATTCGAGCGCAACAAAAAACCTCCGCAAAGTATAAGATAACGACTTACGCTCTATGCGGATTTCCAACCGTAATGGCTCAGCTATTTGATTCATTTACGCGATATAAGATGATGTTCATCAGTACACCTATTATTTCTCCTAACGAGTGGCCGACAAGTGTTGCCAATCTGAAAACCCCTGATCGGCACTTTCTTATTCCCTATGGTGCCAAGCATAGAGGCCAGTTCATTGATCGGGGGAAAGGCGCGGTTAAACGACCTGATCCTCATGGTCTGAGCGGGTGCGGTCTTTGGCACTATGAAACGGCAACTGAGGAATCGGACGATCCAGTTTATTCTCTTGTTGGCATTCAACAGGGTTACTTTGAACACGATCAGTGCTTAGTCGGTTCGTTCCTTCCACCAATAATTGCATCGATTCAGAAAAAGTGTGGCATCGTCATTGAAGAAGACAACGCGGTGGCCTAACGACGCGCTCGAGTTTACAGAGAATACGACCAGCTTCAACTTCATAGCAGATATGTCAGAGGTTCGTCTCCTTCTTCAATCCATCTCGATCTTGACACCTCATTCTGGGTCCGTTACCATCCAACCGTTGTTTCCAGTTCATTCACTCATCATACAACGGAAGGACATCACAATGAAAAACGCAAAGGGCATCCTGGGCTAAGAGTCAGCTTTTGTCGGCACTAACTCCTAACAGATTTGTTACAGATACGGTGATTAGCGAGAAAAAACAATCTGTTTGGTACAGGCTCTTCACTCAGGAGACCATTGGAACGATTGCTCATCCAGTGGAAAATGGAAATAATGGATAATTGTGGTTGGATCTATATCGGGAAAGAAATACAAAAGCCGACCTCATTGGGTCGGCTTGAACTGATGGTCAGACAGTAATATCTATTTTTGTAATACCGCTCTATCAAGTAAACTGGTCAAATTTAAACGCCAAATTTAGTGGACAATTCTAGTCTCACAGGACAAGTACAAAGTAAGTCATATCATATTATTCTGCCTTAAATTCTTCTAATTCTGCTAAACTGTTTTCAATAAGTTTAAACTTTCTCAGATATAATATCCGATGGGATATAAAGATGATTATATAGCCCATGACGATGATACAGGTTGATAGTATGGCAAAGAAAACCGGATAATCAAAAAGATTTATGTTTCGCACAAATCTCACTCCTAATAGAAGAAATGTGACAACTACAGGTGGAACAATAAACAAGAATGTCTTTACAAAATAGTTGACGCGTTTCTTAAATTTCAAGATCACTTGTTTGGTGTCAACGATACTTTGAGAGAAGAGGTCGATTGAGTTTAGTATTCTGATTGATCTAGTAGAGACTGCAATGCAGCCTACAAAAAATGCATTTATAAAAATTCCAGATAACAAGAATCTCCAATCATCCATAAATTTATACGTCGATATTCCCATAAACAAAAAGAAAACTACAAACTCAATTAAACTGAAATACTCCCACTTCAACAGATTCTCAATGACTCCGTTTGCGTCCTGAGTAAAAGTGTTTTTTAATATCTTCTCGTTAAGTTTTACATTTTCGTTGAGCTTTAGATCCTGCTCTTTCCATATGTTTTTTAGATATTCCAGTTCCATTGTCTTATGCCTTCAATTATTGTTGTATTGATTTCTCAGCTTCGATTTAATCCGATTGATCTTAGTGGCCACATTCGTTTCGGAAATCCCGACAATCTCTGCAATCTCTTTGTATGATTGGTCATCAAGATAAAGAAGCATTATCGCTTTATCCAAATCGTTCAATTTGTGAATCAATTGATATAGTACTGCAATATTGTCGCTAAGATCTTTGCTTTCATCTATATCCGGTATCTGATAATTACTTTGTGAGAGCGCGCTTTCCTGGATTGTTCTCTTAGTTTTTCTGAAATTTGAAATAGCCGTGTTTAATGCTATTCTATAAATCCAGGTGCTTATCCGAGATTGATGATTAAACGACGGGTATGCTTTCCAAAGCTGGACTAAAATATCCTGTCTTAAATCTTTTCTATCCTCATCATTGTTGGTATAGCCAAAACAGATTTTGTTTATGATCGTATTATTCTCACTGATGTACTCTTATAAATTCCCTCTTATCAACTTCCATTTGTCAACTCTGTTTATAATGGTTAGTCGTTGTATTTATCAAATAATCACAAAAAATGAGGGTCTATTTTTAGGAAATGTAAAAAAAGGGAGTGTGATCCCCAAGTCGGCGATATGGTCTACCTCGTTGTGAAAATCGGCAAGACAAACTATTGCGGAGCTAGAGGGCCGGTCGAAAAGTGTCGCCACAAAGTCACGAAGACACCAAGGCGTCTGAAAACTTCATTTTTCTTCTCCTTTTTTCTTTGTGCCTTTGTACCCTTGTGGCAAATACTGGGTTTTCGTCTGGGCTTCTAGAGGGGTTGTTGGGAAGCAAGTGGATTTTCGCGGTTGGCAGATCTTCTTGCTATCTGTCACAATCCTTCGAAGCTCCTCTTGTGCACAGTCAACCGAAGAGACTATCCTGCATTTGGCCTTGTTGAGGAGTTTCAGTATCTTTGGATTTGTTGGCCGGAATCCAAAGTACTTTGTGTGACGGACCGAAGTCATATCTCTATCGTGGCGGAAAGCGGCTGCTATCACTATTCGGAGACAGAGCTGAGATGAAGTCTATATCATCCAACCTTGGCAGGGCAACGTATGCAGTCGTTACCGGCGTGGCCATCGTCTGGGTCTGCCTTGTCTTCATTAACGATCCCGGTATCAACGGCTTCGAGCCAGCAATGTTTGGAGACATGGTGTATGGCCGGGCCGATAAGCCTTACGTTTTTCGAGCCCTTGTGCCAGTTACGATCCGTCTGGTTTCCTCTGCAATCCCGGCGAGTGTGCATTTGAGGTTGTCGCGCACAACCACCCTGCCAATGTCCCTCAAACGTACGTGGGAGAAGGAATACGTCCTCGAGTACTACATCGCAACGCTGCTGATCTGTCTTTCGCTCTTTGGATTTTATGTCTCGGTTCGGTATCTCTGTACGGGAATCTACCGCGCGCCCACAAGTTTTGTCGACTATGTCTCGATCGGCGCCATATGCATTCTTCCACCGTTTTTCATGTACTATAATTATTTGTATGATTTCTCAGCTCTCTTTTTCTTCGCCCTCGGTCTCGCACTTATGGTACGCCGGCGGTGGAATTATTTTCTCCCCCTCTTCGCCTTGGCATGTCTGAACAAAGAGACAATCATACTCCTGGCCCTTATATTCATCATCCATTTTCGACCATCGACTGGCAGAATGGAACGAAGTCTCTTTTTCAGCCTTTTGACAGTTCAGCTTGCCATTTTCATTCTCATTAAGTTGAGTCTGTTTTACTTGTTCAGAGACAATCCAGGAACGCTCTTCCAGTTTCACCTTCTCGGCCACAATCACCAGATGCTATCCCCATATTCACTTTCGACTTTTCTGACATGGACCGCTGTTGCTCTTGTTGTGGCTCATCGCTGGAAAGAGAAACCTGCATTCCTTCGAGATGCGATTTGGATTCTCCCCATACTACTCGCATTGACGTTCGCCTTTGGCTACCTTGATGAATTGCGGGACTACTATGAAGTGCTACCTATATTGCTTCTGTTAGCCGCCCCCAGTCTCGCTCCCTTCCTATCATTACCAGTAGAGAACTTGGACGAAGTATCTCATTGACAATGGCCGGCACATAAGAAATACTCGAACGAACTGGCTTTGAAACGAATTGATAAGCGTCTTGATGAACTGGTAGTAAAGCTAAAAAAGTAGTTAGCCACATTATCGCAGCCATCGTCAGCCATTTCGATCTTGACACCTCATCATACTCCTATTACCATCCTCCCGTCGTTTCCGACTGAATCCATCCAACACAACGAAAGGACATCACAACCAAAAAATCAAAGAGGATCCCGGCCTCAGTGTGGGCACTTCTCGCAAGAAAGTGAACAAGATCCATGTGCTTACACACCATGCAGATTCCGGTCCGCTCACTTGTGCAGCGTGTCATTTCGCCCCGCCGTCAGGACTTTCTTGTCCGCCATGCCTTTTGGCGGAGGTCCTGACGGAACCAATGCCTTGTTAGTGTCAGGAGCAAACTTGCCCGCCTTGCGGTTGGGGCGGGCTCCTGACACCGGGGGAAACCGTTGTTTCCAACTCATTCAATCATTACACAGCGGAAGGATATCACTATGCTGGTCGAAGGCGTCCTTCTTCCAGATATACACAGGATGAAGTACGCCTTCTCGCACAGTCGCGACGCTGATTGATGAAGCCCGGAAAGCCGTTCGTCCACTCCAAGCGCTGGGCGCATTTCACCGTAACTGATATGGCGTTTTTGCCGGATTTGTCGTAGCTTGGTTTCAAGTCACTGGGTGAATTCAGCAGAAGGAAAACAATCATGAACAATACACTGCAATTCACAGCAATTATTGAACGCGAGGATAATTCCTACGTTGCCCTCTGTCCTGAAATCGACATAGCCAGTCAAGGGAAGACCGTCGAGGAAGCCCGCCTGAATTTGAAAGAAGCCATCGAGCTGTTTTTTGAGACAGCTTCCCGCCAGGAGATCCAACATCGCCTGCATACTGAGGTCTTCATCACCCAGCTAGAGGTAGCCGTTGGGTAAGCTCCGCATTTTGTCCGGCAAGGAGGTTTGTGCGATTCTCACAAATCACGGGTTCAAAACCATCCGGCAGCGAGGCAGCCACGTCGCGATGCAGAAAAAGACGCACAATTCCACTATCACCGTTATCGTGCCTGATCACAGTGAGATCAAGCGCGGCACGCTCAAGTCCATCATCCGTCAATCTCAGGTCCCTCCCAGCAACTTCGAAGTGTGATCTCCGCAGATCCGCTGCCATTCCACGTTGACACCCCCTCGTGGCCTGTTACCATCCAACCGTTGTTTCCAACTCAACCAATCATTCGCTCCGCCGTCAGGACTTTTTTATCCGCCACGCTCTTTGGCGGAGGTCCTGACGGAACCAAAGCCTTGTTAGTGTCAGGAGCAAACTCCTGACACCGAGGAATCACAACAGGATGGAAGGAACTCACTTGTGCAGCGTGTCATTCGATGCACGGCCCAGTGCTTTCATCGATTGCTCCCGTCCTTCAAGCGCGCGTGCGGCGTTCGGCGCGAGGCGCAAGGCTTGTTCAAAATCGCGGAGGGCTTCCTCATGCCTCTTGAGCCGCACGTACGAAACGCCGCGCCGGATCCATCCCTCCACGTCCGACGGTGAGAGACTGAGCAACGCCGAATAATCCCTCACTGCTTCCTCATCCCGGCCGAGAGACTGCAAGATCAGTCCACGATTGAACCTCGCTAAGGGATCAGATGCGTCCAGGTGAACGGAGACATCAAGATCTTTCAGTCCTTCCTCGGGCATCCAACGTGCAGCCAACGAGATGCCACGATTGTTGTATGCCTCTGCGTAGGTCGGATACCGGTCGATGACCACTCCCCAAAGGGATATTCCATTTTTCCAGATACGACATTGTTGCTGAGTCAGCACGATCAGCATCCCCAGTATCCCACCCGTTAGGACGATGCGCACCACGCTTGGAATGGGATTCCAAATCGCTGGTCGTGCGTCGATCCACTTCCAGGCGAGTGCTACCCACAGGCTCACACCCACGAAGGGCAAGTACGTGAAGCGATCAGCAGCCATGGCACGGCCGACAGGGATGATCTGCGCCACAAGCAGATAAGGGACCAGGAAGAGGAATACTCCAAACGCCGCCATCCTGTTGAAGCGGAGAAACTTCCACCAAAGCCACCCTGCGAGCACCAAGATGCCTGGAGAAATCCAGTATAGAAGTGAATGGGCCTCCCGGATCGCTTCGGGATATGGGTAGAAGGGGGACAAACTGATCGGAACAATCCCCTTGCCAAAATAGAAGAGCATGTCGTAGCACGCTAGGAACACACCTCTGATAGGGTCGAATGATGGGTCCCTTGCGTTCACGCCTGTAGAATACTGGGCAAGGACCGCAACAACGCCAAAGAGAACGGACAAGAACAGCATCGGCACCTTTTCGAGCAATCTCTTTCGTGTGAGGGTGCCATCGCGCACCAGGTCATAGGCGAGAAAAAGCACGGGGAGGGTTACAGCCGTCGCCTTGCAGAGAAGAGAAGCCAGGAACAGACCACCCGAGGAGTACAGGTGAAGTCGCTTCTCTGTTTTTCGGTAGTTGATATACACGATGAGCGAAGCAAGGTAAAATAGTGCGGAGAGGACATCCTTCCGCTCGGCGATCCACGCCACCGATTCGACCCGAAGCGGGTGAAGAAGCCAAAGCAGCGCGCCGACCACGGCGCCAACCTCGTGCTCCGTCAGCAACATCAGCAGCCAAAACACAAGGATCCCGTTCAACGCGTGGATCATGACGTTGGTGATGTGATAGATGAGTGGATTCCAACCATAGAAATGGAACTCGAGAGCGTAGCTGAACAGAGTGAGCGGAAGGTAATGGTTGACACTGAAAGAGGAGAACATCTCCCGAACGGAGTCCCACGACAGCTCAGCCACGAGTGGATTCCACGTGACGAGATACTGGTCATCCCAGTTGGTGAAACCGTTGAAAAAGGTCGGCCAGAATGCCAGGACCGTTATCACAAGGATAAAGACGGCTATGGCCGAGATTCGCAGGTTCGGATTCATGATGTTCCGTTGGACGAAACCACCGATAGAGATCTACTCTGGAAATCCGGTCGAAAAGTGTCGCCACCCCGCCTGCCAACTTTGTTCCTCGGGGCGGGTCCCGTTGTGCGGGATCCCGAAAAACGGGACAGGAAAGTCACGAAAACACCAAGGTGTATGAAAACTCCATTCTTCTCGTCTTTTTCTTCGTGCCTTTGTGCCCTCGTGGTCCCGCTCCTGTCCCGCTTTCTAGGATCCCGCACCTGAGCGGGTATCTCCCGCTCCCGGATTCCGCCTGTAGGCGGGATTCATAGAGCGGAACAAAAGGCGGGAGATTCCGCTCATAGGCGGGATTCGAAGAGCGGAACAAGTGCTGGGTTTTCATCCGGGATTCTAAAACTGGCTTCTGAGTTCGTTGAGCCTCTCACGGGCAGCCCGATCATCCGGCTTGAGAGCGACCAACCGCTCCAACATATGCATCGCCGGCAAGCGTTTGTTCTTCTCATCGTACATCTGAGCCAGCACCTCCAACGCCCCAACGTTGTTCGGATCCTCTTGCAGGACGGCGAGCGATTGCTCTATTGTAAGCTCTCGGAGACCAATCCCTCCATAGCCTTTCGCGAGGCTCAGCTCAAGGGAAACTCGCTGAGACGGCGTTTTGGCCGTCCGAATAGAATCTATCAAGGAGAAGATCCTCCGGACGGGTTTGATCATCGCATGATTGGAGTCAGCTTTCTGCACCCTTGAGAAATACCACCTGGCTCTCGCCGTGTCGCCGAGTTGGATTGAGTAGGCCATTCCGAAAATAAGCCCGGGCGTAAAACTCGAGTCAACGCGAAGAGCCTGCTCGAGTACTTCAAACGCGCGCTGATGGAAGCCATAGTCCCAGTAGTTTGATGAGACTTTGTGATAGGACATCGCCCTGCTTGCTTTCGATGACGAATCCCGCTGAGCAGCCTGGAGTTCCCGAATAAGCATCTGATGATACCACGCCTGCCGGATGTACGCACCCGCCTGCACTTGAGATTCTCAACTGATCGAAAAGCCAGGACGCCTCTTTGAAATGCCCGGAGAACTCAAGAGCGATCCCTCTGAACAACGCCACGTGAGCTGAGCCGTGAGTCATGTCCAGTAAGAGATTAAAAACACCTGCGGCCTCTTCGGGGCGGCCGGATTCGAGCAACTGCACCCCGCGCCGGAAGATCCCACGCACATTCTGTTCGGAAACCGCGATCGGCAACGACGGCTGGAGATCCCTCACAACCCGCACTTCGCTGCTATCCTGCGCATGTCGATACAGGTGATGAACTTTGATGACCTCCATGCACCCGGCCCGATAGACCGAGGTGAAACCGAATTTCCTTGTCTGCATCATCTGAAACTCGAATTCTCGTATGCCGGGGTCCGTGACAAGGGCGACGATATACCCAACGTTGTCGTCACGTAGAATGCCTTCAAACAGTGGAAGCGAAACCAGTGGATCCGACTCCACGAGTTTCCTGCCGTTCATCCAAAAGGTTAGTTCTTTCCATCGCGCCAGTACCGGCATAGAAGAGTCTGGTTGCTGTGCTATCCAATTCCCGACGATCGGCTCCGGCCCCACATACATATCGGGTGTACCCGCCATGGCAGTGAAGGGCTTCGAGGTATCGCTGAGCTTCTCGATATACTGCCTGTTGTCGGCAATGTAGTTGTAGATCCAGACGACATTTGGGACGGAGATGAGGAGACCCACGGCTGCGCTGACGACAACGACGAGTCGATTCATCTTCATCCCACCAAGAAATCGCTGCGCAAGATCATAACCGCCGACAACAGCGTAGGCGAGAACAACGATGATCATTGGCGTCAGGAACCGCATGTCATTGATTGGATAGAGAAAGACCATCAGCAGGTAGAAGAAGGAAAAGAGCAGTACCAACAAGGTCGTTTTCATCTTCTTCCACTCCAGCAGAACTCCCCATGCCGCGAGCCCATACTGCAAGAGTATGAGGGGATACTGGGCTATCATCAGTATCCTCGACGTAGCAGCCATCATCGGATCCGCAGAGCTGACGACAGCAAAAGGCTGAGCAAGGAACTGCGGAAAGAGGATGAGACCCTTCGCCAGTTTCAGATAAACCACAGTATTGACGCGCAGCCGCGTGGCAAATTCCTGGAAAATGCTCGCATCCTCTCCTGTAAAAACGTGTCCCAGCAAAACCTTCATGTTCCTCAAGGACGGATTCTCCATGCCGGCATGGTACACCTCGTTGCGAAAATACCAGATCAGGTAGAAGAGCAAGGGCATGGTGAACACCAGAAGGAGGCGGCGATTTTCTTTCCTCACGAACAAATAGCAGCATGCAGCCAGCAAAAGCGTTAATCCGATCTCGCGAAGCAATACTCCCACCGTCAGGACGACCACAAACAGCCAGGCCCACTTCTCCTCCTCAGGCGCGTCAACCATCTTCTCCGCAAGCAGGAAAAAGAGGACAACACAGGCGGTAAACGGAATGTCGGAAACAACGTGACCCGACAACAGAACGGTCAGAGGATTGATCGCAAGAAAGAAGGCGCCGATCAGAGCTGCAACGGCACTCGTTCTCTTTGCGACCCAGACGTAGAACAAAACGATGAGAGCAACGCCGGAACCGATTGTCAGCACTTTCGCGGGGATGATGATGTTGCTGAAGAACCAGGCGAGAGGAGCGAGGATGAGAGAATAGAGCGGAGCGTGGATGACGTATCGCAACGGCTCAGGGTTGCTCGTATCTTTGAAACCTTCGAAGGCCGCGAGCGACTTCGCCCAGATCAGATACCGCGGGCCGTCCGGCGTGTACAGCATCGCATTGTTCAGGCTCAGGATCCCGACAACGATGAACGCCGCACAAATGAACCATAACCGGAAATCAAGGAGGTACCTGCGAAGGGTAATGACCTCCAACGCCTGAGTTGAGGAGCCCTCGAGTGAAGCGTTCGTTTCGACAGCCTTTTGCATGGATTGCGTTCTCCCTCGTATCTCCTGGAAAACACTATTGACGACTCAAAAGTGTCGTAAGCCGTTCACGAGCTAGCACATCGTTCGGATTCACTGCAATCAGTCGTTGAAGGGCTTGGATCGTGGGCCATCGCCTCTCCTTGACGTCAAACGCCTGCGCGAGTTCCACCAGCGCCCCCCGGTTCTTTGGATCTTCAGCGAGAATCGCAAGCGAAAGATCGATGGTGACATCGCGCAATCCGATCGCCGCAAATCCCTTCGCCATCGCCAACTGATATCCAAGACGTTGTGCCGTCGTCTTCGCCAGGCGGACTGAGTCCATCATTGCAAAGATGCCCCGCATCATCCTGATCGTACCATGATTGGCATCAGCACGCTGCGCCGACCCAAAATACTTCTTTGCCTGCGCAGTGTCGCCTAGCTCGAGCGCATAGTACACACCGAAAATCAATCCGGGCATAAAGTTCGAATCGGCGCGCAATGCCAGATTCAACACGTCGAGCGCCCGCTGACGGAAGCCAAGATCCCAATAGTTCGCGGATGCCTTGTGATAGGCTAATGCCTTCTTGAATTTCGACGTGTCTCGTTCGGCAGTTTCGAGTTCTCGAATCATCAGGGTGTGGTACCTCGCGTGGCTGATGAATGGACCAGCTTGCTGCTGATACCTGAACCGATCGAAGAGCCATAACGCTTCTTTGAATTGTCCACCAAACTCAAGTGCAGTTCCCCGGAACAAGGCAAGGTACCCTGCCCCCCTGCTTTGTTCCAGCAACACATCGAACTGCTTGCGCGCCTCCTCCGGTCGACCCGATTCAAGTGCTCGGACACCCTGCCGGAACATCTCGCGAGCTTCCGCTTCAGGCACCGCAACCACGGTTGGCAGCTGTGCAGCTCGTTGCACATCGGTCTTCATGGCACCCTGAGGTTCATGGTAGAGATGGTGCACCTGAACAACCTCCAGGTTTCCAGCCCGATAGACCGATGTGAAACCGAACTTCCTCGACTGGACCATCTGGAACTCGAATTCACGTATGCCAGGCTCCATAACCGACGCAACGATGTATCCAATGTCATAGTCACGCAAGATATCCTCGAAGAGCGTCAGTGACAGGAGCGGATCTGTGTCCAGCATTTTCCTTCCATTCAGCCAGAACGTAATCTCCTTCCAGTGTGCGAGGACCGAGGCGGAAGAATCAGAATGTTCTGCGATCCAACCTCCGACGAGGGCGGGCGCCCTGCAGTAGAGCGCCGGCGTCTTCTCCTCTGGGATGTAGGGCTTCGAGGAATCACTCACGTTGGCCAGGTAATGCCTGTTGATGCTGATGTACCTCGTACATCCAGACGAAATTCGGGATAGCAATCAAGAGCCCGACAAGTGCAGCAACACTGACAAGGAGACGCTTCCCTCCTCCCCCGACGATCACTCGTTTCGCCAGGTCATGGCCGCCGAGCACCGCGTAATACAACACCAACACCAGCAAGGGGAGAAGAAAGCGGATATCGTTGACCGGATAGATCAGGATCATGAACACGTAGAATAGAACAAACAGGAGGACAAGGAGCGTATGCTTCATTTCGTTCCATCTCATCACGACTCCCCACCCGAAGAGGCCGTACTGAAGAAAAATGAGAGGATACTCCAGATAGGAAAGAACCTTCGTCGTTCCTGCCATCACTGCCGTCGTCGGGTCCACCACATGGAACACGTTCACAAGGAACTGTGGAAAGATGACGAGTCCCTTCGCCATGTCCATGTAGACGCTGAAATTGATCCGCATGCGTGCCAGCAGCTCATCAATCATGCTCGACGAATCTGCCGTGAAAGAGTGGCTGAGGAAAAGCCTGATGTTTCTCATCGAAGGATTTTCAATCCCTGCGATGTAGACTTCATTCCGAAAATACCAGATGAGATAAAAGAGCATCGGGATCGTGAAAATCAGGAGGAGTCGACGATATTCCTTCCGAAGCAAGAAGTACGTCGACGCCCCGAGGAGCAGCGTCAGCCCGACCTCGCGAAGGAGAATTCCAGCCGTGAGAAAAACGACAAACATCCATGCCCATTTCTCCTCGCCCGGCGCCTCAGAGATCTTTTCTGCGAGCAAGAAGAGGAGCACAACAACGAGAGTGAACGGAACATCAGAGAGAACATGCGACGAGAGCACAATAACGACGGGATTGATCGCGAGGAAGAATGCACCGATCAACGCGGCAGTTCGGTTCGTCCTTTTGGCGGTCCAAAGAAAGAACAGGACGATCAGTGCGACCCCGAAGAGAATTGTCACGATCTTCGCTGGAACGATGATGTTCTGAAAGAACCACCCGAGAGGAGCCAGCAGCAACGGATAGAACGGGGCATGAATCACATAACGCACCACATCAGGACCGGTAGAGTCCTTGAATCCCTCAAATGCAGCGAGCGACTTTGCCCAGATGAGATATCGCGGGCTGTCTGGAGTGTAGAGCATGGTATCGTTCAGACTCAAGATCCCGACGACGAAGAATGCGGCACAGATCAGCCACATTCTGAGATCCATGAGATGCTTCCAGAGATGAACGTCCGCTGCCCGTTGAGTCACTGTGCTGCCAGATGATGTGTTCGATCCCAGGCGTTCTTGCACGATCTCGATTCTCCCGATTCGTGAGGTCACATCCGATTTTGGCCATCAATATACGATTCTTCAGTCAATTCTTCTTGCCCCTTGTCACATTTCTGTTTGCCTCAAAAAGTTCTTGAGATCAATAGACCTAAGTTACAACGGTGGTGATATCAGAGCAAACCGCTGTCCGAACGGGGAACGTGTCAGCAAGAATTTCAATCAGCCTGTGTCGATGGATACTGTCTTATCGTGATGGCACGGGGATCCGACAAGCAGACGCAGGTGTACTGCTTCCTTGACTTGCCGCGATATTTTGCGTACCTTTTCATAGAGTCACGAGTTGTCCGCAAGCATCTCGCTCGATTATTAGCGCTGTTTCCAAGAATCAGCATTGCAGCTCAGATTCGGTCTTGTCAGTTGGAAACGGGCGCCGTGCCTTACTGAAAGCAATATCTATTGTTCGCAGTGGCACTAGCTTACCTGGCGGCGACGTCACCTCGGGGCGTGTTTTCTCCGTTACAATTTTGTGAAGGAGTGTGTGATGGCTAAGACCAAATATATGATGCATGAGTGTGCGTATTGCCGCAAGACGACAAAAATGGAACTTGTGGGAGAAATGCTGCCTGAGGGGAGCCAGGAACCTGCGCAGAAGGTGTGGTACCGATGCACCCGATGCAAGCACACTGCCCTTCTTGACAAACAGCTCCTGTCGCAGCCAAAAAAGGGAGAAGTGATCAAGATCGACCGTGCGGCGTGCACCACGTATGCGCGAGATCACCTTTACACCATCGGGCAGTCGATCTACCACTCAGAGTGGGACGACGTAGGCAAGGTAACTGCCAAGCAGAAGACCTCGGATGGGACACAATCGATCACGGTCTCCTTCGAGAAACTTGGCGAGCGAAGACTCATTGAAAATTTGCAAGTATCAGAGGAACCTGAAATTATTGAGAGTGTCCCAGCGCCAGTTTAGCCGCTGGACACCGTCCTTGTCAAGGAGGTGATTACACTGGTCGGAATTATCATTGGCGAGAATGAACCAATCGACCGCGCCATCCGTCGTTTCAAGAAGAAGTATGAACGGTCCGGCATCCTGAAGGAATTCAAGAAGCGCACCTTTTTCACGAAGCCGTCTGTCAAGAAGAGGATGAAAAAGGTCAAAGCCATCCGCCGCGCACAGCGCACGATGATGGAAGAGGCGATGTAGCCACTTGAAATGCCACGCACCTCGAAGGTGCGTGGCATCTTGGTGTTGAAACGAAGCGTCCCGACGATCTAGCAATCATCGGGACGTTTCGTTGTACAGTCTCTCCTCTTGCCAAAGAAGGAGAAGACCGACTTCCTTCACCTGATACTATTTCAGCAGAATCATCTTCTTCGTCAGCTGCTGCCCTGCACTTTCCAGTCTATAAAAATACACGCCAGTCGAAAGGGGCACTCCCGCGTTATCGGTCCCATGCCAATTCACAGCATAGTTCCCAGGAGCCTGCTGCTCGTCAACGAGCGAAGCCACTTCCCTTCCGATGAGATCGAACACGCGCAGACGGATTCGACTTTGAACAGGAACAGAATACCGGATGCTCGTCGAGGGATTGAATGGATTCGGGTAGTTATCAAAGAGTTGATAGGTTGCAGGGACAATGTTCGGTTGCTTCTCGACGTCAACGACGGATATTGATGCGATTGTCGCTGTTAGCAGCAAGTTATTGAACGATGGTGTTGCGCCTGAGCTGTAATTTGGATCGGCAAAATTATACCACCGTAGACCGTTCACTCCGGTTCGATAGGCGGACGATCGGTTGGTTGGAGACGTCGTCCCGTCATCCAGCAGCACCTGCAGGGTATCTCCGGCCGCCCCCGCAACCTCGACGACGACGTGGAAGTCAATCCCATTGGTCACCGAGATATTGGAGCTCGACATGTCGACGTTGTTCCAACTACCCACACCCCCGGTCAAGGAACTGAATGGGATCAGGACGCTCGAACCCAATTGCGTTCCCGGGATGCCGCCAATACTCCCGGAGACATTCTGTGCACCACTGACCTTCAAGCTTCCGCTCCCCTTGATCCCATCCTTGGCACCGTTGAACATGATGGAGACAGAGACCAATTTCCCAGAAATCGTAGGAGTGAATCTCGTTGCCATTTTCAAATTGTCGGAAGGAAGCAAGGTGTAGTATTTCGCTTCTCCGGCATAGGAGACATTTGCGTGAGCTCCCCCGACGGCCCCGATGGCTTTCTCCACAGCCTTGAAGGCGTCGACCTTTCCATATCCCCACGTCGTATTTGGCACGCTCTCCATATATCCATCTGTCCGGGCCGTGCTGGTGATATAGGATTTTGCCTGTGACACAGAGAGTGAAGGCTTGGCTTGGAGCAAAAGAGCCGCGACTCCCACGACATGAGGAGAAGCCATGCTGGTTCCCTGGATCAAGTAGTCCTTGAGTCCGGGCATGATTCTTGAGCCAATGGTGCTAGTGTCGACAGAGCTGGAAAGCGACGATGCGATGCCCTGTCCCGGCGCAGCAATATCGGGCTTCTGACGCCCGTCCGCAGTGGGGCCGATACTGCTGAAAGTCGAAATACTTCCGGTCGTCACCGAGCTGGCATACGACCACGGCCTTCCGTAGTAGTCAGTCCATGAGTTTTTCGTGACGTAGGAACCCACGGTAATCGCGCCGGTTGCGTTTCCAGGTGTCTCAACCGTCTTCTGATTGTCCCCGTTCATGATCGTAACGGCGGAGCTCCCGACGGTGTAGGAGGAGAGCCAAGCGTTGAAGTTTGTCGTCGCGTTCGAACCGGAGAGAGTGAGCGTCCAGGTGCCGCTCCGGGGAACATTCGTTCCTTTGTCGCTCACTTTCAGCAGAACATATCTGTTACCGTTGGGGCTGTTGGGGGACCCGTAATTCTCGAGATCGATGCTTCCATCAGATTCGTTTCCTGCCGAATTCGCATCGTCTGTGCCCACTATCAATTTGATGTTGTTCGGAGAACTTGCCGTCGCCGTTACTCCCAGATTTGTGTCGAACCAAACTTCCAGGACAAAGGTGTCATTGTTGGTTCCAGACTGTGGAGTGTACGCCGGTACATTGATCAAGATCGTCGTTGAGCCGCCAAGGCTCAATGTCCCGGAGGCGTGGACAGTTCTGCCTCCATCGTTCCCGGCAGAGATCGCAACAGCTCTTCCCGAAGACGCTACAAAGTTATTCAGCGCAACCTCAGTTGGCCAAGTCCCATCATGGGGTCCCTCTAGCGTCCCAAGACTCATATTCACGACGATCGGCTTCCCCAGCGCAGAAGCTTTGTTGGCAGCATAGGTGAACCCGTCCATAACCTTCGAGTCCGGAAATGAACCATCTCCTCCTTTGACAACGATAATATCTGCTTCCGGCGCGACGCCGACATATTTCTTGAAGAGCGAACTCCCATTGCCAGCGGCGGTTCCTGCGACATGTGTGCCGTGACCGTTGATATCTTTTTCTTGGACGAAGTTCGGCGGCGAGCTTTTGAATTCAGCTTCGATCTGTTGTTTCGTGTACTCAACTCCATAGCTGAAGTCCTGAGGGGGAGCCTCACCGGTTTGGGCGGCCGTTAGTGTCTGATCCCAGATTGCGAGTATGCGGGACTTCATAGGATCGGCAGGATCCCGGAAATCGAGATGCCGCCAATCGATCCCTGTGTCGTAGATCAGCACGATGACGCCTTTTCCTTTGTACGGCGAGTTATTGAGTAATCCTGCGTGCAGCAGGTTCGCTCCGATTTCCGGAACACTGACATCCAGCGCCGGGTAATTGATCGAGCCCGGACAGAGGTACTGGACCTCATCCATCTGAACAAGTCTCAGAAGATCGGCTCGAGTCAACTGCGCTGTGGCGAACTTCCCAACGACCGAATTGAGATGAAGACCGCCCGCGCGAATCGCGTCTGCGTTCGTCGTTGTAATGATGGCATCATACAGCGGCTCGCCTTCCTTGGTCAACCCGGCCGGCGAGCGTAGACCTGCGGCGTTCTTGAGCGCACCGGCTGGCATACCAGGAGAAACAAGAGACTGGAATTCCGGGTGAAGCTTCTCTCTATGTGTCGATTGACTGAATGCAAATCCCAGCCCCAACAGCGTCATCAGCACAACTGCCAGTATGTGCGATCGCCTCATCATGTACATTGCCCTTTCATCTGGATGCGCTAGTGTGGATAGTTCTTCGAACCTGCTTGGATGGAACGTACAGAAGTGATGCCCAACATCTTTCTCAGCTCAAGAATGGTTACACGAGCAGTGATGACATCGCCGAAGACACTCCCGACTCTGATCCCGGCCGAGCGCAGGTCCTCGACGTTATGAGAGCGTATGATGACGCCGTACTCTTTCGATCCATCCGGTCTCAGCCCGACGTCGTAGTCGGCGTCGAGGACACGTTCGTCCAGCAGCAACTTCGCAAGAGGAGGATCAAGTTTTGAGCGTTCGGCTTCAGAAAGGGGCATTGACCCTGAGCAGGAGAAAGCAAACAGGCAGAATGCAAGAATCACCATTCTCACTAACATTACGCTCTCTGGTATCTATTGTGCGGACGAGGCAACCTCACCAGAATCTCTCTCCATACGTCAGAACCGGAAACTTCGAGGTTTCGGTCTGGCCAGGCGGCAACTTGCGCTTGCCAAACGAACTCGTCCCCCCGGCTTCGACCCTATTGTCGAACAATCCCGTTTGATCTTCATCCCCCGCTCTGGTGCTTCATTTGCCCGAGGTCTTCTCTTGCTGCAACGCCACGTATTGCTGAATCGTTGAGTAGTCTGTGGAGCGGTGTGCATGGACGATTTTCCAGGAGGATCCTCGCCGTTCAAGAATCAGCGTCGTAGGAAGATACTCTTCAAGCAGCCTGCCGTCGATGCTGTAGCTCTGCCGCAGAATAAAGAATGCATACGCACCATCGCCGTACGACTTCACCTGCACAGCCTCGATGCGATGATTGAAATCTTTCAGATGTTTCACCGCATTGCGGAGACGCGCCTTCGTCGTGTCGATAGGCTCTGTATCTCCCCACGGCGTGACGTAACGAATGTCCTGCTCATAGTACGCGTCGATCAGGCTGTCCGTGTTCATGCCCCCGACGTTGTAGGCCCGCGCGAGCCCATCATACAACGAGACCACCATCCGCTGGATCTGCGTCTCGTCCCGATCAGACGGCCGAGCCTGCTCCTGCGCTTCCCTCTTGCCACAAGAGACCATGACAAGTGCACAACACAACAGTATAGATTTCATTGCATCCCCCGAATTGTGGAATTGTCCGGGCTGCCCATGGAAACCCACATTTATCGATCAGGTAACCTTTCTCTTCCGTTCCCCCCGGTGTCAGGAGTTTGCTCCTGACACTCACAAGGCCTTCGTTCCGTCAGGACGAAAGTCCTGACGGCGGGGGGGGGGGAAATCGAATCGTGACCCTGATGCGCTCACTCCGGCAAAACAATCTCAGTGACCGTCTGGATCTCCACTCTGTCGCCGGACTGAACGATCGTTACATCTTCCGGTATCACGATAAGGCAATTCGCGCTGGACATTGAAGTAAGGACACCAGAACTCTGAGGGCCTGTTGTTCGAACAAACAGCGCATCATTCTCGTTCCTTACCACACCCCTCACAAAATGGCGCTTGCTATCGTTCTTCTCGTAGTCGTGCTCCATCGTTGCAAAGAGTTTCACCAAATTGGCCGGGTTCTTCAGTCCTCGCATCTTCAGAAGGGCAGGCCGCACGAGCTGAAGGAATGTCACCATCGTCGAAACCGGGTTTCCGGGCAGCGCGAACACCGGCACCTTCGTCGACCTTCCTCCGATCCGACGCGATCCAAACGCGAAGGGCATCCCGGGTTTGATGTTCACTTTCCAGAAACGGATCTCCACGCCAAGCTCGGAAAGAGCCGTAAGCACGAGGTCGCGGTTTCCCACGGACACACCACCCGATGTGATCAAAACATCGCTCGATAGGCCGAGCTGAATTCGCTCACGCAGATCGACCATGGAGTCGTTCGCCCTTTGCAGGGGTACCGGCTCACAGCCGGCCTCGCGAACAAGCGACCACAACGCGTAGGAATTGCTGTCTCGGATCTTTCCTTCTTCCAGCGGATCCTCGACAGCTGCGAGTTCATCTCCGGTTGTCAGGATGGCAACCCGAGGCTTGCGATAGACGCGCATGGTCGGGAAACCAAGCGAGGCAAGAACGGCCAACTGTGCCGCGTTCAGAAGCGTTCCTTCTCCAAGCACCCGTTGACCTTCAACAATGTCCTCGCCTCGGAGTCGTATATTTCTGCCGGCTGGAACCGGCGCATCTAGGAACACCCTCCCCTCGACGGCTCCCACCTTCTCCTGTTCGATCACGGTGTCGGCACCTGATGGAATGGGCGCGCCCGTGAAGATGCGTATCGCGGTGCTCGGTCGCAATTCACCGTTGTAGATCTCTCCTGGAGCGACTTCGCCGTCGACAACCAGTTCGACTGGATTTTCTGACGTCGCGTTCGCCGTATCGATGGACCTCAAAGCGTAGCCATCCATGGACGAATTATCAAAACCGGGGAGATCGTAGGGAGCTTCCACATCCTCGGCCAGCACGCGCCGATGCGCCGAATAAAGATCACAGACCTCCACACCCTGGGGAGAGACTTCCTGTAAGATGCAGTTGAGAGCCTGGTCAAAAGAAGTCATAGATGAGTTCTCCGCGCTGTGAGGCAATATATCCAGACCGTCAGGGAAAATCAAGGTAATCCTTGCACCAGGCCTCACCGGTAATTTGTACAAATTACATCGGCAGCGAATTCCTCTTGGACTTTGACTGGGGAGCCTTCCCAGACCTTTGGCAAAATCCTCTCCAGCACGACCGATTGGGAGAACAAGGAAGGTGCTGGGCGAACGATCTCTGGCACAGAGATGGTGGCACCCCTAAAGGGTTGAGGAATTCATTTCGAAGAGAAGTGAGAGGATGTCGACATTCCAGCGAAGAGAACGCACCGGTGTAGCGACACTGAGCGACGATCACGATCTCCCTTTCACCGGCGAGAAGTTGTGGTCAGATCTTGATCAGATGGACATGGAGCAAATGATCCGGCTCGCCACGACGGTTGAACGCATGGCTCCGGGACCCGGGTTCCTCGTGTATGTCGAGACAAGCAGGCTCTCCTGCCTTCTGCACAAACTGGAGCCCGTGGTATTTTCTGCTTTTGATGCAAACACGCACCTCCAGATCGCACGCATCTACTTGACGAATACACTTGCCTCGGCACTCGATTTCACGGAATTCATCCTCAAGAGATTCCCTTTCCCCATCGCCCAGATCCGCACGCTCGCGGAGACTCCTTTCTATATCAGGATCAAGCCGCCGACACAGCAGAGGTTTTCGAATCACCTGGCAATGCGTGGGGTTCTCCATTCTCTCATGACCGATCGATCGTGGGACCAGTTGTTTTCCATGCTCTCGAAGTTTTCCTTTAGTAGTTTCTCCACAGGCTCCCCCATGAGCATTCCCGCCGAGAAACTGACAAGCGAATTCTCCAACTTTCTTTTCTACCACAATAACCGCCGGATGCTCTCATCGCTTCAGGGCAGAACTCCGTTACAGAAACTCCGATCCTTCAAGGGATTCGATCAGCTCTCCTCCTTCGACCCACTCCCTGTCTGAACCAACCAGGCGAGCCCTCGCCCTGTTCAGCTGTACCACAACAGTAGGTGCGGGAATTTGCGCTTGATTTTCTATCGCTTCTAATGTATCTTGTGATAGAAACGAATTGTCGAACGATCTCCCATTGACCTTTGAGGGTCAATTTTTGTTTCTATGAGCCTGATCGCTAGACTGCGTCTATCGGCGTTCGTAGATTGTTCCCGCCATTCCGCCAAAAAGATGGCGGACGCAAGAAACGCGAAAACAGCGGGACGCGAAGAACGCGCGATCGGCAGTTTCATTGGCGGGGTAGCTCAGCTGGTTAGAGCGTCGGAATCATAATCCGCAGGTCGTGGGTTCGAATCCCTCCCCCGCTACAATGCACCTCGAGGAGGCACGCTAGGAGGTCACCACAAGAATTCTTGATCCTGGTCGATCGGGGTCGAGAATTCTTTGTATAAGGGGCGACGGTTGCAGCAGAGCCGACAATCTCTCAAGAAGCAATTCCAAGATGTTCTCCAGTCCTCAGGTCTGGTGAAGCCGGGCGCGAGTGTCGTGTTGGCAGTGAGCGGGGGCGTCGACTCGATGGTGATGCTTCACCTTTTTGCCGAGATGAGCTCCGAATGGAATCTTCGTCTCGCCGTTGCCCACGTGAACCACCAACTGCGGGGGGAGGAATCGATGGGAGATGAAGCGTTCGTCGAGAAGAGCGCGAAATCACTGCACATTCCTTTCTATGCAACACGCATCGACACACTTGCCTTCGCGAGGACAAACCACGTCTCAAAGCAGGAAGCAGCGCGTCAACTCCGATATGATTTCCTTGAGCAGGTCCGGCTGCGGACGAAATCAGACTGCGTTGCCACAGCCCATCAGGCCGACGACAATGCCGAGACCGTTTTAATGAACGCTCTTCGCGGCACCGGGATTCGCGGTCTCGCAGGCATCCCCATCCAGCGTGATCCCGGCAATATCATCCGTCCGATCCTCTTCGCCCGGCGCCGGGAAATCGAGGAGTACGCCAAAGGACATCAGATCGCATTCCGCTCTGACTCTTCGAATGAATCGGTCAAGTATCGACGCAACTACCTTCGCCGCAACGTCATTCCACTGTTGGAGTCATCGGGGAAATCCGACTTCGTGACATCACTGAACAGGTTATCGCAGCTCATGCGGCAGCTGGACAGGTTGCTGTCAGCGGAAGTTCAACAAACGCTCGGAACGATTCTTTCTCAGCACGAAGACGGAGGTACTGTCTGAACATCGCGGAGCTCCGCTCCAAACCGCAATACCTCCAGGAAGGAATCGTCCTCGAAGTGCTCCGGAAACTCGGGGCTGAGGTGGAATCGGGCAAGGTCCTCAAAGTCCTTGAACTCTGCAACCTCACAACGGGGAGCCAACTGCAACTTTCAAAGAGCCTTCACGTCTACCGGGACAGAGATCGGCTCGCCTTCGTGCAGCCACGTGAAGAAGCTCCATTGAATCAGGCAGTTTCGCTCGGGCAGAGTTACACACTACCCTATTTTCGCTTTTCTCTCAGCATGCCCATTCCCCGCCCACCTTCTCTCGGCTCATGCAGGGACATCGAATTCGTAGATGCCGGAAAGCTTGGGGAACGCCTTGTGCTTCGATCATGGCAGGAAGGAGACTGGTTCATCCCTTTGGGGATGAAGAGCAGGAAAAAAATCAGCAACTTCTATGTCGACGAGAAAATCCCGCTTGCGCTCAAGCCGCGGGTCCCGATCTTCGAATCGGACGGCGACGATCGTCTGGATTTGCGGCAGACGTCTTGACGAACGCTTCAAGGTGACAGGCCAAACCCGTCACGTCGTGAGGCTCGAATTCAGCTCCACACTATCTTCTCACCAGAAACGAATACTCGAATGACCAGCGAAATCACGATCAACAACGACCGGTTCACCCTCTACCTCTCCGAGGAACAGATCCAGAACAAGGTGAAGCAGCTTGCAGCGAGGATCAATAACGACTATCGTGGGAAGGTCCCTATCTTCATCGGCATCCTGAATGGGTCGTTCATCTTTTTCGCAGACCTGATCCGTGAGATCGCGGTCGATTGCGAGGTGGACTTCCTGAAACTGTCGAGCTACGGAGATGCGAAGATCTCGTCCGGCCAGGTTCGCTTGCTCAAGGACCTGAACTGCCAGGTCACAGGCAGAGACATCATTGTGGTCGAAGACATTGTCGACTCTGGCATCTCCATCGATTTCATGAAGAAGCTCGTGATGAAGGAAAACCCCGCGTCCTTCAAAGTGGTTACATTGTTGTTGAAGAAATCGGTTGTGAAAATCGACTTTCCGCTCGATTATGTAGGGTTCGAGATACCCCCGGAATTCGTTATAGGGTATGGGTTGGACTATGCCCAAAAAGTTCGTAACTTGAAGAGCATTTACAGGCTCGCCCCGAAAAAGTGACTCTATTGTCGATGAGGCAAGGGGTTTAAAGGAGTGAAGTGTATGAATGATCCATGGCGTGCAGACAATTCATCTGATGATAAGCAGAAGGATGGAGGTTTCCGACGACGCACCCCTCCACCCCCTCCCCGGGTCCCGAAGAAGGGACCCAAACAATATCGTGAAGACGAGTTCAATTGGAACAAGGTGGGGCGCATGATCGCGGGCTGGCTCGGCATCTTGCTCGCCGTTTACCTGATCATGCTTGCCTTTAAACAGACCGAAGAAACGGAATACGAAATCAACTTCACGACATATCAGGCTCTGCTGAATGATGGTAAGATTGCCGAAGCGCTTATCAAGAAATCGGACTTTAACAACTACGATCTCCACGGCAAGCTTAAAGAGCCGACCGAAATTGTCACATCCAACGAAAAGCGTCAGCCCGGCGCCACACGAGTGTGGTTAACGCTTCCCTACTCCTCCATCAACGAGGAGGTCATTTCCAGGTGGACGGCGAAGGGGGTAAAGTTCAACGTCGTGAAGGAAGACAGCACGTGGACGAGCCTTCTCGTGTCCACGTTGCCCTGGATCCTCCTGATCGGCATCTGGCTGATCATCTTCCGCCGTATGCAAGCGGGGGCAGGCGGGACAAAGGGGCTCTTCTCGTTCGGCAAGAGTCGCGCGAAGCTCCTGACCGAGGGGATGACGAAGGTAACGTTTCAGGATGTCGCTGGCGCTGACGAGGCGAAGTTTGAGCTCCAGGAAATCATCGAATTCCTTAAGGAGCCAACCAAATTCCAGAAGCTTGGAGGAAAAATCCCCCGAGGAGTTCTTTTGCTGGGCCCCCCGGGAACCGGAAAAACACTCCTTGCACGGGCAGTTGCCGGCGAAGCGGGCGTTCCCTTCTTCACCATCAGCGGTGCTGATTTTGTCGAGATGTTTGTGGGTGTTGGAGCATCGCGTGTCCGAGATCTGTTTGAGCAAGGTAAGAAGAGCGCTCCCTGTATCATTTTTATTGACGAGATCGATGCTGTGGGCCGGCATCGAGGTTCAGGTCTTGGAGGCGGACACGACGAACGCGAGCAGACACTGAACCAACTCCTCGTCGAGATGGACGGCTTCGAGCAGAACAGCGGCGTGATCATCATCGCTGCAACGAACCGCCCAGACGTTCTTGATCCCGCACTTTTGCGGCCTGGACGATTCGACAGGCAGGTCGTTGTTGACAGACCAGACGTGAGGGGTCGAGAAGGAATCTTCAGTGTCCATGTCAAGAACATCCCCCTCGATGACGATGTGAAGCTTGAAGTCCTCGCGAAGGGAACTCCGGGGCTCTCTGGGGCGGATATTGCCAACCTCGTCAACGAGGCCGCCCTTCTTGCGGCACGACAAAACTGCAAGGTCGTGGCGATGCACCATTTCGAAGAGGCGAAGGACAAAGTGATGATGGGCATGGAGCGGAAGAGCCTCATCATCTCAGACCGGGAGAAACGGGTTACGGCGTACCATGAATCAGGGCACGTTCTCGTATCGAAGCATCTCCCCGACGCCGATCCGGTTCACAAGGTGACCATTATCCCGCGCGGGCGAGCCCTCGGCGTGACAACGTACCTGCCCATCGATGAAAAACACACATATTCGAAAGAATACCTGGAAGCGATGATCACCTACGCTCTGGGTGGTCGTGCCGCGGAAAAACTCATCTTTAACCAGCTCACCACCGGTGCGGGCAACGACATTGAACGAGCAACGGAGCTGGCCCGGAAAATGGTATGCGAATGGGGTATGAGTGATAAACTCGGCCCCCTAGCCTACGGGGCGAAGGAAGAAGAACTGTTCCTTGGTCGCGAGATCACGCGGACGCGCAACTTTAGCGAAGGCACCGCCATCGCGATCGACCGGGAAGTCCGGAAGATCGTCACGACGGCAATGAAGCGATCGGAGAAGATACTCCGCGACGATCTCAGCACACTCCACCGTCTCTCAAACACGTTGCTCGAGCGGGAGATTCTGGATTCAGATGAGATCGACAAGATCATACAAGGTGAGGAACTCCCACCGGTCGATCGCCGGAAGAACGGCGAACCGGAGAATGCTGAACCAAAAAGCGCACCGCCAGCCCAGCCAAAGAACGAGCAGACCTCCGAAAGCGGTCAGCCAAAGACAGCGGCATGAGTGAATCTCCCCTGGACTTGCAAGAGCCTCGGACTCACGCACAAGGTGAGTCCGAGTCGCTTCACGCGAATGCCACGATCGACTACAAATCAGAATTCGTCCGCAAGCTGATCCACCTTTGTTCGTTTTCCATCCCCACTATCTACTACTTCATCTCGAAGCAACTTGCGCTCTGGATTCTGATCCCCATGTACCTGGCGTTTCTCGGTGTTGATCTGGCAAGATTCTACAGCAAGCCGGTCCGAAACTGGTTCTATCGCTGGTTTGGATGGCTGTTACGAAGGCACGAATCGGATACTGTATCAATACGCCTGACCGGAGCAACCAACATCCTCTTTTCGGCTATCCTTTGCGTCGTGATCTTCCCGAAGATCATCACCGTCAATGCGTTCGCCATTCTCATCATTTCGGATATCACATCTGCTCTCTTTGGGAGGAGATTCGGCAGGAGGAGGTTTTTTCAGAAGTCTCTCGAGGGGGCGATAGCGTTTTTCGTTTCTGCCACCGTCGTGGTTCTTCTTGCGCCCAAGGTGGAGGGGCTTGCTCTCGAATATGGGATCGGGGTCTTCGCTGCGGCGGTCGGCGCTGTCATCGAGGCCGCTTCAACCAAGATCGACGACAACATTACCGTTCCGCTCGGGATAGGCTTCACGATGTGGGCTTTGTATGCCCTTCTCCTTCCCGCCCTCAACATCTATAGCCTCGTCTAATGCCAGTCAGCAGCAGCCGCCACCCGGGAGCTGAGATCTTCTCTGTCGCGAAGATCATCTCCTCGGCAACAAACGTCTGCTTCTTCACGAGGACTTTGTACCAGCGCCTGAATGATTCGATGAGAATCACCACGGCACAAATCATAATGACGACCGTAAGGATGCTATTGACATACCCCTGAGCGGCTGTTTCCGGCTTTGCCATCAGCGGAAGGTAGTTGTCTACAACATTAAGGTATCCAGCAACAAGCGTTGTTGTTGAGACAAAAAGCATCGGTATCAAGGTGACCCAGACATACCGGGTTTTTCCCGCATTGATGATAGCCGACGAAGCCACAGCGAGTGCCACACCGGCGAGCAACTGGTTCGCCGTGCCGAACATGGGCCAGATCGTGCTGATGCTCCCCGCCCAAATGAAGTATGCCCACGCAAACACCACTACGCCTGTCGAAATGAATGCACCGGGCACCCAGTTTGTCCGCTCGAACGGTTTCCAGACTCTTCCCACGAATTCCTGAACGAGGAACCTCGCGATCCGCGTCCCCGCGTCGATCGTTGTGAGAATGAAGAGGGCTTCGAACATAATCGCAAAGTGATACCAGAAGGACATGAGACCGCGCATGCCGGGCACTGCGGAAAAGATCTGGGCGAAGCCGACAGCGAGCGAGACAGCGCCGCCAGGCCTGCCCGCAACAATTTCCCCGACCTCCCGCTGTAACTCGTCGAGATTCACTGTCGAGATCCCGAGCGCCTGGAACTTCTGAGCTGACAGGTTGATGGCAAAGTAGTCTCCTGGCCAGAGAGAACAGGCTGCAATGAGAGCGATGATGCCGACCAGTCCTTCCATCAACATCGCACCATAGCCGATCATCCTTGCGTCCGTTTCCTTGTTCAGCATCTTTGGCGTCGTTCCCGATGAAACAAGCGAGTGAAATCCCGATATCGCACCGCATGCGATCGTAATGAACATGAACGGATAGACCGTTCCCGAAATGATCGGTCCGCCACCGTGGATGTACTGTGTCACAGCGTCCATCTTGAGATGAGGTGCCACGATGAACACACCGATCACGAGGGCTCCCACAGTGCCGATTTTCATGTACGAGCTAAGGTAGTCACGCGGAGCAAGGAGCAGCCAGACCGGAAGAACGGATGCGATGAACCCGTAGATGGCCATCGCTATGATGATGCCTTCCCGAGAGAGGGTGAAATACGGTTCGAGGAACGATCCCGGTACCAAGCTGCCGAGAAAAACACTGGTGAGCACGGCAATGACGCCAATGAGGCTCGCCTCAGCAATCTTCCCCGGCCGGATCCGGTTCATCCAAAGTCCTACAAAGAGCGCTATCGGAATTGTCATCGCGATCGTAAACGTTCCCCACGAGCTCTCCCGCAAGGCATTGACGACAGCCAGGCCCAGCCCGGACAGTGCAATGATGACAATGATGAGGATCGCGATAGACCCAATGAGGCCTGCGAGGGGGCTCACTTCGAATCTCGCGATGTTGGCGAGCGATTGCCCCTTTCTCCTGATAGACGCTCCAAGGATGACAAAATCGTGCACAGCTCCCGCCAGGACAACGCCTACGACCAACCACAGAAACCCCGGCAGATAGCCAAATTGAGCAGCCAGAACCGGTCCGATCAACGGCCCTGCCCCGGCGATAGCTGCGAAGTGGTGGCCGAAGAGCACCCATTTGTTCGTAGGGTAAAAGTTGTGTCCGTCGTTGAATTCGTGCGCAGGAGTCCTCCGGGAGTCATCCAGAGCGATCACCTTCGCGGCAATGAAGGCACTGTAATAGCGATAGGCGATCACCATGATGCAGAGAGCGATAACAAGCAGATAAAGCGCGTTCATGAGTTGTTCCGCTGTCCGAGATGAGAATAGACCGATGAAAAGCTTGTAGCCGGCATTGGTGTGACGATAAGCGATTTTTGACAGACATTCAACTGCGAACGCGCGCCGGGCGGCTAGACGAGATGAGAGGAGTCGATGAGGGTGATTCCTGAGAGCTGCATTTCCTCGAGTGCTTTCTGACCGTCTTCAGGCTTCACATTCACTGCTGCAACCGCGTCCGTCACGACGAAGGTCTTGAACCCTTTGTGCGCGGCATCCAGTGCAGAGGCTTTGACGCAGTAGTCAGTCGCAAGGCCGGTAACGTACAGTTCCGTCACTCCATTGGCATGAAGGTGTGCACTCAGATCCAGGTTCGTTGCTTCGAAGGCAGAGTACCCATCGTCCTTGTCCTTGGTGCCTTTCAGAAACACTTGCTGGATCCTTGCGCTGCGGAGCCCGGGGTGGAATTCAGCCCCAAAAGTGTTTTGAACACAGTGAGGAGGCCACTTCGAAAAATGAACGGATTGTTGGGGATGCCAATCCTTCGAGGCGACGATGAAATCGAAATGATCCAGTAATCGATTGATGACCGGGACAACGCTGATCACCCTCCGGCACGGCAAGCGCACCGCCGGGACAGAAGTCGTTTTGAACATCGACGACCAACAAACCTTTCCTCATTTCTTCCTTCACTTCCGCGAACCTTATAGCTGAAATCCTTGGACAAGCCTTGTCCGCAGATTCAGAAGGCTCTGTGAAATTCCCACTTTGTAAATGTGTGGAAATTCAAATCGTTTATGTTCTGGCGCGAGATGCGAGAGGCGCTCCTTCGCATACGCCGCGCTTTCCTGAGGAGTACTGTTGCGAACGATCCTCCCCCGCTCCATGACCTGAAGCATCAGGACCTCTGAGGAACAATGCTTCAGGGAGCTTTTCTGTTCGGCAAAGAACGGATGGTAAATATGGTCAGGTACCGGATCTTCACGCAACGTAACGCCGTCAGCATAGAACATGCCGTCACCGTTCGTGAACCGATGAATGTCCTTTACCCCGGGAAGCGTGAGTTTCGTATAATTCTCGGAGAACTTGAGCCGCGGTTCTCCGTCGCACATGCTGAGCTTGTAGACGCCGTCCAATGCTGCCGAAGGCTGACCGGTGACCAGCCGCGTTCCCACCCCGAACACGTCGATCGGAGCACCCTGATCCTCCAGCAAGCTCCTGATGACATATTCATCCAACTGATTGGAGACCGTTATCTTCACATAGGACAGGCCCGCTTCATCGAGCATCTGCCTGGCATGTTTGCTCAGGTATGCCAGGTCGCCGCTGTCGAGACGAATCGCCCACAAGCGATGCCCCTCGTTTTCCAGCTCTTTGGCCACCCTGATCGCATTCCGCAAGCCGCTGCGGAGTGTATTGTAGGTATCGACAAGCAAGATGCATCGATCCGGATAGATCTGCGCGTACTTGCGAAAGGCTGTCAACTCGTCTCCAAAACTCTGAACCCAGGAGTGAGCCTGGGTCCCAGCGACCTCAAAATCGTTGTGGTAGGCGGCAAACACGTTTGAAGTAGCGTCGATCCCACCGATGATGGCCGCTTTCGTGGCGTGGATTCCCCCGAGCCCCTGTGCCCTTCTAAGGCCAAAATCTACAACCCGACGTCCTCCCGCCGCGCTTTTCACACGCGAGGCTTTAGTCGCAACGAGGGACTCGAAATTCAGGATGTTCAGGAGCAGCGTCTCAACGAGCTGTGCTTCGACAAGGGTGCCTTCAACTCGCAGGAGAGGTTCAAGGGGAAACACCACCTCGCCTTCTCGAACGGAGGTGATGGTACCCTTGAACTTGAATGCCCTGAGGTATCGAAGGAATTCATCCCTGAAATCCAGACCTCGCAGATACTCAATCATCTCGTCACTGAAAGAAAAGCTCTCGATCATCTTGAGGACATCCGTGAGCCCGGCAAAAATGACATAGCCCCCTTTGAACGGGTTCTCCCGGAAGAAGTAGTCGAAGCAACTCATAGCTTCTGACCGGCCGGTGAGAAAATACCCCTGGGCCATCGTCAACTGGTAAAAGTCTGTGTAGAATCCGGATTCGTTGTTCAGTAAGTTCATTCTGTCCGTGCGTCTGTCATGGAGCAATGATGAGAGACCTGCCTTCAAGCTCTCAGATGAATGCATTTCGTATCAACCGAATGCTCGGCTTGCCGCGTTCAAAGGTGATTGCTACGACGTCAAACCTGCATGCCTGTTCTTCTAGCCGATGTTCGCCGAGGTAGCCCTCGGCAACTTTCTTCATCTGCAATTCTTTCGAGAGTGTAACAGCCTCTTCCGGGGTACCGAAAGAGCCGGAGTGGCGGGCCTTCACTTCGATGAACACCAACTCATTGCCATCCCTGGCGACAAGATCAATTTCGCCCCGGTCGAACCTGTAGTTGCGTTCGATGATCTGATAACCCTCTCGTTCCAGAAACTCAGCGGCGAGCTCTTCACCTTCAACCCCTTTTGTGCGCGTGTTCATCTGACCGAATCGCCCTTCACCGAGCATCCGTGGGCACGGGAAGGCGAAAACTCCGTCGATGAATCGGACACGCCCCATGTTGGCGCAGCGCTTCCATGTGAAGTTTCGTTCCATACCCTTTGTGACGATCGAATCCGTACAGCGGGAACTGCTCATGGTACTCGCGCATGAGACTGTCCCGCGTGACCTTCGCGATGATCGAGGCTGCTGCAATCGTAGCCGATGTGGCATCACCGTTGATGACGTTCCGGTATCTCAACGACTCGTGTTTGAAGATGTTGCCATCAGCAAGAACCATCGACGGCAGTGGATTCAGTTTGTCGACTGCCTTCCGCATCGCCAAGATGGTAGCTTGATAGATGTTGATGCGGTCGATTACTTCGTGGCTGACAATCCCAACCCCGACACTCAACGCCTTGTCGTAGATTGCGTGGAAGAGGATCTCACGCCGCTTGGGACTCAGTTTCTTAGAATCGTTGACACCTTCAATCAATAGACCTTTTGGAAGGATGACCGCAGCGGCAACGACAGGTCCCGCAAGAGGTCCCCGACCGGCTTCATCCACACCGGCGATTGACTCAATGCCCTCCACCCACAGCGCTTGCTCGATCTCTAGGGTGGGAGATTGACGTGTCCGCTTCCTCTTTGGATTTATCTCCTCCATAGTCACGAACCGACGAATATCGCAATCAGGCCACCCACCATACACCCCTTCAAGATAAGACTTAGCCTCTTCAAATTCGAGAGGCTTCCATCATACCACATTGACAATCCTACATAGCTCAGGCCCATATCCACTATAAGGGCAATGAGAAGATACGTGTAATCATAGACGCCAATGACCACAGGCAGAAATGTCGCGACGATGAGCAACCCAATTGCTATCGAAGCGCCGATGAGGCCTGCTTCAGGGCCGTACTTCACAGGTAGAGTCTCAAGTCCCGCTTGTGCATCGCCGTCGACATCCTCGACGTCCTTCAGCAGCTCCCTTGCCAGATTCGCAAGAAAGGCAAAAATTCCGGGGAACAGACCCAAGCTTGCGCGACCGGCCACGATAGCCCCGAATGGAAACGCGAGTCCCGTCATCAGCGCCACGACCACATTTCCTGTGACCACAGACGCTTTCAAATAGCGGCTGTAGACATAGAGACCGCCAATCCACACGAGCGCAATCAGCACGTCCCAGAAGCCGAGGGGCAAACACAGCAACAACCCGACAGCAGATGTGGCGACCCACGCCCGTCGTGAATCTTCCAGCGAGAGAGCGCCACGAGGTAAAGGTCTGCCGGGTCGGTTAATTTTGTCGATCCTCAGATCGAAATGGTCGTTGATGGCGTTTCCGCCCCCCGCGATCAACGCGCCGGCAATCGATGCCACAATCACCAATAGCCAGTCCCAGCCGATCGGGTTTGCCAGCACCCCCCCTGCGGCAATCGTCAGGAAAACGATGCCGCAATTGATCGGACGTAGAAGTTCTATGTAAACACTGAGTGTCTTAGAATTCATTCGCGAGCCTTATGTGTAGCTTCGCCGTACCTGAATGTGTCTCCTTGACCAAACGCCAGGCTCACTCCGATGAGACCGAGTGGTGTATCGACACGAAGACCAATCCCATATCCAATCCTGTTGAGTTCTTCCTTCCTCAGTCCAACTTCCGGCCGATCAGGAGTCAGCACATAACCAACGTCCGTAAACCCAAAAGCGTAGGAGCGTTGCCCCGCGAGCAGTCGATACTCCAGGTTGGACCAGGCTACGCGGGAACCGAGGAATTGCCCCTCCCGATATCCACGGAGAGTGTTTGCACCTCCGAGACGGAACAAGTCACTCAGCTCCACCGCACTGCTGCGAAAATCCCTTGCACAGAGGCTTACGACGATCACCTGCCTTTCGAAAGGAGAAAGGGCATATTCGAAATCGAAGGCAAGCTTCTGCGTAGAACTCCGGCCATTGACGAACTGCTGATTCGCGGCTCTGGGCTTCTTTGACGCCCGTGTTATACTCCGTTCGATAATTGAATCCGCTTGTCGGCGTTATTGGATCGTTCCTGGAGTCGTAGGAGATCGAAACCCCGATGCTTGTCGTGCGACTCTGGCTTACCACCAGTGTACCAAAACCTTCCGTCGGCAGGACTCGTTCGTTTGAAAAAATCAGCCCCAGTGTCAATTGTTCTGTTGCCATCAGCTCGGCGGTCAGACGGTAAGCGTTGCGAATGTACGTTGAATCCTGCTTGCGTTGTGCAAAGCCCGCTTCCGCATTGACCGGCAACGATGCCACCCATGGTTCTCGGTAGTGGAGTTCGATCTCCTGAGAGCTCTGATTTTCCCGATACCACCGGGCAGCAAGCTTTCGCCCCGTACCAAGGAGATTCCGGAATTGAACGTCGACGAGTCCGGTCACATACCCTCCACCGGAAGATCCGCTTGACGGGACATAGCCCACGATGCCGTCGAATCGATTGGGATTTCCTTCCGTCACCCTCACAGACAGCCCCGCACTTCCATCTTCATTGAAATAGAGCTCCGGCATTGACACGCTTGAAAAAAGCTGCAATCTCTCGAGCCGTTGCTTCACCTTCACAGGCTGGTCCCCGCTGAATGCCTCCCCCTCCCTGAGACGCGCCTCCCGGACAATCACATCCGTCTTCGTCGTTGTGTTCCCTTCCACACGCAACTCGCGAATGCGTGCCAGCACTCCCTCATCAACAGCCAGAACTACATTCGTGCAAAGAGAATCATTTTTTTCCGTGAAGGATATGTCGCGGATCACCACCTTGACAAGCGGATAGCCGGCCCGCTCGTACAGTCCTAACAAGGAACCTATGTCGTGTTCCAGAACTCCCGGAAGAAACCTATCTCCCACCCGGGACTGCATCGCAGCGAAAGCACTCTCCTGAGCCAGCGCTTTTGTCCCCTCGAGTCGCAGAGCCGAGAGGTACGCTGGCTTCCCTTCACGGACCCAAAGGACCAGATCGGCCACTGTGCTGTCGGGCGTCGGTCGGAGGGCAAACGAGTCGACACGAGCGAAAGGGTAGCCTTCAGCCCCAAATCGCATGGCTATTCGCTGGATATCCGATGGAACAAACATCCCTCCCCGTTTTGTCTCCATCCATCCTTCCACCGTCGCGGGCGCGATCGACGCGGTGCCGTTAATCGTTATCCTGCGGACGCTTCGCTGCTCCTGCGCGCGGCCGGAGACTTCAGCCATGCCGAGCATCAACAGCACACAGAACACAAAATGGAAAAAGCCAGGCGAACAACATGCCGCGCTGGCTTTTCTTCCACAGACGCTGTGCATCTGATTTATCGGACCCTTCCCCATAAGTCTGTCGTTGGGTAACTCAAACGGTAGTCACCGAACCCATTCTCGTCAACAAAGATGAACTGGAGATTGAGTTGGTAGTAGTACCATACTTCATAGGGCTTCGCGTAGTTCTCAAACGGATGGCGCTCAATGTTGTCCGGTGTGCCAAAACGGATGAAGATCATCCCCATATCCGAACGCCACCCGTCAACATAGCGGGTGAAATTCTGATTCGCATATTGCACGCGGGCGTAGTACTCCTCCATCAATTCGTTGCGCTTGGTCTGAGGATCCGGGTCCCGCTTCGACCAGAATTCAAGAAACCGCGTTCGCTTGTCTTCTTCCGTCGTTGCTTCACGAATGTAATCGAGCTCCGAGGACTTCGCGATGTACAGGAGCTGATCAATGGCCTTGTCCAGGTCTACGATTGCCACCGGAAGATCGGTTGAACGGACGTTGAACGTCCTTGATGTTGTTGCCTTGGAAAAGGGGATGGCATTGCCAGAAGAGCCTTGAGCTGACGCTTCAACGGCAAGGTAGTAGGTGCCCATATGGAGCAATGTGCTGTCGACCTTGAGGAAGACCTGGGTCTTGTGACCGGTCACGGCTTCCTTCTGAGACCGGCTGAACACTTCGTCCTTCTTCGCATTGTAGATCTTCCACGTCAGGTCGACAGAATCCAGCGGCACAGTGTTGTACGTCTCGAGGAAAATGAAGAAACCCTGTGACACATAATTGACGCTCCCGGTGATATTCGGCACGATCGTCCGCCGCTCGCCATCAGTCGACAAACGGTTGACCAGCATGATGTCACTCAGGGAGAGTGTGTCTTTCGAGAAGTTCATCACAAGGATTGATTTTTTGATTTGAGATGCTTTCCGCGACTCCTGGTCCCGGACATGAATCGTGAACTGATAATTGCCCGGATCGATCTCCAGAGTCCGATGTGTCAGGCTGTAGAGCTTCGTCTGAGTGGTCTGCGAAAAGTCGCTCACCGGGACATCGACCATCCATGTCTGTTCGAGGACGGGTTGTTTCGCCGGCGTGGCAACGGACAGATTGATTTCGTATCGGCCGATGTATTGGTCTCCTTCCTTGAGGAATCGAATCTCTTCGTGAGGGACCTGGACGTACACATCGACGCGAGCCTTTTGTGGTTGCGCGGAAGCGTAGGCAATTGCTTCTGCGTAGAAGGTGGGTCCCATCTCGAGCTGCGTTCGCCGCATATCGACCTGACCGCGTGCGTCCGAGCCAGCGAGCAGAAACAATCCGAGGGCCCAAAGGACCAAGAAACGACCATTCATCGTGCGCATAGACTTACCCCTCACCCTTCCTTTCCTGATGTTCCTCTACACGTACCGCAGAGAGATCATATTCCGTCGCATCGGTAATCTTGACGTGTGCGAAGTTCCCGATCGCGAGTCCCGGCGCGAACTGAACATACACCTCCTGATCGATTTCGGGGGCGTCCCATTCCGAGCGTCCGACGAACCACTCACCTTCACGGCGATCGAGCAAAACCCTGATCGCGCTCCCCACCAAGGACTCGTTGCGTTCCTGGGAGATCCTTTGCTGCAACTCCATGATACGCTCTCTGCGCTCTTCTTTCAAGTCTCTTGGTACGGGATCGCCAAACTCGAAAGCGGACGTGCCCTCCTCTTGAGAATACGTGAAGACCCCCAGCCGGTGGAACTTCATTTCCTCAACAAAACTGCACAATTCCTCGAAGTCCTTTTGCGTCTCGTTCGGATACCCTACGATCAGTGTCGTCCTCAATGCAATATCAGGCACAGCACGATTAATATCAAGCAAGAGGTGCCGAAGCGCTCGATTGGTGATCCCCCGCCTCATGGACTTAAGAACTTCATCAGATGCATGCTGAACAGGGATGTCGAGATATCGGCACAACTTGGGCGATTCGCGGTAGACATCGAGTATTTTCTCCGGGAACTTTGCCGGATAGGCGTACATTAGCCTTATCCACTCGATGCCCTCCACCGCAGCAAGTTCCCGCAGTAGTTGGTCAAGTCTGCGTTCGCCGAAATGGTCAAGACCGTAATATGTCGTGTCTTGCCCGATCAGGATCAGTTCTTTGACGCCCCGCGCAGCGAGGTGTCGCCTCATGCACCACTTGGTCCAACGGCTTCGAAACGTGCAGGCCGCGCATCAGCGGTATGGCGCAAAACGAGCAGGGATTGTCGCAACCCTCCGAGATCTTCAGGTAGGCGAAATGGGATGGCGTGGTGAGCTGTCGCTCGCCGAGGAGCTCTTCCCGATAGTCGACGCCGAGCTCACGAACGACCTGGGCGAGATGATGCGATCCGAAATACGCGTCAACGTCCGGTATTTCTGCAGCAAGGTCTTTCGCAAATCGCTCCGACAGGCACCCCATCACGATGACCTTCTTGAGCTTCCCCTCATTCTTCCTCCGCACGGCCTCAAGGATCGCATCGATCGACTCTTGCTTCGCCGCCTCGATGAAGCCACAGGTATTGATGACTGCAATGTCCGCGCCATCGACATCTTCAACAATGTGAGCCTTCCCCCCGACAAGCTGACCAAGGAGCACTTCACTATCGACCGTGTTTTTCGAGCACCCTAAGGTAACAACGCTGATTTTCGGAGTATGGTCCTCGTTCGTCCTTCTCACGACAACACCACGAAATCAAGATAAAGATACACAATGGGGGAAATAAATACCAGACTGTCAAAACGGTCGTACACACCACCATGGCCCGGGATGATCGCGGAAGAATCCTTCACGCCCGCGTCCCGCTTGAAGCGCGACTCTACGAGATCACCGATCTGGCCGAAGACACCAACAATCGTTCCGATGACAAGCGCATCCTGAATCCTCAGGTACTCCAACACCAGCCACCGTGCAATCAGCATGGTCGCGATGGCAGCCACAAAACCGAACACCGCACCTTCCCATGACTTCTTCGGGCTCACGCGTTCGAACAACCTGTGACGTCCGAATGTGACTCCTCCGAAATATGCAGCTGTGTCACACATCCAGATCGTAGCAAACAGGGAGATCACCGTATAGCCACCCCATCGAGATATGGTGGTGAACTGCACTTCATTCGCGAATCCCGCATCAAAGAACTTGTGAACAGGGAATCCGTACGGGAAGAGCTCACGGATCTCGATGAGTGTCCCAAAGAAAAGGGAGATGATCGCAACTCCCAGGATTGTCGTTGCTGCATTGACCGTTGGGGACCCCTTTGTACGGAAAAGCTCGATCAGCAGAACCAGGAGGAGAAAGACCAAAAAGACGACGAGGAGGAACTGAAGTTGAGAGAACATCGAAAGGCGAATCCCATGGGACTCGAAGAATCCAAATATCTCCACTTGTGAACGTTCGTAGATGAATGATCCATTCACAAGAAACCCGGCGATGAGTCCAAGGGTCTTCAGCGGAAAGGCTCCCTTTCGCTCCGCCAGCAGGTAGAGTTCATACAGCGATAGTCCGGAGATGAGAGCGACAAAGGCAAAGAAGAAATAACTGCCTTGCATCGACACCCAGAGGATGATTGGGATTGCTACAACGGCAACAGCGACACGTGTCGGAAGCGAACTAAAACGAGATTGATCCACGAGGACTCCGTATGAGAATGGACGATGGAGCATCCTCCATCAGCGGTGGAACAGCACAATGATCACCCTGCAGCAACATGCGAGAAGCAATCAATCTCACGACCCTACGCTGACGGGCTTTGAACATCTTTGGTCAGTTGCAGGTACGATGAGAACGAAACGACGAACAACATCAGGAAGAGAACCATTTGAGCCAGGATCGATGGAACGTTGACGTCGGAACCTTTCGTGGCACCAATGATCATCTTGTCATCCATCTGAAGAAACGTGACAAACACGGCAAGAGCATTGTTCAGGAAGTGCACCAACATCGCGATGACCATGCTCTTTGACCGCATCCGGAGGAACCCAAAGAAGATTCCGAGTGCGATCAGCGGCACGATGGAAAAAGGATTGAAATGGAACAATCCAAAGATCACTCCGGTCCAGATCGCGGCCCGCCATGGCTTCAACACCCGCCCAAGACTACTTTGGATCAGCCCGCGAAAGAGCAACTCCTCTGCTATCGCAGGAGTGACGGCGACAACAAGGATAACAAACAGGAGTTCAGGCACGGATTGAGCCGAAACCAGCGTCCGGAACATCTCTTCAAGCATCTGTCGGGCCGGCTCGGTGAATTTGCTGATTTGTTCAGGGAGAGGAACACGATCCTGGAAGAAAAGGTAGATTTGAAGCGTTTCCTGAAGAAACAGGAGGCTCATCACTGCGAATATTGTCTCCCCGACGTGAGGCATCCGCCAAGGAAACACGTGCGAGGACTCACGGTCGAGAAGCCGCGCGAGAATCAGCGTTGGGAGCAGAAGGAAGAAGAACTGCCCTCCCATCGTGAGCATCCTGTGCATCGTCACGGTATCGCTCGTCACCTTGGCACCCACAAACAGCAGCGTAAGCAATCCCCCAACGACCTGATAGAGGATGAAAATCAGGAGCAGGCTGACGAACGCAAAAACAAAAGGTGAAACGCTATAGCGGACGACGAACGACGGCTGCGGCAATGGAGGAGAGAAAGTCTGCGGCACGATCTCAGGTTGTTCAGTCACCGAAGGTCACCCTTTGGTCATCTGTAGCTTGATCATTGCAGAGAGCAACGGGATCATGATCTCGTGATGCCCCGTGAACGAATATCCTTTCCCACAATGTTGCGTCGGACGCTCAACAACGTTCATCTGAGGCCGGTATTGCCGGATCATGTCGAAGTTGGCCGTCGAGAAACCTTGCGCCTTGTAACCAAGATTTCGGGCCACCGTCAGCGCTTTGAGGAACACTTCAGGCAATATCACCGCAGAACCGATATTCAGCACCACTCCACCGTTCCTCAGATCTTTGATGCTGTTCGACAGGATCTTGAAATCCCGGAAGCTCAGTTCGCCCGTCGCCGCACCATCCATGGTCGGCTGCTGGTGAACGATATCCGTTCCGATGGCAACATGCACCGTCACAGGGACGCTCTTTTCATAACATGCCGCTAGAATACTCACGGACCGATACGGAGCCCGCACCGCGAGGATCTTCTCCGCCAGAGTCTCACCATAGCCGTCGGATGTACCGTCGTACGCCTTGACGAGCGCTCGATTGATGAACTCCCCCGTCTCACGGGACATGCCGAACGTGCCATCGAGAAGGTTCACCGCCACATCCTCCGATGTTTGACCCCACATCGCCGTTTCGACGTCATGGATGGCCGCCGCGCTGTTCATCGCGACGTGCGTGACGATGCCCCGGCGGACAAGGTCGATAACAATGGGTGACAAACCGACCTTGATGACGTGCGCCCCCATCATCAGTATGACCGGCTTCTTGCCTCGGCGGGAACGAACGATGTCACCGACGAGTTCTCGAAGGTCATTCGCCACAAGAATTCGCGGCAGGGATTCGATGAAATCTGACAAGCGGGCCTTCTTCGCATCAATCACACCGGCAAAATCCTTTGGAGATACCTTGCTCTTGCGCCTCTTGATGGAAATGGTCTCGATGCCGTCGAGCTTAATCTGTTTGTATTTTGACATGGGCAGCTATCGTACTTTTGCCGCGATGGGGCCGTTGATGCCGGAGTACTCCCTCAGCTCCGACTCGATAGATCCGATGACAACCTTTGTGCTCACTTTCACCGGAATTTTGCGCTCGTCGTCGGTCAACCAGATGAGAACCCGCCCTTCGCTCTTGAAAAGCCCCCCCTCCTTCATCATCGGCTCAACGATGACACAGTCAAACGTCCCGGCATCGACACTGATTCGCTGACGGCCAAGGAACTTCACCGCGAGCGCGTAGGTTGTGTCTTTGTAGAAATTCTGGAGGATAACCTTTTCACCAACTCGGGACTTCGAATAGTTCAATGTCCTGACGTAGTAGAATGCTGAGACTGCATCGAGTACATACGGAGGAATGGGATAGGATTTGTTCTCCGCGTACGCGACGTTCTTCACCTGGTCGAACACGGCGCTGAAGTCTCGCCTGAACGATCCTTCCCGGATCTTTTGCGTGAACCGCCAGGGGAATATCCCCTGCATATCGAGAAGCGTCTCATAGCGATCTTCGACTTTGTAGAACCACGAGAAGGTGGGCGTGGAATTGACAGTGAAGAGAACCTGGTAGCAGGGCCGACCGAAGACCGTGTCCGCTTTCGGAACGCTCATCACAGCTTCTCCAGCAGTAATGAAGCTGTATCCGACATCGAAAACAAGCCGCTCCCCCACGTCAAAAGCCAACTGCGGCATCACGCGAAGCGATGTGTCCGCTTTGTACGCTCCCTGATGGGAATCCAGGATGGAGAGCGCGAGAGAGTCCTGCGCATTTGCTGTGCCCCAAACGCCGAGCATCATGACCGCAAAAGCGACCGATAGATATCGTGCAGGTTTCACGATCGGCTTGGTTCCTCTTCTGAGACCAGGAGTGTTCGGGCTGCCTGCATCACGTCGTCGACCTTGATTTGGTCCATACAGTCATTTCCTTGACACGGTCCACCTTTGCATCTCGGGCACAGAGCGTTATCTGCGGCGAAAACAGCCTTCTTTTGGCAGAGTGGCCCCCACCGTCGGGGACTGCATTCCCGGATTGGCGGATAGAATGCGACAACCGGAGTACCAACTGCCGCCGCTATGTGCAAGGGGCCGGTGGAGTTCGAAACGAGGAGCTCTGCAAAGCCTAGAAATGCTGCCAGCTCCTTAAGCGACAGTCGGCCACAAGCTGGACGAGCACTGTTACCTGATCGCTTCACCACATTTTCGACAAGTCCTCGTTCCGCCTGAGTACCCGTCACCACGACCGTGTGCCCTTCCTTGACGAGCCTTTGGGCAAGATCCCCGAAATTGTCAGCGCTCCAATCTCTTGCCGAGCCGCCGCTGCCCGGATGAAGAACGATAAACCTTTCGGACGGGAGTATCCCCAGCCTCTTCAACTCCGCACGGGCCGCGCCCTTCGCATGATCCGGCACCGTGAGGGTAACCTCGGGGACACCACGATGGCTGCAACCTATGGCCCCCAGGAGGGAGATATTGTATTCAGCTTCATGCTTCTCCGCCGTCTTCCGATGTTCATACACTCTTTTGTTGAAGAGAACCGAGTACCAACGGTATCCGGAACCGACCCGGACTGGAATACCGGCGAAGAACATCAAGAGCGCAATTCGAAACGTTGGATGGGAGACGATGACGAGATCAAACCGCTGAGCCCGGAGTTCAGCGAGGATCGCGCGAAACCTCTTCTGCCCCCCAATTCGTCGTACGAAATAATCCGGTCGAGGCCTGTGAATCCTTCCACGAGTTCGCGTGTAGAGAAGCGCAAGAGCATCGAGATCCGACTGCCGGGAAAGCACAACCGCAGCACCGAAACCATTGGCAGCGTGAGTACTACATCGCCGATCCGGTCGGTTCGGACAACCAGCACATTCTCAAATCTCCGCTCATTCACTGCGCCGCATCACTCGATGATAATCAATATACGCCAAGGTGGTCTGAGTTTCAAGAAAGGCATTCGGGCTCAAGATTCATCAGCGTGTCACGATCCTGGACAACAGAAAAACTCTCCAGGTGAACGTCCATGAACCAGTGGGACATCAATGAATGAAAACCTTCGTGACATCCAGGAGAAGCGATGGCTGATTCCACAGTGCTGTCCTGAAAATACCTCCGACCGTTTGCTTTTCCTCCGGGAGTTTGAGCCCATCTTCACAGATTCTATTGAGGGTCTCGTCTGAGAAGGCGGAGATCGCTTCTTTGATGTTGTAGAATAATGCGTGCCGCCAGCCAAGCCGCTTGTGCCAACGCTTCTCATACTCGAGCAGATGCCTCCAATCGCTCTTCGCCACCGCCTCGGCGATGACCTGGCCGGCAATCATACCCCCAATCATTCCGCTGATGATTCCGCCGCCGCTCGTCGGGTTCACCTGGTGGGCTGCATCCCCAACGATGATGATATTTCCCTTCACGATCTGATCACATGTCTTCGCGCAGGGCACTCCGCCGGCGATTCTTGTAAGAATTGCCGCCTTCGGGTATTTCTTCTGCACAAACTCTTCGAGATATCGGACAGCCGACTTCTCCTTCGCGCAATCAACGCCGATCCCGATACCGACATTTGCGCTGTCCTGTCCCTTGGGAAATACCCAGACGTACCCACCCGGCGCAACCTGCTCGCCGAAATAGAACTCGAAGACACCTTGCTCCACCTCGATCCCACCCAATGTCAGCTGCGCGCAACTTTCCATGTCATGGATGCTGCATGTCGTGTCAATGCCGCCCCATTTCCCTACGCGACTTTCCACCCCATCGGCACCGACAACGACCTTGGATCGCAGGTCGACTTTTTTGTCTTTGATCACAGCCCGAACGCCGACGATGGCCTCTCCTTCCCTCAGGAGGTCATACACATAAGCTTTCGTGACCAGCTCTGCTCCCTCCCGCACAGCCAGCTTCGCAAGCTCATAGTCAAAGATGCGGCGCTCGAGAACATAGGCCAAGCCGTCGAGACGCGGAGTGATCGAATTGCCATTCGGCGAGATGATTCTGAACTTCGACACCCTGGCAGCGATCCAGCGAGGGTCGGGCTCGATGAACTGCACAACCCCCTCGTGGTTCACCGCCTCCCCGCATCGGACCGGGTACCCTACGTCGCGGTCTTTTTCGAGAACCAGAACCGAGGCACCTCCGGCAGCGGCAAACCGCGCTGCAGTCGTCCCGGCGGGACCAGCCCCAACAACGATGGCATCATACAGTTCTCTCATTTCGAGATATCCCGGTCTCTAGAATGACGGCGAATGTTCCTGAGGTAGCGAGACAACTTTTGGAAGATGCTCGATACCTTCGCGATGAAATTCGATGACCTCCCAAGGACATGCCCACACACACTTGCGGCAGTTTGTGCAGCGCTCGTCAATAATCCTGATCTCGGATTCCAGGAGCTCAATCGCGTCCTCGGGACAGACTCCAACACAGCATCCGCAGAAGTCGCACTTCCCCGGGACAATGTAGATCATGAGTGGTGTTGTTCGTGCCAAATCTCTAGTTCTCCGACATGGACGCTGTCTATGTTGTTTTGAACATGGCGCCGGATTCAACTTCGATGAGTTGTCTCATCAGATCTTGATGCCGTTGGACCAACGGTTGGGCATCAGCCCCCTGGATGGAGGCCTCTTTCAACGCCCGTTGGTTTTCCTCGATCTGTTTCTGCAGTTGACGCTTCTTGAGTGCTGCGATGGCATCACGCGCAATTGTCATGGGGTCAGCCGTCTCGATTTCAGCATCGCTGCTTTCCCATTGCTTGCTCAGCTCATACTTGCTTATGACGATGTCCGTCACGATGCTTTTCAACGACGGATCCTCGATCTCTCCCACAAGCTCAGTCACCCCTCCTGGTCCACGCTCATCGAAACGCGCCAGCAGGAGCTCAACGATCTTCCTCGCTTGCGGATCCCACAAATCCGAGATTGAAATGTGAGAGAATATGAGACTGATCATGTCCGCCTGATGCTCGATCAGAAGCTTGAGGATATCCCTCTCCCCGACAGGCATTTCCTTCTTCGTCATAGGAGAGGTCGCTGCATTCGCCTCCTCTCCCGACGGCCTGCCGAGTAGTGGCTTCTCGACGCGAGTCAATCCTGGCAACCCTCCGCGGCTCCGATCTGCGGTCCACCGCTCCAACTCCCGATACAGGACGGATTCGTAAATGTCGTATTTCGAAGCGACCTCTTTGATATAAAAGTTTCGCTTCAATTCATCTTTCATCTTCCCGATGGATTGCACGATGGACCTCACGGCCTGCGCCTTGCCTTCGGGGGTGCCAAAAGCTCCCGCGGAGGAATTGCTTCGCCTTGAAGTCAATGAACGACATGCTCTGGCCAAGGAGTGTTCTGAATTCTTTTCCTCCCGACTTTCGCACAAACGAATCCGGATCTTCACCCTCCGGAAGTTCGACGATCGACACGTCGAGATCCTGGGCGAAGGCTATGTCCATTCCCCTGAGCGTTGCATTCGATCCAGCGGAATCCGCGTCGTAAACGAGCGTCAGCTTCTTGCTGTAACGAGAAATCAGCTGAACCTGTTCCTCCGTCAGCGCAGTACCGCTGGACGCGACGACGTTTTGAATTCCGGCTTGAAACAGTGAGATCAGATCAGCGTACCCTTCGACCATCAGGGCGTTATCCTCCGCGCGGACGGCGTCTTTCGAATGGAATAGGCCAAACAAGATGCGGCTCTTATTGTAGATCGGGGTCTCTGGTGAATTGATGTATTTCCCCAGCGGATCGTCCTCCCGGAGTTTCCGCGCACCAAATCCCACTACTCTGCCGGAAGTTGAGAAGATAGGGAACATTGCCCGGCCACGGAAATAGTCGTAATCGGATCCATCCTCACGCGTGCGGATCAGCCCTGCTTTCAAAAGATCTTCCCGCTTGATTCCTTCATCACGTGATCGCAACACCAATCCATCCCAGGAATTCGACGAATACCCTAGGCCGAAGGTCCGTATGGTCTCGTCTGAGAATCCTCGCTGATGGAAATACTCCAGAGCTGTTCGGCCCTCGTCTGTCTTCGTCAGATTGATGTAAAAGTGGAGTCCGGCAAACCGGCAGGCGTTGTAGAGGCTTTCAATCTCGTTCTGTTGTTCCCGATCGACTTCGGTGTAGGAGACCGTGATGCCGGCTCTTTCGGCGAGCGAACGGACAGATTCCGTGAACGAGACCTTCTCGAACTCCATAACGAACGTGAACACGTTGCCCCCCTTTCCACAGCCGAAGCAATGGTAGACCTGTTTCTCCGAGCTGAGGGTGAACGAGGGGGTCTTTTCTTGATGAAAGGGGCAGAGACCGACGTAGTTCTTTCCCCGTTTTTTCAGGCGGACGTGCTGGGAAACGACCTCCACGATGTCATTCGCCGAGCGAATTTCCTCGATTTTTTCAGGGGGAATGCGCATATCTGGGTCCAATGTAGAGAAATATGGAAGTACAATCAAGGACGCCAGAACGGCCTATTCTGACACGCGAATCCACCGTTACTTCGCGATGACGAGCGACGGTCCTTTACCAATGCCCCCACGGACGTTTGAAGTGACAGTCACATCAAAAGAGAAAACCCCCTGCTCTTCTCGAACAGGGGGCTTTCAGACAGCATTCAACCTTGCCAGGTTACGGCCTAGTACATGTCGCCACCCATACCTCCGGGATGCGGCATCGAAGACGTCTTGTCCTTTTCAGGCTTCTCGACGATCGTAGCTTCCGTGGTCAACAGAAGGCCTGCGACGCTGGCCGCGTTCTCCAGAGCGATGCGAGCAACCTTTGTCGGGTCGATGACGCCGGCCTTGATCAGGTTCTCATACTGCTCCGTCTGGGCGTTGAAACCAAAGTCGTCCTTGCCTTCCTTTACTTTGTTCACCACAACCGAGCCCTCGAGACCGGCATTCTCGACGATCAACCGAATCGGCTCCTCGAGCGAACGACGGATGATCTCCACGCCGATCTTCTGATCTTCGTTCTCGGCTTTCACTTCGTCCAGTTTCTTCAGGCAGCGCAGATAGGCAACTCCACCGCCGGGGACGATACCCTCTTCAACCGCTGCACGGGTCGCATGCAGTGCATCCTCAACACGGGCCTTCTTCTCCTTCATCTCGACCTCTGTCGATGCACCGATCTTCATTACCGCTACACCGCCGGACAACTTCGCCAGCCGCTCCTGGAGCTTCTCCTTGTCGTAGTCCGATGTCGTCTTGTCGATCTGCTGCTTGATCTCATTGATGCGCTTCTTGATATCCTCCTTCTTGCCGGCACCCTCGACGATCGTGGTGTTGTCCTTGTCGATCGTCACGCGCTTGGCTGTGCCCATGTAGGAAAGCTGAGCATTCTCAAGCTTGAAGCCCTTCTCCTCCGAAATCACGGTACCGCCGGTCAGGACTGCAATGTCTTCCAGCATTGCTTTGCGGCGATCGCCGAAGCCAGGTGCCTTCACCGAGCACACGCGCAGTGTGCCGCGCAGCTTGTTCACAACGAGCGTCGCCAGTGCTTCACCTTCAACCTCCTCTGCAATCACCAGAATGGACTTGCCGGACTGGGCAATCTTCTCGAGCAGCGGCAGAAGATCCTTCATCGCGCTGATCTTCTTGTCATGGATCAGGATGTAGGGATCCTCGAGAATCGTCTCCATTGTCTCCGCGTCCGTCACGAAATAGGGTGAGAGATAGCCGCGATCAAACTGCATGCCTTCCACGACGTCGACAGTCGTCTCGATGCCCTTCGCCTCTTCAACGGTGATGACACCTTCTGTGCCGATCTCCGTCTTCCTTCTTAGATACTCGTAGCATGGCATCAGCAATTAGCTTGCCAATTTCGCGGATCATTGTTAGCAGAGATCGAACCGACTTGTGCGATTTTCTCCTTGTCGTCGCCGACGGTCTTGCTCATTTCCTTCAGACCCTCAACGATCTTACGAACAGCTAGGTCGATGCCGCGCTTGAGATCCATCGGATTCGCACCAGCTGTAACGTTCTTGAGGCCCTCGCGAACGATGGCCTGTGCGAGAACGGTTGCCGTCGTCGTGCCGTCACCGGCAACATCAGACGTCTTCGAGGCAACCTCGCGAACCATCTGTGCACCCATGTTCTCGATAGGATCAGTGAGTTCAACCTCTTTTGCAACCGTAACGCCGTCCTTTGTGACAGTCGGCGCGCCGAACTTCTTGTCAATGACGACGTTGCGACCTTTTGGACCTAGCGTAACCTTCACTGCATCTGCGAGTTGGTCGACACCACGCTTCAAAGCAGCCCGGGCATCCGTGTTAAAGTTAATCAGCTTTGCTCCCATAGCATTCTTTCTCCTTTCGTCAGAAATTACTTTTTCGGCATAATGGCAAAGATGTCGCTCTCCCGCATGATGAGGAGTTCCTCACCGTCGATCGTCACTTCAGTGCCGGAGTACTTCCCGTACAGCACTTGGTCCCCAACCTTTACTTCGAGAGGTATCAACTTTTCCCTCGTCAGAAGTTTTGCCAGGTCCCACCGCTATGATCTCACCCCATACCGGTTTCTCCTTCGCCGTGTCGGGGACGATGATTCCACCTTTGGTTTTCTCCTCTGCGGCCGACGGCCTAACGACCACACGATCTGCCAATGGCTTCAGGTTCATATGGATTACCTCCTTTGTAAGTTTTTACAGTTAAAAGACTTATGGTAGGATAATGCGATTAGCACTCTCTACAGTTGAGTGCTAACAATATAAGAGAATTGACCCCTTTGTCAAGAGGTTTTTTGGCCCTGAATTATGAGGACGTACTCGCCCCGGGTGGGTTTGCGGGACAGTTCGGGGAGAATAGAGGAAATTGGCCCTCTCACGATCTCCTCGAATTTCTTCGTGAGCTCACGGGCCACAACGACGTGGCGTTCCCCGAAGACAGATTGGATCTCGGAAAGGGTTTTGAGAATGCGGTGGGGAGACTCGTAAAGGATGATCGTCCTTGGCTCAGAACGGAGAGCTTCCAGTTTCGTCTTCCTCCCTTTTTTCACGGGGAGGAACCCTTCGAAGACAAATCGGTCGGTTGGCAGGCCGCTGACGATCAGCGCAGAAACGAATGCCGACGGACCCGGAATCGGCACGATCGGTAATTCCCGATGCCAGCGCGGTCTGAACAATGTGAAAAGCCGGGTCGGATATCCCCGGCGTGCCAGCATCCGAGACGAGCGCAATAGATTGTCCCAGGAGCAGCTTCTCAATGAGCTGCGGTGTCCGTCGATGCTCGTTGTAGCTGAAATAGCTCACCATCGGCTTGCTGATGCCGTAGTGGTCGAGTAAAACCTTGGTGGTTCTGGTATCTTCAGCGGCGATCAGATCGACAAGGGAAAGAACTTTGACGGCGCGGTAGGTGATATCCTCAAGATTCCCGATGGGAGTTGCGACGAGATAGAGGCTGCCCTTGTGACCTTCCGAAGGATCGCTGATCATCGTGATGCCCTTCGAAAGGTTATGAGAGGAAGAAATGACGATCTCAGGCTCTTGTACCCCCTGTGACGCGCTATGATCCGTTCCTTTTCGCCCACCGTCACGTCCCCCAATCACGAGCGTACCGGAAGTCAACATTCACTGTGCGGTTGGAGACCTTCGCTATGACGGGCGGCCGGCGCTTGAATTGGTTTTTCCGAATGAGCGTCTTCACACGCTTGACGAACCCAGCTTCATATCCCAGCGCCTGGAGTTCTTCATCGTTTCTTCTCTCATCGACCAGGTTGTAGAGCAACGAATCAAGTTGAGCGTAGGTGAAACCAAGTTCCTCCTCATCCGACTGACCTTCCCACAGATCTGCTGTTGGCGTCTTGTCGATGATGCGCGGAGGGACCCCCAGGTGGCGCGCAAGTTGCCACACCTGGCTCTTGTACAAATCGCCAATTGGATTGATGGCCGATGCTGTGTCCCCATAGAGGGTTCCATATCCAACCAAGATACTCCGTTTTATTGCTCGTTCCGATGACCAACGCCTGCTCTCTGGCTGAAATATCGTAAAGCACGATCATCCGCATTCGCGCCATCACGTTGCCACGACGGACCTGGTCAGTGACCTTCCACAGATCGCAATAGGCATCCACCATGGCGGATATATCGACGAGCTCCGTACGAATTCCGAGGCGCTCAATGACGACTTTGGCGTCCTCAACGCTCGTTCGGCTGCTCGTCTTGTACGGCATAAGAACCCCAATCGTGTTCTCTTTTCCAAGCGCTTCCGCCGTCAGGAACGCGCTGACTGCGGAATCCACTCCTCCCGAGACACCGAGCACGCCGCAGTGAAAGCCTGCGTTGTTCGTCTCATCCCGCAGGAATTGAACGAGCAGATTCTTTACCACGCTTGCATTGAGATCAAGTCCGCTCTTGGCATCCCGCTCGTTACTCTCCACGTTTATCCCTTCATTGATTCAAAGGCCAGTTAGTCGCCCTGACTGATTTCGATCAAGGCTTCATGGATGATGCGCAGACCGTCGTCCAGTTCTTTTCTGCTGATGTTCAGAGGAGGACGAAACCGAATCGCTCGGTCACCGCATCCAATAAGAATCAGTCCTTCGTCATAAGCCTTGCTTCGCAGCTGGTCTCTGCTCTGGGCAGTATCGAGATCGATAGCACAGAGCAACCCCTTGCCACGTGCGTTCGAAACGAGACCCGGGAATTCCTTTTGCAGTTCCTCCAGCTTTCCCAGCAAATGGAGACCGACATCGTAAGCGTTCTCCACAAGCTTCTCCTCATGGATGATCTCGAGAATCCTCTGAAATCGCACCATATCTACAAGGTTGCCGCCAAATGTTGAGTTGATTCGGCTCGGTTTGTGGAACACGTTCTCGAGCACATCATCAATGCGCTTGCTGCACATGAACCCGCACACCTGCGTCTTCTTGCCAAAGGACATCAGGTCCGGCTTCACAAAATATTCGTGCGCCCACATTCTTCCTGTGATACCCACACCGGTTTGCACCTCATCGAACACAAGGAGGATATCGCTTTCGTCACATATTGTGCGCAGCTCGGCAAAGAATTCCTTCCTAAAGTGATTGTCCCCTCCTTCACATTGGATCGGCTCGATGATGAGCGCGGCGATGTCATCGGGATTATTGATGATCGCCTGTTTGATCTGCTGAAGTGCCACTGCTTCGGCCTTCTTCACGCGGGCAAGGTTTTCCTTGTTCAGCGGGAATTCAATCGACCGGATTGTGGATTCTCGGCCACCGGAATTTTGGGAAGTAATTCGTTTTGATTGGATCGGTGTTCGTGAGCGATAACGTGTAACCGCTCCGCCCATGGAAGGCGCGTCGGAAATGAATCACCTGTCGCCCTCGTTCCTCTGTATAGCCCTTGATGAAATTCTTGCGGACCTTCCAGTCGAATGCCGTCTTCAGGGCGTTCTCAACGGCAAGCGTACCCCCGTCGACGAAGAACACGTACGGTAGATATTCAGGCTGCGCACTGCGCGCAAACGTCTCAACGAACTCCGCCATCTCGACCGTGTATGCGTCGGAATTCGAAGGCTTGTTGACAGCAACGTATGCCAGCTTTTCAAGGAACTCCGGCGACGTGAGCTTCGGATGATTCATGCCCACGGACCCGGAGGCAAAGAATGTGAAGAAATCCAGATAGCGTTTGTTGTATCGCGAATCGTACACGTACGATCCCTGGCTTCGCTTGAGATCGATGACAAGATCAAAGCCATCCACCAGCATGTGCTTCGCCAGGGTGGTATGAACCTCGTTGGGTGCGATCTTAATTGAGGATCTTCGTCGTCGGCTTCTCTCCATTGTGTCCGGATTCGCCCGTGCACGGCAGAGTGGTGGAAACCTTGGGCGCCGGCCGTTCCGTTTTCGCGGTCAGTTGTCTCGGTCATATGTCACCTCGAAATTTCGTCTGGTTGCGGTTCTGGTCTGTTTATGCATGGTGATCACCAGCTCCGTCAGAAGAATTCCTGGTGCTCGTACAACGATACTATGTAGGGACGTCCCGTCATCGACTACTTCTCTACGTTATCGATTTGCGCACGCTGCAGTTTCCCGCTGTAATCGACGTACACGGTCTTCCATTCCGTGTAGAAATCATATACTGTCCAACCCCCTTCACGGTGACCATTGCCTGTTTCCTTCACTCCGCCGAACGGCATATGCGCTTCCGCGCCGATCGTGGGGCTGTTGACATAGGTGATGCCCGCCTTGATGTCCCGTATCGCTCGATAGGCATTGTTGATGTCCTGCGTGTAGATGGAGGAGGACAGACCATATGTAGTGTTGTTGGCAACGGCGATTGCCTCATCAAGAGTCTTCACCTTGATGACCGAAAGGACGGGCCCGAAGATCTCTTCTCGGGCAACCCTCATCGTCGGCGTCACATCTCCGAGCACCGTTGGTTCATAGAACCATCCTTTGGAGAGTCCATCGCCGGCTGCATATTTCCCGCCCGTGAGGAGCTTCGCACCTTCTTTCGTTCCGATTCTCACATATTCGTCGACCGTCCGGCGTTGACCTTCGTTGATGCAGGGGCCGACATCCACATTCTGTTTCAGACCGTCACCCAGGCGCAGTTCCCTTGCATGGCCGACAACCATCGACGAGGAACTTGTCGTAGACTTTTTCCTGGACGATCAAGCGGCTCGTCGCTGTGCAGCGCTGACCCGTCGTCCCAAACGCACCCCAGAGAACACCTTCGAGGGCGAGCTCGAGATCTGCATCATCCATCACGATCTGAGCATTCTTTCCACCAAGCTCCAGTGAAACTCGCTTGAGAGTCTTGCTGGCGATCTCGGAGATCTTCTTCCCGACCTCCGTGGACCCCGTGAAGCTGACGAGATCGACATCGGGGTGCTCGACAAGGCTGATGCCGACTTCCCGACCGCCGCCGTGGACGATGTTGACGACTCCGGGGGGCACTCCGGCTTCAAGCAGAATCTCCACAAGTGTTGTCGCAGTCGCCGGCGTGTCCGACGCCGGTTTGAACACGACTGTATTCCCGCACAGGATCGCCGGGAAGATCTTCCACGTCGGGATGGCCATGGGAAAGTTCCAGGGCGTGATGATCGCCGCAACGCCGATCGAGACCCGCATCGCCATATTGAATTTGTTCGGGAGCTCTGAAGGCACCGTGTGACCAAACAGACGGCGTCCTTCCGATGCAGCATAATACGCTGTGTCGATTCCTTCCTGCACATCTCCACGAGTCTCGAGGAGGACCTTTCCCATCTCCCGAGTCATCTGGCTGGCGATCTCTTCTTTGCGGGCGGTAAGGAGATCTCCCACCTTCTTCATGATGTCGCCCCGTTTTGGAGCAGGGACAAGCCGCCACGACTCAAATGCACGGCGAGCAGATTTCACCGCTTCGTCGACGTCTTCCTTGCTGGAGAGAGGAAACGTGCCTATCACCTCATCCCAATTTGCAGGATTACGATTTTCAAACGTTCTTCCCGACTTCGCGTCAACCCATTTTCCATCGATATAGTTCTGGAATTTCTTAGCCATCGATATCACTCCGCTTTCAATCTAGCCCGACCTGGTGAAAGATGTAATCGACATTCTGGAGACTACGCCGAGGGTCGAAGAGATGATCAAGCTCCTGACTCGACAAGTGTTTCCTGACTTCCTCTCGTCCTTCGATCAAACTCCTGAAGCTCTGACGATTCTGCCAGACCTTCATCGCCTCTTCCTGAACAATCCGATACGCATCCTCCCTCTTCATGCCCGCCTTTGTCAGCGCCAGCAAGACATCCTCAGAGAATACAAGCCCATGGGTGCGATCGATATTCTGCTGCATATGATCAGGATAGACGAGCAATTGATCGACGATCTTCGTGAATTGGGTAAGCATGTAATCGAGCAGGATACAGCTATCCGGGATAATGACCCGCTCGACAGAAGAATGTGTGATATCCCGCTCGTGCCACAGTGCCACGTTCTCCATGGCCGCCAGCGCATTCCCGCGGAGCACGCGAGAGAGTCCCGCAACGCGTTCACACGTGATGGGATTCCGTTTATGCGGCATCGCTGAGGAGCCTTTCTGACCTTTCGAGAAGAACTCTTCAACTTCAAGCACTTCAGTCTTCTGCAGATGGCGGATCTCCGTTGCAAACTTCTCCAGCGAGCTGGCACAGAGCGCGAGCGCATTCATGAACTCGGCGTGCCGATCCCGCTGCAGCACCTGTGTGGAGATCGGGGCGGGTTTCAATCCAAGTTTCTCGCACACATATCGCTCGATGAAAGGATCAAGATGGGCATACGTGCCGACGGCGCCGGAGATTTGCCCGACGGCGATATTCTCACGTGCACGGTTCAGCCGCTGGATGTTCCGAACCGTCTCGGCATGCCAGAGAGCCAGTTTCAACCCGAACGTCGTTGGCTCGGCGTGAATGCCGTGCGTGCGACCTATCATGGGAGTGTTCTTGAACTCCCTTGCACGCTTCGCAAGAACCGATTTCAGCGCCTCGAGGTCCTTCAGGAGCAGGTCGACCGACTGCTTCATTTGAATGGCCAACGCAGTGTCAAGGACATCCGATGACGTCATGCCAAGATGGATGAACCGAGATTCAGGTCCGACATATTCTCCAACATTGGTGAGGAACGCGATGACGTCGTGTTTGACCTCTTCTTCGATTTGGAGCACCCGCTCAACATTGAAATTGGCCTTTGCCCGTATGATCTCGACCGCCTCTTTCGGTATGACGCCCAGATGAGACTGAGCTTCACAAGCCAGCACCTCAATTTCAAGCCAGATGCGGTACTTGTTCTCATCTTCCCACAGTTTGCCCATTTCCGGGCGTGTGTATCGGGCAATCACCGCAGCACCTTTTCTCTTTACGGTTTCTTTTCGAGTTTCAAATCGATGTTGATCATCTTATGCTCGCGGAACACCTTCAGCTTCAACACGTCTCCCGGGTTGGCATCCGACAGTACGCTGGAGAACTCCTCTGCTGAATTGACTCGGTCTCCGTTCACCTCAAGGATGATATCTCCGACACGAAGATCAGCTTTGTCCGCCGGCCCTTTTTTGTACACATCGCTCACGATGACGCCGCGAACCTCCGACATGCCAAAATAGCGGGCAACTCGCGCATCCACCTCCTGAGCTTCGAATCCGGTGTAGATTTCACGCGTGACCTGACCTTTCTTGCGCAGGTCCGCAACAACCTTTTTCACCTTGTTCACAGGAATCGCAAAACCGTAGCCGACAAACGCCTGGCTTACACCTCCGGTGAATATGAGCGTGTTCATACCGATGACATCGCCATTGCTGTTCACAAGCGGGCCGCCGCTGTTGCCGCCGTTGATCGCCGCATCAGTTTCAATCATATCCCGGTACACTGCATTCCCCTGGCGTCCAAGATTCATTCCAACCGAGCTGATGACACCAACCGTCACCGTTGGCTTGTCGTTGATTTCAAAAAGACCGAATGGATTGCCCAAAGCGATCGCCCATTCTCCGATGACAACATCCTCAGAGTTGCCGAGATCCGCAAACTGGAGGTCTGATCCATCAACTTTCAGGAGGGCAACATCACTCAAAGGATCGCCACCGACAAGTTTGGCCTTCATCTTCTTTCCGCCGACGAACGTCACAGTGATCTCCTTCGCGTTCCCGGCAACGTGAAAGTTTGTGACGATATAGCCATCGGGTGAAATGACGACCCCGGAACCGAGGTTTTGAACCTGGTAGCGCTGTGGGCCTATGAACTGCCTCCAGAAGGGATCATTCCCAAAGAACTGTCGAAAAGAGGGATCCACGTTGAACAGGCCCGGTTGCTCATGAATCTCGGTGACATTGATACCGACCGTCGCCGGGCTTACCTTCGCGATCGCGCGAGTGATGGCGTTGTGGCGCGAACCCGTCACCTGATCTTGATCGGCAGATGATTTGTCCTGGACTCTTACACCCGACGGAAAAGCCTTTTGAAATGCAAGATCCGAGTCTGCTGATGACGCAGCAGCTGATGATTTGATTGAGTATCCGATGCCGATTCCCACAAAAAGAGGAATGGCGAGAACGAGCAAGAGTTTTGTGTAGTTTCTATTCATACCATTTCACGTAAAAGTTACGAATGAAGGCTCTGTGTGACTTTTGGCTCCCCTGTCGTGGCTTTCCAGAGGTCTCTCACAACATCTTGATGGCTCACGAGAAGTACAAGGCTCAGAATGGATGAAAAGAACAAGAATGTCCATTCATCAACCTCCACAACGATCAGTCTGCGCACCCAGTCCCACGGCACCAGGAGCAATATGGGAGGAGCCAAATAGATCGCGATAAGATTCGATACAAGGATATCTCTCTTGAAGAGCCTGGCAACAAGCCAGACAGCGCACCACACCAGCGTGTAGCTAAATCCCAGAAAGAACATTCCGCCGGCACAAGTAGAGAGCCCCCTTCCTCCCTTGAAGCCAAGCCAGACCGAATAGTTATGTCCAGCGATAGCGCCAAACAGCGCAACCACCTGGATAAGAAATGCATTCGGGGTCGCTAAGCCCGCCCCGTAAACTGCCACAGCGCCTTTGAGGCAATCGAGGACGCCGACGAACAATCCAGTCCACCTTGACTTCGTAACATAATAAGCATTGAAGCCCCCGGCGTTGCCACTGCCGGCCTCACGAATATCGATTTCGGCTGCTTTCTTCACAACCAGATAGGCGAATGGGACAGAGCCGAGGAGATAGCCACCGATGAAAGTGAGGATTACTCGGATCATTCAACCACCCGGGCCGTTCAGGAATTGTAGCCGATTCCGAGGAAAGTTACTGAAAACGGGCGCGAGAAGCAAGGTAGCCTCTGCAACCTTCGACAGCATGAATGAAGAGGGTTGCAGTCGTTCCGAACGGTTGGAGGGACTTCAGACAGAGGTTTTCAGATGTAGGAAAGAAACTGCGGGCCTACTCGCCTTTCGAATCGCGCGTAAATAGGTCGAACGTCGCTTTTTGGGGATCCTTGTTCTCGAACAGGACTTGATAGACTTCTGTCATGATCGGCAGATCTATGTCGTGCTTCTTTTCCAAATCGCGGACGGATTTTGCGGTCGCGACGCCTTCCGCCACCATCACCATTTCTTGCAGGACATCATCCAGTTTACGACCTCTTCCCACTTGCTCCCCCACGTAGCGATTGCGGCTATGGTGACTCATGCACGTGACGATGAGATCTCCGACCCCCGAAAGTCCAGCAAACGTCCGTGGATGTGCCCCAAGCTTCACACCCAGGCGGGTGATCTCGTAGATTCCACGAGTCATAATCGCAGCCTTCGTGTTGTCACCGAAGCCTGCGCCATCACTGATGCCGGCCGCAATGGCGATGATGTTCTTCAGTGCTCCGCCCAGCTCTACGCCCCGGATATCATCATTGACGTAGACACGGAAGTACTTTGTCATGAACGCGTCCTGTACGATCTTTGAAGTCTTTTCCTTGAACGATGCAGCGACGACAGCAGTGGGGATTTGCCGCGAGACCTCCTCCGCGTGACTCGGACCCGAGAGAATTGCCAGGTTCTCCTTCCGTTCGTGCTTCAGGACTTCGAGCAACACCTCGGACATTGTCATCAACGTCGAATTCTCGATCCCTTTCGCGACATTGCAGATGATGGTCCGCTCAAGATTGAGATGAGCGATGCTTTGAATGACGGAGCGGAGGAACTGAGACGGGACCGCCGACACGATCAGATCACGGTGATCAGAAGCCGCCTCAATGTCGTTCAGGATTCCGAGGTTTGGCGGGAGCGGTATGCCGGGGAGGAACTCAGGGTTCTCGTGTCGTTCGCGCAGGAGGTCGGTCTGTTCCTTCGTATAGGCCCATAGCGTGACATCATGGCCGTTGCCGAGCAAGACTAATGCGAGGGTTGTTCCCCAGCTACCGGCGCCAAGGACAGTGACTTTCATCGTGATGGATCTTTATCTGTGTTATGGAGGGATCGAACAGCTCAGGTGCGATCGAAGAGAGCCACCGCAGCAGACTACAGTGGTGTGCTCGTTTCCCGAACTTTTTCCCGAGCAAAGCTCGTTATCTTCTTCTCGGTACCTTCTAGCAGTCGCTTGATGTTATGGCGATGCGAATAGATCAGGAGAATCGCTACAGAAAGGCTAAAGACAATCAAGGTTCTGTAACTCGCGATTTCATCGCGGAAGATATTGTGGCGCACAAAGAGAGAAACGGGGAACGCAACGGCAGCTGAGATCGAACCCAGGGACACATACTTGTACACCCAGAACACAATGAAGAACACGCCCACGGAGATCGCGAACTCCGTCGGCGCAATGCCGAACAGCATCCCCGCACCGGTCGCGATCCCCTTGCCTCCCTTGAACCCGGCAAAGAGCGTCCAAATGTGACCGACAATTGCTGCTGCCCCGCAAATCATCTGGATGACCGTGAAGTCATCAAACGGTGTCTTGTTGTAGAACGGCAGGGTGGGATCCCAAAAGAGCCTCGAAATCAGCGCAGTCGCGATCACTCCTTTGCCCATGTCCACGATGGTCACCAGCAAGCCCGATTTCCATCCAAGGACGCGGAACACGTTCGTGCCACCCGCGTTGCCGCTTCCTTTCGTGCGGATGTCAAATCCGTGCTTCCACTTCGAGAGCATAATGCTCGTCGGAATGGAACCAATGATGTAGCTCAAGAGGATGACGATCGCCAGATTGATCATCCTTTACAGCCTTTCGTTCTTGTTCACGAAGCGAATTATTGAAAGGTAGGAACTAGCCCATTCAGATGCAACAGAATTCAACCTTCCCTTCTCTCTCCAACACTCAGACGAGCCCTTTCGTTCTCCATCGTTCGAGAATTAGTTGCCCCAGTTCAACATCTTCCTGCGTCGTGATTTTGATGTTGTCGTATGATCCCTCTACGATCCTCGCTCTTGACGCCCACCCGTTCGACCAGGCTCGCTTCATCGTTCCCGTAGAAGCGCGTCCGCCTGAGCTTCTTTGAAGGCTTTCAAAAGAATCGAGGCCCTGAACGCCTGCGGGGTCTGGACGAGCCACAACGCATTCCGGTCGAGCGTCTGATCGAAGAACTCGCCGCCGCGTGATCGGCGAATCGTATCCTTAGGCTGGACAGCGAGCACAGCCGCGCCGTGTTCCTTGCAGGCTCGGATGAGGTGTGATATGCGCTTCGATTCTACAAACGGACGGACACCATCGTGAACAAGCACGATGTCCGATGCCTTGATCGTAAGACGCCTCAGAGCGTTGTACACAGAATCCTGGCGCTTTTCTCCCCCGACCGTCACCATGCTGACCTTGTGCAGCCGGTGATGCGAGATCATCGATTCCATCTCAGCAATGGATTGCTCCGGCACCGCCACGGCGATCTCATCGACATCAGGGCAGTGTTCGAAGCGCTGCAGGGTGTGCACGATGAATCGGCTTGTCGCGCAGCAAGAGAAACTGCTTCTTTACAGAGCCGCCAAGCCGTTTTCCTGATCCTGCGGCGGGAACGATGGCAAATACTTTTGGTCGTGCTTTCGACATAGGGGTAGAAATACACGAAAGGCTCCGCGCACGGTTTGTGCATCCGCTGCGTGAGGGGCCAACATCCTCAGAGAATCAACATTCCATCACCATAGCTATAGAAGCGGTACCCCCCTTTGATCGCTTTCTTGTATGCGCGCATCATGAAATCGTGTCCGGCGAATGCGCTCACCAGCATCAGCAGTGTTGACTCTGGCAAATGGAAGTTCGTGATGAGCTTGTCAGCAATCTTGAAATCGTACGGAGGAAAGAGGAATTTGTCTGTCCACCCCTTCGATGCCTTCAGGTGCCCGTCCGACGTGACGCTCGATTCGAGCGCCCGGCAGGTGCTGGTGCCGACGACAAACACGTTTCGCCTTGCATCGATGACCTTGTTGATGGTGTGAGCAGCTTCCGCAGAAATCTCGTAGTACTCCGAATCCATCTTGTGCTTTGTCAGGTCCTCGACCTCGACCGCTCTGAATGAGCCGAGTCCAACATGAAGCAGAATCGGCACCACCTTGACGCCTCTGCTTTCGATTTTTCTCAAGAGCGGCCTCGTGAAGTGCAGCCCGGCAGTCGGCGCGGCAACAGCGCCAAGGACGCGTGCATAGACCGTCTGATACGATTCTTTGTCCCTCTCGGTAGCATCGCGTTTGATGTAGTACGGCAACGGTGTAATGCCGATTCGCTCTATGATCTTGAAGAAGTCCCCCTTGTGATTGAACCGCACGGTCCGGCCGCGCGACGTCGTGTTGTCGATGACCTCACACCAGAGCTTGCCGTTATCGAAGAAGATCTTGTTGCCAATGCGCACTTTGCGTGCCGGATCGACGATCACATCCCAGATGTTCTCTTCGGCGTTCAGTTCACGTAAGAGGAATACTTCGATCTTCGCGTTCGTCTTTTCCTTCTTGCCAAAGAGACGAGCCTGAAACACCTTGGTCTCGTTCACGACGAGGCAATCCCCTTTGTTGAGGTAGTCCATGATGTCATAGAACTTCCGGTCGTCGATCGATTCATCGGCACGGTTCATAACCATCAGCCGTGAATGATCGCGGGGCTTCGCCGGGAACTTTGCGATCAAGTTGCGTGGCAACGGATACTTGAAATCGGAGAGCTTCATTGCTTATCGCCTCTCTCAATGATGAATTGAGTGTGGACATCGTGATATGACATTGACAACTGCACACCTCCTTGCGTTCGTGCGAAACCACGCATCACTCTGCCTGCGAGCGAACAGAGGGAGATTCACTCCTGCCTACCGCTTCTTAGTCGCTTTCCCAGGCGACGGTTTCTTCACCTTTGACTCGATAGCAGCGTGAGCAGCAGCGAGGCGCGCGATAGGAACACGGAACGGCGAGCAACTCACGTAGTTCATGCCAACCCGATGGCAGAATTTGACGCTCTCCGGCTCACCGCCGTGCTCACCACAGATTCCAACCTTGAGCTTCGGACGCGTCGCACGGCCTCGGTCGATGCCAACTTTGATGAGCTCGCCAATACCCTCCTGGTCAATCGACTGGAACGGATCAACGGGCAGGATCTTCGCGTTGAGGTAGTCAGGCAGAAACGAGCCGATGTCGTCTCGCGAGAAACCGAAGCCCATTTGCGTCAGGTCGTTCGTGCCATAGCTGAAGAATTCCGCTGTTTCCGCCATGCGGTTCGCTGTTAGGGCGGCACGGGGAATCTCAATCATCGTCCCATAGAGGAACGATATCTTTTTCACCCCTAGCTTGGCGCACACCTCCGGATACACGCGGTCGAGGATGACCTTTTGGTTGTTCAGCTCGTTCACGTGACAGGTGACAGGAACCATGATCTCAGGATTGGCTTTCTTGCCTTCCTTCACGAGCTCACCAGCCGCTTCAAGGATAGCCCGAATTTGCATCTCCGTGATCTCGGGGTACGTGACACCTAAACGCACGCCACGATGGCCGAGCATCGGATTGTTCTCACTCAGCGACTCAGCGCGCTTATGGAGTTCAGCCATATTGACGCCAAGCTCCTTCGCCAGCGCCTGCATCCTCTCCTCGTTGTGAGGGACGAATTCGTGCAACGGTGGATCAAGCAGACGGATCGTGACCGGACGACCATCCATGACCTCAAGCGTCGCCTTGATATCGTTCTTGACGAACGGGAAAAGCTCATCCAGTGCGCGACGTCGTTCTTCTGCCGTTCGGCTCATGATCATCTTGCGCAGCAAGAAGAGCGGCTTGTCGCTTCCCTCACCATAGAACATGTGCTCCGTACGGAACAATCCGATCCCCTCGGCGCCGAATTCAACCGCCTTCGCGCTGTCCTTTGGCGTGTCAGCATTCGTGCGAATCCGCAGAACGCGGATCTTATCGACCAGCTTCATCAAATCGACATACGATTTGTTGTGCTCAAGGTCCACGTCTACAAGAGGAAGTCCCCCTTCATACACCACCCCTTTCGTGCCATTGAGGCTGATCCAGTCCCCTTCCTTCACAACATTACCCTTTTTCGTGATGAAGGATTTTCCGTCGTCGCCAATCTCCAGGTCGCTGCAACCGACGATGCAGCATTTACCCCACCCTCGGGCCACGAGGGCTGCGTGGGATGTCATGCCGCCTTTGCTGGTCAGAATAGCCTGTGACTTGTGCATACCATCCACGTCCTCAGGCGAAGTCTCTTCCCGGACAAGAATGACTTTCTCTCCTCTTGCCGCCCATGCGACGGCATCTTCCGATGTGAAAACGGCGCGCCCTTTCGCTCCGCCCGGCCCCGCTGGCAAACCTTTCGCGATGGGCATGGTCGCCAGTTCAGCCTTCGGATCAAGCATCGGGAGCAAGAGTTCGACCAGCTGGTTTGGAGCCACGCGCATGACAGCCGTCGCTATATCGATCAGCTTTTCCCTTTGCATCTCCGTCGCCATGCGAACTGCTGCAACGCCATTGCGCTTACCGACACGACACTGGAGCATGAAGAGCTGGTTTTTTTCAATCGTGAACTCGATGTCTTGCATGTCCTTATAGTGACGCTCCAGGCGGTTCTTTATTGAGTCGAGCTCGCCGTAAAGTTTCGGCATCGTCTCGTGCAGCGTCGGGAGGCTGCGGCTCTGATCGTTCTTCGAGTACCTCGTTGATCGGCCCGG
>CAVUAC010000035.1:0-44380 GCA_963739335.1 uncultured Bacteroidota bacterium | reverse complement strand
CGATAACCAAGTGCAGGATTCGATGCGATGCCGTCATTGACTCTCCGGGCCGTTGCGTTTGTCCCGACGATGACGACATCCTTCAGATCGTGCCCTGTTGAGTACCAGAATTGTTCAAACTTCATCACGAAGAAGCGGGCACCGGAGATGAAAAGAACTGCGGAGAGTCCCAGCAATGCAAAGACAGCCCGAGAATAGGAGAAGGCTCGGTAAAAAAATGCCGCACTCATGACGATCAGCATGCCGAAGAAGACAAGCCGGACGATTACAAATAACTCGTCGGAGAAATATACATTCCTCCGAGAAGAATACATCCGTCGAGAGTGGAACAAGAAGAGCCATGGCGGAATAACCGCCAACGAGCCGATGACATAGGCGCTGAGGGATGGAACGCCGAGCGTCACAGGAATGAGCGTTGTGAGCGGAGAATGAAAACGGAGCCAGTAGGAGAACAGGAACGCCGCCTCTATGGCGACCACGTCTCCGATGACCGTGAGCAGAGGAATGATAAAGTCTTTTCGGTGGCGCTGCTTCATGATGATGTCGTTGGTGTCAAAAAGCTTCTCTTGGGGTTCCGGAACTGGGAAAAGAGGAGACGTCCCTACCCGAACATCTCCTGTTCAACTTCCTGAAAAATGATATGCCCGATCGTTATGTGACCTTCCTGGATTCGTTGCGCATCCTCGGAAGGAACAACAATCGCGAGATCCACCATTCCCTTGGCTTTCCCTCCATCTTTGCCGAGAAAACCGATGGTGGCCATCTTCTTTTCTCGCGCCTTCCGGAAAGCATTGTTGACGCTCTCTGAATTCCCGCTCGTGCTGATGCCGATGAGGACGTCACCATCCTGGCCGAGGGCCTCGACCGAACGGGCGAATACGTTGTCATACCCGATGTCGTTCGCACCGGCCGTAAGCGTCGATGTGTCGGTCGTGAGGGCGATGGCCGGGAGCCCGCGTCGCTGAATCGTCGGACTCAGTCGGATGACGAACTCCGTTGCCAGATGCTGTGCGTCGGCAGCGCTGCCGCCGTTACCGCAGAGAAGTATCTTCTTCTTGTTATTGAGGGCTCCGATTACAATATCGATAGCCTTCAGAATCTCCGAAAGACACTGATCGGCGATCTTCTGTTTGGTACCAGCGCTCTCCTTGAGTGAGTCCAGAACAAACTTCTGCCGGTAGACGAGGGTGAGAGGGAGATGAGCCATGGGTGAGTGCCGATCTAGGGCTTGCGCTGCATGGCCGGTCCTGCGTGGACGGCCTCAGCAAATTCCCTGATGAAGGAACGATGGTTGTTGAGTTCCGTGACTGTCCCTGTCACGACGAACGATGCCCCCGCTTCGACTTTCTTGCGGGCTTCTTCTGGAGTTCGGATACCTCCGCCGACGATGATGGGCAGTGAGCACCTGCGAGCGATAAGACGGAGCATCTCTTCCGGGACAGAGCTGAGTGCGCCGCTGCCTGCATCCAGATAGACAAACTTCATGCCGATGATCTCTGCGGCAAGCGCATGGGCGAGGGCAATGTCGGGTTTGTCCCTGGGGATCGGCTTCGTGTTGCTCATAAACTCAGCCGAGGTTGTGTTGCCGGCCTCGATGAGCATATAGCCTGTCGAGATCGCCTCGAGGCCGCTGCGCTGCACGATGGGAGCAGCGACAACCTGGCTTCCAATGAGATGCTCCGGATTGCGCCCGCTGATCAGCACCAGGAAGAGTATCGCATCCGCAATGGATGAAACCTGCATCAGGCTTCCCGGAAAAATGACCACGGGGACGGTTGTGTTCTGTTTAATCGTTCGCAGATGTTCTTCGAATTCATCCGTCAGCATGAGGCTTCCGCCGACGAGAAATCCGTCGACTCCGGCTTCCGTCGCTTCACGGACGAACGAGGGGAGCTGGTCCCGGTTGCTCTTGTCAGGATCGAGGAGGACAAAGTAGCCGGCACCTCGTTCTTGTCGCACGTTCAATAGTCGTTCATACGTGGTCATGGACTGCTCCTACCTGCCCTTCGACATGGACTGAACAATTGATTCCGTTGCAGCAAGAGCCTGGGGCAATCTTGAGGCATCCTTGCCGCCCGCGGTCGCGAGGTGAGCCTTGCCGCCACCTCCGCCCCCAAGGAGCTTTGCGACTGCTCCGACGATCTTCGCTGCATCCAGCGTTTTCGACCCGACAAGATCATCCGTAACGACACAGACGAGGGACACCTTCGAATCGATCGTCGCGGCGAGAAGACCGACGCCCCGACCGAGCCTGGAGCGAAGTGTGTCGCCGAGCAGTTTCAGTTCGTCGATCGTCTGTACGGTTACCTGCGATGAGACAACCTTCACATCCTCAACGACTTTTGCGGACGCCACAATGTCGTCTATCGCGCCGGCCTGCGCTTCCATTCGATTCTTCGACAGCTCACGTTCTACAGTTTTTTTCTTGTCAGCGATGTCAAGAATGAGCGATTCGATGAAGAGCTCGCGTGCCTTCCGTTCTTCGAAACGGGGTCTCAGGTCTTGGGCATAGCTTTCAGGCAATCTCGGCGTCTGCTGATGGCTGGAGATTGCAGCTTCCAGTATCTTGAGCGTGTTCTCGAAGTCGGAAATTGGCTGGCTCCTGTTCGCGGCGAGTTGGATCGCGAGCTGATGCAGGTCCTGCAATTGTTCGAGGGCATAGTCGAGCCGTTCTGAAGCGTTGCGGTCCTGGAGCTTCAGGAGCTCGAGCGCACGGTCTGCAGTTACCGCCTCGATGCGGCGCACGCCGCTGGCGACGCTCCCTTCCGATCGGAACTTGAGATAGCCGATTTCAGCCGTGGAATGAACGTGCGTTCCGCCGCAGAATTCTCTCGTGAAATCTCCGAATTGAACGACGTTAACATGGTCACCGTACTTGTCCCCAAAGAACATGAGTGCGCCCATCCGCTTTGCTTCTTCGAAGGGGATGTTTCGATGGTGTGACAACTTGAGATCTTCGCGGACTTTTTCATTCACGAGGGCTTCGATGTCCGCTAGTTCGGATTCCGATACCTTTGAGAAATGGGAAAAGTCGAATCGGAGATAGTCTGGAGCCACGAGGGAACCGGCCTGGTGCACGTGAGTTCCAAGGATCCGCCTCAAAGCAGCATGGAGGAGGTGTGTCGCCGAGTGGTTGCGCATGATAGACATTCGACGTGCGACATCGACCTTTGCCTTCACTCTCTCTCCGACGATCGTGGGCGCCGCCTCTTTGAGAACGTGCACGTTGAGGTTCCCAACCTTTTGCGTATCGTGGACGTTATATCGATGGTTATCAATTTCGATGACTCCCTGATCGCCCACCTGCCCGCCTGCCTCGCCATAGAACGGTGTTCTGTCAAGCACGAGGAGGTGCCTGTCACCCTTGACGAGCATTGCATCTGCTTCCAACTGGTCGTAGCCGACGAACAAAAGCTTATTCTCACGGATATCGTTGGCAAACGCTTGGAGGATGTCGCGTCCCGGGATGAGCAAGGAAGGGGAGGACTCTTCGGCTAGTTCACCAGAGAGCTCACCGGTCGCGCCAAGTCGGGATCGCTCGCGCTGCTGTTGCATCAGACGGTCAAATCCATCTGCGTCAATTGCCAAGCCGCGCTCGCGGGCGAGAAGTGCCGTCAAGTCAGTGGGGAAACCGTACGTATCATACAGGCGGAACACATCGTCGCCGCTGATGATCGTACGAGTGCTCTTCAATGCCCGGGCAGCGACCTGTTCGAAAATCTCAAGCCCTCGATCCAGCGTAGCGTTGAATGCTTCTTCTTCGCCTCGGATAATCTTTTGGATATGCTCCTGTTTGTCATGAATCTCAGGGAACACGCGCCCATGGTCTGAACCAGGGTTGGCACGAGCTGGTAGAGCAATGGTTCGTGCATGCCGAGATTCCGGGCGAAGCGTGCCGCGCGCCGTAAGAGGCGACGCAAGACGTATCCCCGACCCTCGTTTGAAGGGGTTGCACCATCTGCAATGGCGAACGTCAGGGCTCGCAGGTGGTCGGCCAGAACTCTCATCGCCGTATCGGTTTCAGACTGCTTCTGGTCGATACCCGTAAGCCGTCCGTCGTACCTCTTGCCTGTGATTTCCACGATGCGTCTGATTGACGGCATGAAAACGTCGGTATCATAATTGGAGCCTTTATGCTGCAGCACCGCGCACATTCTCTCGAACCCCATGCCCGTATCGACGTGCTTTGCAGGGAGGGGATTCAATTTTCCCTGAGCGTCACGGTCATACTGGATGAAAACCAGATTCCAGATTTCCATGACTTCAGGAATGCCTGCATTGACCGTCGAAGCAGCTGCGTTGCCCTGGGGAGTCCGGTCAATGTGGATCTCAGAACACGGACCGCATGGGCCCGTCTCTCCCATTTCCCAGAAGTTGTCTTTCTCTCCGAATCGAAGGACGTGGCTCTGCTCGATGTCCGTGACAGTTCTCCAAAGGTGTTCCGCTTCCTCGTCGTGTTCGTAAACTGTCGCCCATAGTCGCCCCTTCGGCAGCCCCCAAACGTTGGTGAGAAGGTCCCAAGCCCACTCGATGGCTTCCTTTTTGTAGTAGTCGCCAAAGGACCAGTTCCCGAGCATCTCGAAGAACGTGTGATGATACGTATCCCTTCCTACTTCCTCGAGATCGTTGTGCTTCCCGCTCACGCGAATACACTTTTGTGTATCCGCTGCTCGTGTGTAGGAGCGTTTGCCCAGACCGAGGAAAACGTCCTTGAACTGGTTCATGCCGGCATTGGTGAACAAGAGGGTGGGGTCATCATACGGGACAACGGGCGAACTGGGCACGATGGCATGTCCGCACCCTTCGAAGAACTTCAGGAAACTCTGTCGGATTTCTGCTGATGTCATTACTCTCTTGCTTCTCTTTTGCTTCTCTTTGTGGCTCAAACTTCAATCTGCGTATGCAGCGCGATCTCTTCCAGAACGCCCGACACTTTGACGCATTCTTCCATCGGCCCTTCGAACACTGCGCATTTTCCATTGTTGTGGACTTCCCAGGTCAATCCCTCAGCAGTGGCACTGTCACACCGCAGGGCCTTGATGAGTTGTCCGATCACCTCGTCGAAGGTATGGCTCTCATCATTGTAGAGAATCACCTTCGCGGGAGGTTGAATGCGCACCTCCGTATCCGACACTTGATCAACCATGGGTTGCTGGGTCATGGCATCGGTCCTTGGCGAATCGGTGGTCTTCGTTGGAGGTCAATTTCCTTCATAATACTCAAAAATCGACTCGGATTCAAGAAACACGTTGACCCAATCGTGCGATTTGAAACAAAAAAGGCATCCTGCCGAAACAGGATGCCTTTGGGATCGACCACGTCAGCACTACATGTTGCCAGCGATTGCGTCACCGAACTCGGAGCACTTCACCTCTTTTGCCCCTTCCATGAGACGCGCAAAATCGTAGGTTACGACGCGCGACTGGATCGTCTTGTCGAGACCGTCAATGATGAGATCGGCTGCTTCCTTCCACCCCATATATCGCAGCATCATTTCACCGGAGAGTATCAGAGAACCTGGATTTACTTTATCCAGGTTGGCGTACTTAGGGGCTGTTCCATGGGTTGCTTCGAAAACAGCGTATCCGTTTTCATAGTTGATGTTCCCGCCTGGTGCTATTCCGATCCCACCAACCTCAGCTGCAAGCGCGTCGGAGATATAGTCACCATTGAGGTTGAGCGTGGCGATGACATCGTACTCTGCCGGGCGTGTCAGGATCTGTTGAAGGAATGCGTCAGCGATGGCATCCTTGATCATGATGTCATTTGGCAGCTTGAGCCAGGGACCGCCATCGATCGGTTTGCCGCCGAATTCTTTCTGAGCAAGTTCGTATCCCCATTCGCGGAACCCACCTTCGGTGAATTTCATGATATTACCCTTATGCACCAGGGTCACTGATGAACGGTTGTTGTCGATGGCGTACTGGATAGCGGCCCTGATGAGTCGGTTCGAACCCTCTTGCGACACTGGTTTGATGCCGATGCTCGATGACAGCGGGAAGCGGATCTTTTTTACGCCCATTTCCGTCTGGAGCCATTCGATGACTTTCTTCACTTCCGGCGTCCCGGCCTTCCACTCGATACCGGCGTAGATGTCTTCAGTGTTCTCGCGGAAAACAACCATGTTCACCAGCTCAGGCTGCTTGACGGGGGAGGGAACGCCGCGAAAGTATCGCACCGGTCGAAGACAAACATACAGGTCGAGGATCTGCCGAAGAGTGACATTGATCGAGCGGATTCCGCCACCAACCGGCGTTGTCAACGGCCCTTTGATGGCAACAACGTGATCTTTGATGGCATCCAACGTGTCGTCATGAAGCCAGGTATTTGGTCCATAGATGATATTCGCCTTTTCGCCAGCGTAGACCTCAAACCACACGATGCTTCGTTTCCCTCCATACGCTTTCCTCACGGCGGCGTCGAACACACGCTGGGAGGCGCGCCAAATATCTGGTCCGGTGCCATCCCCCTCGATGAAAGGGATGATGGGATGGTCGGGAACGTCGAGTTTACCGTTGGAAACGGTGATCTTTTGTCCTGTGGAAGGAGGGGTGAGCTTGGAATAGCGACTCATTGTTGGACGTGCTCCCTTGGAAATCATACGGTGCGTCGGAGATGTTCTCGAATGCGCGGCTGTGGTGTGCCATCTTCTCATCCGAGATACGTTTGACTTTTTCACGAAAGGAAACAGATCGAACATATAGAAAAATGCTCCGAAAGTCAAAGAACTTCAGTTCGGCGTGCGCGTCCGGTGATGTGTGCGCGGCGTTTGGATTTCTCGCGCTCACATACTTGTTTATGAAAACCTGTTTTGGTATATTTGGCAGCCGTGTTTTTCCGAATTACCTCACCACACACAATCGAAGAAGGGGTTGATCAATGAAATATCACGCCACAAAACTGATCATCCTGGTAGTTGTTAGCTCGTTCATGTTTTTCGGTTATCAGTGCGGCTCGCCGGAATTTACAGGCGCGAAAGTGCACATTCAGCAGAAAAACTTCAAGGAGGCTATGCGACTGCTTGAGATCGAAGTCCAAAAGAATCCAACGAATGACGAAGCTTGGTTTTTCCTCGGTGGCCTCAGAGGAGATCAAGGAGATTATGCAGGGATGAACAAGGCATTCGATCAGGCGTTGAAGCTCTCCCAGAAGCATGCACCCGAAATCCGTGGAATGCGATACAATCACTGGGGCCAGAGCCTGAACTCCGGCGTCAGCTTCCTTGAGCGCGCCAGCAGTGATTCTGCCCAGTACTTTGAAAAGGCTATTGCGTCGTTCACAAAAGCGGTAGACGCCTGGCCCGACACATCGCTCACCTACCGCTATCTCGGATATGCGTACAACAACAAGGGAGACTACGACAACGCTCTCATCGCGTTCCAGAAAGCCTGGGATATGGGCAAAGATGCAGAATCGATCAAGCGCGCTGGAAGGATTTACCTCCTGCAAGGGGATGACCACAAGAGCAAATTCGAGAATGCGAATGCTGGAGCGTTAAAAACACTGAAGAATCTCGAAGAAGCCGAACGGGCAAACAGCAAGGACAAGGTGAAGGAGCTTCTTGGACCGGCCGATGAAACGAAGAAAGGCCCGAAGAATTCCACGAAAGAGGATTGGATCTATAAGACGTATCAAGCTACGATCTCTTTCGATGGGGATAAGGTCACGGACCGGAAGTTTGCTAAACCGCCTTATAGGCCGGCGATCGATTCCACTGAGTGGAGCCTTGCTCAAGCGAAATACGTAAAAGCAGTTGGGACCCTCGAGATCGCGCGTGCCAACGATCCGAAGGACAATGAAACACTCCAGGCGTTGCTGAAGGCCTACGTCGAATCCAATCGGATTGAGCCGGCCGTTCGCGAGTTTGAGAAGGTAACTGCGGCTGATCCTACCAACAAGACGAACCATTTCATTTTAGGTGTTCTCTACCGGACGATCGGAAAGTACGACGAGGCCATCGGATCCTATACGCAGGCCCAGAAGATCGATCCCAACGATTGTGAGGTGTTGTTCGATATCGCGGCGACATACTATAACTGGGGCGTCGAGATGATCAAAGCCTCGGATGAGAAGAGTGAGCAGTCAGATGCATACAAGGCGAAATGGCAGGCTGGTCTTCCGATCTTTGAGAGACTTTCACTGATGGACTGCAAGAAAGAGGACACGGCTCTTTGGGAGACCCTGGGCGCGATCTACGCAAGGTTGGGAATGCAGGACAAAGCAATGAAGGCATTCGAGCAAGCCGACAAGCTGCACAAAAGCGGGAAATAGGCCCTCCTGCATTATTAACGGTTTAGAACTCTGGAATGCCCATCGGTGGGGAAACTGCTTCGCCGATGGGCTTTTCTTTCGACATTTCCTGGAAGGGATTGATATGAGCGATCAGAATCAGCCACAGCAGATCAATATCGAGCTTGGAGAGAAAGAGGCGGAGGGGATCTATTCGAATCTCGCCATCATCACGCACTCGCCGGCGGAGTTTGTCATTGACTTCACGCGCATACTCCCTGGAATTCCCAAGGCGAAGGTTCACGCCCGGATCGTCATGACGCCACAACATGCGAAGATGCTTCTCGCGGCGATCGGAGACAACATCGACAAGTACGAGAAAAAGTTTGGAGAGATCAAACTCGCTGGTGAGCTGGGTGGAGGTCCGATCTTTGGATTCCAGCCGCCGGGTGGTGGAGAGAAGATCAACTAAGGTAGGTTAAGCCTGTTGCCTTCTCGAGTGACCGTCGCTTAGAGGATATATCGACTGAGGTCTCGATTCTTGACGATGAAGCTCAGTTTCTCTGCTACAAGAGCCTTCGTCACTCGAATCTTGGAAGATGTAGAGTCGGGAGCATCGAACAACGGTTCTTCGAGTAGGGTGGTCAGAATGGTGTGCAGTCTCCGGGCGCCGATATTCTCGACCAGTTCGTTCACTTCGTACGCCACTCGGGCAATCTCCCGCACAGCATCGTCTTCAAATTCCAACGTAATCCCCTCCGTTTCGAGCAGCGCCGCATATTGCTTCAGGAGAGCGTTCTTCGGAAGGGTCAGGATCTTGACAAAATCTTCTTCTGAAAGGCTGCTGAGCTCCACGCGAATGGGAAAGCGGCCCTGAAGTTCGGGGATGAGATCGGACGGTTTCGCAACGGTGAACGCGCCCGAAGCGATGAAGAGGATGTGGTCTGTCTTCACCATTCCGTATTTCGTCGTCACGCTGGATCCTTCGACAATCGGCAGCAAGTCCCGCTGGACGCCTTCGCGGGAAACATCAGGGCCGGATGTTTGTCCTTTGCTGCTTGCGATCTTGTCGATTTCATCGATGAAGACGATCCCCGAATTCTCCACCCGCTGAAGAGCCTCCCTTATCGCCTTCTCCATATCGATGAGCTTCTGAGCCTCCTCCTGCGTGAGGATAACCTTCGCCTCAGAGACGCTCAGTTTCCGCTGTTTGTTTTTCTTGGGGAACAGATTCCCGAACATGTCCTGTATGTTAATGCCCATCTCTTCGAGGCTCACAGGACCCATAACCTGCATGAGAGGCATTTGCATCGTCGGGATTTCTATTTCGATTGTGCGATGGTCAAGCTGACCTGATCGGAGCTTTTCGCGGAATCTGTCCCTTGTCTTCTGCTGTTCCTCATCCTGGACCAGAACGGCCTCTGAAGGTGCCTCCGGGTCATAGCGGCGGAGAGGAGGCACGAGCTGATCAAGGATTCGTTCCTCTGCCAGTTCCTGTGCTTTGGCCTGGACCTCAGCGGTTTTCTCAGCTTTGACCATCGTGACGCCGATTTCCGTCAGGTCGCGTATCATCGATTCTACATCTCGGCCGACATAGCCGACCTCGGTAAACTTCGAAGCTTCGACTTTGATGAACGGCGCGTGCGCGAGCTTTGCGAGCCGGCGTGCAATCTCAGTCTTCCCAACACCCGTCGGTCCGATGAGGATGATGTTGTTCGGCATGATTTCTTCGCGTAGATGCTCGGGAGCGTGTAATCGTCGCCACCGGTTTCGGAGAGCGATCGCGACCGACTTCTTCGCGTTTTGCTGGCCGATGATGTACTTGTCCAGTTCGTTGACGATCTCGCGAGGCGTAAGCTCCCGCGCGTTGCTGATTCCTGCCGTCAGAAGTGCCGACATATTCTCAGAGTTCTTCAATGGTGATGTTGCTGTTGGTATAGATGCAGATCTGCGCGGCGGCCTGGAGCGACTCTTGCACGATCTCTTTTGCGTTCATCTGAGTGTGCTTGGTGAGCATGCGCGCTGCGGCGAGCGCAAAGGCGCCGCCTGAGCCAATCGCCACGATGCCGTCGTCCGGCTCGATGATTTCCCCTGTGCCGGAGATGACAAGAGAATGAGTTTTATCCATTGCGGCGAGCAACGCCTCAAGCTGACGCAAGTATTTGTCCGTGCGCCAAAGCTTGGCAAGCTCCACCGCCGCACGCACAAGCTGACCTTGATGCTGCTCGAGTTTTTCTTCGAACCGGTCGAGAAGGCTGAAAGCGTCCGCCGCGGCACCGGCAAATCCCACGATCACGCTCCCCTGGTACAGCTTGCGGATCTTGTTGGCCTGCTGCTTCATCACCGTTGTGCCGAGTGTCACCTGGCCGTCGCCGCCGAGAGCAACTCCCCCGTCCCGCCGCACTCCAAGAATCGTCGTTGCCCGGAGTTGGTCTGTCATAGAAGATCCTCTTGTGTATTACTGGATTTTTTTTCGCAAGCGTGCGATGGGAATGCCCATTTGTTCGCGGTATTTCGCAACGGTCCGTCGGGCGATCTTGACCCCTTCACCGCCCACCATGGCTGCGATCTTGTCGTCATTGAGCGGTTTCTTGGAATCCTCTGTGGCGATCATGTCCTTGAGCCGCTGCTTGATCATCCGGTTGGAAACGTCCTCGCCTGATTCTGTCTCAAGTCCGGACGTGAAGAATTCTTTGAGGGAGTGTACGCCAAACTCCGTCTGAACATACTTGCTGTTGACCACACGACTGATGGTGGAAATGTCAACGCCCACCACCTCGGCGATGTTCTTGTAGATCATGGGCTTCAGGACTTCGCCTTCTTCGAACCATTGACGCTGCCGATCGACAATGGCGCGCATAACTTTGAGCAATGTCTGTCGCCGTTGGTGAATGGAGGCGATGAACCATTTGGCGGCCTCGAACTTCTGTTTGATGAAATCCTTTGCTTCCTTGGATGCTTTCTTCGCCTTTGGTGCGACCAGATCGCGATAGGCCTTGTTAATGCGAAGGGTCGGAAGATTGCGGTCATAGAGAGTAATGATAAACTCACCGTCGTCATTCTCGACAATGAAATCCGGTGTAATATAGTTTTCCTGGGTGGAGAATTGTCCCTCCCCGGGCCTCGGATCGAGGTGTTGGATCAGGTCAAAGACCTTCTTCAATGTTTCCATTCCGACATGAAGATCGTTTGCGAGGTTCTCGAAACGTTTGAGCTTCAGGTCATCGAAATGCAGTTGAAGAATCTTGAGGGCAAGTTCCTTGATGGTGGGCTCGGTTTTTGTCGTCCTCACCTGAGCGATGAGACACTCCTGGAGATTTCGAGCGGCGATTCCCGGTGGATCAAGAAGCTGGAGGAGCTCCAACACCTTGAGGGCCCGCTCCAGGGAAATCTCAAGTCCGAAGGAGAGGTTCAGATCCTGAACGATGAGGGCAAGCTCGCGCCGTAGATAGCCGTCTTCATCGACATTGCCGATGATCTCTTCGGCGATGAGAAAATCCGTGTCGTCGTCGCACTGAAGCCGGAACTGGTTCAGAAGTCGTTCGGACATCGGGATGCTGGAAGCGAGCGGACGCTCGTACTCCTCATCTTCATCCTGAGTCCTGTATGCCTCGGGGCTCTTGTAGCCTGCGAGGTCATCGTTGAGATAGTCTTCGAGGGAGTAGGAATCTGTCGATTGGCCGTCGGTCTTGTCCTCATCTTTGGATTCAGGAGCAGCCTCTTCGGGTTCAACCTGTTCGGCCTCCTGTTCCAATTCGTCGATGGTCTCGAGAAGCGGATTCAACTCCAATTCAGTTTTGATGCGTTGCTCGAGCGCCATCGTCGGCAGTTGGAGCAGCTTGAGGTACTGGACCTGTTGCGGGGTGAGCTTGAGGCCCAGCCGCATTTGTTGCGAAAGGTTGATCATACTTCAAAAATCATTCTCAAATGAAACGATGAATGTCACCGATCTTTTTTGATTCGCAATATGCCGAGAATTCTTCGAACCATTCCTCGCCATACGCTCGGACAAGAGATGTTCTCAGAAACTGCCAGAGCAGTATGTTCTCCCGTTTGCCTCGTTCGACCGCCGGCCGGCATTCCGCCATGTACTCAAACCTAAGATGCTCCAGCACTCCAGCAGCCACCCGAATCGGGAAGAGGTGGCATGAAAGCGGCTTACGCCATGAAATCCCGTGGTCAATGTACGCTTTTTCAAATGCACAGTGAGCTATTTCGTTTTCAAAGGTGGCAAAAACACAGGCTTTCCCCTCCACCACCTGAGTAGTGTATTCGCCCCGCCGGCCCTGGAAAAAACCACGTTCGTCTATCATGTCCTTGTGCCGAAAACTCAGATACTTCCTGACAACTGGATAGGCTTTCTCGATTTCCTCCAGTTCTTGATCGAGGAGAGGCGCTCCACGTGTGCCCGGCATCGTGCAGCAGGCCCCCTTGCACTGGCCCAGGTCACAGGCAAATTCGGTCTTTGGGATGTTCTCGTCGATAAGGAAGCGTTCCAGCATCTTGAAACAAGTGCATTGTTCTGTGCGTTAAAGTATGACCAATTTGGATAAAAAACCAGAGGTGCGGGGAGCTATCTCGTCGTAGCAGACTTGAAATTGCTTGCGAAATCCGGCAAGTTGTTGCTACAACCTTTTCTCATTGGCAAGGTCTAATCCTATGTCACAAGAACAGCATACAAATTCCACGGGTGCGATGCAGGATCTCGATTTGATTCAGCGCGCGAAGCAAGGGGATATGGGGGCTTTCGAGCAGCTTGTTTTCCGCTACGACAAGCAGGTACTGACCATCGCTGCCCGGTATGTCCAGAGCTCCGAAGACGCAAAAGACATTTACCAAGAAGTTTTCCTGCGGGTTTATCGTGCGCTTCCGAGATTTCAGTTCAGGAGCCAGTTTTCGACGTGGTTGTTCAGAATCACCACAAACGTGTGTCTTTCGCATCGATCGAAGAGAAAGCGTCATGTGCATGCATCTCTCAGCCAAGAATCCGATGATGAGCACACCGGTGGTCTGGGAGACGCCATTGCAGACAAAAGCACCACAGATGAGCACGCGGAAAAAGCAGATATGGCACACCACGTAGCGCGAGCGGTCGAGGGACTGTCTCCGAAGCAGAGAATGGTCTTCACCCTCAAACACTACGAAGGGTACAAGATCAGAGAGATCGCTGAGATGGTGGGTCTGAGTGAAGGAACGGTCAAACGCTATTTGTTCGCTGCTACAAGAAAGATGCGCCGATCACTTCAAGATGTGTTGTAGTCAACGAGAGAGTGCTAACTGAGGACAGAGCCATGAAACACGATCAATACAAGGAACTGCTCCACCTCTCATTCTATCACGAACTCGCCGATGACGAGCAGGAGGTTCTTGACGCCCATCTGGCATCGTGCGTGGAGTGCGGGGCTGAGTTCGAAGAGTTGAGGAAACTTGAAACGCTGCTTGGGAGTGAGCGACGATTTGAAGTGACGGACGCTCTCCTCGATGAGGCTCGCCGCGAGTTGAGAGTGGCGCTCCGTCTTGAGAGAGCCAAGCGACCATTCTGGAACGAATGGTTGGAGCGATTCGACATGTTGCTCTCTCCTCGTGCGAGGGTTGCTCTTGGCGGTGTTGCCATGCTCGTTGTCGGGGTCTCGATCGGGTACCTGGTGTTTGTCCCATTCGGGAACGAAGGGGGCCTTGGCACATTTTCAACGGCGGGGCAACTTACTTCTCAGAGGGCCGAGACGCGGGTGACCAATTTCAGGTTCATCCAACAGTCGCCCCAGATAGATCAAGTCGAGTTCACTTTCGACATCGTGACCCCGGTGCATATGAAGGGAAACATCCATGACAATGCCGTGCAACGTGTCATGGCCCAGGCAATGTTGGACGATCAGAATCCCGGCGCCCGCTTGCGCACGGTGAGTGCCATCGCAGACCAGGTCGAGGGATCCAAGGCTCCTGACAAGGAAATCAAAGGGGCTCTCATCCAGGCTGTGAAATCCGATGGAAACGTCGGCGTGCGAAAGGAAGCTTTGAAGGCGTTGCAGAAGTTTCCCCTCGACAACGAAATTAAAGATGCTTTGCTTTATGTTTTACGGTATGACGAGAATCCGGGTCGACGCATCGATGCTATCAACTACCTCCAGAGCCCTGGATTGTCCCGTCAGTTTGTTGATAAGGATTTCTTGGACGTCTTGAAGGAAAAAATGCAGTCCGATAATAACAATTATATTCGCACCCGTGCGAGACACTTCTACGAGGAGGTACAACAGCAATGAAACGGCAAACCAAAATACTCATTGCAGCCATCCTGGTTGCAGTACCAATGCTGCTTGCATTTGGCGGATTCATCGATGATGAGGGGAGAACGAAATCGTTCAACGTCGCGAAGGGCGGAACTCTCGAAGTGACCGTAGATGGCGGAGACATCAGGATCAGCGTATGGGACAAGAATGAAGTCTATGTCAAAGCCGAGGGAATATATGATGAAGATCTTGATCACCTCAAAATGACGCAGAGTGGGAACGACGTTCGCGTGGAGCTCCGCAATCGTTGGGGGTCCCATGGACACGCACGATTTGACATCACTGTGCCTTCGCAATACAATGCGGACTTGCACACTGCTGGAGGCGACATTGAGCTTCGCGGCACACTAAACGGGACCGTGAAAGGAGCAACATCTGGCGGGAACGTGACCCTCGGGAACGTCACCAGCGGAAAGGTCGATATGTCCACGTCCGGCGGAGATATGCGGACAGGTGACATACAGGCTGATGTCACGTTGCACACTTCCGGCGGCAACATCGAGTTGGGAGCCGTTGGAGGCGAAGTGAATGTCTCGACATCAGGTGGGGACATTGATGTCAAGAGCGTTGGCAAGTCACTGAAGGCGAATACTTCCGGCGGAAATATCGACATTGGCGATGTTGGAGGAGAGGCAAAGGTCTCCACGTCCGGCGGAGATATCAAGGTCCGCAAGGTCTCAGGCAGCGCCTCCTTGAACACTTCGGGGGGAATATCGAGCTGGGCAGTGCGAGCGGATATGTCAAGGCGCACACCTCTGGCGGGAACCTCAATCTTGAGAACATCACAGGGTCGATTGATGGTTCGACTTCTGGCGGGGATGTTGTTGCCGAATTGCGGCCAAGTGGGAAGGGGAAGAGTAAGCTCTCTTCATCCGGAGGGGACATATCGCTCTCAATCCCTGAGGATGCAAAAGCCACGATCGAAGCAACGATTCGAATTCAAGGCTGGGGGGCCCGTGGGATCGAGTACAAAGTGCGTTCAGACTTCAAGGCCGATTCCTATGAGCAAGATAAGGATGACTATGAGATCCGCGCCACGTACAAACTGAACGGCGGCGGTGAGCTCATTGAGTTGAAAACCGTGAATTCGGATATCGCGATCAAGAAACTGAGAAAGTAAAGAAAAACACCACGCCTGCAGTATCATTTGACCCCCGGTCCTTTTGGGCTGGGGGTTTTTGTTTGATTTTGGCCGACAACTGCGCTAGGTTAGGGAGGCCCTAGCGTTTCATTGTTCGATCCAGCGATGTCAACCGTATCCCCAAGCCTGTCGTCTAATATCCGAAAACCTGAAGAGGAATTCTTCTGAATGCCCGCTGACCGGGAGCGGCAACTCATACTGGAAGTTCAGGAGGGAAGCCATGAGGCATTTCGAGAGCTTGTCGAGCTTCACATGCGGCGAGTCTACGATCTTGCATATGGTTTCGTGAATGACCATGACGATGCTGAAGATGTCGCTCAGGATGTCTTCGTGAAGGTGTATCATTCCATCAAGTACTTCCGGCAGGAGTCGGGATTCAGTACGTGGCTCTATCGCATCACCACGAATACTTCTCTGGATAGATTGAAACAGAAGAAGCGCTCCCTTGCGCGGCACGTGCCGATGGAAGAAACAGGGATCAGTGAAGTACCAGACAGCCGCAGTCCGGAGCATATTGACACAAGTGCAAATATTGAACGAGCTCTGCACGAGTTGCCAACACTGCAACGGGCGGTAGTGATTCTGAGACATATGGAAGGATTCTCGACGAAACAGGTCAGTGACATCCTCAGGTGTTCCGAGGGAACGGTGAAGACTCATCTCCATCGCGGCCTTAGGAAAATGAGAAAGAAACTGGAGTATCTCGAGGACGACGGGACATGAACTTTCACCCAACCATTCAGAAAAACCTGTACGGGTACCTCAAGGATGATTTGTCTCTCCGCAAGCGGCAAGCTGTTGAGTCGCATTTGAAGTCATGCGAACGATGCGCCGCCGAGCTACGGTCGCTGCGTGAAGCAATGAGTCTGCTCGACAAACAAGCTGTGCGACCCAGTGGGCGTCGGAGCGATCTGTACTGGCAGCAATTTGCCCAAAAGGTTGACCAGAAAATCCAGCTTGGAGCTGTTGATGAAGAGTCAACATCAGTCGTCGGCCGTCTGCTGGAAATGCTGATGGAGAACCGAAAGCCTTTTGCGGTTGGATTCGCGTCGGCGTTGTCCCTGATCATGATCGCTCTTGCCGTATGGGGCCTTTGGATAAAAGCACCAAGTTCAGAACAGCTCGGTTCCGACATACCGTCCCGTCAAAGAGCGAATGGTCCAACGGTGAATGTAGAGAAGGCGGTATTGGAGACTCGCGCTGAGGAATACCTTGAGCAGTCAAAAGTGATCCTCATCGGGCTGATGAACGCTGATCCCAGATCGTTCAGCAAGTCAGGGTCCGTCCTGCAGCGGCAGCGTGAGATCTCGCGGCAGTTGGTGCGCGAATCCCGCGAGATCACATCGAGACTCACGGATCCATCCCAACAGCGACTCAAGGAATTGATCTCTGATCTTGGACTGATTCTCGTCCAGATTGCGAACCTGGAAAACGGTCATGATCTGCAAGGAGTCGAGATTGTCAGGAGTGGAGTCGAACAGAATGGTATTCTGTTCAAGATCAATCTGGAAGAGATACGGAGAGTGACTCGATCTTCAAGCAAGAAGGGAACTGAACGACCCGCGAAGCCGACCATTTGAAGGGAGAAGGCTATGAAACCGGATGAATCGAAACTCTGGAAAGTTCTTCAAATCGCGAAATTGAGCGTCGCACTCTTGCTCGCTCTTCAAGTGTGTGAAGTGTGTGCTCAGGGCGTGGTAGCGCCAACCAGACCACCGCGCCCGCCTCGAGCAAAGTTGGCGCCGGAAAGTCCCATACAGGTACCGGATATCCAGCATCTGGAGGGCCTGCAATTCAACCTGGCCCAGGTGCCGACAGCATTGGCTCAATCCTCAATGGCGCTCGAGAATCTGGATCTTGAACTGTCACAGCTTGGACCGTCTTTGGAGGGGTTGCCAGTCTTGCGGCAGGAGCTCGCTGGTATCAGTCAGCGGCCAATGGCGCTTGCTGCAACCTCAATGGCAATGGATGAGTTGCGTTTCGGGTTTTCACAAATTGTTCCGCCCACCTCCGGAGAATTCTTGTACGGACAGGAGGGGACGGTCCTTGCACAAGAGCCAGGCCCTGTTGCGAAGGCATATCAAAAGGCCTATAACCTTGTGCTCGACAAGAAATGGGTGGAAGCGAAGAAGGAGTTCGACAATTTCATCGACAAGTATCGGAGCAGCAGCTACACCGATGGCGCGCGATATTGGAGGTGCTATGCCCGTGAGAAACTCGGAGATCCAGCCGAAGAAGTGTTCAAAAGCTACCAGGAATTCGTTAAGGCCTATTCTCACAGCAAGTGGGCTGACGATGCGAAGACAAACATGATCCGCATCGGTTCCGAGCTCGCGAGGCAAGGGAAGGGCGAATATGCAGCCGTCGTGGAATCGTTGCGGGAGGGGGACGATGAAGATGTGAAGCTGACCGCTTTGTATGCCCTGAGGGCGAACGCAGACGAGAAAGCGCTCCCGGTGATCATGAACCTCTATGATCAGTCGAAAAGCGAGAAGATGCGAGAAAAGATCGTGTACGTGCTCGGCAGTTTCGACTCACCTCAGGTGGTGCCAAAGCTTGGTGATATCGCGATGAAAGACCCGAGCGTAACTGTTCGAAAGAATGCAGTGTATGCACTCGGGAACACGAAGAAAGGCGAGGCAGCTGCTTGTTTGAAGCAAATCGTGAAGTCTCAAACAGATCCGGAGATACGCAAGGCGGCACTCTATTCGCTGGCAAACCTGGGTGATGCCGACATGATTCCATTCCTTGTGGATATCGCAACCAGTGATGCCTTTGAAGAGCTGGCAAAAACCGCGACATACTCCGTTGCCAATATCAACGATGCTGGAACGACAAAAGCACTGGCAACGATCATGAGGGTGGCAAAGTACAAGGAGGCTCGCAAGGCAGCTCTGATCTCGTTGGCGAATCGCCCTGATGCTGAGGCTGTCTCAATTCTCAAAGACATTGCTTTGAAGGAAGGCGAACCCGAAATGAGGCGGACTGCGGCTTATGCCTTGGGTAATATTCACTCATCAGCGTCCCTCGAAGCGTTGAAATCAGTTGTCTCATCAGAGGTGGATGTACGGACGAAAGAGGCGGCGCTGCAAGCGCTTGGGAATCGGGGAGGGAGTGTGGTCCGCGATTTCCTGAAGAAGTTTGCACTTTCCGAGCAGGATGATCGATTGGCAAAAACAGCGATTTATGCCTTGGGCAGCTCCCACGAAGGAGACGATTCGGATTTCTATCTGGATATCGTGCGTCATGCAAGATCCCTCGAAGTCAGAAAGGCAGCGCTCTATCAGCTCGCCAACGAGGGCAACACCGGGACCGTGAAAACTCTTGGTCAGATCATAAAGGAAGAGAAGGATGAGGAACTAAAGATCGCCGCCATTTACGTTTTGGGGAACACGAGGAACGATGAGGCTGTTGATGTGCTCCTGGGCATCGCACGGAAGGACAGCAACAAGAAAGCGCGAACAGCTGCCGTCAGCGCATTGAGCAACATCGGAACGAAGAAGGCACAAGACGCCCTCCTGCAGATTCTCGAAGGGAAAACAAAGGAGTGACCCCATGTCATCGTGCCGAGCGGTCTTGTTATTGTGCGGAGTCGTGTTCCTTTCATCCGACTTGAAGGCTCAGGAGGTCGTTCAGTGTCCGAGTCAGAGTTCTCCCTTGCTTGAGCGTTGGAGATGGGCCTCGGAGAGCGGAGCTCGATCTGTCGGCGACAAGGAGTTCTGGATCGGATACTGCATCAAGCGCTTGATGAATGAAGACTCCTACATCAATTCTGGAAACATGTATCACGGGTGGACAGGCACCAGACGCAGTCTCTATGACATAATCTCGGGCAACCGAGTCACGCAGTCGCCCGAAAGAAACGCATGGGGCTATGGCGGGCGGACAAAGATCGTCATGGTTCTGAAGGATGTTGCGCTCCTTTTCAGAGTATCTGGACGCGGATCTGACGACGGCGCCATTCAGAGCATCGAAATCTCGAATATGGAATTGTGCGTTGACCTTAAGAACAAGCCGCTGCTCTGGCTCGGGGGTGCGGATGACGATCAGAGTGCCCATCTCCTGACGGATCTGTTCGATCGACTCCCGACTGCCGATCTGAAGAAGGAACTTCTCACTGCAATTGGCATTCACCAGAATTCAAAAGATGCGTTCCAGTTCCTCGTCAAGATCCTGAAGGGCGATGAGCCCGAGAAGGTACGTGCGCAAGCAGCATTCTGGCTCGGGCAGCAGAACAATCCGGAGGGTCTCGCTCTATTGATGGACGCAGCGCAGAAGGATCGCTCAGGCAAGGTCCGGGAACAATCCGTCTTTGCCATCGGTCAGCTTCCTTCAGACGAATCGACCGAGGCATTGATCTACCTTGCACGCAAGGTGAACGACACCAAGGTCCGAGCCAAAGCCGCGTTCTGGCTCGGACAGAAGGCATCTCAGAAGGCAGTCGCGACACTCGAAACCATCATTGCTGACGATGAAGAGACGGACGTTCAGCGTCAAGCCCTTTTCGCCTTGGCTCAAAATCACACCAGCGAGGGGGTTGATCGGTTGATCAAGATAGCAGGAACACATCCAAATCCTCGGATCCGCAAGCAAGCAATTCAATGCCTCGGCCAATCGGACGATCCGCAGGCGCTCGATGCTCTCATTGCCATCCTGCGAAAATAGCGGCGTTACGGGAGATCATCAGGCAACCACTTCTGCAATCTGCTTCGCGTCACCTCAGTCCTGCGCGAGTGTGTCGTTCATGGACGAAGCAGAAGAATGACTGGAATGTGCCCGCTGGACGAAAGTCACGCTTCAGGTTTTCCTCTGCTCCTCGATAATAACCCCTATCAAAGTGTTCACAATTCTATTCAACCTCCTCTCGTGACTTGACGTCCTGTGCGCGAAATTCATGCGATCGTGACAACCATTTGGTGAAATCGGTAGTCTAATAGTCATCACGAATCCCATGATCGACTCACGAGGAGGACCTGTGTGGATCCGCATCTCTGTTCTTCTTTTCAGCATCCTTTCCACGATTCCGCTTGGCTTGTTTTCTCGAGACCAGACACCGTCAGATTCGCAACCGGGGGCTTCCGCGAAAATTATGGCACTCCGAGCTCGTGAATCGATCACGGTCGATGGCCTGCTGCAGGAATCGGTGTGGCAGCGTCCGGGCCTCACGCTTTTCACGCAAGGTTTGCCGAACGAGGGTTCAGGTCCTTCGCAGAAGACGGAAGTCTGGCTTGCCTATGATGATGAAGCTCTCTATGTCGCAGCGAGGATGTACGATACGGCTCCCGATTCCATCATTCAGATTCTCGCGCGTCGTGATATGGACGTCACAGCTGACTGGTTCACGTTTTTCATCGATCCATACCACGATCGGCGAAGCGGTTTCTACTTTGCACTAGGCGCCTCAGGAACGCTGTCCGATGGTACCCTCTACAACGACGACTGGAACGACAATTCGTGGGATGGAGTGTGGCAGGGGAAGACCACGATCGATGCGCAAGGTTGGACGGCGGAGATGCGCATCCCGTTTTCTCAACTTCGTTTTCACCACGCAGACAAGTACGTCTGGGCCGTCAATTTCAAACGTCTCCTTGGTAGAGCGAATGAAGCGGACTTCATCGTTTACACCCCCCAAAAGGGAAGCGGATTCGTCTCGAGATTCATTGACGTCCTAGGAATTGAGAACGTGACGCCACAAAGGGATCTTGAACTACTCCCATATGTGACGTCGCGCGCAGAGTTCTCACAACATAGTGCCGGTGACCCCTTCAATAACGGCTTAAAGTACTCTCCCGGTTTGGGCGCGGATGTCAAAGTTGCCCTCGGAACCGACCTTACACTCAACGGAACAATCAATCCGGACTTCGGTCAGGTTGAAGTAGACCCCGCTGTCGTGAACCTGAGTGACGTCGAGACCTTCTATCAGGAGAAGCGTCCCTTTTTCATCGAGGGGGCAAACATCTTTCAATTCGGAGAAGGAGGAGCAAACAACTTCTGGGGGTTCAACTGGGGAGGGCCAAATTTCTTTTACAGCAGGAGGATTGGTCGTTCTCCCCAAGGCACCCTGCCCTCCTATGACTATGTTGACATGCCGTTGGGGACTCACATCCTTGGAGCTGGAAAACTCACCGGAAAAGTGGGTGATGGCTGGAATGTGGGTATGATTCATGCGGCAACGGCTCGCGAGTACGCCCAGATGGAAACCGGCGGTGCGAAGGAGCGCCTCGAGGTCGAGCCACTCACCTACTATGGCGTCGGTCGCGTCCAGAAAGATTTCGACGATGGAAAGCAGGGAATCGGAGTGTTGGCAACATTTACAAACAGGTTCTTTTCCGATCCTAGGCTTAAAGATGAGATCAACAGCACGGCGCTCGTGGCGGGACTTGACGGTTGGCAATTCCTTGACTCTAGCAAAACCTACGTCGTGACCGGATGGGGGGCTTTTTCAGACGTAAGCGGAACCCAAGCGCGGATCACTGCGCTACAGCAGAGTTCTCGTCACTATTTCCAGCGCCCAGGATTGAGTCAAGTGAGACTTGATACGACGGCGACAAGCTTGACTGGCTATGCTGGAAGGTTCACAATCAACAAGCAAAAAGGATCGATGATGCTGAACGCTGCCCTCGGAATCATCAACCCCGGTTTCGATGTCGACGACCTCGGTTTCATGTGGAGGACGGACATGGTCAACTACCACCTCATGCTAGGCTACAAATGGACGGACCGAACGGAGTATTACAACAATGTGCGACTGAACGCGGCGGCGTTCGGAACCTATGATTTCGGCGGAAACAAGACGTGGCAGGGGTATTTTGCTCTTGCCAACGTTGAGCTGCCGAATTTCTACCAAATAAGCATCGACTATGCCTACAATCCCTACTCGATCGATACACGAAGCACTCGAGGGGGCCCTTCGATGCTCAGCCCTGTGGGCTGGCAGGTCGATCTCCAGATGTCCACCGATAGTCGGAAACCGGTCGTGTTCAGCCTCTACTCATTCAGCTACTTCGGAGGGGGAGGAGAGCAGCACCAGACAGAGCTCGATATCGATTTCAAGCCAATGCCCAATATTGAACTGACCGCTGGACCGAGTTTTAGTCGAAATGCCACTCAAGCCCAATGGGTTGGCTCGTACCCTGATCCTACAGCAGCCGCAACGTACGGCAGTCGATACGTTTTTGCGGATCTTGATCAGAAGACCCTCTCCGCGAACATCAGACTCAATTGGACCTTTACGCCGCAGCTCAGCCTGCAACTCTTCGCACAACCGCTGGTTTCGTCCGGAGCGTACACTGATTTCAAGCAGCTATCGCAGCCGCGGACCTTCAATTTCGGCTATTACGGCAGCGATGGCTCGACGATTTTAGCCCAGACAAACGCATCTGGGGCTGCGATGGGCTACGTGGTGGATGCTGATGGATCGGGTCCATCGCAAGCTTACTCGTTCAGCAATCCCGACTTCAGATTCACATCATTGCGGGGTAACGCGGTGCTCCGATGGGAATATCGCCCTGGTTCCGCATTGTATCTTGTCTGGACGCAAAGCAGGTCGGATAATGAGAACTTGGGCGATTTCCAGTTTGGTCACTCGATAAGTAGAATGTGGAGTTCAAGGCCGGACAATATCTTCATGCCGAAGTTCACGTATTGGCTGGCACAATAGGACGCACATCGCACGCACGCGGGAGGGGAAAACTTTTCCTCATATCTTCAGAAACATTTTGCCGGGAAGCTGCCGCACAAGTCCTTTGAACTCGAGTGAAAGCAGGTTGACGAGGGCATCTGCAGTAGACATTTCGGCTACCTCTGCCAGTGTATCGATGTGGATAGGTTCGGAATTCAGAACGTCCAGAATCTTCTTTTCGAATAGCGTCAGGTCCACGAGTGGCTCGGCAGTGTGTTCCTTCATCAGAAGATAGCGCAGCTGGGGGCCAAGTTCCTCGACGATATCCTCCACCCTCTGTATCAGCTTTGCCCTCCCTTCGCGGATCAGTTTATGGGGTCCGGTGCTCCGTTTCTCAGTGATGCTGCCGGGGACTGCAAAGACCTCCCGGTTTTGGTCAAGCGCCGTTGATGCGGTTATCATTGCACCTCCATCTTCAGCCGATTCAACGACGACCGTTCCCAGCGATAGACCGCTGATGATACGATTTCTGCGTGGGAAGTTCGTAGCATCCGGCTGAGTACCCATCGGGAATTCAGAGATCACAGCACCTTGCTGAGCGATGACATCCATGAGCTTGCGGTTCTCAGGAGGATAGGGCACGTCAAGACCTGATCCAAGGACGGCGAGTGTCCTGCCTCGCTCCTTCAACGAGGCTGTGTGTGCAATGGTGTCAATGCCTCTGGCCAGTCCGCTGACAATTGTGAGGCCAAGGTGCGAGAGGTCCCGGGCCATCGTTTCAGCAACGAACTGTCCGTACTGAGACGGACGGCGAGTCCCGACAATTGCGACAGCGTGTTTGTCTTGGACGGCGAATTTCCCGAGCACGAAAAGAAATGCCGGTGGGTCGTAAGTCTTCTTCAACAAGTCAGGGTATTCGCTGTCCCAAATTGTGACGATCCTTGCGCCGATTTTGTTCAAGCGTTTCAGTTGCTCGTTTGCGAATTTTTCGCCCCCTCTGCTGTGAACGATGTTCGATGCGAGCTTCTTCTCGATGCCCGGCACTCTGATGAGTTCGCGGGGCGAGGCCTTCAGCACTTCCGCAGGATCGCGGAATTGAGCGACAAGCGCCCGGATTTTCCGTGGACCAATCCGCGGGACTGATGCAAGTTGAAGCAAATGTTTGACGTTGAACATGCGGATCAAGCTTCGCAGAGAGTCATGGCCAGCCGAAGCGAAATACTATGCGGAGAGAAAAGCGGTATTGCTGAAAGTCGATTGTCTCGGTTGAGGTTATGTGTGAAGGATCTCGTTCGTAAAAGATGCAACGAGGTCGTCGGCCTCGCGCTTTTCAGGCGCCTCGGCAATAATGCGGATGATTGGTTCAGTATTGGACTTGCGCAAATGCACCCAGGAGGAAGCGAAGTCAAGCTTCAATCCGTCTAATGTTGTCACTTTGCCTTTGCCGCTATACTTGTCCTGCAGCCTCTTCAAGACCTCGTCAGGATTCAGCGATCCGACTCCGATTTTTCCTTTTGTGATGGAATACTGCGGGAGTGTCCGCTTCAGCTCTGAAAGCGTTCCTCCGAATTCCGCCAGATGCTGGAGTGTCAGACCAATTCCGACGGGTGCATCTCGTCCGATGTGGGATGCCGGCAGGATGACTCCTCCGTTGCCTTCTCCGCCAATAATCGCACCGACCTCTTTTATCTTCTTCGCAACGTGGATTTCGCCGACGGGTGTGCGGAGCAGTTCTGCACTATACTTCGCAACAATATCGTCTACTGCGCGAGTGGTCGAAAGGTTGATGACAACCTTCAGCAATTTCGAATTTGGAATTTGGAATTTCGAAATTGATTGAGTTTCCATATCAAGGACAAACTTCACGGCGCTTGCTACGGTATATTCCTCTCCGAAGGGTTCGCCTTTTTCGTCGATGAGGACAAGGCGATCGACATCAGGGTCTACGGCGATTCCCAGGTCAGCTTTCTCGGTCCGTACCCGTGAGCAGATTTCTGATAGGTTCTCTGGAATCGGTTCAGGGTTGTGCGAGAAGATACCCGAGATGTCGCAGGCCATCTCCACAATATCGCAACCGAACTCTCTCAAGAGCTTTGGAACAATCACACCGCCTGCAGCATTGACGCAATCGACGACGACGCGGAACTTGCGCGTTCGAATCATCTCAGTCTTCACGTAAGGGAGGGTGAGCACGTTCTTGATGTGCTCGTCGATGAACCCCGGTATCGGAGTGTGTTTCCCCTGTCTGGACCAGGGGACGTAGGATCTTGGTCCTCGCTCTGCGATGCTCCAGAAATCATGGTTCTCATCTGCGTCGAGGAACAGGCCGGTCGGCGAGATGAATTTGAGACCGTTCCATTCCATGGGATTGTGGCTCGCGGTGATAGAGATACCGCCCGAGGCTTTTTTCATTCCTACAGCCAGTTGGACGGTCGGCGTCGGACAAATACCGATAGCGAGGACATCGCAACCCATTTGCAGCAAGGTCGAAGAGACGAGATGGCCGAAACTCTGTCCGGTAATCCGTCCATCTCTGCCGATGATTATCGTCCCGCGGTTGCAGGTACTCAGCAAACGCCGCGGTATACTTGACTATCGTTTCAGGAGTGAGGCTGCTGCCGACGATGCCGCGTATTCCCGAGATGCTGACCATCAAAGACATAGGGGAGCTTGCTTTTTTGATGCGAATTTACACAACGAGGTCACGATAAGCAAGGAATCCCTTGCGCCATCGCTTGGCGATTCCTTCGCTTGTATGTTTTGGTGAGCATCATTAACTTGGTGTTGACTATTCTTGGGAGTCAGAGATGAACCTCACCATTGCGGACAAAAAAGAGCTTCTTCAGCTCGCCCGGGAATCGATCCAGACCATTCTCAAGGATGCACCCCCTCCAAAGGGAGACTACAGCAGCGCGAAGTTGAATGAGCTGAGTGGAGCGTTTGTTACGCTTCACTTGCTCGGTGAGTTGCGGGGATGCATTGGCTATGTCGAGGCGCGGTTTCCCCTGTGGAGAACGATCGAAGAAGCAGCTCAGAAGGCCGCCTTCGAAGATCCGAGATTCCCTCCTCTCACACAGCGTGAGTTCGCGGAGGTCGAAATTGAAATTTCGGTCCTCTCTCCATTGAAGAAGATTACCGACGTCGCCGAGATCGAGGTGGGGAAGCACGGCCTTGTGGTTGATGCTGGCTACACGAGAGGCCTCTTGCTGCCGCAAGTGGCGACGGAGTACGGATGGGGCAGGGAGCAATTCCTCTCACATACCTGCCGAAAGGCGGGTCTTCCAGCGGACGCGTGGAAGACCAAGAGCGTTGCAATCTTCACGTTCACGTCCGACGTTTTCTCCGAGGCTGATCTGACCACGAATGTTCATTGAAGGAGTCGATCCCATGGCCCGCGTACGACAACCGGTAGTTGCGGGGTCCTTCTATGAAGGGGATCCCGAGCGCTTGCGACGTCACGTTGACAAGCTTCTCGAACAGGCAAAGGAAATGAAACTGAAAGGTTCTGTTCGCGGACTGGTGTCTCCTCACGCCGGTTATCCGTATTCCGGACTGGCTGCAGCTGTCGGCTACAAAACACTGAGAGGATCATCCTACGATGCGGTTCTGTTGATCGGACCGAGTCATCGTGAGTTCTTCACAGGCGTCTCAATTTATCCCGGCGACGCCTACGGCACGCCTCTGGGGGACGTTCCGCTCCACAAGCAGATTCGGGACGAGCTTCTCAAGGAGTCACCGGTCATAGAGTTGTCCGACGCAGGTCATCGGGCTGAACATTGCCTCGAAGTCCAATTGCCGTTTCTTCAGCGGGTGTTGGGGGAATTCTCAATCGTCCCGATGATCATCGGCGATCAGAGAAAGGAATTCTGCTTTGCGCTGGGCGATGCAATCGCCACGGTTGCCCGGGAACGGAACGTCCTGCTCGTTGCCAGCAGCGACCTCTCGCACTACCATCCTTATGACGATGCAGTTAGCCTTGACCATCGTGTCATCGAACAGGTTGAGGCATTCGATGAGCGGTCATTGATGACCCAACTTGACGGCGAACGGATCGAAGCGTGCGGGGGAGGGCCGATCGTTGCTGTGATGCACGCTGCGAAGCTTCTCGGAGCGAACCGGTCCCAAGCGCTCTTCTACTGCAATTCCGGCGACATGACCGGCGACAAGAGTGCCGTCGTCGGTTACCTTTCCGCAGCATTTCTACACGCCAGCTCATAACTGACGTCGTCAAGCGCTATCTTGTTTTGTCGCCCAAGCGAGAGCGCATCCCAACTCTCTTGCCAGTTCCAAAAGAGGAGAAAATTGCGTATCATTCTTCTCGGGCGAGTGCTACTGAAATTCCTTTTGACTCAGCACTCGCCATCGACTCAGAAAGGAAAAGGATCGTTGGAGCGGACTCGAGCGGTTGTTGAATGATTGTTGACTATCACACTCACTCGGGGCTTTGCAGACACGCACACGGAAACGTTGAGGAATACGTCCTCAGGGCCATTAAGCTTGGCTTCGACGAGGTAGGATGTTCGGATCACGCACCCTTGCCGGGCAACTACGACGAGCGGCATCGGATGACGCTTGAGGAGTACGATTCTCTCTATGCACCAGCTGTTTCGAGCCTTGCCGAGAGATACAGGGACAGGATTCGGATCAAGCGGGGGATCGAGTGCGACTACCTGGACTGGGCGACAGATTGGACCGCGAAGTTTGTTCGTGAAAACGACTTCGATTTTGTCATTGGGTCAGTTCATTTTGTCGGACCGCTGGGTGAGGAAAAACCGCTCTTCGGGCGTGAGTACGGGGAGGCTGAACTGGAGAGCCTCTACGAGGGGTACTTTCAAGCGATTCTGGATTCGGCAACGTCGGGACTTTTTGACGTCGTCGCACATCTTGATCTGATCAAGAAATTCGGCTCGTTCTCGAGCAAGCGGGTGGACGAGCTGGTATGGGAGGCGATGAACCGAATCAAGAGATCAGATCTGTGTATCGAGATTAACACATCCGGTTTGCGAAGGCCGGAGAAGGATACGTACCCCGGCGAGAAGATTCTGGCTCTTGTGCGAGAGTTACACGTTCCTCTGACGCTGGGTTCAGACGCCCATAAGCCGGAGGATGTTGGAGAAGGTTTTGAGCGCGCAGTCGATCTTGTCGAAACGTACGGTGGCGGCAGGATTGCCGTGTTTGACAAACGCCAACGGAGCGAAGTGAAGGTCTCGAAAATCCGAAGGGTTGCTTGATGAAGAAATCACGGAACTCAGAGTCCTTGATGAAGGAAGGATTGAAGGAAGCGTGAAGGCACTGCTGGCAAGCGGCGGACAGCGGTACCCGCCTCCGCCCGATCACACATACCCAAAACAAGCATTTGATCCCGATCGCCAACAAGCCGATCCTTCACTATGCGTTGGAGGCCATCGCTGAATCGGGTATCAAGGAGGTTGCCATCGTACACAACGGGGACAGCCTCGAGGTGCCGAACAATATCGGTGACGGATCGCGATGGGGCTTGAAGATCACCTATATCCCACAGGAACGCCCTGGTGGTCTCGCCCAGGTCGTGCAGCTCGCTGAGGATTTTGTTGGAAGCGAGGATTTCGTGTTCTACCTCGGCGACAACATGGTCGTCGACGGCATCAAGAAATTCATCGATCACTTCGATCGGAAGAAATGCGATTGCTTGTTGACATTGGCGAGGGTGAAAGATCCGGAGCGATTCGGCGTCCCTGAGATCATCAACGGCAAGATTGTGCGTGTAGAAGAGAAGCCGAAACATCCCAACAGTGACTTTGCTGTTGCGGGGATTTATGTCTACAATCGGCACATTTTCGAGGCGGTAAAGAGCCTCAAGCCAAGTGCACGAGGCGAGCTGGAGATCTCTGAGGCTCATCAGTATCTCCTGGATCACGGATACAAGGTTGACTACGCTGAAATCACGCGATGGTGGAAAGATACGGGCAAGCCAGACGATCTGCTTGAAGCCAATCGGCTCGTGCTCGAGCATATGGACTCACGCAACGAAGGCAATGTCGACGCTCAGTCCAAGCTGTCTGGCAAGGTTATCGTTGGACGCGGCGCTCGCATCAGCAAGAGCAAGATTCGCGGTCCGGTCATGATCGGTAGAGATTGTGTGATTGAAAAGAGTTCCATCGGTCCCTTCACGTCTATCGGTGATCGATCGGAGATCAAAGGAAGCGAGATCGAGTACAGCATTATCCTGGAGGGATGCAAGATCCTTGGTGTTGCAACGCGGGTTGAAGGAAGCATCTTAGGATACGACGTCGAAATCACTGAAACGCAAGCCAAGCCCCGCTTTCACAAGTTCATCATTGGAGATCAGAGCAAGGTGGAAGTGGCGTGAGGGGAGTATGGAGATAGAAGAGGGGAGAAGGAAAACGTAATACGTCAAACGGAAGACGGTGAGAAGAAGGCAGCGGGCAGATTGCAGATGCTGGGATCGCAACTCATGCTCGGAAGGTGGAATCTGAAACTCGAAACCGACAAGAAACAGTCTCTACTCATGAGCGCAAATCAGATCGTATCACCCCTATCACATATCAGGCAAAGTCATGTATCAAACATTGCAGGTTGAGCGACGGAATCGGATCGCATACGTAACCGTCAACAGGCCCGACAAGCTGAATGCTCTCAACGCTCAGGCGAAAGCCGAGCTGAAGGAGTCCTTTGAAAGCATTCAGGCTGACCCTGAGGTTGACGTTGTGATCTTAACCGGAAGCGGAGAAAAAGCTTTCGTAGCAGGCACCGATATCAAGGAGCTTACTGAACTCGATGAGCGAAAGGGGATGGCATTCTCTGAGGGTGGACAGGCAGTTCTCAATCTCATCGAAAGCCTCGGCAAGCCCGTCATCGCAGCCGTGAATGGATACGCGCTCGGCGGCGGAGCAGAACTCGCGCTTGCCTGCCATATGCGCATCGCATCGGAGAACGCGAAATTCGGCCAGCCAGAGGTCAATCTGGGAATCATACCGGGCTATGGAGGAACTCAGCGTCTGACGAGGCTCGTTGGGAAAGGAAGAGCCACCGAAATGATCCTGGGGGGAGATCAGATCGATGCACAGGAGGCACTCCGGATAGGGTTGGTGAACAAGGTGGTACCCCTCGCGGACCTTATCAAGACTGCCGAAGCATTGGCCCAGAAGATCATCAGCAGAGGGCAGGTTGCGGTGAAGCTGGCGCTTGAAGCCGTGAACGCGACGCAGAAGCTTCCCTTGAACCAGGGTCAGTCGCTCGAGGCAGAGCTCTTTGGTCGATGTTGTGCATCCGAAGATTTCAAAGAAGGGACGACCGCATTCCTTGAGAAAAGGAAGCCGGTGTTCAGGAATAGGTAGTGGGGGATTTAAGCACGGAGTAGTGGAGTATGGGAATATGCAGGAAGCGGCGGGTGGAGAGCAGACCACTGGGTAGTGATGGACTGAGGTCCGTGGGAGATGTCAAACGAAAACAGGAAACCGCAAAATAGGGGCGCGATGAGTCAGAACAAGAATTCGGCAAACGACCAATCGAAACTGATGGATAAGATTGTCTCACTGGCGAAACGCAGGGGGTTCGTGTACCAGTCGAGCGAGATTTACGGCGGCCTGAATGGCTGTTGGGACTACGGTCCACTCGGCGTCGAAATGCTCAACAACCTGAAGCAGCAGTGGTGGAAGAGCATGACGTATCGCGAGAATATTGAAGGCATCGATGCCAGCATTCTGATGCATCCCCGGGTGTGGGAGGCATCAGGCCACGTCGAGAACTTCACCGACCCGATGGTGGACTGCAAGAGCTGCAAGTCCCGATATCGCATGGACTTCCTTTTTGAGGATTTGTCCATCAAAAGAAAGAAAGAAACCTTGCGCGAGCTCGAGCCGGGGAAATTTGAAGGCCAGGTGAAGGACGACGTCGTTGTCGAGGAGTTCGCGAAGCGAGTAGCAACGGACGCGGACGCGGCAAAGGTCGTGACTCTTCTTCCGTGTCCCAATTGCGGTAACAAGGGGACTTTCACTGACGCCCGCAAGTTCAATCTTATGTTCAAGACCTTCGTTGGAGCTGTTGAAGATTCCTCAGCAGTGGTCTTTCTTCGACCGGAAACAGCTCAGGGTATTTTTGTGAACTTCCTGAACGTGCAATCGGCTGGGAGATTGAAGATTCCCTTCGGCATCGCGCAGATTGGCAAGGCATTCAGGAACGAAATCAACACCAAGAATTTTCTTTTTCGCACCCGTGAGTTCGAGCAAATGGAGATGCAGTTTTTTGTGAAGCCCGGAACTGACGATGAGCATTTTGAGTACTGGCGATCGGAGAGAATGAAGTGGTACGGCGAACTTGGCATGACCAGAGAGAAGCTCCAATGGCATCAACATCCGAAGGACAAACTGGCGCACTACGCAAAAGATGCCTATGACATTGAATACGAGTTCCCGTTCGGATGGGGTGAGATTGAGGGGGTTCACAATCGGACAGACTATGACCTCTCCCGCCACGAGCAATACTCCGGAAAGAGTTTGAAGTATTTTGACGAAACGACGAAGGAAAAGTATACTCCCTATGTCATCGAAACATCCGCCGGAGCCAGTCGGTCGTTCATGGCCTTTCTGGTCGATGCGTATCGCGAGGAGGAGGCCCCCACAGCGGAGGGGACGATGGAAACCCGGATTGTCTTGAAACTCCATCCAAAGCTGGCACCCACGAAGGTCGCCATCTTCCCGCTCGTCAACCGCGACGGCATGCCGGAAATGGCGAAGAACATCGAATCCGATCTCCGCCCGTATTTCCGCGTGTTCTATGACGATAGCGGTGCAGTTGGCCGAAGATACCGGCGCCAGGATGAGGCCGGCACTCCCTTCTGTGTGACCGTGGACTCGCAGAGTCTGCAGGATCAAACGGTGACGATCCGTGAACGCGACTCGATGAAGCAGGACAGAATCGCGATCTCCAATATCCGAACGTACATTGCCGAGAGGTTGATGTAACTTGCTGCGTAATCAATGCCTGAGCCTGGTACTTCCGTGTACCAACCTGCTGTGGCGCTATTTTGTAGTTCTCTTGCTCGCCTTTGTCCCCTCTTTGGCAGACGGGCAATGGATTGAGGATCGAGCCGTCGATGCCGCGCTTGCAGCGAGGCATCGATTACCTCTACAATATAGAGTTCGAAAAGGCAGACGAAGAGTTCGCTGCAGTTATCCGCCAGGTGCCAGACCATCCCGCAGGCTATTTTTTCCAGGCGATGACCCAATGGTGGCGCATCCTGAGCAACTTTGACGACGAGTCTCACGACAGGCAGTTCTACGATTCGCTGGAAAAGGTTGTTGAAATGTGCGAGCAGCGTTTGGACAAAAACGAGAACGATGTCACCGCACTATTCTTCAAAGGCGGTGCCGTTGGTTTTCGCGGAAGGCTGCGGGCAAATCGTGGAACGTGGTTGGCGGCAGCGAAGGATGGGCTCGTCGCACTTCCAGCGGTCCGAAAAGCATTTCGGCTCGAACCCGAGAACTATGACGTCCTGTTGGGCATGGGGATCTACAATTATTATGCTGATGTGATCCCGAGCCAATATCCCCTCGTCAAACCCCTGATGTTGTTCTTGCCGAGCGGAGACAAGAAGAAAGGTCTTGAGCAGCTCGAGCTCGCGGCTCAAAAGGCACGGTATGCAAAGACCGAAGCAATGTACTTTCTGGTCCAGACTTATTTCTCGTACGAAAAACAATATGTGCGGGCCCTCGAACTCGCACGCGAACTCCATACCAAGTATCCGCGAAATCCCCTGTTCCACAGGATGTACGGAAGATGCTATGTCAGCCTGGGGTACTGGGCGGAGGCTTTCCAGATCTTCACCGAAGTTGAGGAGCGCTTTCGGAACAAACAGGTTGGATACGATGTCTATGATGGCAGGGAGGCATACTACTACATCGGCCGGCACTACTTCCTGGCCGGACGGCTTGACGACGCTTCGCAGCAGCTCTATCAGTGCGACGCACTGTCACGGAAGATCGACAAGAGCAGCCCGTCTGGCTTTATGTCGATGGCGAACCTTATGATCGGCATGATCTACGACCTCCAGAAGAGGCGTGGATCGGCACAGGCGCAATATCAGAAGGTGCTCGACATGAAGGAGTATGAGAACACTCACGAGGAAGCTCGTCGGTACATGGAGAAACCCTACACGAGGGAACGATGATTGCAGAAACGTTCCTCTTTGGGCTAGCGGCAGCGCTGGCTGAGATTCTCGGCGGAAGTCTGATCTATCTCAGAAAATCGTGGCCGCGGAGAGTGCAGGAGACCTTGCTTGCCCTGGGAGCCGGGTTCATCCTTGCGCTGGTCTTCCTGAAGCTTGTGCCTGCCAGCATCCGCGCCCTCGGCGAAAGTGCGATGGTCTATTGCATCCTGGGATTCGCCACCATTCACTTTTTCGAACACACCATCGTCGGGCACCTCCATTTCGGCCAGGAAACGCACCACGATGTCATGGTCTCGAAAACTGCGAGCCTCTCAGCCTTCTCCGGGTTGTTTGTCCATGCCTTCTTCGATGGATTCACCATTTCCATCGGATTACAGTTTGATTTCCTCCTCGGAATTCTCATCTTCCTGGGAGTCCTGCTGCACAAGTTCCCTGAGGGCCTGACGATCGGCTCCATCGTTCTCGCTGCAGGGTATTCGCGTAGGGTTGTTCTCCTTTCTACCGCGGGGTTGGCTCTTGCGACGCTGGTGGGGGTGTGCACGCTCTTTGTGTTCCAGCATGTCAGTGCCACGGTGGTGGGTGCTGGATTCGCGTTCTCTGCCGGCGTGGCGGTCTATGTCGGCGCGAGCGACCTTATCCCCGAGATCAACAAATCCAAGGATCGCATACCACCGCTTGTTGTGTTCGCTGGAATGATTCTATTCTATCTGAGCGACCGGATTCTGGAAGGTATTGTACGATAAGGGTACTGCTTGTGCGGGGGCTTCAGACCTACAGGTTCATTCCGATAGAGATTCTATGCAGGTTGCCGATTTTTCCGTATGAGTTGAACGAATAATCGACGACGTACTCACCGATCAGTAGTCCACCCCCCAGCGAGATCCCGGCCAGGCCTGCACTTGTACCGAGCTTCAGCTCTCTCCGCTGCTGATTGTTGTACCCCACTCTCAGCCGAAACGATTCGCTCATCAGAAACTCGGCGCCGATCGAGAAGGAGCTGAAATGGTCCAACAGCTTCTCCTGCGAATCTGTGAGTCTGTGAAAATCGAGATTCAGCAGTACGGGCAGATGCTGTGGGCGCTGCGTGATGCCGATCTTGACGTCGAGCGGCAAGGATTCCTTGATCCCGTTGTAACTCTTGAGCTGGCTGCCCAGAGTGAGAACGCTTGCTCCGACGGTAATGTTCTCGGAGGGAATCTGATACAGGATCCCGGCATCGACTGCCAGGGCTGTAGATTTGAAATCGGCGATGGAGGAGTAGATGAACTTGACATTGACGCCGACGCTTGTTACATCATCGAGGGACCGGCCGACGCCCACCACCACTGCGAGATCGCGCGCACCGAACGTGCCTAGGTCATTCATGTTTTCATCGGTCTGCGTGAAGGAACCGTAGTCGAGGAAAAGGATGCCACCGGCAACAGTCCCCACACCTTCAACGGCTCGTGCATATGAGAGGTATCCGCCGTTGACGTCGAGCAGGTGCTTCAGGAATCCGGCAGAACCCTTGGCTGAGTTCAGAGTTGTGAGTGCGCCCGGGTTGTAGAAGAGAACGGTTGGATCGTTTGTCATCGACACGAAGCTGCCGTTCAGCCCCGCTGCGCGGGCGCCTACCTCGTCGCGTAGAAAGCTGTACGTTCCCTTGTCCTGAGCGGGGAGTGTGTGACCGGAAACAATGAGTATGAGCGCGAGCGCGGTGATTGGTCTCATCATTGTTAATCTACCTAAATAGCATTTGAATTTCAAGGATTCAGGTGCAGTGCGTGACTTGATCCACATGCCTTGGGACGAGCACCAACCCATCGGTTTCCTTGAGATTGCGGTTGCAACTCAAGTGAAAAATGGGTACTTTGATCGAGCAATTGACAAAGCAAACTTGGAGAGTTCGATGAAGCCTGGAATTCACCCTGACTACAAGAAAGCACTTGTTACCTGCGTTTGCGGCAACGCATTTGAGACACGGTCGACAGCTGGTAATCTGCACGTGGAAATATGCTCAAACTGTCACCCCTTCTTCACCGGGAAGCAGAAGCTGGTCGACTCCGCTGGTCGTGTTGAGCGGTTTAACCGGAAGTACGGCAAGAAACCTGCAGCGGCGACAGCCTAATCCTGCAACCAGTCCTGAGTAGGTGTGTGCGGAATGTATTCAACTGATGCATTCCGCATTTTCATTTAATGGAGCCACGACCAACACGTCGACTGTGAGCGCTGAATGCAAGATCCGTTGCGAATGAGTTTTGAACCCGAATCTTCGAACCTGTACCGCGGACCACGTGGAACAGCCGTCAAGATCCTGAACCGCGTAGAGCGCTCCGATTCCTACCTCGATCGGCTTCTCGAGACAGAGATGCGAACGGCGGAGATGAACGAGCTCGACAAGGGGCTGATGAACGAGATTGTGACGGGCGTCGTTCGCTGGCAAATGAAGCTCGATTGGGTTCTCACCGGATTCTTCCATGGGAACTTCACGAAGGCTGAAACCAACATCAGAAACGCCCTCCGCGTTGCTCTCTACCAGATACTCTTCCTCGACAAAGTGCCTCATTCTGCTGCCGTCAATGAATCAGTGGAGTTCATCAAGCGACTGCGCGGTCAGAAGGTTGCAGACCTCATCAACGGTGTGCTGCGGAACATCCTTCGTAACCTTGAAAACATCCGGTATCCCGATTTCAACGAGAACAAAATCCAACACCTCGCTGTTGTCGAATCTCATCCAGCGTGGATTGTGAAGCGTTGGGTGGCACGGTTTGGATACGAGGAAGCGAAGAAACTTCTTGCCGCAAACAATGAACGTCCTGACCTTACCCTTCGGGTCAATCGACTCAAGATCGACTTCAACTATTTCTTGTCGCAGTTGGAACTACACCAGATTCAGTTTTCGCGATCGGAATACCTCGATTTCTTTGTGCGCGTGAAACACATGGCAGGCATTGGGAGTTCTGAGATGTTCCGGCAAGGGTTTTTCCTCGTTCAGGATGAAAGCGCAGGATTAGCGGTCCAACTATTGGACCCTAAACCGGGCGATCGTGTCATCGATATGTGCTCCGCCCCTGGAGGAAAGGCAACCTTCATCGGCGAACTCATGAAAAATGTCGGAGAGATCGTTGCTATCGATCGCTACGAAACTAGGCTTAATCTGGTCAAGGGCGCGTGTCAAAGACTTGGGATCGCCAACGCGCATTTCATCACGGCCGACGCGGCCACGATCCAGACTGCACCGGCAGAGAGGGTCCTGGTGGATGCGCCGTGTTCGGGTCTGGGAGTTCTCGCGAAAAAGCCGGACGCGAAATGGAAGCGTGAGCCTGAAGATCTGACCAGGCTTGTACAGAGCCAGCGTGCTATTCTTGAGAACGCGGCGAAACATGTCAAGCCGGGAGGAATTCTGGTCTACAGCACGTGCACCACCGAACCGGAGGAGAATTTCGACGTGGTCAAGAGCTTCCTGGGTGATCATCCTGAATTTGTTATTGAAAACGCAAGCCAGTTCATCGATTCCCGCCTCGTCACATCCGATGGATATGTCGAGACGTTTCCTCACCGCCACTCGATGGATGGATCATTTGCGATCAGACTGAAGAAATCTGCCTGAGAAATCAGGGTTCAAAGTACTTTCCTTCCAGCGTTTTTCTCTCTATATTCACACGGCGTTCTGCGACCGGCTTGCGCCGAGTTACGCTGCAATTCTGAACTGCCATCAGCCTTCCCTATCGAAACAATCACCGAGGAGGATCGCCATGAAGCGACTCATCACTGTCTTCTGCGGACTGGCTGCTTTCGTGATTTTCTTCCTTCTGTCGACCGATCTTCGCAACAATCCGGGTCATCAAGCTTATTCCAATGATCCATTTGCTTCAACCTTTTCTATCGCCGGCATTGATCCCGTCACGGGTGATGTCGGTGTTGCCGTGCAATCGAAATTCCCCAATGTGCGTCCGATTGTGCCGTGGGCGGAAGCCGGGGTTGGCGCAATTGCGACGCAATCATTCATCAACGTTTCGTACGGGCCCAAAGGCCTGGCGCTGCTCCGCAACGGGGCAACTGCCGAAGAAGCTGTGAGGATTCTCATCGCCAACGACACGCGAGGGACGTTCGCCAGCTCGGGATTGTTGACGCCAAAGGTAACTCGGCCAGTTGGACAGGGAAAGAATGTTTCGATTGGGCTGGAGGTATCGCAGGGTCAAACAGCGGAGGAAAAGGAATGGTTATTACCGGCAAGGGATTCGCGGCTCAGGGCAATACCCTTGTAGGAAAAGAAACTGTCGAGGCGCTGGCAAAAACGTTCCTGCAGACGAAGGGCTCGCTGGGTGACAGACTTGCTGCAGCCATCGTAGCGGGTGGTAAAGCGGGTGGCGATCGGAGGGGCGAGGAGTCTGCCGCGCTGCTCGTGAAACGGAAGGGGGCAGGGTATGACGGGACGACGGATGATCTTATCGATATCAGCATCTACGACCATGCCAAGCCGCTTCAAGAACTGGAGCGTCTCTATGAACTGCACAAGCTCTACTACTACCGTACGGATCCCAAGAACCTGATCAAGATTGACGCATCCATCTGCAAAGAACTTCAGTCGATTATGAGCAACAAACCGTACAAGGGTTTCTTGTTCTATGATGGTCCTGTGAACGGTGTGTTCGATGCAAAGACGAAGAAAGCTCTGCAGGATTTCATGGGTTGGGAAAACTATGACATCCGCGTGCGGGATGATGACCAGATTGATCGGCAGGTGCTGGATGACATTCGCAAGAACTACGCTGAGTGGAAAGCTGCGAAGAAGTGACGGCCCAACTTTGCCCGGAAACCGGAGAGTACGGTTTCATCCTACAAATTTGAAGGAAAGACCACGACAATGAAAGCGATCGTCAAACCGAAACCCATCGAGGGCCAGAATTGGCCGACAGGGCTCCAGATCGTCGACAAGCCGGAGCCGAAAATTGAACGACCAAACGACGTCATCATCAAAGTGATTGCTGGAGCCATTTGCGGCACGGACGTCGGGATCTACAACTCGAAAGAATCCTTGCGTGTTCAGATGATAAGGGCGAAGACCGACCCCGTCACCGTGGGGCACGAATTCAGCGGTCGTATCGTCGATGTGGGCAAACAAGCCAGAGCACACCTCGCCCGACTCGTGTTCCAGAAGGCCAAACACAATGCTGATCTCAAGAAGCGGGTTCGGCGAAAGACAGCCCGCTCGCTGGGCGCGGAGAGTACCTTCCTTCAATTGCTCGAGAAACAGTTCTACAGCACTGCCGAGATGCATGTCACGTGCGGCACCTGTTATCAGTGTAGGCTTGGCGAATACCACGTTTGCCGGAATACGATCATCAAAGGCGTCCACGATGATGGTGCCTGGGCCGCTTATGTCAAGGTGCCGGCGGAAAACGTACGTCTGTTCTTTCAGCGTGAAATCCCGTACGAGATCATCAGTTTCATGGATGCCCTGGGCAACGCGACGCATACCGTTATGTCTGCGCTCGTCAAGGGTCGGACCGTCGCCGTGCTGGGATGCGGCGTTCAGGGATTGATGGCTGTTGCAGTCGCGAAATGGGCTGGAGCAAGACGTATCTATGTTACGGATGCCTCCCACGAGGAGTTCTCCCATGACAAACTTGTGTCCCGGCGATTCGCACTGGCGAAGACGTATGGCGCAGACCACTGCTTCGATATGACTATTGCGGACGAGGGCACGGCGTTCTATGAAACGATCATGAAAGAGACGGACAAGACCGGTGTCGACGCGGCGTTTGAGATGTCCGGAAGCTATCGAGCGTACGCGGACGCCGAGCGTGTCCTGCGGATGGGCGGGACGTTTTCCCTGTTGGGCATACCTTCCGGGACGATGCAGGTGGACTTCGCAAAGAACATTATCTTCAGCGGGATCACGGTCCATGGCATTATTGGACGGCGGGTTTTCCAAACCTGGGATCAAATGGAAGAACTGCTCAAAGCAGGGTTGGCCAAACAGTTCATGAAGACCGGGTTTGTAACTCATCAACTTCCGTTAGAACGATTTGATGAAGGGTTCGCCTCCATACGTGCCGGTGATGCTTACAAAGTGCTCTTCAAACCCTGAGAAGAGGGGCCGACCTTGCCTTATTATTCCGTGTACGGGCTATGATCGCTGGAGTAGGAACAGACGTCGTCGATATTGATCGATTTCGAAAGTTGGAGGATCGGGCGGAGTTCCTCGCGCAGGTATTCACTCGCACCGAAATCCGTCATGCGCCCGACGGGCCATCTCAAGAAACGTTCTACGCCACGCTCTTCGCGACAAAAGAAGCTCTCTTGAAAGCACTGGGGTGTGGTCTGGAGAGCGTGTCACTCTGGCGAGATATTCAGATTACGCACGACTGGAGGCCCCGTCTCTCCGGTCTCCTTCGACGTCTCGCCAGGCAGAAGTCGGTATCGAAAATCCACATTTCACACTCGCACTCTGACAAAACCGCCGTTGCCTTTGTTGTGATGGAAACCACGAATCGGGAGGCTGTCCAATGAGTAACATCGGGTCCTATGAGACGAGGCTCAAAGACTTCAGTTGGAAAATGGCAGAAGAAGAACTGGAATACGGAAAGAACGGCAACTACAACATTGGATACTACTGCAGCGATCGGATTTGTGATTTGGGGCATGGGAAAAAGGTCGCGCTCGATTGGGAAGGGTTCACAGGCGAGGTCAAGCGCTACACGTATGATGACCTCCGAGTCTACAGCAACTCGTTTGCCTTGATGCTGAGGGAGATCGGTCTCAAGCCGGGTGACCGCATCTGCATTTTCATGGATCGGATTCCGGAGCTGTACATTTCGTTCCTGGGCATTCTGAAAATGGGCGGAATTGTCCAACCGTTGTTTTCAGCGTTCGGCGAAGACGCTCTCGTGATGCGGCTCGAGGATGCGAGGACACGAGCCATCCTCACGACGCGAAAGCACCTTGGGAAAGTGAGGAGGACCCGCGCGATGCTCCCGGATTTAGAGTGGGTGATCGTTGTGGACGCGGGGGAAAGGACGCCGGAACGGGGCGAGATTGCCTTCTCGATGGAGCATGCACCGAAGGTTGAGAGGATTGACATTGCGAAGGTCGGTCCCGAAACGCCGTCGGTTCTTCACTACACGTCGGGAACCACTGGGAAACCGAAAGGGGCTCTACACGTTCATTCTTCGGTCATCGCACAAGCCGTGACCGCGAAGTGGGTCCTCGATCTCAGACCTGATGATATCTATTGGTGTACCGCTGACCCCGGTTGGGTGACGGGAACGTCCTACGGGATCATCGGTGCCTGGGCGAACGGAATCACGCAGGTCGTTCTCGATGCGGGCTTCAGCGCTCACAAGTGGTACGCGTTTATCGAGAAGCACAACGTTACGGTGTGGTACTCGGCCCCGACGGCGATTCGCCTGCTGATGAAGGAAGGCCTCGATCCTGTGGGTAAACACAATCTCTCATCGCTCAGACATCTTGTGAGCGTTGGCGAACCATTGAATGCCGAAGCGGTGATCTGGTCCGAGAAGGCCTACGGTTTGCCGTTCCATGATTCGTTCTGGCAGACTGAAACGGGATCGATCGTGATCTCGAACTACCCCGGCATGAAGATCAAACCGGGCTCGATGGGAAAACCGTTCCCAGGGATCACAGCAGCGGTGCTCAATCCAAAGACGTACGAGCCGATTCAAACGCCGGGAACAGTCGGGTTGATTGGACTCAAGCCCGGGTGGCCATCCATGTTCAGGATGTACTGGAACAACAAGGAAACCTACGATAAGAAGTTCCAGAACGGATGGTATATCTGCGGAGATCGATCGAGCATTGACAGTGAAGGGTACTACTGGTTCGTCGGCCGCGACGACGACGTCATCAACACCGCGGGCCACCTTGTCGGTCCGTTTGAGATCGAGTCGGCATTGCTCGAGCACCCGTCCGTAGCCGAGTCTGCTGCGGTGGGAAAGCCCGATCCGATCAACATGGAGGTCGTCAAAGCGTTCATTGCGCTCAAACCCGGATTCACGAAGAACGACGATCTCACGATGGACATCATGAACTACATCCGGAAGAAACTCTCCCCGTTGGCAATGCCGCAGGAGATTGAATATGTGGATTCGCTGCCAAAAACAAGAAGCGGCAAGATCATGAGGCGACTCCTGAGGGCGAAGGAATGGGGGGAAGAGATCGGAGACATCTCGACGCTGGAGAACGACTAACGAACAACCGACACCGCTCTCTTTCCAAGGAGGAACCATGGCTGAGGACATCAAGAAATTGATAATCGACTACGTCAAGAAGGAATACCTTGACGAGGATTCCGACCAGGTCGTGACCGAAGACACGAAGCTCATCACGAGCGGCATTGTGGACTCGTTCTCGATGGTCTCATTGAAAATGTTTTTGGAGAAGAAGTTTCAAATCAAAATCCCTGATGACAAAGCGACACCCGAGGCGTTTGATTCGGTCAACAACATCATCAACTTGCTGAGAGAATTCACACCGCTTTAAGGGAGGTTCTATGGCATACGCAGAAAAAGCCAAGAAATACTACAGCAACGAACTCACTACGATCAAGGGGAGTGGTCTTTTCAAGGAAGAGCGGTACATCAAATCCCCCCAAATGGCGCGGATCAATGTCGAATATCCCCCGGGGGCACCGAGTAAACAGGTGCTCAATTTCTGCGCGAACAACTATCTGGGACTGTCAAGCCATCCGGAGGTTGTAGAGGCTGCTCATAAAGGGCTCGAATCGCATGGGTATGGGCTGTCTTCGGTCCGATTTATCTGCGGAACGCAGGACATCCACCACGAGCTGGAACAAAAGCTATCGAACGTTTCTTGGGACAGAGGACACGATCCTTTTCCCATCGTGCATGGAAGCGAATGCCGCTCTCTTTGAGGTTTCTCTGGACAAAGATGATGCCATGATTGCCGATCGCCTCGTGCATGCCTCGATTGTGGACGGCATGAGGCTCAGCAAGGCGCAGCTCTACAACTACAAGCACCTCAACATGGAGCATCTCGAGGAGAAGCTTCAGGAGACCCAGAGCTGTCGGTTTCGCATGATTATCACCGACGGCGTTTTTTCGATGGATGGTGATATAGCGCCGCTCGACAAGATCTGTGATCTGGGGGAGAAATATGACGCTATGGTGATGGTTGACGATTCGCACTCGACGGGCTTTCTGGGCAAGCAAGGGAAAGGAACGCATGAGCACTGCGGGGTGTTGGGACGTATTGATGTCATCACCACGACGCTTGGCAAGGCGTTCGGGGGCGCGGCAGGCGGATGTATCAGCGGCCGAAAGGAAATTGTCGACCTTTGCCGGCAGCGTGCCCGTCCATACCTCTTTTCGAATACCGTGCCTCCGGTGGTCATTGCGGCATCCATCAAGGTGATCGACCTGATTTCAAAGTCCACAGACCGGCGGAACAAGCTTGAAGAGAACACGAAATACTTCCGGGAGAAAATGACACAGGCTGGTCTCGATATCAGGCCGGGGGTCCATCCTATCGTTCCGGTGATGTTGTACAATGCCAAGCTCGCGCAGGATGTTTCCCGCGATCTCTATGAAGAGGGGATCTATGCAGTCGGGTTTTTCTTCCCGGTGGTCCCTCAGGGACAGGCTCGAATTCGAATTCAGATCTCAGCCGATCATGAACGTGAACACCTTGACAAAGCAATCGCGGCATTCACGAAGATTGGAGCCAAGTACAACATCCTTGGTAAGAAGAAGGATGAGGTCATTGCGATGTACGGGATGTAACGGGCAAGAGAGCCACACGAGATTAATCGAGTACCATACGAACAACCAAAGAGGAGGAGGTAGCAGGATTTCATGGCGGTTCACGAACGGGTACGGGAGTTCTATCGCAACGAGTTGACCGAACTCCAGTATGCTGATTTGTTCAAAGAGGAACGGATTATCCATTCTTCGCAGGGTGCGGACATTGCAGTGGAATACCCGGTGCATTCGGAGCTGAATCAGGTCATCAACTTCTGTGCGAACAACTACCTGGGTCTTTCCAGCCATCCTGAAGTTATTGCCGCGGCGAAGAAGGCACTTGAAGAGCGGGGTTTCGGGATGTCCTCCGTGCGGTTCATCTGCGGCACGCAGGATCAGCACAAGGAGCTCGAACGGAAGATTGCGGAGTTTGTGGGAATGGAAGATGCGATTCTCTATTCCTCGTGCTTTGACGCCAATGGAGGCGTGTTTGAAGCACTGCTCAACGAGGAGGATGCGCTCATTTCAGATGAGCTCAACCACGCGTCGATCATCGACGGTATCCGGCTTTGTAAGGCCGAGCGCCATCGGTACAAGCACGGCGACATGAAGGATCTTGAACACCATCTGAAGGAGACGCAGAACAAGCGATTCCGGATGATCGTGACCGACGGTGTTTTCTCGATGGATGGCGACGTGGCGAAGCTCGACCAGATCTGCAACCTCGCCGAGGAGTACGATGCCATTCTGATGGTGGACGATTCCCATGCGACAGGATTTGTGGGTAAGACAGGCAGGGGCGTGCACGAGCACCACGACGTCATGGGAAGAGTGGACATCATCACGACCACGTTTGGTAAGGCCCTCGGCGGTGCAGCAGGAGGCTGCATCCTCGGTCAAAAAGTGTTCATCGACCTTCTGCGCCAGCGCTCCCGCCCCTACCTCTTCTCCAACACCCTAAGTCCGGTGGTCGTAGGTGCGACGATCAAAGCAATTGACCTGCTGAAGGAGTCTACGGCGTTGCGAGACAAGCTCGACGAGAACGCCCGGTATTTCCGGAGCAGAATTCGCGAGGCAGGCTTCGAAATCAAGGATGGGTTTCATCCCATCGTCCCGATCATGCTTCACGATGCCGGACTCGTGCAAGCCATGGCGCGTGAGTTATATGCAGAGGGGATCTACGTCATAGGCTTCTTCTACCCGGTCGTTCCGCGAGGAACGGCGAGGATCAGG
>CAVUAC010000034.1:0-24432 GCA_963739335.1 uncultured Bacteroidota bacterium | reverse complement strand
ATATGGTGCACCAGATTCTCGATCGTGGTGCTGTAGGGACAATGTCTGAGCTTCTTGATGCCGCGCCGCGGCCCGGCGAGAAGGAGCCTAGACTCTCAGGCACGTTCAGTCAGGCATGGAGCCTTGCAGAATTCCTCCGCGTGTTCTATCAGGATTACCTTGGAGTTTCAGTCGATGCACCAAACAAGACCTTGACGCTGTCACCGCGGCTGCCAAGCTCGATGCACGGGGCACGTTTCAGGATCGTCGTTGGTCATGACCGAGTCGATGGTTCCTACGCGCTCTCATCGAGCCGGGTCATTGTTACCCTTCGATCTATCGTGAACGCGACTTCGTCCGCCAGACAGGATTCCATCAGAATCTTTTTTGATGGCGTCGTCAAAGGCGTGGGAATGAAAACCACAACCTCACTTCCATCCAATGCCCAACTGAAGATCGTGCTCGCTGAAAAGGGATCAGAGCTGACAATGAACGGTCAAGCTCAGAAGATTGAACCGACGATCATCCATGAACCTGCCGTTCCGACGATACTCAAGAATCTCGCGCTAGCCACCCCCACCGTCCGTTCTGAACTGAAGTCACTCAAAGGTCCGCCGTATCGCCTTCTGACCAATGCTGCAATCAAGACCGAGAGCAAACAGGCAACAATCCTTTATGATGTCGAAGATCCCCAAGGAGACGACACGGGCACCGGGGCGTACGTCTATCCTCTCACGCCGCTTCTTAGACCGGGGAGCCTGGACATCACGCATTTCACTGTTGCAGCTGATGACAAGAATGTTAAGTTTCGACTTCGATTCCGAGGTCTATCGAATCCGGGCTGGCACCCTGAGTACGGCTTTCAACTGACATATATCGCGATTGCCATCGACAAGGACAACAAGCCGGGATCCGGGCAAACGGCAATTGGCATGAATTCCAACTATTCAGTCGACCCGAGATTTGCGTACGAGACGATCATTTATGTAGCCGGGGGTGTGCGCGCAGCTGATTCAAAAGGCTCAGTCATCGCTGAATACATCCCGGTAGAAGGGGATGAGAAAAATCCTCTGGGCAACACGCGGGACAAGTCCATCACGTTTTCTCTGCCTTTCGATGTCATCGGCAAGCCCACCACGGCATGGCGATACACCGTCCTTGTCGGATGCCAGGACGACCATGGTGGTGCAGGGCTGGGTGATTTCCGCACGGTTGAAGCAACGGCAAAGAAATGGACGGGCGGAGGCAAGAAAAAGGGCTCAGATCCGAATGTTTATGACGTCATCCTTCCACTCAATCGTTAGTAGGCTCGAACATACGGAAGTGTCAATCGTATGAAAAGGAGGATTCGAAACGATAGAAGAAGAGAACAGAAGTTTGACTAACTTATACCGGATGTACTATTTCATAACACAGAGGAGGTACATATGTTCTTCATCATCAGCGCTTTCGTCGCCATTGGGTCAATCATAGCATGGCTCTCGGCACGCCGTAGAGCTGGCTCTAACGCGATGGCCCGCGGCTCCGCAGCGATATTTGGAGCTGCCGGATTGCTCTTTGCATTGCTTGCCGTAAGTCAGATGTTTACTGTGGTACCTGCAGGAAACGTCGGGGTGGTCGACTTCTTCGGAACGGTCTCTGACAACACGCTCAAAGCCGGCATCAATCTCATCAACCCCCTCGCACGTGTCATAAAGTTCAGCGTGAAGACAGAAGAGGCTAAAGAGGTCATGGATGTTCCTTCGAAAGAGGGCTTGACAGTACAGCTGGAGATCAGCGCATTGTATCACCTTAATCCTGACAAGGCCGCCGAAGTCTATAAGACCATCGGGGAAAACTATGTCCAGATTATCCTCGAGCCGCAGTTTCGCTCTGTTGCACGTGGCGTGACCGCAGGATATGATGCCCGGGCACTCTATACATCTGAACGTGAGGTGCTCGCACAGATCATTCTGACAGATCTCGAAAAACTCGTTGGGCCACGAGGCATCACAGTCGAAACCACGCCGTTACGGCGAGTTGGGCTGCCGCCGGGTCTGACTGCTTCCATTGAGATGAAGCTGCAAGCCGAGCAAGAAAGCCAGCGAATGCAGTTTGTTCTGACAAAAGAAAAACAGGAAGCAGAGCGAAAACGTATCGAAGCTCAGGGCATTTCAGACTTCCAGAATATCGTGACTCGTGGAATCAGTGACCCCTTGCTTCGGTGGAAAGGCATCGAAGCCACAGAGAAGCTCGCGAATTCAACAAATGCGAAGGTCGTTATCATCGGCGCCGGCAAAGATGGCCTGCCGCTGATACTGGACACCAAGTAGATCCGCTGTCGAGATGACCGTTGCCTGACGAAGGGTGTTCCCGGGGCGATAGTCATTCAGGATATCCAAACAAACCGCAACCCGGGCAATAATTGAGTGTGGAGGAACACGCTATGTCGATTGAGATTCGAGAGGTGAAGACGGACAAAGACCTTGGCCGGTTCATTCGCTTCCCGTTTTCGCTGTACAAGAACAACCCATACTGGGTACCGCCGTTGCTTGCCGACGAAAAGCGCACGTTGCAGAGGAAAACAAATCCGGCCTTTCAACACTGTGACGCGAAGTACTGGCTTGCTTACAAGGATGGGAAGGTCGTGGGCCGCGTTGCCGGGATCATCAACAAGCTGTACAACGAGAAGTGGGATAGGAAGGCAGCCCGTGTCGGATGGTTTGATTTTATCGATGATGGAGAGGTATCTGAGAGGCTATTGCAGGAAGTGGAGCGCTGGGCTTCGGAACAGGGGATGAATCACGTTCATGGCCCGCTGGGTTTCACCGACATGGACGGCGAGGGGATACTTATTGAAGGCTTCGAAGAAATCAGTACGCTGGGGGCTCTCTATAATTATCCGTACTATCAGCGGCACATCGAGCGGTTAGGCTATTCAAAAGACACCGACTGGATTGAATACGAAGTGACGATGCACGGGGAAATGCCCGAAAGAATTGCGAGACTGGCAGAGATCGCACTGAAAAGGAATAATCTCAGAATTCTGAAGGTCAGGAGAGCCAAAGAGTTGCTTCCGTACGCAAAGAAGATATTCCACGTCTTGAACGAGGCCTATAAAGACCTTTATGGATTTGTTGAATTGTCCGAGAAACAGATCGATATGTATGTGAAACAGTATTTCGGATTCATCATTCCCGAATACGTGCCGGTTGTGCTGGACTCCAACGACGAAGTCGTTGCATTTGGGATTGCTATGCCTTCGCTTTCAAAGGCGCTCCAGCGATGCAACGGCCGCCTGTTTCCGTTCGGGTTTGTCCATGTGTTGAGAGCGTTAAAGAACAACAGACGGATAGATTTGTACCTCACCGCTGTGCGTCCTGATATGCAGAACAAAGGAGTCAACGCGATTTTAATCCACGAATCAAACAAAGCGTTCAACAAGAATCGGATTGAGAAGGTCGAGACGAACAGGGAATTGGAGGGGAATACGAAAGTCCAGGCACAATGGAAGTTTTATGATTCCCGACAGCACAAACGACGGAGGTGCTACATCAAGCAGCTGTAGAGATGTCCGGAATCTCCCCGGCCAGCTGTTGAGATATCGGGAGTCTTCATGTACAGCACACGATGCCACGCACAGCAAGAGTGCGTGGCATTTTTTTCTCAGGGGCAGGCCCCGCTCAAGCGGGGTTCTGCCTCCTGTAGCGATACCTTCCCACCCCCCACACCACCAAAGAAACAATCAACCCTGGGTACATCGGCTCAACACCTAGCCAATATGAAGGCACGCTGTTGATCTGGTGAAGCTGCCCGTCGAGCAGGCTCACCGTTGAGAACAACCACCCCAGGAGCATAGCCCAAAACGCGTAGCGAGCGGAGATGCGGAACGAGTCGAAGTAACTCGCCATCAAAGGAACGAGCAATCCCGGCACAATTGCAGTTCCGATGGTGTACCAGATCTTCACCACTGAGGGAACGATGAGAGAGAGAATGATGGAGAAGACAGCAGAGAGGATGAGTCCGATTTTCGTCCATCGTTGAACTAAAATCTCTCTCTCCGGTGCAGCGGAAGAAACGGCCAGGCGCCCGATTATGTCCTTTCCGATCGTCGAGGCCGAGATGAACATCAGGCTGCTGAGGGTCGACATGATCGTGGCAAGCATTCCGATATAGAACAATGCCTTTGCAACGGGCGGCAGTGTCAACTCAGCAAGCATCGGATATGAAAAAGCAGGGTTGGAGAGATTAGGCACTGCTGCACGGGCATAGAGTCCGGCCATGCTCGTCATGAAATCAAACAACAACCAGAAGAGGATCGAAATCAGCACTCCTCGCTGAGCCGTCCTGCCATCCTTCGCCGCATAGCATCGTTGATGAAAGGCGGGGTCCACAAGTGTCCAGAGGGCGATGAAGAACCACACCGTGATGTACTGCCACGAATTTCCACCATGCCATGTCAGGTGCAGCGGCGGCACGTGGGAAGCGATATACTCCCATCCGCCGAGACGATAATAGGCGAACGGCAAGATCATGGCAAACCCGAAGAACATCATGATAAACTCAAACACATTCGCCCAGACATCGGAACGAAACCCTCCCCAGGTACAGGTAACAGATAGTGAGAAGCGTTGTCAGACCGACGCTTGTTGCCAGATCCAAACCGAAAATCAGCTGGACCAGGATTCCGACCATGAGGACGTAGGCAGCAGGTGTGATGAGAACAAAGGTCAGCATACCCCCGAGCAGTGCAGTTCTGCGGTCGTACGATGCCTCAAGCTTGTCAGGAATCGTGATGTGGTTGGTTGCCCGAATCCGTTTTGCAAGGAACAGAGCAAAGATCAGCGCAAAGAAATAGTACGGCACTCCGAAGACAACCCAGTTTGAGATGCCGAATCGGTATGAAAATTCACCCACGCCGAGAATGCCGCCGTACCACGTTGAGACCAGCGTGGCGACAAACATCGGCAGCGTCAGCGTGCGGCCGGCGAGCAGGAAATCTTCAGATTCGTTGCGGCTCCGGCGCACCGCGCGGAAGCCGATATAGAGGACCGCGAGAAAGTAGAGGATGATGAGGAAAGAATCGATAAGACCAAAGTGGACCATCTGATCCGGCTCTACGATCGTTCCAAGAGTTTGAAGAGCAACAGCTGGCCCTTTTTGACCTTGATCGTCACAGGGGATGCAACGACCACATTGCTGGTTCCTTCACGCAGGCCCAATTCGAGCGTTTCTCCCTCCAGTGCATACCTCAGTCCCTGCGTGATAATTCCTTCACACCGATTGAGCGGAATGAGCGACACGACATCGCCCTTATTCGCCTCGAACGTCAGTTCGTTGCCGACGTACAAGAGTTCGCCGATATCATCAACAAACCGAACGATAGCATCCGGATAGAATTTGGCAAGCACTCCCATGTTTCCAATGGTGTGATCGAGCCGCCTGCCGGACGCGCCGACAACGACCACATGAATGTACTTCGCCTTAATAGCCCATGAGATTGCTTTTTCGAGATCCGTCCTTTCATCATCTCTGTCCTCGAAGGTCGGAACCTTCCGGAACTTAACGAGTGCTTCTGCGCGAATTGAATCGAGGTCACCGACAATCGCGTCGGGCGTGATCCCGAACTTGAGGGCAGTGTTGGCCCCTCCATCGGCACAGATGACGATGTTTGCCTCCTTCACGAGAGCCAGAAGCCGCTGTTTCTTTGGGGCGTCGCCATTTGCTATCACAAGAGCGTGTTTAGCCATACGGAAGGCCCAATGGTGATGATGGTGGTACGGTGCACCATCAAATTACAAACCAATTCGCAGAGAGGCAAAGAGACTACGTTCCGCAGCAGGATAGAATTCATCCCCTTCACCATTACTTGCGTAGATCCTGTTGAAGAGGTTGTTCACCTGCATGCGCAATTCAACATCCTGCAGGACGGTCGCAAGGGGCAGCCGATAGGCAATCCACGCATTGACGACGGTATATGCATCAACGGTGCGGTCGGAGGCAGGTTTTGCCTTTCCCGGATTCTGAAAGTTATCAGTGTAGAACTCGCCAACATGCTGAAGGGACATGGAGAGCGTCAGCCCATTGAATCTGTATGTTGCCCGGGCGTTGGCAAGGAAATCTGGAAACCCGGCAATATTGTTGCCGTCGAGCGAGACCGGAGTTGTCCCTTCGAACACGGTGTACCGTTCCAATCGGTTCTTGCTGAAGGAGGCATTCCCCTGCAGCTCGAACCCTTCAAACAAGCGCGCTGAGGCAGTCAGCTCGACTCCCTGATGCAGAGTCCTCTCGGCGTTGCCGGTAACAGGGATACCGAAACGATCCAGCTGTCCTTCTTTGATTATTTCATCGTTGAAGCTCATATAGAAGAAATTCACTGTCGCGTGAAAATTCTCGGCCGCATATCCGCCTCCAAGCTCGACATCAATCAGAGCTTCGGGTTTCACCAACGGATTGGAGAAATCGCAGCTGCCGTTTGGGAGCGTCTTGAATTGCGGCGTGACGGGTCCCCACGATGCCGGCGTGCTCGCTTCCGCAGCGTTGTACAGGTTTACGAGCCTCGGCTCACGAGAGGTCCGTGAGATCTGCGTGAAGACGTTGAACTTGTCGGTGACGTTGTAGTTGATTCCAATGCGAGGATTCAAGAAATGATAGGGCACAGAGAAATCGGTGTTCAGATACTTTTCGTCGTAGAGCCGGTATCGATTGTACGCATATTGGAGATCGAGCTGAAGGGTGAGATCGGGACGCAGGGCATAGAGTTCGTGGGCGTAGAGCGACACCATGTCCTTTGCACCGCGATATTCATAGTAATGGTACTCTGGCGTGACTCCCGCCGGCATGTTTTCTCCCCAACGCAACGCACCCCAATGGAGCGATCGATGAACCCGGAATTCTGCTCCCAGCGTCAGTTCCCCGCCCTGATGTCGTATGTTCACCCGCGGTAACCATCCATACTGCACATTTCCCACCCACGCGCGTATGAGGGCATTCGCAATGTACGATGTGTCCGGGTCACCGACGACCGAAAAGCCGTTCGCCGGCGTAATCCGATAGTATGAATTTGGAGCCCACGAACCATCGTAGTCGAAGAACCCGCTTCCAGTAACAAGGAAAAGTGCGTTGTTCAGCGTAAGCTTGTCCGTTGGATGCCACTCGTGCAGCAACTCGTAGTGCGGCTGGCTGAAGTTTTCAATCTCCTCGGGGCGTTTGATCGGATTCAGCTTTCGACGCTGCGAATCGGAAGAGTATGCATCCTCCTTTGCAATGCCATAGTAGGCCAGGTGGTCCGCTACCGGCCCGCCATAGAAGTTGAATTGCGTCGTCATCGTCTCATCATAGCGGATGGCCCCCAGGAAGTAGCTTGAGAAATCCGTCCATGAGTTCAGACGATATCCGTCACTCTGGATGCGGGAAAGACGACCGTAGAGCTGGTATCGTTCGCCGATGAGCCCTGAATTGACCGCCACGGAGTACTTGCGTGTGTTGTAGCTTCCATAGCCAGAGTAGAAATCAATACCGGGGGTTTTCGAGAAGCTTGAGGTAATGAGATTAACGGAACCACCGATCGCCGGAGGACCGTAGAATGCGCTGCCCGCTCCACGCTGAACTTGAATATCCTGAAGGTTCGCCGCAAGGTCCGGGAAATCCAGCCAGTACACATCATGATCTTCAGGGTCATTCTGTGGAATACCGTTAACCATGACAGAGATGCGGCGTTGATCGAAGCCGCGAATGGTGAGATAGTTGTACCCTATACCATTACCATTTTCAGAATAAAATGTCGTCGACGGCAGCTCCGACAAAAGCTCCGGGATGTCTTGCGTTGAGTAACGCTCACTCAGTTCGCGAGCAGTCAGGGTCCCAAAGGCGACCGGGCTTTCCCGCTCCCGCGCCCGCGTGGCAGTGACGATGATCGTCTGGCCCGGCAACACTGTCGCCTCTAGGGCCACCTGAAGATCGACCACTTCTCCCCGTTCGACTTGAACCGCCATGAGTTTCGGTGAATAGCCGACGTAGCTGATCCTCAAGACGTGCGAGCCGGCGGGGATTTGACGCAGATGAAAGGATCCGTCTTTGCCGGAACTGGTACCAAGGTTCATTTCTTGCAGAACAATGTTCGCCGCCTCAAGCGGTCGCTTGCTGTCTGCATCAATCACCTTGCCCTGGATGATTCCGGTTTCCTGCCCAAAGAGGAACAGGGGAAGGGACAACCATGCGCTTAACAGCAACCAGTGTTTCATAGTATCCTCCGCACAAAAACAAAAAGGCCATCTTCCAGATAGGGAGCAGCTCTGGAAAACGGCCTCAGAAAACCTGTCTTCCCGTTTTCCTTCGCTGGTATTACCCAGGTCAGGTTCAGAGGGTTTGCTCTCAGCCGTCCCGTCTCGACGAGTCAAGACGGGATGCACCCCTAACGGAACTATAAAAATCCATGGTGGAAAAGAACCGCTTCAATATACAAGCAAACGAACATCTTGTCAAGCGTGCGACATTCATTCTTTCCGAACTCCTTGCCTGCCACTCATTTTTTGTCTATTTTCTGCAGCACGAAAAAACGCGTATCTTCGCACCATCTTGGGCCTATTGTTCTCTCCATGATCCTGTCAGTTGAAAACCTCTCCTTCCGTTATCCTGACGTTCCCGTCCTGCGCGACATATCCTTCGAGCTCCCGGCAGGAGATTTCCTGAGCCTCCTCGGGCCAAACGGATCTGGAAAGTCAACTCTTCTTCGCCTGCTCGATCGCATCCTCGTCCCCCAGCGCGGGAGAATAACGCTCAACGATCGCTCGCTCGATGAGTACACCCGGCGGGATCTTGCCCACCGCATTGCCTATGTACCTCAAGACGCGGTTTGGGTTTTTCCCTATACCGTTTTTGAAATCGTCCTGATGGGCCGCTCCCCCTATGTTCGATACTCAGGATTCGAAAGTCAGCACGACCTTGAGATAGCATGGCAAATGATGCGCTTGACAGACATTGCTCACCTAGCCGACAAATTGATCACGGCGATTTCTGGTGGCGAACGCCAGCGCGTCTTGATTGCGCGAGCTCTCAGCCAGCAACCGGAGATTTTGCTCCTCGACGAGCCCAACGCTCATCTCGACATCAGTCACCAGGTCGAGATATTCCAGATTCTCCAGGAGCAGAACGAGCAGCACAATCTCACGATCATCTCCGTCTCTCATGATTTGAATCTCGCTGCTGCGTTCAGCAAACGAACCTTGCTGCTTGCAGCATCTGGTTCTGCTGCCACCGAGGGTGCGACAGTTTTCGCCTTCGGCGATCCAAAGGAAGTTCTCACAGAATCAAACATCGAACAGGTTTTTCGGACTCCTGTTCTCGTCGACCAGCTGCCCACGTCTTCATTGCTACGGATCTCCCTCTTGCCGGCCGCGGCCCGAAGCGTGTCCAAGCAGACGAAGGCATAACAGCCCTAAGCCACGTTGCAGGAACAGGTTCTCTGCTCTCACAGGTACGTTGAATATGTCATTCCGACGACGACAAATACGCGAAAAGGTTCTTCAGGCCTTGTATGCTTATGAGCTTTCTCATGAACCGGTCGAACTGATCCTGGAGAATATCGTGGCAAGCCTCAAGAAGGAGCCCGAAGTTTTCGATCTCGCGCGGGTCCTCTTTCTCAAGGTGATCGAGACAAAAGAAGAAGTTGACACGCTCATCAAGAGCCGTGTGGCAAACTGGGAATTCAGCCGTATTGCGGTCATCGACAAGATCATCCTGCGAATGTGCATATGCGAGTTGCTTCACTTCGAAGATATCCCTCCGAAAGTGTCGATCAACGAAGCCATCGAGATCGCACGTCGCTACAGCACGGAAAAGAGCGACAAGTTCGTGAATGGCGTTCTCGATTCGATCCTTGATGACCTGAAGAAATCCGGTCGATTGAAGAAAACCGGCCGGGGGCTCCTCGAAACATCGGCAAAGAACAAACCAGCAAAGTAAAGAATCAGTTACGTGTCTACGACTCCTCCTTCGATTCCTGACCAACAACCGTTACGCTACCCGCGGGGCAGGATTTTCGCCTGGACGCTCTTCGATTTCGCGAATACGGCGTTCTCTGTCATCGTCGTGACCGTTATCTATTCTCGGTATTTCACTCAACAAGTGGCCGGCGGAAAAGAGTTTTATTGGGGACTTGCAATGAGCCTCTCGATGCTCTTGGCGGCAGTAATAGCGCCGCCCCTTGGAGCTGCGGCTGATTACTCACGCAACAAGAAGCTCTTCCTATGGTTTTTTACGTTGGCCAGCATCATCTGCACAGCGCTCATGTTCTTCGTGCAGCCCGGAATGATTCTTCTCGGCATGGTGCTCTTCATCATCGCTAATACCGGGTTCGAGGGAGGAATCGTCTTTTATGATGCGTTCCTTCCCAGTATTACGTCACGGCATACATACGGCAGGGTTTCAGGCTATGGGTTCGCCATGGGATATCTCGGGGCTCTCGCCGTCTTGCTGATCGTCATTCTTTTGCTTCCGGAAACCACACATCCGGACTATTTTTTCTTTGTACGACTGTGTTTTGTCGTCGCAGCGCTCTTCTTCCTCATTTTCGCTCTTCCCATGTTCATTTGGGTCCCGGAACCGAGAGTTCTCGGACAGAAACCGACCGGCATCTTCCACATCGGATACCAACAGGCACGCAGCACCCTGCGGGCACTGTTTGTAGAAAAGAGGTATCCAACAGTCGCCAGGTTCCTCATTGCGTTTTTTCTCTACAACGATGCCATAATCACCGTAATTGCGTTCGCTGCAATCTTCGCAGAGAAGGTACTTCTTATGCAGCCCCGGGAGATCGTTGTGTTCTTCGCCGTCGTGCAGTCGAGCGCGATTCTTGGATCATTCCTGTTCGGTTTCGTCACCGACAAGATCGGCCCAAAGAAGACCATCGTGATAACATTGTTTATCTGGTTGTCGATCATTATTGGTGCTTACTTTATCACGACGGTGGCATGGTTCTACGTCGTCGCGATGGGCGCTGGCACTGCAATTGGTTCCTCCCAATCAGCGAGCCGAAGCTTGATGGCGCTGCTCACACCGAAGGAACGGGAAGCTGAGTTCTTTGGATTCTATGACGGACTGTGCGGGAAAGCCTCTGCGGTCATCGGTCCTCTTTTCTACAGCGGCATTGCGTCTCTCACAAATCAACGAATTGCTGTACTGTTCATCGGGATGTTCTTCCTGGCGGGACTCATTCTTCTCCGAGGCGTCACCCAGCCTGAATGGAAGCGCATTCCTGCTTCAAAGCAGTGAAGAGCCGTTTCCTTGGGAGATTCACCATGAAAACACAAGTGACGTTCGCGCTTCTTCTCGTGCTTGCTCTTTCGAGTTGCGAGCGTGAGGAAAAAGAAACAACGACCCGGGGCAACTTGCATGCACTCTTTGCAGAGTCCGTTGCCCCGGCAATGGTCGAAGAAGTGAACCAGTTCCTCAGCAATTACGAGAAAAACGGAGCGAAGATCACGTACGATGTCGTCAGCTCAGATCAAGCGATCCGGCGGATGATACGTGATACTGTTCGATACATTGTGACCACTTGCCCCCTCAATGCCGGAGAACGACAGCAGTTGCCGGCGATCAAGGGATTCGACCTGAACGAGATCCTCATTGCTTACGACGGTATTGCAGTTGCTGTCAATCCCAAAAACGCCGCGGAACAAATGACGACCGTCGAGCTCGCCAAGATTCTCTCGGGAGGGATCAGCCGGTGGGAGCAACTCTCACACGCTGAATCAATGAAGGGCAAGATCGAGTTGTTCTACCAGGACTCATCCGATATCTCATCGTTTGTCGATGCGCGTCTCCTTCACGGGCAAGCCGTGCGAAGAGACTTCCACCCTACACATTCAAGCCTTCAGACTCTTCAGTCCATCGCTTCGCAGCCATCGTCTATCGGGTTGGTGGGCGTGCTGTGGGTTGACTCATCCCACGTGTCGCCAAAGATACTGAAGATCGGAGAGACCAAGCAGCAAGCGGATACGACATTCCGATTGGCACCTGAAGCGATAGGGAAATTCTATTCCCCGCACCCTGCAAATGTGTATCGCAATTTTTATCCTCTTAAACGGGCTATCTACAGTTATATGTATGCACCATTAGGAAGTCTCGCATCAGGATTCGGAGCATTTGTCGCAAACAGCGAGGGACAACGGTTCTTCCTGCAGAAAGGTATCGTGCCGGCAACGCAGAAGATCAGGCTGAAAGGGTCAGAGTAGGTTTAGGCCAAACAGGCACTCCGGCAAGAATCGAAACCTCGCCGTTCACAAGGAGGCGAACAAAAAAAGTCCCGCATATGGTGCGGGACTTTTTTTGTTTACGCTCTGTGGCTTGTCAGAATTCAGGGCCGAGAGAGAAGTACCACATTGGAGTGGAGAATCCCGATCCGTTGAAACTCCAGGCGACATCGACACGGAGAGGGAAACCGAAGAAGAAAAACCGAGCGCCGAAGCCAGTACCGACAAGCAGGTCTTTTGTCTGAACTCCATCCGGCGTCGACTGATATGCCCGCCATGCCTTCGTATCACTCCACGCTGAGCCGACATCAATGAACGCAGCCCCGAGCATGTTCTGGAATCCGATGGGCAGTGCGCCGAGGATCAGATAGCGAACCAGCGGGAAACGCAACTCCACATTGGCGATCCCAAAGCGCGTTCCATTCAATGCGTTGTAGTCGTACCCCCGCACAGGCATCACAGGCGTCAGGAAAGCGTAATCCTCGACGTTCACAATGGGTACGTAACCGCCATTTTGATCAAATCGTCGGTTGATCCATCCTTCCGTCCCGCCGATAAAGAATCGCTGCCGGTCCCGACCATAGCTCGCTCCCCCAGCGACACGATACACGAAGATAAGCTCACGCGCCAGTTTGCTGTAGCTTCGATAATCGAAGGTGAATGTCTGAAGATCGAGCGACTCATTGTTGAACTTTGCGCTGCCATAGAGGGTCGCGTTGAACCGTGATCCGTTATTCGGCGCGAACCACCCTCCCTGCCAGAGTGAATTGTCGTTCACATAGGAAAGAAGCGGAAGAATAAATGAGCGGTTTTGTGACGGCTCTGACGTATCATCCAGGTTCTCCCGTGAGAGATTCATCCAGTTGACGGAGAGATCAAGACGATTGAAACGGTCGATCGGATATGACGCAACGCCGCCGATGGCCCACGAGCGGAATCGATACAACATCACATTTCCATAGGCGTCGTCCAAATACAAAAACCGGGCGGTATGGAACCCCTGGAATCCGTAGTCGATACGGTTGGGCAGATAGAGGTACGTCAGGCCGTAATCGCTGTTCTTCAAATCCAACATCAGATTCGTCTCGAGAATGATCTGATGATCGCCCATCATGTCACTGAACGCGAACAGGGTCGATCCTTCAACACCGTAGAATGTACTGTACGCAGCTGTGCCATAGATAAGATCCGGAGTGAAGTTCAGTTTGTACTTCCGCGGCACATAGTTGCCTTCGGCATCGCGATTGTTGGCAACGTCAAAATGCGCCTTCGGCCTCGACGCCATCAGCGTATCCCGCATATTCTCGGGGGAAAAAACGTAATTCTTGAAATCGGCCTTGGCATTCGATTGGTAGCGCGATGGCTCCGCCGTGGTATCCTGAACAATGACGATGTTATCCCGAACTACCACCGTATCGGAGGGAGAAGTTGTGTTGAAAACCTGATGAGGTTTCTCAGCGCGGGGAAGCTCGAACTTCCGCTTGATGAACTCCGTAGGCTCAAGCTGCGCGACGCTGAGCCTGCGCTCAAAAGGAGACCGCAATAGAAACACATCAAACCCCGCCTGGTGGAGCGAGGAGAACACGAGCTTCGATCCATCGCTGGTCAGCGTTAACTGGTAGATGCCCGAGAGGGAATTCGTAATCGGGCGATCGACTCCGGTTTCCAGATTGCGTTCGTACACATTGTTGATGCCGTTCCTGTCCGAAATATAGAGGAGTTTTTTCCCGTCCGGCGAGACAACCGGCGATGTCTCATTGGAGTTCGGCAGGTCTGTGATGCGGCGAATGGCGTGAGTCTCGCCATCGATCGCGTAGATATCGAGCTGGCTGTAGTCAATCTGTGACATTTTCAGGCCCGGCACGATTTTGCCCGGCGACGTAAAATCCCGCCGGTCGGATGTAAAGTAAACCGTCTTCGAGTCAGGACCGAACACCGGATCAACGTCTGTAAACACGTCGTTCGTAAGATTCGTCAGCACCTTCGATTCAAGGTCATACACATAGATGTCGGAGCTCGGAGCCTTGAGACCCTCAAACGTAAGCTTCTTTCCATCGGGCGACCAGTTGACGGAGAAGATTCCATCAAGGCCGAGTTCAATTTTCTCTCTGTCACCGGAATTGACATCGACAATCAGGATAGCGTCTTGACCGCCCGATTTCGCAGCGAAGGCAATCTTTTTGCCGTCAGGCGACCAACCGATGCCGGGGGTCAGGAGGTGGAGTTCTTCCAGATCGTTTGTCCGCTGCCCGCTGACGAGCTTCTCAAGAATCTGGCCATCGATCGCTGACATAAGATAGATATCGAAATAATCATTGCGATCGGAGATGAAAGCGATCTTATCACCCTGAGGGGAAATGGCCGGACTTGTGTTGTAGAAATCCCCATCCTTGGTATGGTCCGTCAGCCGTCGGGCAAAATCAGCGGGCGCTTCCCGCTTGGCAATGTCGGGCCAATAGAGCACCTTCTGCTCTTTCTGCCAGCGCTCAGAGAGCTCCTTCAGCGACAGACCAATGGTGCTCTTGAGCCCCTGCTCAACGCTCCGGGTGCTCCTCATCCGGTTCATGATTTCGCTGATCTTCTGCTCACCATATTTGGTGGCAATGTAGTACCACACAGACTGTCCCCCCCGATAGGCGAAGTAGCCGTTGAGATAGTCAATAGGGGGAAGGTAATTCTCGATGGTCGCGTCACGGATGAACATATCGGAGTTCGTCTCCCATTTCATCGAGGCATACTCCGCGAATCCTTCATTCATCCACAGGGGAAGCATGAAGGGCGACCTGCTCGCGATAATGGATTGGATTGACCCGCCGTAGAACATGTCGTTGAGAACTGCATGGACGAGCTCGTGGTGAATGACGTGGCGAAACTGACTGTAGCTACCCTCGAACGGAACGACGACACGGTTCTTGAACAACTCCGTGACGCCGCCGATACCCTCTTCAAGATACTCGTCGATCACGTTCGTTTGCTGGAACTCATTGTGTGAATTGTAGACAACAATAGGTACGCGGTTATTGATGTCGTACCGTAGGATTTTCCTGATGGACTCGTAGGCATCTTCTGCCGCATCCCCTGCGAACTCTGCGAGCTCATATCCGCTCTGGGAAAAATAGATATCGAAGTGGTTCGTCTGGATATACTCCCACTGGAAGTCCTTATACTGGACCTTATTTTTTCCAAAGACCGAATTCTGGCTCCATACGAGGCCTGATGCTAACAGCATCAGAGCACCCACAATCAAGATCCTTCTCATACACGCCCTCACTGCAGTGAACAGGTCAGCAACAGTAGTTTTATTGTAGATAAAAACACTAGAAAAATCAATCATCCCGGGCTCTTCTATCAAACACCAAAGAGCAATGGCTCAGTTCCTGCACCCTACTGACGCCGTTTTCGCCGGGGTCCTACCGCCTCTCCCGATTCGACAATCGAGAAGTCAATTTCTCGCTCCTCCGGGTTTACCCGCAGCACACGCACCTGCACCGCGTCGCCAAGCCTGTATCGTTTTCCGGTTCTGTTTCCAATGAGTGAGTATTTCTTCTCGTCATATTCATAGTAATCATCATCCAGATCTCGCACATGGACCAGCCCTTCAACCAGAAGATCAGTAATCTCCACGAAAATCCCAAAGCGCATCACGCCGGAGATGACACCGTGGAATTCATCACCGACATGTCGCTTCATGTATTCAACCTGCATCACCTTCACAGCTGCCCGCTCTGCTTCCATCGCGACCCGCTCCATCACGGAAGACTGTTTCGCAATGTACGGCAGTCGCCGTTCAATCTCGTGTCGACGCTCCAGCGACGCCGATCGGGCATACTCCTTTAATAGACGATGAATGATGAGGTCGGGATAGCGGCGGATGGGCGATGTGAAATGTGAATAGTGGCTGAAGCCAAGTCCATAATGACCGATGTTATGCTCGGAATACACGGCCTTGGCCATCGACCTCAGCGTTACTTCGTTGATCACGTTCTCCACCTCACTCCCCCGTACCTGGTCGAGGAGTCTCTGGAGGTCTTTCGAACGAACGCCGGTGTCTATCCGCAACTTGTAGCCAAATTGCTCAACGAATGCCGCAAGCTCGCGCAGCCGCTCAGGGTCGGGTGAATCATGGATGCGATACAGGAAGGGTTTTCGATGATCCTCTTTCTTCGTCAGACCAATATGTTGGGCGACGACCTGGTTCGCGAGCAGCATGAATTCCTCGACAAGCCGGTGGCTCTTGAGGCGGGCTTTCTTTCTGATCTCGCTCGGGTTTCCCTCCTCATCAAACTTGAACTTGGCCTCCGATGTCTCAAAATCAATGCTTCCTTCCTTCATCCGCTTCTTTGTCAACACCGCGCTCAATTGCTGCATCGCCCGGAGCATGCCCACCGTGGTCTGGTTATCCCGGCCGATCGGCACTCCATCCCCAGGCTGGTCCAGTATGCTCTCGACTTCCTCGTAGGAAAATCGCCGTTTGCTTCGGATCACCGTCTCCCGTATCTCATAGTCCGAGACGACACCCTTCGGCGTCACCGTCATCAGGACAGAAAACGTCACGCGGTCCTCGTCCGGCCTGAGGCTGCAAAGAATGTTGGAGAGCTTTTCCGGAATCATCGGGATGACCATGTTTGGAAAGTAGACGCTTGTTCCCCGTTTCAGCGCCTCGCGATCGATCGCGTTTCCCTCGGTCACGTAGTACGAGACATCGGCGATATGAACCCCCAGATGGAAGCTCCCATCAGGGAGTCCGACCAGCGAAACCGCATCATCGAAATCCTTCGCATCTTCGGGGTCGATGGTAAAGCAGATTTGGTCGCGCAGGTCGAGCCTTCGAGCCATCTCCGACGACGGGATCGTCTCCGGCAACTGTTTCACTTCATTAATCACTTCCGCCGGAAAATGCAATGGAAGCCTGAACTCGCGAATCACCGATTGCATCTCGGCCGAGACTTCACCCGCCCGCCCGAGCACCTCCACAATGCGACCCTCGGGATTGAGATGTCCGACACCCCATGATTCAATCTGCACGACAACCTTGTCTCCGGGTCTGGCGTTGTTCAGATGTTTTCTGTCGACAAAGACATCCCGCGCCACTCTCCGATCATCGGGAATGACGATGAAGAAGTTTCTGGTCCGGTCCAGCGTCCCCACCATATCAATCCGTCCCCGTTCGAGGATCTTCACGACCTCCCCCTCGCGATGCTTAGCCTGTTCTGTCTGTTTGGACGATTGCGCGAACAGAGACACCTCGACCGTGTCGCCATGCACGGCCGTACTTTTGAAGCGCGGAGCGACGAAGATTTCCTCTTGACCCTCAACGACCACCGTACCGAATCCTTGTTTCGTCATCTGGAAGACCCCAACGACCGTCTGGGGGGTTTCAAAATGGCCGAAGCGTCCACCACTCACACGCTTCACCATGTTCGTTTCGATAAGAGACTGAAGCGCCTTCTTGAATGCCTCATATTCTTCTGTGGATCTCAGGCTGAGGCGCCGCGCAAGCTCCTTCGACTTGAACAGTTGATTCGGATAACGGGCGAGAAACGCCAAGATGGTGTTTGCAAGAGTTTCGATGAGATGTGCCTCCTGGGACTGCTGTTTAGACAACCTGGAAATTCGGAGGTTTTATGGTCAAAAGATGATCCTGTAGAGGAGCCGCAGGCCTTTTGATTCGCGCCGCTGGTCAACTGTTTCTACACCTAGAACGGTGCGCTCCGCCTGAAGCACCAGATGTCGCCATTTCTCTGAACCGACGATAGCGCTCATCGGAAGCTGGATGCTGACGTTCGTGTTGTTCAGATCACTCAGGACACGGCCGCCAAGCCGAAACACCGCATCGCCAACTTCACCGGTAAGCCTCACATCAGCCGATTCCTGGAGAGTGCCTCCTCCGTAGTACAAGACATCAACTGATCGGACGATGCCGAACTCCTTCCGCAGAAGGTCAGTCAGTGGACCTGAAAGGATAGAAGTCGCGACTCCCCCCAGCACACCGGAGCCCGCCAGTGAGAGCCTGTCCTGTTGTGTGAGTTCATCACGGAACGAGCCTGTAATGAGAAAAGCGATCGCATCTCCCTCCATATCCGGTCGTTCTTTGAGAAGGACACCAAGCTGATCATATTCGGCAAGGCCCATCTTGACTTTGGGGTGATCTCTGGTACCTGTAATGTAAACCTTGACCACAACTTTCACTGCACCGCCTGAAAGACGTGTGCCCCCGCCTGAAGCCGCGAGACCACTCGTATCACGGCGCGTGCCTTCATATGTTGCGACAACGTCAAGCTCGGGGTTGAGCGGATCTCCTGTAAATCTCACCTTCCCCGTCGCGTCCAGCTTTTTGAAATTGTGGTAGTACGACCGACTTCCAAGCTCAAGCTCCCCCGTCAGCCGCATCTGATCGCCATCTTTCGTGAAGGCCGTTCTCCCTTTGACTTCTGCAAGGAGTTGTTCGTTCGTGAAGTTGCTGAAGACAAACCTCAGCTGAGTCACACCCTGAGTCTCTATCGAAAGGTTGTAGACAATATTGTCAAGGAACGATTTTGAGATGGACGGCGGAATCTGCTGCACCGGCATAAGAGGTTTGTTTGAACGGAGAGCCGGGCCGGAGCCTTTCGGAGCAACTGCTTCGCTCGGCTTGCTCTGCGTTTTGCTGTCATCGATGACCGTTACGATAATCCCGCTGCTCGGCAGCTCTTGCGTCTGCCTTGTCGGCGGCAGTGTGAGATTCGCATACTTCACGAACACCTCGCCGCTCACGAATGATCGGGACGAAGTGCCTTTCCAGTTCAAACCACGCGGGCCAGCCCCCACAAAAAGGTCCCCATAAAGTCCCTGGCTTACTCTTCGCGTGGCCTCCTTCATCACGAGAAGTTGGCCGTTCGCCGTGAGATCGAAGTCCCTTATCTCAAGACCCTCAAGTGAAAAACTCCCGGAAAGGCTAACTTTTCCGTCGGATTGATCCTTGGCAACATTGGAAACTGTGAAATCCTCGAATCCAATCTGCCTGCCCCGCGGTACGAACTTCCCGTTCACAATGTACTGTATGTCCAATGGGTTGAAGAGGAATTGCGCATTCTTGAGTTCGAGCGATCCTTCGTACCGAAGGAGATTCAACTGTCCCTCGAAGCTTCATGTTGCACACCAGCACACCACTCAGGTTGCTCAATTCGGGGATGAAGGGATCAAGGATGGCAAGGTGAAAGTTGTTGGATCGGACATCAAGATTCATCTCACCTTCCAGCTGCCGGTTGGATTCCCCCCGCAGCGAAAGATTGTACGGGATCGTCCCATTCACGAGCAGGTCAGGTTCCGCGGTGGAATCCTGCGGATGGATATGGAGTTGGGCAAAGACATTCAAAAGACGGTCTGCATACGACGACCGCAGCAAAACCCGACCAAGCGTCTGATCTCCATACTGTACACCTGACGCGTTGAGCTCTGCGGTGAACTGCGGTTCCTCAAAACTCCCCTTAAACGAAGCCTCGGCGTTCACGACACCGGACATGGCGGTTTGTGACTGTGCGAGAACCGCGCGCTGTAGAAACTTCGGCAGATTGTTCAGCAGGACATTGCGAGCTGAGACGCTGACATCGGAGATGCCGAGAGGATCGAAATAGCCAGAAGCCCTGAGCTCCTCGGTCTCGTGGCGCACCCACAGATTGGCAATCTGAAGACCGTCACGTCCTATGCTGAGCCGGACAGGCTCCACATTCTCGAACGAGTATCCGTTGAAGTCTGCCCGAAGCAGATCAAGATTGAGCACGATCAAGCCGTTGGTGAACGCATCCGACCCGCGTGCCTGCACTGTCACCATCGAGTCAAGCAAGGCCTCGATCCGATAATGACCGGAATCGGCCTGCATGGTGAGGTTTGCCGACAAATTCGCGGTTTGAAGTTTCGCGATGTCGAACCTCTTCGCGCGAGCATCGAGGGACAACCCCATCGACTCGAGCAACCTCGCCTGGGCTTGTCCGTGAACAGCATACGTCACAGAACCATCCTCGACTGCAAAACTCGTCCTGCTGTCTGCATAGCGAAACGCCGGGACAGTGGCCGTGCCATCAAGTTGAACATCTCCTACCGCTTCCTTGACATGTCCGACCAGTGTAACTTGACCATCGAGACCCTTCCCCAGGACAACGCCAATGGGGTAACAATCCTTGATGTTCAAAGTGAATCTGTAGTCTGTCGAATCATGCTTTGTCCCCACAGTGGAGCGAAATTCCTTCGCGACCTGCCGGGAAGTTTCCCCGCGCAATGAATCCAGCGAGTTGATTCGATAGCGAATCACTTCGCCCACAAGCATTGCACCCCGGGCGATTGCTGAACCAACGGTTAGTGGCGTGAAGCGACCCTGAACATCAAGGTCGAGCACTTCGGAGACAACACTCAGAGTTTGCCGCGCACCGTCGAGCGTATTGATGCGGATCGCAGCTGTGCCCCCCTCAAAGTGTACGCTGTCGAACGAGGAACGGAAGAAGTTCAAATCAAGGTTTCCCGTCAGTGCGCTCACGGTATTCACATCACCGCGCGCTTTCAGATCAAACGACACGTCGCTGTCGTCTTCCGGGTTCTTCGTTATCTCGGCAAGGTTGAGTGAGTTGATCCTTCCGCTGAGATCGTAAGAAACAATATCCGCGGGCCGGATCTGGAGCGCCCCACCAAGTATCCACTCTGACGGAACCGATGTGCAGCAACACACGAGGGCGAAGGGTTGCATCCGCCACATCCATGACGGCAACAGACCGGCTGACGGGCAGCCCGTAGAACTCTGACGAATCAATTTCCACCCTCACGAGCGATGTCATCTCCGTCAAGCGAGTTCCTCTTCCCTGGAAGGAAATGGAAGTCTTCAGGTTGCTTGCCAGCGCACTATCGCCAAGCAGCGGCGCCAGGTTCAACTCCTCAGTCTTGATCGTACCGTCATAAGACATCGCGTCCCCGCGAAGATCGAGTGAACCATCGACATCAATCCTTCCAACCGCTGTGCTGCCGACAAATCGGGCGTTGAACGCCGTCGGTTTTCCTTTGAACCGAAGATCATACTCAACACCGCCCAACGAGGCAAGATCTGGGATGCCGAGTGTTGGCATCAAGTGACGGAGATCGACGAAGTCAGCTTTGTTCTTGACACATGCAAGGTCGAGCTCGAGGTCAGCAGGGTGATGCAGGTTTGCCACTGTTCCAACAATCCGGACGATGGTGGAACCTGTCCGCAGTGTTATGTTGCGCACGTCCAGTAGCCCGAATCTTCCTTCGACATCGATCTGGCCGGCGATATCTCGCTCAAGGAATTTGATTGGGCTGCCAATGAATTGCTTGAGTTCCCCAAAATCGAGCCGCTCGATGCTGAGACGAACGACGACGGGAGCAAACTGGAACTGCGCCAGGCTTGTGAGGTTTGTGATCTGGAGGCTGTCGAGTCGAGCATCAACGCGGATTCGGGACTTTGACGTTTCCACTTTCACCTTGCGGGCCGATACTCCCGTCGGGGTGAGCAGGAATTCTCCGGCGACATCCTTGACTCGAAACTCCGGATGAGGTGATTGGCACGCAAACGATCTGAGCGTCAACCCGACTTGTCGGCCGCGCAGATCAAGACCGGCATCCAGATCGAGCGAATCGAGCTCGATATTCGAATAGTCGAATCGGCCCGGCCAGATCGCAAGTGAAGTGTCGCGCGCACCATGTGCAAGATCGAGAGAATCGATGAGCCGCACTGCCCCATTCTTGATCTGGATCTGCTTGAGGTTGACCGTCCAGGAGGATGGAGTCGTATCAGTTGAGGAAGGCTTGAGCAAACGGGCGAAATTCCAGGCTCCTGCCTGGGAGCGCGTGAGGTGAATGACAGGGTTGACCAGTGTGAGCCTCGAAACAGCCACGCTCTTCGTCAGGAGTCCGAGAGGATCGTATTTGGCCTCAAGGCGCTCAATGGTTATGACGGGCTCGCCGTTCTGACGGAGAACCACATTCTCTACCTGAAAACCGGTGAAGAGATTCCCCTGGACCGAGGAGATAGCAAGTTCGCCGTGGAGATCTTTGGCAACCATGTTGACGATACGGGAACACAGATACGAACGAAAGACCTTCGTCTGCGTGAAACCGAGCACGGCAGCCGCCAGAAAGAGGAGAATGACTGCCAGCGAATATGTCGTTCGGAAGAACTTGCGCACAGAATAATGGCCTGTTCAGGTCACTCCTTACGGGACGGCAGCACCCTGGCGGCCGGTACCGCTCACTTCGACTGCCGGACTCCAGTTTGCGTTATTTTCTGTATGATCTTGGTGGTAGAGCGATTTGGAAGGAATTCTATAGTGTGGACTGATCCGCCGGCCCCTTCCACGACGTCCTTTCCCACGATATCACTCACAGACCAGTCGGCCCCTTTCACAAGGATATCGGGTACCACCGCCCGGATCAGTTCGTATGGAGTGTCCTCGTCAAAGAGACAGACATAATCAACAGCCGCGAGCGCGGCGATGACCGCCGCTCTGTCTTCTTCCTCGACAATCGGCCGGCCGTTGCCCTTCAGTCGCCTGACAGAGGCATCGGTGTTGATCCCCACGACGAGTACGTCTCCGAGAGATTTTGCTTTCTGAAGGTAGTCGACGTGACCACGATGCAGAATGTCGAAGCATCCGTTCGTGAACACAACACGTTTCCCGGCTGTTTTGAGTTGACGGCGGACGCTAACCAGATCGTCGCGAGAGAGAACGTATCCCATCACTCTTTCCCAGGATGATTCAATGATTCCTGCACTGTCGCACGCAGCATATCTTTGTCGATGGGCACAATTCCAACCTCACCGCACACAATTCCTCCCGCGAAGTTCGCGAGCATCGACGCTTCCTGAATGGTCGCTCCAGCAGCAAGGGCCATCGTCAGCGTGGAGATGACCGTATCACCCGCCCCCGAGACGTCAGCAACCTTCCGGGCTGTCGTTGGCACATGGGTGATCGCTCCGCCGGTCTCAAAGAGAGTCATTCCTTGTTCGCCCATTGTCAGGAGAACATTTTCCGCTCCAAGGTGCTCAATGAGCGCTTGCCCCGCGCGATCAACGCTTGCCTGATCATGCAGCCGCACCCCGAGTGCCTCCTCCGTCTCCTTTCGGTTGGGCTTGAAGACCGTGACGTTCTTGTACTCAAAGAAGTTATTGAACTTTGGGTCGACTGTAATGATCATCCGCTGCTTCTTCGCGAACTGCACGAGTTCATGAATAAGGCTCTTGACAATGACACCTTTGTTGTAATCTTCAACGATGATCGCATCCAGAGAACCGGCATTGCGTCGAAGCACGTCCAGGATTTTCCCCTGGATCACTTCATTGATCTCATGCTCCACTTCCCGATCCACCCGCACAACGTGCTGATGATGGGCAATGACACGAGTCTTAACGGTCGTCGGTCTTGACGAATCGACCAGAATACCCTCACCGGGGAAACCGCCCTCCGACGCAATCCCCCGCAAGGTTTTGCCCGCCTCGTCATCGCCAGTCACGCCCTCAGTAATAAGACTGGCGGCTATGATTAAGCGCCCCAGACCGCAAAGGAAGCTAACCCGACTTGAGATTTTCCACCGCGACCAATACACCTGCCAGTACTGCGGCAAGCAGACCCATCAGCTTACCCTTGACCATGTCATCCCCCGCTACCGCGGTGGTGAGCACATCTGGGAGAATGTGGTCAGCGCCTGTATGCCCTGCAACCGGCACAAGGCGGGTAAAACACCCAGCGAAGCGGGAATGCAACTAACCCATCAGCCGGCACCACCAAAGGGTAAGAGCTTCTTCTACCTCCCCTACAGCCGCCAGCACATCCAGAGCCAGTGGCAAAAATACCTGCCCCAGTAAGAACTACTCGGGCGGTTGTCTCCTCAACCTTAACCTTGCTCAGAGGCAATTCCACCTTTGCCTGGCTCTCCAGCTCGACCCATACTGTTTCCTTGAGAGGATTACCCCCCACGACAACCGCCACCCCCATGGGGGTTTTTACTTTTTGCCCTACAGAGGGTAATTTCGCCTTCATGGCATGGTACTGCTCGCTCTCGTAGGCCAAGGCAGCACCGACGGCCGACCGCAAACACCGGATATCTTCATCGGGTTAAGGGGCAAGTCCTGCTCTTTAGCCATCTTGATGGAGACTGGAGACAGCTCGGCTAAAAAATTCATGCAACAAAGAGGGCTCGTACTGCCGAAGCCGCTCGACTAGCTGGCTTCGTCCGGTCGTCG
>CAVUAC010000033.1:0-7705 GCA_963739335.1 uncultured Bacteroidota bacterium | reverse complement strand
TTCCTCCATCGCCATAAGGTGATGTGCCTTGTGAGGAGCTTTTGAACGAGTGTCCTTGCCAGGCGCTGTAAACTCGGTTTCTCCATCCTTCTCGTTAGTATCATGGAAGTCGAATCGCGGGCCCGCTTTCTTGAGAAGCTCTTCCACCCTGTCGGCAAATGACACCTGCTTTTTGTCCATCATGAGGATGATCTTGTGTACAGACTTGGCGAGGTTCACCTGGCCATTGTCTTTGCGATGAACACATGCAGCCCCAATTTGCGAGACGTGGATGGGTGACCGACGTGTTCCCTCGAGAACATCTCCCAAAAAGAACGTTCTCGCAGAACCATCCAAGAAGTATCTGAGTGGGTGCTTCTCTGTGCGGTGGACCTGAGCAACTTTGACGTACGGCTCTCGGTTCGGCTTCTCAAGCAATACGTCCATAAAGGAGTCTTTGCCTGTGCGGAGGCGGTCGATGACCTCGGCATGGTCGGGCCGTACAAGGTCTTCCATTGCCTGACCTGTTGCAGGCAACACCCTCGCTTCTTGCGTGATCAATTCAAGCGCTGGTCGAAGACCTTCAAACGGATTGCTCATTGCTACATTTCCTCTAACGATTGCTTGATCTCCGCAAGCTCCGCATCGGTCAAGCCCCAGAGCTTCATTACCTGGCTGTCAATTTCTTGTTCGATCTCTCGTATGTCAGCCTCTTTTCCCGCCTTGGCTGCCTTGTGCGCTAAGACAGATAGCTCAGAAAGCTGCATATGAAGACGGTTCCTCAATTCAAACTGCGGAACATTAACATTCTCCAAAACATGAGTGCTCACTTGGATCTCAACTGTATATGAGGCTACAGCAAGCTTTGCAGGCGATGAACTGAGCACAGAACAAATGTAGTGGGCCTCTTCCTTCGAAGAAGCGCTCGCTATCATGAGTTTATGATCCGGTATTACAACTCTCTTTCCAACTGGCCCAACCACCGCGACTGTGAATGAGGATGCTTGTTCACGCCAGACTGCCTTCCAATCCGAGAAGGTATAATCGCCGATGCCGAACATCGAGTAGAACGCTCCTCGGTCCATAAGATTACGAACAGTTTGTGTTTTTCGCGCACGCAGTTGGTTCTCAAACTTCTTCAGATAGCTGTACAACTTGGGGTAACGCTCTTGAAGAGTTTTTTCATCTATCCCTGTCCGCTTACGAGGATCCTGCGTGACAATTATGTGCGCAGAAGGTTTGGCACTCCATTGCTCAACATCTCGTCCACGCAGCAGTGGATAGACTAGGTGAGGTTCAATTGCCGCCTGAATGTCAGCCACTTTTCGCTTGGCCCCTTCTGTGATGTTTGAAACCATCACAAGTCCGCCGGGTCTTTCTCCAATCACGTCAACCCAAAAGACGCCATTTGCTCCCCCCGTGTTCGATCCCTCATGACTTTCGTAAACAGACTGGCCTATTATTTTGTGAAGGGCTCGCAGTGCCTTGGGCTTTGCTGTCAACCATGGTGACGTTGGGTCAGCCTTATTGACTGGTTCGGCTTGCCATGCGCGAAATGTGACCTTCTCTTTAGATACCTCTTCGTACGGAGTATCAAACCCAATAGTACCTCCGCGTCCGCCTTGCCGCTTCTTCCATAATTGATATGTAGTTGGATATCGCGTAACAAATCCTTTCGAGAACACAGCAACAGCCGTTCTGTTTGTTGCGCCTTCAAATGGCTTTAGTTCGACCAAATCCTCTACAACAAGAGGTCCAAACGGCGTTTTGTCGGGCAAGAGAAATCTTCGGAATCCTTGTCCAGCACCAGAAGTTTTAAAAAGGCTCTGTGTGAGCACAAACCCGAGTTTTCCTCCCCGACGAAGGTAGCGATCTACAGACACGTACGTCATCAACATCGAAATGTCCTTCTTCCCCTTCCCGAGGATCGTATCCATACCACCATGCGGGAAGAGACCGTAATGTTGCCACAAGGGGATAGAATCAGACCGATAGTCATCAGGCAAGCTCTCCCAATTCACCCACGGCGGATTGCCAATAACGTAGTGGCACGGCTCAACGAACAGAGGAGCAAAGGCATTTTTGATAATCCGAGCCCATACACCGTTGAGCCCCTCGTCATGCAACTCACGGAGCTGAATGTAGAGACCTTTTAACTCGGCTGATGTTGCGTTTACTTCTTCTGGCTCAAGCTTGGCAGGAGCCTTCAACAGTTCAATGAACACATCAGGCTGGATGCCGGTCTCAACGCACTCATCAAGTGTATTAGCAAGCGCATCCATCCGCTCACGCTTGGCAAAGATCGAAGGAACACGGAACACCCCGACGGATGTCTTAAGCGGATATACCTCGCCATCAAACAAGCCCGACCCCTGCGAAGGAGTCAACACCGAATCACATTGATACACGGGGATGTCAATGTCTCCTTCCCTTGCCTTCAACAGATCGCCGAGCGCAAGGAGGTAGTTGGTACGTGCTGCAATTACGGCAAGCGGGTTCAGGTCGAAGCCGACGACGTTCTGAAGCGTCAACCCCAGGGTCTGAGCCGGGTCCATGTTCTTGCGCGCAGCCCACTCTTTGATATACTTGATAAGAATCACAAGGAACGTGCCCGAGCCGCAAGCAGGATCGAGCACACGCTTGCGTGGATCACCGAGGTCGGTGCTCAATGTTTGAATACAGAGACGTTCGGCAAGCCAATCGGGAGTGTAGTACTCACCGAGGTCATGGCGAATTTCACGAGGCAGAAGGTAGTGATAGAGCTTCTTCAAAAGGTCACGGGCATTTTCGGGCGCAAGCTCAAGCGTGCCCGGGTCGTACTCAGCGAGTCGTTTCGTGAGTGCTTTAACTGCATCTTCGATATCGTGATTCCACGCTGCGAGATACCAGCCGAAGAAATCCCCCTCAAGGAAATTGCGTATGCCGTACTCACGGAAGAGTCCGCCCCGCTCCAGATCAATGAATGCCTCTCGGAGTTCATCGCCTTCCTTGGCTGCGATGTTGCTCAATGCTGCAACCTTGCCGCCCGCAAATCGTGCCGCAGCAAGTGTCGCAATCAGCTTGATGAGCAATGCGTAGTAGGTATGAAGCACAAAGAACACGCTCGCTGCATCAAGGTGCTTGATCTCCTCACTCGTCCACAGCGACTTCACGAAACTGCGGAACTCAGGCTTGGACTCGATACGCTCAGACCATTCTTTGTAGTCCGTTGCTTCGCTAAAGAACTGCCGCCATTGCTCAAAGAGCTTCTTGACAAGCGGATTCTTGCTGCTTGCAAACGCTCGGTAGATTGCTCGCACTGCCCTTTGGGTGCGCATGTGCTTCGGGCCGAAATCCTGAACGAGGATTTCTGGAACCAACGCCGCACCCTTTGAAAGAGCAAACAACAACCGAAGAAATCGCTCTGTAGAGGATGCATTGACTCGCATCGGATCATCCACAGCCCAGCCTTCACCAACGCGTCGGACAAAGATGAAATAGAAACCGTCAGTTGCCACACCTGCCAAGCGTGGTACTTCCCTCTTTTCCTTTTTGGCAACGTCCAGGACGTAGTCCTTGACTTGTTGGATTACTTCCTGACTGGGCTTATGCCCCTTCTTCTCGCTTAAGACACCGGGACGCTTGTACTCGAGAATGAGTCGGTTATAAACAGAATCCACCCGCCCACGAGCCACCGAGAACTCATCGCGAGGGACTATTGTGAGTCCGGCTTCAGCGCCTGCTTCTTCTAGGATGCGAGCTGCTTCACGACGGAAGTCGGCTTCTGTGCCGGCGGCCTCAGCAGCTTGCCTCAGCTGGCGCGCCACAATAGGACCTAATCGTGCTGCTATTGCGTCAAGATCTATCTGCATTTGTCCCCTGTCTCGCGGATTATCTCGGAGGCTCGCATTCGTATACCATCGACACCTCGGAGAAACAAACAGCCCGCGGCTTTGCCTTCTGTCAGCTCGAACTTGCGGGTTTTGGCAACGGTGCTGAAATCATGGTAGTTGTCACAATCATAAACTTGTCGTTCAACCAACTTCCCGTGTTAGCTTTGCAGCGAATGTAATCGATTTTTGCGAGAAATGAACGAGGGCAACCCAGAGTCCACGGAACTCATGAAAAGGTATCCGGGGAGAGGCGGATTGTCAATACCTAAAACGCGGTATATTTTAGGGTAACAGTAGAAAGTAGGTAAGTACAAAGTAGAAAGTAAGTTAGCGAGTAGGAAAGTAGTAGATAAGCACAAAGTATTAAGGAAGTTCAAAGTAGTAAGTAGAAAGAGGCTAGAATAGGGGTTTGTAAGGCGGGAGACGGGAGACGATTTTGGGCCGGAAGAGCCGTTTTGCCTCGCAATGACGGGCATGCAGACGCTTGATGGATCTGAAAGAGACTCTTCAGACGATGAATTGCCAGGGACGTCTCCCCCCTTCCACCTGGTATCACCTGATACTATTTTAAGAGGACCATCTTCCTCGTCGTGACTGAAGAGCCTGCCCTCAATTGATAGAGGTAGATTCCTGATGAGACCGGCTCACCGCGATCATTTTTCCCATCCCACTGGACAGTATGCACGCCAGGTCGGCTCATTTCGTTGACGAGCGCTGCAACCTCCCTCCCAAGAACATCAAACACCTTGAGAGAGACAAATGCGAAATCCGAAATGCGAAATCCGAAATTCGTAGTTGGATTGAACGGATTTGGATAATTCTGGGAGAGGACGAAGGATTGCGTCACGTCGCTGGATAACCTCTCAACGGAAGTCGCCGGCCCGTTGCTAAATACTCCTCCACCAAAAGTACCGGCAAAGATCTGTCCCCCGGAGCTAATTGTGAGCGCAGAAACGATCGTGCTTGTCAAACCACTATTGACCGCACCCCAGCTTGTTCCTCCATCCGTCGTGCGGAATATTCCTCCGTACAGTCCCCGCGAAGATGTGGCCTGCTGAATTGACCGCAAGAGCATTGACCGTCGGGTTCGTCAAACCATTGCTCGCCGCCATCCAGCCTAACCCGCCATCCGTCGAGTGGAAAACGCCGCCGTTCGTACCGGCATACACGTGCGCCCCCGAGCTGCAGAGGAGCGCGTTGACGTGCGTATTTGCCAAGCCCGCACTCGCCGCGATCCAGTGTGATCCGTTATCGGTGGAACGAAACACTCCGCCCGTGGTTCCCGCGAAGACATGACCGACCGAGTTCAAGGCCAGACATGCGACGACATTGTTTGTCAAGCCGGTATCCACCGGGGTCCAGCTGTTTCCGTTGTTCGTCGAAAGATACACACCTCCTCCGTACGCCCCCGCAAAGATCTCGCCAGTCGGCTTGATGGCCAGGGCGTAAATGCTGTGCAGGTCCTTGATGACCTGCGTCCAGGTTCCCCCATTGTCGGTCGATCTGTATATCGATCCGCCAACGTTGCCGGTAAAAACGTTGCCGCCCGAAGTGGCCGCAACAGAATAGGTCGTGCCCGTTACCGAGGTGAAGTTGACCGGGACCCAGCTCCCTCCGTTATCCGTGGAGCGATACGTGCCGCCACTTTCCGTCACTGCGAAGATCGTGCCACCGGGAACGCTGGCGAGTCCACAAATGAAAGAATAGATTAAGCCCGAGTTGATCGATGCCCAGCTCCCGCCGTTATCGGTGGATACTGTACAGCCCTCCGCCCCCTGCCCCAGCAAAGATGTGACCGCTCGAATTGACGGCGAGCGCACCGATGACGGTGCTGCCCAATCCGGCATTGACCGCACTCCAGCTTCCTCCGCCGCTGGAACGGAAAATTCCCCCGGTGTATGTCCCGGCAAAAACCTGTCCGCTTGAATTCGCGGCAAGAGCGATAATATCGCTCCCCGTCATGCCGATATTCGATGTGACCCATGATCCGCCGTTGTCTATCGACCGGTAAATGCCTTCAGTAAAGGTCCCCGCGAAAATCCCTGCGGTTGAGCTCACCGTCAGCGAAAGGACGGTCGAGTTCGGTATCCCGGATAGCGTCCAGTTCACTCCGTTATCGGCGGAGCTATAGACCCCTCCATTCACTCCGGCAAAGATCTGCCCGGTCGAATGAATCGCTAGGCAATAGATCGTGCGCGTCGGCAGGCCCGTCTGTGTCCAGCTCTCTCCATTATCCGTGGACCGGTAGATGCCTCTCTCGGTCCCGGCGATGACGATCCCGTTTGAAGTGATCGCGAGAGGAAGCGATCGGATAGGGACCCGGAAATCCGTTATTGATCGCCGTCCAGGTTGATCCGTTGTCGGCGGAACGGAAAATCCCCCCACTGACCGTGGCTGCGAAGATCTGCCCGCTCGAATTGATCGCGAGGCCTGAGCTCGACGAGCTCGCCAATCCCACCCTTGTCCAGCTCCCTCCGTTGTCTGTGGAACGGTAGAGGCCGTTGGAGGTCTGGGCAAAAACATGGCCGCTCGCATTGAATGCTATTGCGCGCCCGTCACCGACAAAGGGCCCGTTGGTCTGCTGCCAAGAGATTGTCTGGGAGAGAGCGGATGTGAGAACAGCGAAGCATGCGACCAGTATGATGGAGAAGTTTCTCATAACAAGGTCCTCTGCAAGTTGTCGGTCGGCGTTAGATCTTCTTGGCGCGAAATCAAACCGCATCATCCAGACCATGCTGGTCAGTGTTCATTGTTTCCCTCGCAGTCGAGCTTCGTGAATGTTGAACAAGGGACGCCGAATGATGAATTACGAAGTTTTCGGGTGCAAGGCCCCCCGGTACGGTACACCCTTGCCCGCAAAACCGCAATACCTAAATCGCGGTATTTTTGGAAAAGAAAAGAGTGAATAGTGAGTGGTGATTAGTGAGTAGGTAAGACGCCCCGCCTGCGCCCTCTGGGCTTCGGCGGGTAAAGATACGGGAGACGATTTTGGGCCGGAAGAGCCATTTTGCCTCGTAATGACGGGCGTGCAGACGCTCAACGTTGTCGGCCGAACCAACTGTTAGAATGCCCGCCGGCCTGCGGCCGTTGAGGCCCCGATTCGCCCGGTGTCAGGAGTTTTCTCCTGACACCTACAAGGCCTTGGTTCCGTCAGGACATCCGCCACCAAGCACGTCGGACGAGGAAGTCCTGACGGCGGGGGGGATCCCGTCAAGGACAGCCTCGGATTTTTCCCGAATAGATGCGAAGAAGTATGTCACTGCAGGTGCACATTCTGCCTCAGGCTTTTCGCGACGCCTTCGGCACATTTTCCCCGGTGTCAGGAGTTGGCTCCTGACACTCACAACGCATTAGTTCCCTCAGGACATCCGCCACACCGCCAATCCGCCAAAATAACGGCGGACGTCCCGCTTTTGCCTGCCCGCCAAGATGGTTCCAGCACGGCAGGCGGGGATTCCCCGCCAAACCGCCATAACGATCGGCGGTCAGGAGAGCATGGCGGGCAGGCGCTCATAGGCGGGATTCAGAGAGCGGAACAAAAGGCGCGAAAAACGGCGGTCAGGAAAGAACGTCGGACGAGGAAGTCCTGACGGCGGGGGGAAATAATTTTGCACGAACCAGCTTTGAGACAAGTTGAAGATACACCCAAGCCAACACACATCATCAAAAAAGCCGTCCAGTTTTTCCTAATGCCAAATATCTTTTCATAGCTTCCAGGAAATAATAGTCGGCAAAGACGGCTGGTTTATCGGTGTTCTCATTCCCCGGTTGAGTTAAGTATTGCGTCGAATGAAGCAGAATAGCATTAGTGTTTTCTTTTTCTGCAAGGTATTCTTTCGAACACAGGGCAGCTA
>CAVUAC010000032.1:0-11710 GCA_963739335.1 uncultured Bacteroidota bacterium | reverse complement strand
TGAAGAAGATCGTCACGACGCTGGTGCTTTTGGCGCACAAGGCTTTTTGAGCCGGCTGCGGAGTTCCGGCATAGGCAGACCTCAAACGTACCGCGTCTTCAAGATCTCGAGATGGTGCCGTTCGTGTCCCAGGATGATATACGCGATCGCACGGACGGTGAATTCGCGTTCACTTGCCACCCCGCGACGCATCCAGGCCTCTTCACGTAAGTTCCGAAATAGGTACACGTTCGATTGACGAACGAGCTCGAATTCTCTTACCAGGTCCTCGAGCCGCTGAGTCCCGAACGTTGCTTCTTTCATCCAGTCGTCTTGTTCGGCATATCTTAGAAACGGAATTGAAACCCCGCCAAGCTCCACGTGGTTGCTTCTTCATTGTTTTTCAGGCTCTTGCCGATGGACGCGAACAATGAAACGGCTTTTGACCATTTCCACGTGAAACCGACATCGACCATTGGACCGCGCAGGTCAAACGGGGCCTCTCGCATGTCCGTGTGCCCCTCTGCAACAAGCGAGATGGGGTCCAACAACAGAGCAGCCGCCACGCCACCTTCCCATCCGTCGGATTCACCGTTGACCCAGACGTGCCCGATTTCGGCCGTCAAGCCGAAATGCGACCACTCATGATGCCATTCCAGCGGGAGACTCAATTTTGTGCTCTTCTCTTCCACGAAGGAGAAATAGATCTTCGGATAGAGAGAGATGTTAGACCCCGTCGTACCCGGGTTATCCACGAACCGGTATTTGACGCCCGTCTCAATCCCATCAAAAGTACGCCGGATCTCGGTGCCTTGCTCATGATGGCTCACAAAGGGTATTGTCGCCGTGAGCTGGCAGCGATCTCCCACACCATAATTGAAATCGAAAAGCGGAATCTGCCATTCGTCCTTGACATCGGAATGCTCCAGAGCAGTGAGAACGTTGATCTCCCAATTCCCGGGACCGGGATACCCGGGTCGTTCGACAGAAGCGGAGGACTGGATTGGGCGAAAACCGATTCGCTGAACAGAACCAGAACAGAGCATGCGAACAAAATCGCGTTTTTGAACTTAGTATGAGTCACGGGTCTATCTATTTCCTGAGAGGTTTGAGTACGTGATTGGCGGTGCGAAGGCCGGCTCCTCTTTTTTGTTTTCGGGATGAGGTCATCAGCCATGAGGCCACGATGCCCTGAGCGGATTCGCACTCCAAACTGGATAAGCCGCTCCTGTATGTCGTCTCCTTTGGCCATACTAATTGTCAATGGATAATGACTAACTGATAATTACTAACGGTGAATAACCAATGGAACTGACAATTGATCGTTCACAATTATCCATTGACGATTGACAATTACCGGGGGGGGCTTTGTCGAGAAGCAGCGCGGTCTAATTGTCAATGGAGAACGGATAATTGATAATCTTCAACAAGATAAGCATTTTCACCGTTCCTGTCCCGCCCCTGCATCTCACAACACGGTTTCACGTATACAAGAACGTTCCTTCAGCAACAAATACGGAGTGCCCGTCTGAACAAAACAGACAATGCAGCCCATTCACGCCGCGAAGCGCGAAGCTTGACACGCGGAACAATTCTGTCTAGATTTACCGACGATTTCGTCACCATTCACCGAAAGGCTATCGCATGAGATCCATACTGGCAGTTCTTATCTGTTTTGTCTTTGCGTCCTCTGGCACGGCCCAACACATTTTCTCACCGAAGGATCCCGGAGAAACCCCCAACCGGTCGTACGACGTGCTTCACTACAAGATCGAAGTCACGCTCCACGACACTACAAAATCAGTTGACGGAAAAGTGACGACAACGCTCGTCCCGCTGCTTCCGTCGCTCAAAACTGTCGTGTTCGACGCGGGCGACATGAAGATCAAACGCGTGACCATGGCGAACAAGAAAGAACTGAAATTCACATCAACGCCTGAAAGTCTCTCCGTCAATCTTGATCGACCATATTCGTACAAGGACACGTTGGCACTCGCAGTCGAATATTCCTGCACACCAAAGAAGGGATTGACCTTCAACAATACCGACGGAGCCATTCCCGGCAAGCGTCCGCAGATCTGGTCGCAGGGAGAGGAAACCACCAACCACTACTGGTTCCCATGCTACGACTACCCAAACGACAAGTCCACCTCCGAGGTGATCGGAACGGTCAATGCCAAGTATTCCTTCCTCTCCAACGGCAAGCTCCTCAGTGTCAGGGAGAACAAGAAGGAGAAGACGAAAACCTTTCACTGGATGGAGACCAAGCCTCACTCATCGTATCTCATCATGATTGCGGCGGGCGAGTATGCCATTCTGCACGACAACCTCGGAAAGCTCCCGCTGGAGTATTATGTCTACCCCGACGACACGACGAACGCGCGTGAGAGCTTCAAGGTCACGCCGGCGATGATCAAGTTCTTCAACGAAACCATCGGATTCAACTATCCATGGGAGAAGTACGCGCAGATCATCCTGCAGGATCACTTCGGCGGCATGGAAAACACATCGGCAACAACGCTTTCGGATACGTGGGCTGTTCCTGATCCGCGCGCACGCATCGACAACCCCTCCGTGAGTCTTCTTGCCCACGAGCTTTCCCATCAGTGGTGGGGCGATCTCGTCACGTGCAAGGATTTTCGCCATATGTGGCTGAACGAGAGCTTCGCGAGCTACTACGACCCCCTGTTCCTCCGATCAATCTACGGACAGCAGGAGTTCGAGTACACGATGTATCAGAATCAACAGGCCGGTGTTGTCGTCGATACGACCCGCGGACGCAAGCCCATTGTCAGCGTCGAGTCGTACGGAGAGAATGTGTACCCGCGCGGCTCGGCTGTCCTGCACATGCTCCGTTTCCTGCTGGGTGACGACCTCTACCAGCGGGCGATCAAACACTACATCACAACGTTCCAGTTCCAGCCTGTTGAGACGAACGACCTGAAAAACGCGATCGAAGAGGTGACGGGACAAAACCTTCAGTGGTTCTTTGATGAATGGGTCTACAAGGCCGGACATCCGGTCTTTGATGTGTCGTACCAATGGAACGATACAACCAACCAGCTAGCGTTGAGGGTGAAGCAGACGCAGAAAATGGACAGCCTCACCGGCGTGTTCAGGATGCCTGTCGATGTCGAGATCACCAACATGGCGACGAGCACGATTCACAGGATCGAGATTCTGTCAAAGGACAGCACGTACATGCTTCCATGTTCTTTGAATCCATCGCTCGTCATCTTTGACAAAGGGGGCTGGCTGATCAAGGAGTTAAATTTCACGAAATCCTTCGACGAGTGGCAATACCAGGCGCTCTCGGCATCAAGTCCGGTTGACCGATTGTTGGCGATTCAGGCTCTCACACGCAAGCAACAGGAAGGAGATGTTGCCTCCGTCCTGAACGACCGGATGCTGCATGATAAGTTCTGGGCGGTGAGGCGCGAAGCGGCTTCCCGCGCCTCGCAGATGATCGCCCGGTCCGATTCCATCCGATTGTCCCTGAAACCCGCGTTCATCGCGGCGCTCAAGGACAAACGATCGGAGGTACGCAGCGTTGCAGCCAACGCACTGCGCTGGCTCAAGGGGAGCGACGTCATCGAGGCTCTGAATGCCGCTCTCAACGATTCGAGTTACTATGTACTGGGCAGCGCGCTCATTGCTCTCTCCAAGGCGGATTCCGCTCACGCGCTGCCGGTCTTAAAGCATTACCTCGATTATCCATCGCACCAGAATATCGTCGCCAGCTATGCGCTCAGCGCTCTCGCCTCACTCGATACGGCGCAGGCGGTCACCATCGCGATGGAGAAAATGAAGAATCCCAAGTATTCTCAAACCCGGATGACATCGCTCTCATTGATTCGCCAGTATGGCAAAGGGAGAGTTGATGCGATGGAGGCGGTGAAGGGACTTTTGAGCGACCCGGTCGATTACATCAAGAGCTTCGCAGCACAGGTGCTCGGCGACATCGGCGACGCCTCTGTGATCCCTGCCCTGCAGGCGATTGCAGACGACAAGGACAATCCCGCGAAGGACGCGGCAAAAGCGAGCATCGAGAAGATCAAGAAGCAGGCGGAGAAAAAAGAAGGGAAGTAATGGAGTAGAAAGTAGCAGAGTAAAAAGTAATGAAGTAGAAAGTACTGGAGTAGTAAGTATTGAAGTAATGAAGGCCGGATGATGAGTCCGGCCTTTTTGATATTTGGGCGCTTACACGCAAATGTCATGCTTCACTTCGTTGAATAAGTAAGACCGAAACATTTTGATGCCTCGGTGTTTTCGAAGTAGATGACTAGATCGAAGTCTTCAGGAACACGCGCCTCGAATTGCTGATTATCCATCGCAAGCGCGCCGATGGAGCGCATCAGCATGGGACGCGTCAACCACGCTGATCCTTTGCCTCCGGCACCCGGGTTACGAACATCGAGCACAAACATAGGAAACCCGGTGCTGTGGCAGAAGTCTTCGAGGCTCCCGGGCATCGGCGGCGCGATGAGGTTATCAGATTTGAGTCCCTTTCCCTGGACAACCGCTGTATACCGTCCCGCATAACACGTCTGTCCGACAGCGAGATACTTTGCGCCGTACCGCTCAATGAGGTACGAACCCATCAAGCCTTTTCGCTTCGTTATGTGACCGTTATGTGCCCATAACACAATCCGGGAGTCTGCTGGCGCCTGGTCCAAAATCCACGCCACGTTCGCGGCCATGCTGGAATCACGGATCATCATCCCGGATGGAGAATTTCTGTTGAACGTGAGCTTCATTGCCTGGGCAACGACCCTGGCATTTTGGATTGCCCAGTCCACGCCAATGCTTGATGATCTTGTGTCGTACGTCAAACGCAACTTCGTAAGGTGATCGACGACATCATCACAGACACGAAGAATGGACTGCATCAAGGAATCCGGCCTCTGGCCGCGCCGTACAACATGATTGATCGAGTCCGCTGCATTTTTCAAACTGTCCAGTACGTTGCTGTATCCCGGATCCGCACTGCGCACAAAATCACTGACGATCTTCAAGGCAACATCGGGCGTCTGCATATCGAATCCGAGGAACTGGATTCTCCCCTTTCCTAATTGGTTGAACGCGCGCATCCACTCGATCATATCGAGCACCTCCTGTGTATTCCACGTCCAGAAATACATGCCCTTGAGCAATTCTTTCGGGTCTGCGTTGCCACCGAGGACGTAGTTGTTGATGCGGTATGCCTCAGGCATGTTGGCCTCAATGGCAAACAGCGTGAAGCCCATTTCGCTGGCAAGGTACTCGATGATGCGATGTTTGATCTGGAAGAACTCTTTTGTGCCGTGCGTCGCCTCGCCCAGTGCAACAATGCGCGCATCGCCAATCATGTTCTTGAGTCCTCGCAGATCGTCGAACCCGCTGCTTGCTTTCGGCGTTATGAGCTGGAGGGAATGCGAGCGGATCCACATTGATTGCTCAGGAGTGATGCTCACTGCGATCAATGTATCGACGAACGGTTGGCCGTCGAACTCGATGTGGAGATCGTCAAACCACGCTGTGCCATCACCGGGGAAGAGAACGCCAAAGTTTATGTTGATGGCCGCGGAATCAACCGGCAAATCGATTTCGTATCGCTTCCAGGGGGTTGTGCCTTTGGCGCCCCGGTCTTGCATATTGTCAAAAGCAAGGATCTTGTTCTTACCGTCGACGCGCCACCAGAAACCGGCAAAACCGCGGCTAACACTATCTGTTTTGATGAAACCGCTGAAGCGTACCTTTTTTCCACGGGCCATCTCGAGCGGAAACGTCTGGCTCGCGACAGCGGATCCAGACCCGGTTTCATAGTGTAGTTTCAGGCTACTCTTGCCGGAGTGGACGATGAGTGAGTCGAGTTTCGTATCGTATCCTTGCCCCATGACATACCAGCCGGTGGGCTTGTTGTTGAAGCTGCGTTCGAAGCCCAGGTTGAGGAATGTCTGTGAGAAAGAGAGGCTGGAGAAGAGAGAGAGCACTATGAACAAGTAGACTCGAGATCCGAAGCGTGTGTTCATTGAAAGTTCCTTTCGACAAATGGCGACCAACGTTTACGGCATAGTGCCTTTCTATCGCAGCCAAGTTCTAGTTCAAAGGCGGAGGTTCGACTGGCAACGGCTTGCGGGAGTGGGGGGCCTCTGCCAGATTCAAATCCCCCGTACCCCCTTTGTGAAGGGGGAGGCTCTGATCGTGACACATCAATGATTGGTCTCGACCCCACGGGAGCAACCGCGAACTTTCCTTCCCCCTTTGCCAAAAGGGGGACCGAGGGGGATTTCTTCTCTCACATTCAAACTGCGTAATCAGTCCCTCATCCGCCGTCCTGCCTGCCGACCTGTCCGCCGAAACAACCTGTCCGTCGTAGCGGAGCGAAGGCGGAAGCGCAAGCGAAGGCGGGTCTACTTCGATGTTTTCCATCGGGGCAGTGCCGTTGCGAACCTACTTTAGCAGAATCGTCTTCTTCGTGTCCATGAAATCACCCGCCTGCAACCTCAGCGCCAGGTCAACTTGAGCACAACCTTCTTGGCAATTTCGTATTCTCCGGTGCTCAACAGATATTTGATGACGGCAACGTTCGACAGCAGGTAAGGCTTTCCGTTTTCAAGGGTCTCAACGCTGAACCCACTGTAGCACCAATCTGGTCCCTCTTCCAGCGAAACTTTCAGGTTCGAGTAATCCTTTGGAAGTTCATATTTCACGAACACGCTAGGAAGAACCCGAGGCGGTTTCATCCTTGCCTCGGGATCGCCCCATTCAGTGCTGGAATAGGAGAGTCCGGGAGCAGTGACGACTTTCAGGTATTCCACTGGACCCTTGCCAATCTGCTTCATGCTCACGACCTCGTATTGCCATTTCGTCGACGAGGGATGTATCGTCAGTCGGGTGATCTGCGAACCGTTCTTGACTTTCTTTTCTTCCCGAATTGTCGGCGGCGCTGGCCTTATCGGAGCTTGCATCCTGAGAGCCGGGTCCCCATAGTATACCAATTGAGAGAACTCCCTCGCATAGGCAAGAGTGTAGTCATTGAATATCTCGACCCGATACGGTTTGCTTTTCCTCAACACATAGAGCAGGTAATTCTTGCCGTTCCTGAAGGACTCGCCGACAGTAGCGCCCTTATAGATGATATCATTGATCATGAACTTTACCGCGTGTTCCTCTGTGTCTGGGAAACCGGCGCGTGTGTTCCCGATGTATCCGATAGCCCCCTTCTCAAAACAACCGTAAAGAAAAGTTTCTTCTGGATCGAGCCCGGTATCCAGTCCCCCCGAATCACATCCAAGCCCTATGATCAAGCTCGGAGCGTTGAAATACGGCAACACTCGAATGTCTGGCGGCAGTTTCGTGGAGCTTTCCTTCCAGCGCGGCACGAGATACTTCGTCTCATTGCCGGCACAAAAACTCCAGCGAAGGGCATCGGAGTGCTGGGCAAAAACTACGAGAGCCTGTCCCTGGATATGTGGATACACCGTGTCGAGGGTTGCCTCCTCTCTGTAATGTCCCGAGACCTCAAAACCCGCGTGCTTCAACTCTTGTTCAGTGTTCTTCAAAAGCGATTCGAAGCTTGAGAACACCATCGGCAATCCTGAGGTCTGTTCCATCTTAACGGACGTGGGATAGATGAGTAAGGCTCGTTTCTGCCAGTCACCAGACATTTCAGCATACGAGATCATTCCTCCAACATTTACTGAGCCTCTATAGACATCCGCATTCACCACTCTTCCTACGGCAAGTTCAAGGTAGTCATCACTGTCGATGTTTGCGTATGTGTTGTCGGTTGCAAGCTCCTGCTCCTGCATCGTGCTGTTGAAATAGACGGGATCGCGCTCATATCCAAACGGTACCGACGCGGGAGTGCCTACTATGGCCACGTACTTGGGTGTCAACGTCTTGGCGTAGAATCTCAACAGTTCCCTTTGAATTCCTGCGGCATGGGGCGCCATCAGATACACTCTGTTCTCAAGTTGATGCCCCTCGAATTTCGTTCTACCCAGTGCGCCGATCATCCGCATCGAGAAGGCATATTCCGTTCCGTCGATGGTCTTCGTTTCACCAATTCTTGTGCATTGAAAACCCCTTCCATCTCCAATGTCCAGATACGGATCATCAAAATGCGGAGGCAGTCCCGCGGTGACTTGCCTGAGAGGAACTCTCACCTGTACCTCGCTCTTTCCCAAAGGGATTTTGCCCTGCAGATATTCTTTGCCTTCCTCCTGAAGGTTCTCTGACGCCACACCAAAGTAGAAACGGATCTTCTCGCAGAGAGCGTAGGTTATCCCTCTGTGATAGGCTGCGAGTAGCGGAGCTAGCAGATATGACTTATCCGCTTTGACTTCATCACGATACGTGTTGGTGACAGCCACATAATCAAAGTTGCCGAAGAACGTTGCGGCATCTTGAGCATCCTTGAGTGAAGTAATTTTGTGCGCAAACGCGGCGAGATCACGATGCACTTGTCCTACAAGAACGATGTGTCTTGGAACCAGTCTCTTTAATTCGTTTTCGAGCATCTCATCGTCAAACAACAAGGGGCAATTCAATTTTGCTGCCAGCGGTGCGGCTATGACGCCCGTCGTCAGGTCTTTCGCTGAGACAACCACCGTCTGTGATTCAGTCCAAAGCCGAGATGGCTGTTGCAGGTACCCTCCCTTGATGCCTTGATGTTCTGATCCAAGCACGTACACCTTCCCGGGCGAATAGCGCTTTAAGAAATGGATTGCCGACTCGGAGAGTCTCCCGTTCGTGGCAATAACGATTGGTGTGCCGCTGTTCAGCTTTGAAGCCGCCGGAATTGCCGACAAGAACAAATAGTCACCCGATCCTGAATCAACGTTGCAGATGAAAACCACTCTGCGACTGGAAGGGTCAAGAGTCAGTTCCTCTTCAAGCAGCCCCGGCGTTGGCTCCTTTTTCTCAGAGACGGCGAGCAGCTTGAAGCTCTTGAGAATCGACTCAAAATCGTTTTTATACTTGTCGAACAGATTCACGGGAGCTCTGAATTGCAGCAAGTACAACGTGCTGTTCCTGACAAGATAGTATTCCTCCCATCGTGTGGATCGTTCGCCTTGATCGGAAGTGAAGATCAGGCTTTGTCCGCGTTCGCCTGCGATTGTAGCAGGCTCTTGCTTCACCTTCCTGTACCGTACCGTGCAGGACACTGTTCCAAATCATTTCTCTTTGCGGAGGAAGTTCATCCGCGGAATTCATCCCGGGGACGCTTGTTACGACCAGAACGGCGAATACATGAAGTCTGTCAACATCGTGTGCCAGTGGAGGTTTTATGAAAAGTGTCAATGGTGCTTTGGATTGTTCCTCGAATCTCCAGGCATCAGGTTTTCGAATCTCGAATCGAAGATCTGGATTACTGTAGGTATCCTTATCTTGCGCAAAAATCGTTCCGATCAGGGAACAGCACCCAAGTACTACCAAACCAAAAGAGAAACTCTTCAACATGGCAATCCTCCTTATGGGCTAGGAAATCGATTTGCCTGGTGCTACATCGTGTCCTTTTTCTTAACTGATGTTCTGACTCGACCTTGGAAATCCCTGCAAGACGCACAGCGGCATTGACCTGCCCACCTCACTCTCGGCGGGCGGTGTTCACACAACTCTTCGCTTCACGCACCGCGTGTCTGCCGCGACCATGGCTTGCAGCAAAACGCTCAGCTCGTCCGGCTTCTGGAAGGGCTCCGCTGCGCGCAGATCAGATGTTATCATAAAGCCTTTCAAGCAGATCCTGTGCTGTCGCCAGGTCGCGTTGCTGCACGTAAAGGTCACACCCTAGCGGGGAGCCGATTCCTGTCATCTCGGGCCCTTGAAGGATCACGATGATGTTATGCTTCTTCAAGAACTGTTGGCCGGCCTCAGCGAGTGCGCGGCTGGGAAAGTTCTTCGCAACGACGAGGTGTTCAGTGTGAAGGCTCATGATTGTTCCTTTCGCCAACGAAAGCTATGACGGCATCTTCTTCAGTGTGATACGTGCCCACATTGGTAATCCTGACAACTCTATTTTTTCTATTGTGTAGCTTCTGGCAAAGCTCGTCTTTTCAATGACTCTGACGAAGTCTTCGGTTCGGTAGCTCATTTTCAACGATTTCCGTAGGGCAAACGGCCCAACTAACCTGCGCACCCAATTCAACTGCCGGAGATTCTTTCTCAGAGCATTCCGGTACTCAGTTTCATTGATGTCTTTATAGACTTCGAAGAGGTACGCCGATTTACCTTTTTTGAGGATGCGGAAGATTTCTTCCAGGGATTCCTCCGGGTAGTCCCAAAGGTAGAAGCTTCCGACGCTGGTGACTGCAGTGAAAAAGTCGCTTTCATAGTCAGTATGTCGAATGCTTCCTACACGAAGATCGGCGCGGATGTTTTGCAGGTTGTCTCGTGCCACTTTAATCATCGAGGCAGAAATATCAAGTCCAAATAGCTCTAGGTCTGGGTTCAGTCGGTTAATCTCGATTAGCAGCCTACCCGGTCCCGTCCCCACATCCAACAACTTTCCACTCTCTGTCCTTGACACAAGATCATGTGCGATTTCTGCAATTCGGGCTTGAATAGGTTCCACATAGAGGAACCTGTCATACATCCGGGCGCCGAAACGTGGTAGGCGTATGAAGTAACTCTCGCCTCGTGTTTTCATGGAACCTCCTTCTTTACCGTAGTATTGTGGATCACCCTCTGTCTGACGACATCAACCGATCCAGTTGCAGACCGAACATCTGCGAGGCAAACCAATTCTCAGCTAAGGTGCACAGTAGCGACGCGGTGCTTTTGCGAACTCTCAAACGACAAATTTCTTCTGAGCAAAAGCATTGAGCGAACCCTACAAAATCATCGAATGACGTGAGCGTCGTTACTGCTGCTGTTGTGCGAAGTTGCCCACACTCCACTGCTAATGTTTGTTTTCAGTCGGCACCTTGTACTCGATGCCCCAGTGTTTTACATAGTCTTCCAATGGACCGAGTCCCACTTCGGCTCTTCGCCTATTAACATTTGATTCGTCTTCTATCGGATAAATTTCATATTTCCCGTTATTCATTTGAATCTGCGAACCATACAATTGCTTCTCGCCTTTTCTCATTCTCACTCGGTCAACCAATAAAGCGAACGAGGATCTGCTTAGTTCTCCTTTATCGGCAGCATCCTGCAATACTGGTAAGTATTCTTCTTGAGTTTTAAGGTCAGCATGTTGGATCACGAGCCAGGCAGTCGAACTTTGATCTCCCACTAATGATTTACCAGGATAACCATATTCTTTAATAATTTCTTTAATTCTTGTGAGGTTTAAGGAATCAACTTCATTTTGCCTGGTCCAAAGCTCTTTCATCTCTTTTGAGTCCCAACCAAATCTTTTCTGAACTGAGTCCATCATCATTCTGTCATTTTGATCAGATTTGAAGATAGCTTCGAGTTCTCGCCTGAGCGGTTTATTTAGATGAGATTCATATTCGTTGACCTTCTTTTCAACTTTGTTGATTAGCTCTTCCCATTCCTTTGTCTGATGCAGAGAATTTAGATCAGTATCTTTTTTTAGGTGGTCGATGTTGAGCCAACCAAGGTCAATTGACTGGTTAAGGCATTCCAGCGCTTTAGTTTTGTTCCCAGCTAGAGCCCACGAGCATGCAGCATTATAATAGTCATTCGATGTTCCTTTTTGAATCTTAAATGCTCTGTCGTAATATTCTCCGGAATTTCGATACTCTTTGTCGTTGTAACATTTGTCAGCGAGGTTAACTAG
>CAVUAC010000031.1:0-47478 GCA_963739335.1 uncultured Bacteroidota bacterium | reverse complement strand
CCACGAATTGCCTCAATCGGGACAGGTGTTCCAGCGCCATTATGACGATCAAATCCAGCTGTGGCTGAACGGCGATTACCGGCGGCAGACGATGGATCGAACATCCGTCGAGAACGCCGGGTACGATCTTCTCCTTCTCCGACCTGCACGATGACCTTTTCTGAGAAGCTGATAGTGCACCTTCGGAGCGCAGAATCAATCTGCGTGCTGACGGGCGCCGGTATATCGGCTGAAAGTGGTGTCCCCACCTTTCGAGGTGAGGAAGGACTGTGGAAGAAATTCAAGCCAGAGGAGCTCGCGAACTTTGACGCTTTCATCAGAAATCCGGTATCTTGTATGGGGATGGTACGCCTATCGCAGAAAGCTCATCCATGAGGTGAAGCCAAACCCTGCTCATCATGCATTGGCAGAGCTCGAACGCCGCGCCAAGAAGTTCACGCTCGTGACGCAAAATGTCGATAATCTCCATCAACGGGCAGGCAGCCAGCAGGTTGTTGAATTGCACGGCAACATCGAGCGCAGCTATTGCATTGAATGCGGAACGGTTGCTTCAGAGTCCACGCTTGATGACTCGAAAGGGGCTCCGCACTGCGACAAATGCGGTGGCTTTATTCGCCCCGATGTCGTTTGGTTCGGGGAGATGCTTCCCGTGGGGGCGTTTTCGAAGGCTGAAGCCGCAGCAAGGAATTGTGATGTTCTCATGAGTATTGGCACGTCGGCGGTCGTCTATCCTGCAGCCTCGTTGCCGTATGTGGCACTTGACCACGGTGCATACGTTGTAGAGGTGAACCGAGAATACACGGACCTGTCTTCCCGGGCTCACGAAACCCTGCTGGGCAAGGCGGGGGAAATTCTTCCTGAACTGATGTCACTCGTATATGAACGAAGGCAAGGTGAACAATGATCTCTGCATCAGGTTTTGGCAAGACGAAGATCGTCTGCACGATCGGCCCCGCGACGCAGAGCGAGGATATTCTTGTGAAACTGATCGACGCGGGGATGGATGTGGCGCGGCTGAACTTTTCGCACGGAAGTCACGATCAGCATATGAAAGTCATCGAAAACGTCAGACAAGCGAGCAAACGGGCTGGTGAGTATATCACAATTCTCCAGGATCTGAGCGGCCCCAAGATACGGACAGGTCTGTTGGCAGAGAAAACCGTTGAATTGAAGACCGGCGATACGTTTACGTTCACGACGCAGGAGGTTTCGGGCGATGCTCAGCATGTGTCGACCACATATCAGCAATTGCCGCGGGATATTCAGATTGGTGACTCCATCCTTGTTGATGACGGGAAAATGAAGTTCGCTGTTCTCTCCAAATCCGACACGGACGTGGTCTGCAAGGTGGTCAATGGCGGGATTTTGTCAGAGAAAAAAGGCATGAACCTTCCCGGCGTGAAGGTCAGCGTGCCTTCATTCACAGAGAAAGACATAGATGACTTGAGATTTGGCCTTGCGAATGATATCGATTACGTGGCCCTCTCATTCGTGCGTTCGGCAGATGATCTGCGAAGGTTGCGGGAGTTTCTTATCAAGGAGGCCCCGCATGGAAAGCGCGTTCCAATTGTGGCCAAGATCGAAAAGGGAGAAGCCGTTCAGGCCATCGACTCGATCATCAAGGAAGCAGATGTTGTCATGGTTGCGCGGGGCGACCTTGGTGTCGAGCTTCCGCCAGAAGATGTCCCCCTTATTCAGAAGATGATTGTACGGAAATGCAACGAGGCAGGCGTGCCTGTCGTCATTGCGACACAGATGCTCGAGTCCATGATTGAGAATCCCCGTCCGACACGAGCAGAAGCAAACGATGTGGCAAATGCCGTCCTCGATGGAGCGGACGCTGTGATGCTGAGCGCCGAGACGTCAGTGGGCAAGTATCCCGTAGAAGCAGTCTCCACCATGGATCGGATCATCAGGAAGGCGGAAGGACAATATCACGACCATCTTGCCGTAGCGAAGGTCCACGACGTGCAAGAGCTGACGATTTTCGATGCCATCGGCAGGGCTGCCTGCGTGCTTGCCAACGAGATCGACGCAAAAGCAATTGTCGTTATCACTCATTCGGGATTCAGTGCGATTAATACCGCGAAGTACCGGCCGAAAGCACCGATTATTGCAGTCACGGGGCGTGACAAAATTATCCGCCGCTTGAATCTTATCTGGGGGATCAGGGGGATCATTGTGCCGGACTATGTCGAGGATACCGACAGGGCCTTCAAACGAATCAACGAGGAATTGAGAAACCTTCACTACGTCGAATCAGGCGACTACGTTGTGTATACGGCTGGTATTCCGCTTCTTTCGAGAGGCACGACGAATTCAATCAAGGTCGAGAGAGTGGAATAGCCGAGAATCGTTTAGGGCAAGCTCTTTTTCTGTGCTGCAAGAGCCCAGCACCTCCGTCGCTACAGGAAGAAATGGAAGAGGATCTGGAGGTCGGTAATGTTTCGATTCAGGATTGTGTCTTTGGTGTAACGGTACATCGGTCGGATCTCTACGCCGCCGATCGGCATGAACTCAAACCCTCCCGAATATCGCACGGCTGTACCGCTCTTCACGTCTGTGTCAGGATCAAAAAAATCGTACATGAACTTCAGGTCGACGCCTTCTATTAAGACGAAGTTTGCTTCAATCATCACGGCCAGCTGCTTGAGGTCGGTATTGGATGTGTTTCGTTGATTGAGGTCTGAACTCACGCTCATCGTCGAAGAATTGCCCTGTATGCGTTCGACATTGCCAATGATGGTGAGTCTCTCCATCAACGTTGCTGCACCGTATCCCCCTAGCAGATTCAATTTCTCCACTCCCGACACGTCGTTGTACGATGACACGCCGGCCAGAATATTGACCGGGCCCAGTGAGGTGTGGCCTTCCAGTTTTCCAAAAACCGCTTTGGCAAGACCGGCGTCCAGGTCTCCTCTCATGCCGTTTGTAACAGATCCCATGATAGTGATCGGCCCTGGATTGGATCCCAGTTCCATCCCTGATTGTTGACCGGCATAGTTTCGGAACGGCGTTGCCTGGCGCACGAAGGACGTGTGGTCGTCTATTCGCAGCCCATATGGCGGGGCAAAACGGCCGAGTTTGACGTACCCATTCAGCGGGAGCACTTTGGCAAGAGCGAATACCTCGAGCCGATTGTAGGGACCGAAGGCAGGATTGACGTAGAGACTGACCTTTTTCGAAACGGCGAGGTTGAAGTACATATCCATTTGCATAGGGAAGAAGGAACTTGACGAGGCATCCGGGCTGGTCTTGGATTGATAGAACGCCAGGAACCGGAAATCAGCGCCGTAGGAAATGAAGTCGTTGATCTTCGTGGAGAAGTCGTCCAGCGCATACGCGTCCTTCCAGGTCTTAACGGAGATTTCGTCGCGGCCGTACCCCAAACCATAAGCGTTTCTCATGCCACCGCCAGAAGGATTGACATGGCAACTCTGACAGGGAAGGTTGGTGCGACTGGCGAAACGAGGAAGGGAATAGACTATGATGGTCATCGATACTAAGAGACCGAGAAGGAGCAGAAGGCGACGTCGCATAATCACCTCGTCCGAAATAGTAGATATGGTTATTGGAATTTGAGTGAAGATAGGCAAAAGGCTTTCGAATATCAACCATACGAACAACGGGTGTTGATGGATTGTCCTTTTCTTTGAGCTTGATTCTGCAACATTCTCATTCTACATTGGCTTCCGTTCCATGATGCCCGAGCGTCGGGCATGATCCGAATATAGTACAATGGAAGCCAATCGTGAATTTCCTCACTCATCTCGAATGCAGCGTCTGTGGAGATCGACATTCTCCACACGAGGTGCAATCGTTTTGCCGGTCATGCGGCAAGGCATTGGTTGCCCGCTACGATCTCTACTCGGCGCGATCCTCGTTCAGTCGAACCTCACTCAAAGACAGGTTGCCTTCACTTTGGAAATACTCTGAGTTATTGCCAATCGAGAAGGAAGAGAATGTTGTGTCGCTCGGCGAGCGCATGACGCCGATCACGCAAATGCCCAAACTCGGCGAAATGCTGGGGCTTCCGCGTCTTCTGGTGAAGGACGAAGGCCAGCTCCCCACGGGTTCGTTCAAATCACGTGGGCTGGCGATGGCTGTTTCGAAAGCCAAAGAGCTTGGGATTCGGGCAGTCTGCATCCCGTCGGCCGGAAATGCTGCCGGTGCGCTCGCGGCGTATGCGGCTCGAGCTGGGATGGAAGCCTTCATATTTCTCCCCGAAGACACACCGGAAATTAACATCAAAGAGTGTTTGGTATGCGGTTCGCACGTGGAACTCGTCAAAGGAAACATCAGTGATGCGGCCAAACGCATGAACGAACTCCGAAAGGCCAATCCCGGTTGGTTCGACGTTTCCACGCTGAAGGAGCCGTACCGACTCGAGGGAAAGAAGACGATGGGATATGAACTTGCGGAACAGTTGGACTGGCAGCTGCCGGACGTCGTCGTGTATCCCACCGGAGGAGGGACGGGGCTCATCGGAATGTGGAAGGCCTTCGATGAGATGGAGCAACTCGGCTGGATCGGCAGCAAGCGTCCGAAAATGATCTCGGTGCAATCCAGTGGCTGTGCGCCAATCGTCAGGGCGTTCAAAGAGAAAAAGGAGGACTCGCAATTCTGGGAGAACGCCGAAACCATCGCTTCTGGCCTACGGGTGCCCAAGGCTTTTGCAGATCACCTCATTCTCGACGCAGTCTACAAAAGCGGAGGAAGCGCTGTCGCGGTCAGTGATGATGAGATCATTGCGATGGTCTACGAGATTGCGACGATTGAGGGCTTATTTGTTTGCCCGGAGGGAGCGGCGGCATTCGCGTCACTACGATATCTTCTAAGCGAAGGAAGGATAGGAGAGACGGATACCGTGCTTGTATTCAACACGGCTGCTGGGACCAAGTATCCAGAGGCGATATCGAGAAAATCAAAGCCGTGAGTGATCGGGTCACTGTTCGGCCAAAACCCTGTCAGCGGGTTCGGCCGTATTGGAATTTCAGCACCTCCTCGACGGTCTTCAGCCCTTCCTTTCGCTGCAGATAGGAGAGGTACTTCACCAGTACCGAGGGCGGTAGCATAGGCATCCCCCGATGCGCGGTGGCGTTCGGGGATTTTTATGTTGAGGTGCTCGGCGACTGGGCCGAGGGACTTGCTGGGCAGTTGAGGGAGTATGCGGCCTGACAGCTTCACAGTGCAGAGAAGAGAATTGCGGAGCTCGATGCCTCGTTCACGCCGGGCCGTTTGGGAGACAAATCCCCAGTCGAATGAAGCATTGTGAGCCACGAAGACAGCATCGCCGAGAAACTCTGCAATGAACGGCACAACTTCCCGGGCCGTTGGAGCATCCTGCACCATGACGTTATCGATTCCTGTCATCGAGGTGATGTATGCTGGAATCGTGAGCAGTGGATTGATGAGCGTGGAGAACTCATCGATGAGGGTGCCGTCTTGAACCTTCATCATGGCAATTTCGGTGATGCGGTCATCGATCGCGCTCATGCCGGTCGTCTCAACGTCAACGACGACAAACGTGGCCTTGTTGATGAGCTGATGTTTCTTCACGGTTCGATGTGTGGTCAATGATCGTGTTTCCCTTGAATGAATTCCTCCGCGGTCGCTACATCGTCTTCGCTTCCGACGAACAACGGCGTTCGTTCGTGCAACAATTTCGGCTGAATGTCAAGTATACGACGGAATCCGTTTGACGCACGCCCTCCCGCCTGCTCCATGAGATATGCCATGGGATTCCCTTCATACATCAGGCGAAGTTTCCCGTTTGGGTTCTTTGAGTCGGCCGGGTACATGAAGATGCCCCCGTACAGCAGCGTTCGCTGAATGTCACCGACGAGCGATCCGACGTAGCGCGCCGAGTAAGGTCGATTGGTTGTCTTATCCTCTTCCTGAAGATAGTGCACGTAGTTCTTCATCCCTTCTGTCCATCGATGATAGTTCCCCTCGTTCACGCTGTAGATCTTGCCTCTTTTTGGTATGCGGATGTCTTCATGCGAGAGGAGGAATTCACCGATGCTTGGATCGAGAGTGAATCCGTGGACTCCATCACCTGTCGAGTAGACGATCATCGTCGACGATCCGTACATGACGTATCCTGCCGCGACCTGCCTGTACCCGGGCTGAAGACAGTCCTCCAGCGTTCCAGATCCGGATGGCGTGACCCGGCGATAGAGTGAGAATATGGTCCCGATGGTGATGTTGGCATCGATATTCGAAGAGCCATCCAGTGGATCGTAGATGAGAACATACTTGCCGGTCGGATAGTGCTCCGGTATGTTGAGCACATCCTCGTTCTCTTCGGATGCCATGACGCATAGGTGGCCTCCGTGATCCATTGCCCTGTAGATCGTATCATCCGCGAAAACATCGAGCTTCTTGACTTCATCGCCATGGATGTTCTCGCGACCGACAGAGCCCAGGATATCGACAAGCCCTGCCTTGCTGACTTCACGCCAGATGAGCTTGAACGCAAGCGTCAGATCGCGGAGGAGGCCAGAGAAACTGCCGCTGGCTCCGGGATGCGCACGTTCCCCTTCAATGATGTGACGCTCGAGGGTGATGATCTTGTGTTCGGACATGATGTTTCACCAAGAAAGAAGAGAGGGATCTCACGGTGCACCGCCTCAGCGTTCCCGCGGTCAGGGAATGGCAGCGGAAACAGCGGCATTACGTTTTGGTTTCCTGATCCTTGTACTGAAGCTGGTACAGCTTGCGGTAGATGCCGTCACGACTCAGCAGCTCCTGATGCGTGCCCATCTCGCGAATTTCTCCTTTGTGGAGAACGATGATCTTGTCCGCGTTCTGGATCGTCGAGAGGCGATGCGCGATGACAATCGAGGTGCGGCCCTTCAGTAGTTTTTTGATTGCAGCCTGTATGAGAAGCTCGGTCTCGGTGTCGACGCTCGAAGTCGCCTCGTCCAACACGAGGATGCGGGGGTTGAACGCCAGCGCCCGCGCAAATGAAAGCAGTTGTTTCTGGCCAACCGAAAGCGTCGCACCTCGTTCCTTCACCTCTGCATCGTACTGGTTTGGCAACTGCTCAATGAAGCGATGTGCTCCGACCACACGTGCCGCAGCCTTGATCCTGTCCGGAGAGATCGAGTCGTTGCCAAGGCTGATGTTTCCCTTGATGTCTCCTGAGAACAGGAAAACATCCTGTAGCACCACAGCGATATGTCTTCTCAAATCCTCCGGACGCACGAGGTCGACATTTACGCCGTCGACAAGGATCTCGCCCTTCTGATTCTCATAGAAACGGCTGAGAAGGCTGATGATGGAAGTCTTGCCGGCTCCCGTATGTCCCACGAACGCGATGGTCTCGCCAGGCCTGGCGTGGAACGAGATGTTTTTCAGCACCCATTCCGGCGAATGTGCACCATCGGAGGGGGTGTTGTATGCGAACCAGACGTTGCGGAATTCGATCTCGCCTCGCACATGCTCAACGGAAGCAGGTGATGAACTGACTGTCGGCAAGGTCTTATCATCCAGCAGCTGGAAGATGCGTTCAGATGAAGCCATCGCGGTCTGCAGGATATTGTACTTCTCCGAAAGATCGCGGATAGGTCGCCAGAACATCTCGTTGAACTGGACGAACGCCATGACGGTTCCGAGTGTTACGGCGCCCTGCAGGATGTTGCCCCCGGCGTACCAGATGATCAGACCGATCGAGAGTGCTCCGATGAAATCAACGCCGGGATAGAAGACGGCGTAGTAGAAAATCGACTTGATGTTCGCGTCACGATGAGCTGCATTGATACTGGAGAACTTCTCGAATGATTTCTTCTCCCGGTTGAAAATCTGGTCCACGATCATTCCCGTGATGTGCTCCTGCATGAAGGAGTTGATGCGGGCAATCTGAATACGGACCTCGCGGTACGCCTCGCGGGCCTTCTTGCGGAAAAGGAATGTGCCGTAGAAAAGGAGCGGTAAGACGCTGAGCGATACAAGGGAGAGTTCCCAGCTCATGGTGAACATGAAATAGAAGATGCCGATGATCGTGAAGACGTCACTGAATACCATCACGATACCGGAGGAGAACATCTCATTGAGGACCTCGACATCGTTCGTCACCCGTGTGATGAGTCTGCCGATGGGATTTTTGTCATAGAACTTGGGAGTAAGGGTCTGAAGGTGTCGGAAGATCTCCATTCGAAGGTCGTAGATCGTTCGTTGACCGATCCACTGTGTCAAATATGCGTTCGCATACTGGACAAATCCACGAATAAGCAAGACAACAAAGAATAACAGCGCCGTTATCAGCAAGCCCCGCTGGTCCTTGTTGGCGATGTTGACGTCCACGGCAATCTTCGTGAAGTATGGGCGGATTGCTTCCATGGCGCTGGTGAGAATGCTCAGGATGATTCCCAGCACCACGTACCACCGATAGGGGCGGAGATACTTCAGCAACCGCCGCATCAGGCGGGCGTCATATGCTTTACCGAGGACTTCTTCTTCGTGCATCGGTCAATGCAAAATTGAAAATGCAAGAGGAAAAATGTGAAATACGTGAATCAGGTTTTTCTCGTCCCTCGAGCGCTACTTACGGTGACACCAAGAGGCTTTATCGTGTCTCACCTGTTATAGCTCTTCGAGTTCGCGTTCCAACAATTGCTTCTCGTTCAGGTCGGCATAAATACCGCCCTTCTCAACAAGTTCATCGTGAGTGCCTCGTTCAACGATCTGCCCCTTGTCCAGGACTACGATGAGGTCGGCTTCTTTGACGGTGGAGATTCTGTGGCTGATGATGATGCTCGTGCGCCCCTTCATAAACATCCGCAGCCGCCTGAGGATCTCTTCTTCTGTGTAGGTATCGACAGCGGAGAGGCAATCATCGAGGATGAGTATCTTCGGTTGGCGGATGAGTGCACGTGCGATGCTGGTGCGTTGTTTTTGTCCGCCGGAGAGTGTGATCCCGCGCTCCCCGATCATCGTGTCGAATTGCTTTGGAAACTCCAGCACATCCTTGGCGATCTGAGAAATCTCTGCTGCTTCCCGCACGTGCTCGGGCGTTCCGTCGTCCGTCCCGTAGCGGATATTCTCCGTCAACGTATCGGAAAAGAGAAAAGTCTCCTGAGGAACGTACCCGATGTTCGATCGTAACACTTCGAGCGGGATGCTTCTGACGTCCGTACCATCAATCAGCAACTGACCTTCGGTGACGTCATACAGCCGGGGAATCAGGTTGATGAGCGTAGTCTTTCCGGAGCCCGTGTAGCCGACGATCGCAACCGTCATGCCGCGGTTGATCTTCAGATCCATGTTCTGCAGTGTCGGCTGTGCGGCATCCTTGTGGGTGAATTTCACTCCGCGGAACTCAATTGATCCTTCAATGCTTTGTATGCTCGTGTCTGTGCTCTCGGTGTTCTTGATCTCCGGATCGGTGTCGAGGATCTTGCAGAGCCGCTCCATCGATGCAGCTCCCTGCTGCAGCATGTTGATGACCCAGCCGAACGCGATGACCGGCCAGATCAACATCACCAGGTATGCAAGGAATGCCGAGAGGGCTCCTATCGTGAACTGCCCGTTGATGACCCGCAAGCCGCCGACATAGAGGGTGATGACAATGGAGCAGCCGATGATCGTGAACATCAACGGCCACATCAGCGATTGAATTCTTGCCAGGACGAGATTCTTCTTGAGATAGTCCCAGCTGATCCCGCTAAACCGGTCAATTTCGAACTCCTCGCGGACGTACGACTTGATGACACGAATGCCCGAGAGGTTTTCCTGCGCGGTGGTCGTCAGGACGGAAAACTGTGCCTGGCGCTCCAGAGATTTCTTGTGGATGCGCTTTCCGAGGGAGTACACGATGAGAGAAGCAAACGGCAACGGAATAAGAGCAAGCAGCGTCAGTTGCCAATCCTTGACCAGCATGAGTACCAGAACCATCATGAACGTCAGAATCGTGTCCGTTGGGTACATGATTCCGGGGCCAACAACGTTTCGCACGGCTCCGATGTCGTTCGTGGCATGGGCCATGAGATCGCCCGTCGGAGTGTTCTGGAAGTACGAGTACGACAACCGCTGCAGATGAGCAAGGAAATCGTTCCTCAGGTCAAACTCAATGTGGCGCGACATGACAATAATCGTCTGGCGGGTCAGAAATGTAAACACTCCCGCAATGATCGAGAATCCAACAATGATGGCCGCCCACCGCAGGAGAGCTCCCGCAACGACGGCGTGTGCATCGATGCCGGTCTTCAGCTCATCGATGGCAAAGCCCAGAAACATAGGCTGGACGACGGTGAAGATGTTGCTGCCAACCACCGTGAGTACCCCCCAGAGGAGGGTGCGTTTATAACGAAGGAAATATGGTTTAAGGCGAAGTAGCGGCCTCATAGGCAATCTAAAAGGCAAAAGTCAAAATTAGAAATCAAAGTCAAAGTGAACAATGAAAGTCAAAATGGAAAACTGATGGAATGGTACCCTCCCACATGCAGGGGTTCGGCAACTTGAAACCTGCAACTTGAAACTTGAACCAAGCTGGCGTGTGCTCTCAACCGATGACCTCAAACCTCGTGTATTGGTGCAGTGCCTTCGGAACTATGATCTTCCCCTCCGGAGTTTGATAGTGCTCGATCAATCCCGCGACGACGCGGGGCAGGGCAAGGCCCGAACCGTTCAATGTATGAACAAATTCCGGTTTCGTTCCGTTCGCTGGCCGGAAGCGCAGATTCATCCTTCTGGCCTGAAAAGCCTCAAAATTGCTGCACGACGACACCTCGAGCCATTTGTTCTGGCCGGGAGCCCACACCTCGAGGTCGAATTTCTTGGTCTGCGTAAATCCCATGTCTCCTGTGCACATCAGGAGGGTGCGGTAGGGAAGGCCCAGGAGTTGAAGGAGGTGCTCAGCATCGGCACGGAGAGAATCCAATTCGTCGTACGAAGTGGACGGGTGAACGAACTTCACAAGCTCGACCTTGTCGAACTGGTGGAGGCGGTTCAATCCGCGTACATCCTTTCCGTACGAGCCCGCCTCACGCCGGAAGCAGGGGGTGTAGGCCGCATAGCGGAGGGGGAGGTCCTTTTCGTTGAGGAGCTCGTCGCGGTGGAAATTCGTCACCGGCACTTCCGCGGTGGGGACCATATAGAGCTGATCGCGCTCCACGACATACATCAAATCCTCTTTATCGGGGATCTGTCCGGTGCCCCGGGCACTCTCTTCGTTCACGACGATCGGCGGAGAAATCTCCCTGTACCCGCGCAGCGCTGCCTGGTCGAGGAAGAAGTTGATGAGTGCCCGTTCCAGCGTCGCACCCTTGCCAACGTAGAATGGAAATCCCGCTCCCATGACTTTTGCGCCGCGGGCGAAATCGATGATGCCCAACCGCTCCGCGATCTCCCAGTGTGGCTTCATCTGGAAGTCAACGGTTGGCGCTTCGCCCCATCGGAAAACCTCTTTGTTGTCTGCCGGCGTCCGTCCAATGGGCACGGAGGCGTGCGGAACGTTTGGAACAGTCAGAAGGAGGTCGTTCAGCCTGATCTCAATTTCCCGCAGTGCGCCATCGATCGTCTGGATGCGGTTTTTCACAGACTCCATCTCAGCGATTGCGGTTGAGGCATCGCCCCCTCCTTTTTTCAGTTTCCCGATCTGCGCGGAGACGTCGTTGCGTTTCGCTTTGAGTGCTTCGCCTTCCTGAATGAGCTTGCGACGCTGTTCGTCAAGTGAAATGATGGAAGCCAGATCGATGATCATGCCTTTTGCTCCGGCCCCTTGTCGGACCGTTTCGAGGTTTTCGCGAATAAATTTGATGTCGAGCATGGAGAGAGCACCAGCTCCTTTCTATCGTTCAGATGTGAGTTCGAAATCCACCACCAGCGGCACATGATCCGATGCCGATGATGAGAGTATGCGGGCTGCGACCGTGCGAAGGTGCACGGGTGTGGACGCACTATCCGCCTTTGGATTCTTCAGAATAAAAATGTAATCGTTCCGCTGTCTGGGGCTGGCGGTGGAGTATGTATATCCGCTTCCTTTGCCCGATTGTTCCCATGCATCGGAGAAGTCCTGTTTCAGAAGTGTCAAGGTTCGGCTTGCAGACGAATCGTTCAAGTCCCCGCAGACGATGGTGGCACGGTTGCCGTAGGGCTTCAGTGCCATGAGGAGCTCTCCGGCATTGGCGACGCGGGCAGTATCGTCATTGCGACTGTCAAGCTGAGTGTTCGCAATCACCATCTCATCTCCTCTGATCTCGAGAATGAGGAGGTGGAGTCCCTGTTGTTCATCTCCATGAATCTTGGTGAAGAGTATGTTGCGCTCCTCGAGGATCGGAAACCGTGTCAGGAACGCGTTTCCAAAATCCCCCTTTTGAATCTCGCTCGTCTTCCCGAAGGCGTATGTCATCCCGGTCAGGTCTGCGAGCCTTGTGATCTGATCAACCTTCTTGGAGCGCTCGATACCTCGGTCAACTTCCTGAAGAGCGACGATGTCTACCTTCTCGCTGAGAATGAGCTTGGCGATGCGATCGATGTCGATGGTACGATCGATCCCCTCGGCGTGGTGAATATTCCAGGTCATTACACGGATGGTTTCTCCGGTCGCCCGCCGGCTTGCCGCGCAATTGGTCATTGTGAGAGCGAATAAGAGAAAGAGTGCCGCAGGGATTGCGGTCCGATAACCTTCTGGAATCCTGAGCAACGGTGCCGCGGACTTCACCTAGTTTCTCCCCTGAGTTTGCAGCTCGCGTTTGAACAGCGTCAGACCTTGCTGAATATCCAAAGGGGTCAGACCCAATTCTGTCTGTGCTTTGAGGGTCACGAAACCCGTAACAAGTGGTCGTGCCGCAGTTTGCTTGAGATCAGCGGATTTCACCCTCTGGATAAGCCCTGGATCCAAGCCAAAGAGGTCCGCCGTCCGCAAGGCAAACTCATAGCGGCTGAGTCGTTCTTTCCCGCAAATGTGGAACATGCCGTCGCGGTTTAGCTCAAACCCCTTGATTACTGCAAAGGCGAGGTCGTTCACATGCGTTGGATTGCTGATTTGGTCCTCGGAGCAACGAACCGTGCGTCCTTCGTTGAGGTTTTTGAGCACCCACATCGGAAAGCTATCTCGGACGCTGATGGCGTTGCCATACAGCAATATGGTGCGGAAGATCGTGTGAGGGATCCCGGCGATGCGAGCCGCATTCTCGCTGGCGAGCTTTGACTTGCCGTAGTAACTCAGCGGGCTTGGTCTGTCCTCTTCGCTGTAGGGGCCATGAAGTCCATCGAAAACATAGTCAGTCGAAATATGAATGAGTCTTGCCCCGACCTTTCGTGCTGCTTCGATGAGATTCTCGACGCCGACGACATTCACCCTCCAGGCATCCTCGCGGTGCTCTTCACACCAGTCGACATTTGTCTCTGCAGCCGCGTTGACGATTGCCGTAGGATGGAAACTCGAGATCAGGCTTTTGACATCTCCCTTTCTTGTGATATCGAGCTGCGTGTAGTCAAACAGCCGGTCGTCAAAAACGAAGGAACGATTTCGGGAGGTGTTCAGGACTTCGTACTCGGTCTGCGAGCTCAGCAATAATGCAAGACGCTGACCCAGCAAGCCGTTGGATCCACAGATCAGAATCCTTTTCATCGCAGGCTCTCTTCCAGCGCCGTGGCAGCATCCGTCTTGTCGTCTCTGTATTTGATAATCACAGGCGTGTAGATGGCAATTTGATGCTGCCGTGCAAAATCACCATCGATGTGGCGGCTTCCCTGAACCAGGACGGCGCCCTCCGGTATAATGAGAGGTCGAGAGGAGGTTCGACGGTAGATCGCGCCTTTGACGAGATCGTACACGGGAGTCGATCCGGTCAGTATCACACCTGCCCCGATGACCGCCCGCCTCTTCACGATGGTCCCTTCGTAGATTCCACAGTTGCCGCCCACCATCACGTCATCTTCAACGATGACCGGCATGCCACCGATCGGTTCCAGCACACCGCCGATCTGCGCTGCAGCGCTTACATGCACCCGTTTCCCGACTTGCGCGCACGAACCGACGAGCGCATGCGAGTCAATCATGGTTCCTTCATCAACGTATGCACCGACGTTAATGTATGCCGGCGGCATGATGACGACGTTCGGCGCGACAAACGATCCATCGCGGATTGACGTGCCGCCAGGAACAATCCGTACTCCGTCGTCGGGAGAAAGGTGTTTCAACGGAAACGTGCTTTTGTCGAAGAACTGGAACTGCGGATTCGGAGAGTAGTCGTGTATCTTTCCAAGACGAAAACCAAGCAGAATGCCTTTCTTTACCCAGCTGTTGACAATCCATCCTTCGACATTTCCTTCCTCGTTGGATTTGTTTGCTGCCCGCACCTCACCGTGGTTGAGGAAGAACTTCAACTCGTTGAACGAGCGCAGGGCATCATCCCTGTCAGCTGATGCAGGATCCTGACTGAACAAACTCTCGATTCGTTCTTTGAGCGTCATGCAAACCCGTCCGTTCTTATGCACTACTTCAGCAGCGAAAGCTCTTTTCAGTACAACTATCAGTTTCTCTCGATTCTTCTCGCTGGGTGGGAGCAGAGGAAGCCTGTACGCTTCTTCGATCATGCCCATCATCGCTAGCGCAGCCTTCACCGGGATTGGGTTGGCCTCGACAAAATTGATATTCATCAGTGGAAGGAGTTTATTGTGGAGGGCCAGCGCCTTATCCCACAGTCCTTTCAGAGAGAAACGGACCATATCGGAGAAGTCCTTCGGAATTTCATTTGCCACGACGGAGATGCAGCCATCGCCTCCAACAGCCATCATCGGCAGTGTGAGAGCGTCATCACCAGAGAGCAGCGAGAAGCCCCCCGGCTTGTTGCGTGCGATTTCCATGATCTGGGCCATGTTGCCGGAGGCTTCTTTTACTGCTATAATATTGGGTATCTCTGCGGCCATTCTGAGCGTTGTAGCCGCTTCAATATTGCCGCCGGTGCGGCCCGGAACATTATAGACGATGATCGGAATATCCACCGCCTCGGCAATTGCGCTATAGTGCTGAAAATACCCCTCCTGTGACGGCTTGTTGTAGTAAGGGCCTACGATGAGCGCCGCGTCTGCTCCGGCGTCCTTGGCATGTCTGGATTGTTCGATGGCTTCCGCGGTGCTGTTGCTCCCGGAGCCGGCAAAGATCTTTGCTCGCCCGTTTGCCTGCTCGATCACGATATCAAATACGCGGTAGCGCTCCTTGTAGGTCAGCGTTGGGCTTTCACCGGTTGTGCCGACGGGAATGAGCGCCTCCACTCCCCCCTTGATCTGGAAATCGACAAGCCGTCGGAGCACCTTTTCATCGAGCGTTCCATCTTTCCTAAATGGAGTGACGAGGGCGGTGCCGGTTCCCTGAAATCGTCGTCGTTTTGCCATCCCGTTTTCCTATCGTTGCTGATTGAACATGTCCGCAAGCACATCATCGAACGTGAACATCCCTTTTTTGTCTTTGATCCATTCTGCGGCGACCACCGCCCCCAGAGCAAACCCCGTTCTGTTCTTGGCTGTATGAACGATCGCGATGCTGTCCGCTGCGGAATCGAAGGTTACCCCGTGCGTTCCGACAACCGCGCCGATTCGTCCAGACGTGACCTGCAACTGGTCCGGGCGTATCTTCCCATCGGGGGAGCCCGCCAGGATTTCGCTCTTTCGTTTGACATTCTTGAGAAGGAGATTGGCGATCGACAGAGCCGTGCCGCTCGGAGAGTCGAGTTTGTCCTTGTGATGAACCTCGTGTACGGATACATCGTACTCTCCGAACCTGTCGAATAACTTTCCGGCCTCATCGAGAAGACGGTAGAGTACGTTTACGCCGATGGAGAAATTCGAAGCGTGCACCAATCCGATGCCAGCTGACTCAACGAGCGATTGAACCTTCAGGCGATCGTTCTGCCATCCTGTCGTACCCACAACGATTGGCTTGCGAAGCCTCGCGAGCTCCTCGACGTGTTGAACAACCGTTGGCGGGATGGCGAAATGGATCGCGACATCAGCCTTTTGCACGCCTTCAATGGCCAACGACGGCGTATCGATATCTACACGAGCAGTTATTTCCATCCCGCGGTCGTGTGCTATGCGCTCCACCTCTTTCCCCATCTTTCCGTAGCCAATTAGGGCGAGTCGCAGCGGCTGCGTTGATTGAGTCATGCGTCCACCTGTTCGAAGAGATCGAGTTCCGGAATGGGCTCGAAGAATTCTTTGTGTAGTTGCTGCACGGCCTGCGTCACGGCGTCTTCATCGATGACAATACTCATGTTGATTTCGGACGCACCCTGTGAAATCATCACGACGGGAATGTCGTTGAGAGCCCGGAAGACACGGTCCGCAATACCCGCGGTAGAGCGCATCTGCTCACCGACCACACAGACGATTGCTTTGTTCTCGAGGACAGCGACCTCCGCAAATCCCCGCAGATCAGCTACGATTTGCTCCAGCCGAGACGTGTTATCGATCGTCAAGGACACCGCAACCTCCGAAGTGCTGACAAGGTCAACCGCTGTCTTGTGTTTCTGAAACACGGAGAATATGGAGGCGAGGAAACCGTAGGCCATCAACATGCGGGAGGACTGGATGTTGATGACGGTGATCCCTTTCTTCGAAGCGATGGATTTGACCGCTGCGTTCGATTTCGGCGGGTTCGCCACGATTCGTGTGCCGGTCGACTGAGGGCGCTTCGAGTTGAGAACGATAACCGGAATGTTCTTCTCAACCGCCGGAAGAATGGTGCTGGGGTGCAGCACTTTAGCGCCAAAATACGCAAGCTCCGAAGCCTCGCGAAAAGAAATCACCTTGAGCTTCTTTGCCGCGGGCGCGATGCGGGGATCGGCTGTCAAGACGCCATCCACGTCGGTCCAGATCTGAATCTCCTCCGCTCCCAGTGCAGCACCGATGATCGCGGCCGAGTAGTCAGAGCCGCCACGCCCAAGCGTGGTGGTGATACCCTTTGCTGTTGAACCGACAAAACCCTGGGTGACAACAATCTTGCCGGACTGGATGAGCGGAAGGACGCGGGTGGTCGTCTCCTGGGCGATTCGGTCGAATAAGGGGGTTGCCGCGGTGAACTGATCGTCGGTGATCATGAATGATCGAGCATCGACCAGCTCAATCGGATGGCCCCGCTCTGCCATCGCCCGGGAAAGATCAGCGTGGAGAGCTGCTCGCCCAGCGAGGCGATCGCATCGAGTGAACGGTTTGTGAGTTCTCCGAGAATTGCTATCCCTTGACAGAGCATCTTGATCTCGTCGAACCGTTTTCGAGTCGTCAGGATAAGCTGATGAATCTCGGAACGGCTGTCGATGAGGTTCTCGAGTAGGAGGATGTGCTGCTCGAGAAGCGCATGAAGCTCAGCATGAGCCTTGCCGAGGTCGCCATCGAGGGCGATCTGGGCTGATTTCAACAAAGCATTCGTCGCGCCTGTGATTGCGGAAAGAACAATCACTGGTCTGCGTTGTTTCTCCCTGGTAACAATTTCCATCACATTTTTCATAGCACGTGCGTCTTCGACTGACGTGCCGCCGAACTTCATGATGATCATGAGCCGATTCTAGCCTTCTGCCGTTGCTGGGGGAGGTTCCACTGTCGGTTGTTTCAAAGCCTGAAGGCCGTCCGGACCGCGGAAGGTCGATTTGACCGATGCGGCCCTCGTTGCAGTTTCAACTGCCTGCACGAGATCCTTGGTCCTCAAGTACTCTGCAAAGAACGCTGCTCCGAACACATCGCCGCAGCCGATTGTATCGACAACGGCGGGGACGTTGATGCCGGGGATATCGTGGCGGAATAACTTCTTATGTTCCTGGCGAATGAGCGTTGCGCCCCTCTCGCCGCGCGTGATGACGAGTCCGCTGACCATCAAAGGCATCATCTGGTTGATCAATGTCGTCTCATCGTACCGCTCAGTCGTGAGTCCAAGGACTTCTTCCTCGGTGAGCTGAATCGAGTGGAGCATGAAGCACCATCGGCGCCAGTCGCTCAGTGGCCGTCGAAAGCGCGCCAGCTCCTCATCGATGCCGAGCGTGAGCGAATGAAAATCAAAATGAATGGGGATGCCGTCGTCCCGTACATTCATCCGAATGTTATCAAGCGTTTCGAGAAGGATGTCAAACCCCGAAGCCATGCTGATCAGAATGCCGTGTACATCGAGAAACGGCTTGATGCGCTGGAAGGGGATAGGAGAAGCAATATGCTTGGAGCACTCCGTCCTGGTGCCAGCGGGATTGCTGAAGTAATGAACCTCGTTCACCTTCTCTTTCGTCTTGAATATCCCCTTGACATCGACGTTTCCGAAGGACTGAAATCGTTGGAGCATGTTCTCGTATTCGTCTTCGTGCACCCCGAAGACCGGGAAGATCTTGTCGTCAGGGGAGAGCAATGCGGAGAGGGTTGCGATCGAATAAAACACTCCTCCGAGGGTTTCCACAACATTCTCGCTGCCGGATGCATCAGGCAGGTGGAAAAAATCCCTCGCCAAATGACCGATGACAGTGATCTTCATTTCTCTTGCCACATGGGTATCCTTTGCTCTTCAGGTCCGTCTTGTTGGTCCGAGATCGGTCAGTTCCTTTTCGTTGAGGCGCCATAGTCGTTGGCATGGGAACTTGTTCTCATACAATGCTTTGCCAACGATGACTGAGTCGACGCCGAACTTCTCCACCTCCTGCAATCGGATCAGGTCTTTGTATCCATTGATGCCCCCTTGTGCTGTGATACGGACGCCTGACCGGGTGGCAAGTTCCTTCAATGAATGTGGGCTGCTCACTTTGGTCTTTCCGTCGGGTCCGATCTCCGAATACACAATGCGCGATACCCCGAGTTTCTTCATCCGCAGGACGAACGAGAGCGGCGAGACATCATGGGTGATTTTCCCGCCGTCGGTGCGGAGCTTGCCATTGTGAGCCTCGATGGAAATCGCAATTTTCCGGGCTCCGAAATCCTGAATGAGCCGCTCCACAAGTCCCTGATCATGCATTGCCACCGTCCCGATCACGATGCGGTAGACCCCCTTTTCGAGCAGGTGGGCAATGTCGTCATAGCTGCGCAGGCCGCCACCCACTTGAATCGGAATATCAACGGCTTTGACGATGTCCTCAATGATATCCCAGTTGTGGACCGCTCCGGTTTTCACGCCATCGACATCAACGACATGAAGCGTCTTGGCGTTCTCGCCCCGCCAGAGGATCGCCATCTTGACAGGATCGATGGAATACTGACTTTCCGAGCCTGGCTCGCCGTGGACGAGCTGCACGCACTGCCCGCGGCGGATTTCGATGGATGGGAAGATAAGAAGCATCAGTTCGCCTTCGAGACGGATGGAACCCAAAAGCCCCACTCCTGAACCAGCCCGACAGGTTGGATTCGACAGGCAGGTCTCAATGAGCCTGCCTGAACAAACAGCCCGACTGGGTCAGTCCGGCCGGGCGAAGTCGGGTAGGAACACCTTCCAAAGAGGAGGGCAAGGGTTTTCTTTAGGGCAACGAGAGGCACGCTTCCAGGCGTGCCGCTTTTCTTAAAAATGGTGAAAATTTGGATGAGATTCAAGGAAGCGCGCACATCGCGAACCTTGCGAAGGTCGAATGAATCCTTCGCAAGGATTCGAAGTGCTGTGCCTACTTCCTCTTGGGTTGCAGGCGCTTGAGGTTTTCTTGCACCGCGATAGTGAGTTGTTCGCGGGTGAAGGGACTGCTGAGATTGTTCTTTGGACCGAGGATGCCCGGCTCTTCGTTCGGCAGTTGCTGTGTCTTGGTGATGAAGAGAAACGGTACGCCGCGTGTCTGGGGCGCTTGCCGTACGGTTTTCAAGAGTTGAACAGCGTCAAGCTTCGTGCTCTCATAGTTGCAGATGATGAGGTCCGGCTTGTCTTTTTTTGTGGTCTTGAACGCGCGCTCTTCGTCTGTCGCATGAAACACCTGGTAGCCGTTTCGTAAGAGAGTCTGCGAGATGGTGGCGATCGCGAGGAGGTCGTCGTCAACAATAAGTATCTTTTTGGAATCCATAGAGCACCTGTGTAGTGAGCAGACCACTGTCGGAGTTACTGTTGCACTGACCGCGCGTGCGACGAAAGGCTGCATCCGCGATGTAACTTCGTAACAATCTGTCGGCGGCGACGTGAGGGGTGTCACACACCGTCAACGTTCGCCACAATTGCTCATATCTTTTTCGGCTCGCGACTGTTGAGCTCTTCGATAATAATGTCGATGGCCTTCCGAAGCTGCAGGATGGTCACGGGCGTCGCTATCCGCCGCACATCCCTGAGTGTCAATGCCTCCTTCCGTCGAAATCTCGTTTCGACGAGATAGGCCTGCGTGGGATAGAAAACCCACTTTTCCATATCCAGCACACTTGCCTCATTACTGTCTTTGACATTGAAGAGGCAGAAGACGTAAATCTCCGGCTTTGGATGGAGGCTGAGGCCCGGAATGGATGTTTTGATCTTTCTCTGTCGGGTGCGACCAAGTGGAAAGACAATCCGTGCGGGTTTCTTCTGGAACCAATGCTGGATGTACGATGCGGACCTCACCTTGATCTTGCGTCCGCGGTAAATGTGATCTGCGACGTCCCACTCAATTCGTGCGTTCTCCGTCGTTCCCAGCACGGCGCCGATGAGAAACTCGGCGAACACACCGCGGTTGCGGCTGCTCAGTATATCTGAGAACGCCCAAGACCAGAAGTCGAGCACGGTGTTGCCGTAGAGGTCGCCGATAATGTCGTTCGGATCGAGTTTTGAGAGGTTCATCGTCTAACCGATCAGTTGTGATTCCTGCGTTTGTAGAACGGGTGTCGCATCGGTCGGGCTACCCTTCGAGTGTTCGCTCAAATGAGCCCGGAGGTCGAGTCCGATTTTCAGTGAGACCAACAGCAACAGTCCTATCATCGGTGATTGCAGCATCATCACCAGGAACCCACCTATGAGGATCGTGATATGGAGAATAACGACACGCCCGTACGGCTGTTGCATGGCTTTGATCGGGCTGGCCTTGAGATATTCCCCCTCTCCCACATAGTTTACAATAAACGAAACAATGTGGCTCAATGCCAGCCCAACAATCGCCCATCCAAGTTGGTAGTCGCGAATAAACGACAGAACAACATTTTCATCGGGAAACGGAGCCCCTTGCCGAAACATGCCTCCAAAGAGTCCCATCACAAAGATGCCGTGGATGAATGTAAATAAGCCGTAGTGAATGCAGAAGAACGGAATGAGGAAGATCTTCAGCACCCACATGGATTTATTGTTTGGGTCCGCTAGCAGCATTCGGAAAACATTCAAAGCCCCGATGATGAGGTTCTCCAGCCAGAAGAGAAAGACAACGGGAAACACTTTCCATCCGAGGAACAGCACGCCGTAGAGCGGCCCCAGATTCGCCAGCACGAGCACGATGGCGGAGGGGCGAAGAAGGTCGGATGGTTTCACTGTTGACATGAGGATCGGCAACGTGCGTGTGCGCGATTATCTCCCGAGTTCGGTTTTCCGCTGCGGCCTCCGCACAAAGAAGTAGATCGCGCCTCCGATGATGTGAGTAAGGGCGATGATGATAATCCATACGACCTTATCATTTCCCTGGCTCGATTCCTTGGTGGCGCAGTCGATCAGCATCCAAATCCAGAATGCTGTTCCCAGAAGGGCGAATCCCAGCACGAACAAGATGAGGACCACTTCCGGCATTCCGAGACTCATGTGATTTCTCCTTCGGTATGACATTTCGACTCACGGTCGTAGCCGTTCACTCCCGCAGCGTCTCCGACCGCAACAAGCATTCTCACGACGTCAATTTGATGAACCTCAGTACAAATCGCAAAGCCAATATCGTGGGAGTACCTGAGGATCCGCGCACCCATCACGTGGCCAGATCTTTCATCGTCTTGACCGCGGCGTGAAAGGCCTCCGATGACAGGAGGGATTCCAGGGCTTCGACGAGATCAGGATTGACCTTGTTGGCCTTCATTTTCTCCGCCATACTCCTCAGTTGAGAATATCGGAGGTTCTCCGCCATGTTCTCCAGCGATAGGAACCAACACCGCAGTTCCCGATCCTCTGAGATCACCTCCATCAACCGAATGAACTCCTCGGTCGTGTATCGATGATCAAGCGCTGTCATGACCAAGCCTTCCCTTCATTCAGATGAAGATACCGTGGCGCTTCTAGTCGCTTATCAACCATTTCTCAGCTTCGTCTTTGTTATGAAACACGCGGAAATGGTTACCTCGGTTTGCCTCTGTGACGAAATCCTTGAATCTGCCGCGAATGAAAGCAGGCGAAACGATCGCCGCCGCTTTGACGTGGTAGTTCACAAGTTTCTGCAGAATCATCCCCGCTTGTCCCGACTTGAGGTCAAAGAAAGTCTCAGGCAAACTTCGGGTGTAGAGAAGGATACGGTCGGCATCATACTCATGGCAGAGGCCGAGAAGTTCGAGCACGTCTTGTTCGTTCGCCAAGTGAGTCTCGCCGACGATACCCTCGATGTATCTGGTTTGGGCTTTTTCTACAACATGGACTTTCATTGGAGAATTCTGTTGCCGATGCACTAATTCCCGGAGTGCGGAATGCTCGCCGCCTCAAGCGCGGGTTCTCCTGCCAATGAAAACACGTCTGACGCAGATGAGAAGTTCACTCGTGCGGATTGCGCGACACGCCTCCCAGGCCGGCCGGACCACCAAACGTACCTGCAAACAAGAAAACGATCATCACAAAGTCAATGCTTCAGAGCACGCACCGATGCTCGTGCGTAAGAGTGCGGATAAAAGACTGCAGATGGCGGATTGATGAGTGCGGATGACTACAGGCTAATGCCAGATTTGGCAATGCCATCATCGCTGGGCGGTGAAGCGCTTTCTGCGGTTGCGGAGGTAGTCGACGAAGATGAATTCCCCCAGCTTATTGAGGTCGGAATAGTACGCCCGTCCCTGGTTGGTTTTTGTGAATTCGTCAACGAAGTTGATCAGGTATGGATCGCGGGCCACCATGAACGTGCTGACGATGATCTTCTCTCGTCGGCATTGGACGGCTTCATCCAGAGTCTTGTTGACGATGCGGGGGTCGAGGCCGAAAGAGTTCTTGTACAGTCTTCCGTTCTCATCAAAAATCGCCGATGGTTTACCGTCAGTGATCATAAAGACCTGCTTGTTGACGTTGCTGTGCCGGCGGAGCAGGCTTCGGGCAAGTTGCAGTCCGGCTCGCGTGTTTGTGTGGTACGGGCCGACGTTCAGGAATGGAAGCTCGCTGAGGCTCACGATTTTGGCGTCGTCCCCGAAGACAACGAGCGAGAGGTAATCCTTCGGGAACCGTGTCCGGATCAATTCTGAGAGGGCGAGCGCCACTTCCTTGGCCGGTGTAATGCGGTCCTCCCCGTAGAGGATCATGCTATGGCTGATGTCGACCATCAGCACGGTGGCGCAGCTTGTGGTGTGTTCTGTCTCGTAGACCTCGAGGTCTTCCTCTTTTAAGGCGAAATTGTCGATGCCGTCCCGCTTCATGGCGTTCGTGACGGTTGAAGTCATGTCGATGTTCGTCGGCTGATCGCCAAAAGCCCATTTCTTTGTCTCGCTCAGCCGGTCGATGCCTTTGCCGCTGTAGGGTGTCTCGTGCGAGCCTTCAGGCGCCTTCTTCAGCGAGCTGAAGACGTGACGCAATGCATCTTGTCGGATCCGTTGAATTCCTTTGTTCGTCAGAACGAACGCATCCTTCGCATCCTCAATCAGTCCCTGCTCCTTCAGCTTCTCGACCAGATCATCCATCGTCATCGATTGATCGAAGAGCCCGTAGTGGTCGGCGACCTGCTGCAGCCATTTGAGCGCTTCATCGACGTCGCCGCTCGTCTGAATCATGAAATAGCTAAAGAGAGACATCAGCGACTTCAGTCGCTGATCGTCCGTTATGGAACCGGGAGTCCATTTGCTATAGCGAAATCGCATGAGAGTTTGCAGATTTCAGGCTTTGCGGTTCAAGGGGATGATTGAGAACAGTTCAGGTTTTCAGAGTGGAGAATCCCAACGTTGAACTCAAAACTCCAAACTTGGTACTTGCTTCAAGATTCTTCCTCAATGCTTTTGCCCTTGCCGGAAAAGATGCTTCCGACGAGGTCTTTGTACGCGGTGAGTCGGTCGACCTCGTCTTTTGCGATGCGTGACGATTGATGCAGACCGTCGAGCACGAACTCCATTGCCGAAGCAAGCTCATATTTGTTTGCTTCGGTCAGCTTCAGGTGTTTCTTCGTCAGGTCTCGCAGGCCTTTGACTTTGTCCAGTTCATTCATGTAGCGATCGATAGGCATGTCGTCTGCAATTTCGGTTTTGTTCCCTGCTTCAAACCATCCGATGATTTTGCCGTACTCTGAATCATCCTGTTGACGTGATTCCCCCTGGTGCTTTGAGCGCTTCTGCAATGGATCGGGGAAGTACCGCTTGAAGACTTCGCGGACGGCCTTGCCAATGAGCGCCTTACTGACCTTCGCGGGACCTTCCTGTTCACCCTCAAAAACGAGTTCCACTTTCCCTGTCATGCCGGGGAGTGCATGGGCAAGGTCGCAGATCCGCGGTACGACGGTCCGGTCGCCGACGAGGATTGCCCGCCGCTCGGCATTACTCACCAGATTCTCCATGGCGGAAATCGTGAAGCGTGCGCTGACGCCGGATTTCTGATCGACGTATTCACTTTTTCTAGCTTCGAAAGCGGCCTGTTCGATGATCTCCTTGAAATAGTACGGTATCTGGACCTCTCGGCTGTCCCGTCGTACCCAAGCTTCCTGTTCGGTGATCCTGATGGCGTCTTCTATCGACCGGGGATAGTGTGTGAGAATCTGAGAGTCGATACGGTCCTTCAGCGGCGTAATGAGGTTGCCGCGGCTCGTGTAGTCCTCCGGATTGGCGGTAAAGACAATCATCAGATCGAGTGGAATACGAACATTGAAGCCGCGGATCTGGATGTCCTTTTCCTCCATGATGTTGAAAAGTCCTACCTGAATGCGCGGCTGGAGATCGGGAAGCTCGTTAATAGCGAAGATTCCCCGGTTTGTCCGCGGAATGATACCAAAGTGAATCGCCCCCTCGTGAGAGTAGTGCAGGCGTTGAGAAGCTGCCTTGATGGGGTCGATGTCGCCGATGAGATCAGCGATGGTCACATCGGGGGTCGCGAGCTTTTCGCCGAAGCGACGATCGCGGTGAAGCCATTCGATTTCGACATCCTCTCCTCGTTCTCTCACGAGATCGTTGCAGTGCTTGCAGACGTGCCTGTACGGACTGTCGTTGATCTCACACCCCTTGATGAACGGGATGTATTCGTCGAGGAGGGAAGGCAACTGACGAACGATCCGTGATTTTGCCTGACCGCGGAGGCCTAACAACAGGATGTCATGGCGTGCGAGGATCGCGTTCACGATCGACGGGACCACTGTCTGATCGTACCCGATGATGCCGGGGAAGAGCGTTTCGTGGTTTTCCAGTTTACGGATCAGATTGTTGCGAATTTCATCCTTCACCGGCTGGACGCTGTAACCGCTGCGCCGCAGTCCGCCGATCGTTGCAGGATATTCCATGTGTCCGTGTTCTCCCTCTCGAAGAGTTCGTTGTATCTCCATCAATTATGTGCTATTTTCTTGGTGATGGATACTACCAGTAAAACACTCGTCATTCGATTTAGTTCCATTGGGGATATTGTTCTCTCAACGCCGTTGCTTCGCCTTCTGCGGGCGCGATTCCCCAATGGGCAAATCGACTATGTGACCCGGAGCGAATACACCGAGCTCATCAAATCGAATCAGAATCTGAATCGTACCTATGGATTTGACGCCCGGCAGGGATTTGACGGTCTGCGCACGCTCAAACAAAACATCAAAGCCGAACGATACGATCTCATCGTGGACATTCATGACAGTCTTCGGAGCAAATACCTGCGAAGTCTCCGTGGGCCAACGCGTGTGATCGTTGACAAGCGGGTGCTGGAGCGATCCATGCTCGTGAACTTCAAGAAGAATGTCTACAAGGATGTTGTCTCTGTCGTCGACCGGTACATTGAAACAGTCAGAGATCTCGGCGTTGTGAACGATGGGAAGGGTCTGGAACTTCACATTCCGGACGAGGTCCTCTTTGGCGTCTCCGCGAAAATGGCGAAGCTGAGACTGAATCAGTTTGAGAAGGTGATCGGCCTCTGCCCCGGGGCGCGCCACTTCACGAAACGGTGGCCCGCGGAGCGTTATGCACGTGTCGGCGCGGCATTTGCGCAGAAGATGGATGCGAAAATTCTGCTGTTTGGGGGTGCGGCTGATGAGACTGTCTGCAATCAGATTTGCTGGGAGATCAATAACGAAGTTGATGCCGAGCGAGCAACAAGCCTTTGTGGTCAGTTAAGGCTCCTCGAAACAGCGGCGGCGATGGAGTACTGTGACATTATCCTCACGAATGACACGGGGTTAATGCACATCGCGGTGGCAATGCACAAGAAGGTCCTTGCGATCTTCGGATCAACAGTCAAAGAGTTTGGGTTTTTTCCCTACGATCCGGCCGCGGTTGTGCTGGAGCAATCGGGGCTCACCTGCCGGCCGTGCTCGCACATAGGCCGTAGTGAGTGTCCGGAAAAACATTTCAAATGCATGACAGAGATCGATGCGGATCGAGTGTACACACGTGCGAAGGCTTTACTGAGTTGAGAGGGATGTGTGGCCTTTTCATGGACGAAGGAGTACTTGAGGTTTTCCCTGGAAAAACGGCCTCGGACTTGTTCGTTGAAATTATGACAAATAAACATTATCTAAGCGAGGAACAGGGAAGAGATGTCGGCATGATGGTGGCTACGCGCGACTATGCGACTCGGTTTGGCAAAGAGCCGCGGGTGCTCGGCTTCGGGGCGCAGCTTTCGAAGATGATGCTGAGCATCCCTGGCGTTCGCGAACAAATCATCTATGGCCTCACGCCGCTGCGTTAGATTGCGCGATGAGGAGAGCTACTCAAAGAAGATTACTCACCCGGAGAGGGGGTGCGGTGGAGATGCGTTCAACGAGACGGAAAGAGGTTCTGCAGCTTGTTGCGTTTCTGCTCTTTTTTGCCCTTACGGTTTCCCTGAACCTCACCTGCAGTCAGCCTGACAGCCCTGCAGTAGACCCAGACTGCGGAAGTGGCCGGGTATCTTGGGATGGCAAACAGTGTTGGGACCTGCGCGACAACAGGACCTTGCCGATCAAATGCTGCGGTCAATAGTGCTTTGGGGCATGGCAGAGGCTGCTGCCTCGTCCCACCTCTGACAATCGATCTTATGGTCAGAAGGGCATCCCGCTCGCACTACGAGCGGGACTCGTTTCCAGCTGTGCATTTTCAATCGAAATCACGATAAGGCTTTTTGGAAACGGCATTAATACCGATCTACTCTCACCGAAGAGACACCAGCCTCTATGTCGACGTAGATTTTCTTCTTCGCGGAATCGAAATCCGTTGTTTCGTACCGATTGGTGCTGATCTTGTCGAAACCTCTGATCTTCTTGCTTGAAAGTGCCGTCGACATACGCACTTCACACCCTACCGATTGTGGTACTTCAATGCTGATGGAGGAGGCTCCCGCCCCAACGGTGACTCGCGTTTCCTCCGATCGATCACCCAAACGCACATGCATCGATGATGCGCCGGCGTTGATCTTGAGATGATCCACCTTGAAGGGACTCAAGTTGAAATTCACCGACGCAGCACCAACCTCTGCGGTGATATCCCATGTTGGCACAGCATTGAGCTGAATGTCTGCACGATTTCGGGATCCGCCGAAATTCCATCCACGCGTCCGCCCACGGAAATCGAGCGTAACATACGCCGTGTTATCAGATTGCTCCCGAGTCAGCGTGTATTTTCCGAAGTTGACCTCGGTCGAGGCTTTCACGAGCTGCATGGTCGTATCGCGAATGTAGAATTTCCCCGCTCCGGACCCCAGACGGAAGGTTGCATGCTGGGTGGAGGGTGCAAACGGTTCCTCGAGCGTTTGTTTGACCGTTTCGCCCCAGGAAACGTCGAAATCTCGATGGAACCACTCCGTCGTCGTTGCAGCAGCGAGCATAAAAATCATCGCCAGGATCAACAGGAGAACAGCATACCAGGGAGGGCGTTGCTTTCCCACCATGAGGGAAAGCCCCCAAAAGACCAGAATCAGCGGCCAGAGTCTCCAGACAACTCCCCAGTTGACGTCCATCACGCCAAAGTTGTTGAGAAGGAAGAGTCCTCCGATGAGGATGAACAAGATCCCCCAGAAAAGGGTGCTCAGTTTCATGGCTACCTCCGGTTAGGATTGGTTTGGTCGGACAGCTTTGTAGAGCATTCCCGCGCCGATGGCGATGAGAATCAGCGGCCACCAGTCTCCGAACTGAAAGTCGGGCAGGAAGTTTTGTGCCAGGAACAAAGCTCCGATCACGAGGAGCACCAGTCCGCCGACAAGGCCTCCACGCCGTGGCGCTTCCTGAGGCTTGCCTGGCTGCTGGGGTTGCGGAGGAGCAGGAGATGGTTGAGGATTCATGGGTGTTGTCATAGCACTATCCCTTGGTTGTTCAGGTATGATTATCCAGGCGACGATATACGCAACGATTCCCGCACCTCCAGCGAAGAGTGCGACAAGGAATGCGATGCGGATGAGTACCGGGTCGACATCGAGGTATTCGCCAATACCTCCGGCAACTCCGCCGATCACCTTGTGGGTTGTCGAACGATAGAGTCGTTTCATAGGAAAGCCCCCCTTCATTGTGGAGTTACGGGGTTTTCCACTCAAATGTTGCAGGGGCTGCGAGGATTGTCACGACTCGGAAATCTTGCCTCCGCCAACCATTGCAAGATCAAGCACCTGTTGGTTTTCCAGTCCGACTCTGCCCGGGACCGGTGAATCTGTGTTTTGGAGAATACAGTGTGAAAAGGATGTGACTTCTTCGACATAGAGATTGGGTACGTCGATCTCAGTTTCCTCCATTTCTAACGACGCACCGTCGGATCGGCGTCCAACGTGAAGAGTTGCCGGTAGGCCGCTGATGGTGAAATCGTGAGCGTACGCGACTCCCTCGGTTCCAGTAATTTCAATGAAAATGCGTCGACCCGGTCCTTCGAATGAGCAGGTGATGGAACCCAGCGTCCCCTTCGAGAACTCAAGAGCGAGCACCGCCGAGCGCTCTGTCGACGATGGTGTCGGCAAGGGAGAACGCTGGCATTGGACGCTCCGGACGGCGTCATCAAGCACAAACCGGAGCGTATCGAGGCAGTGTACTCCGATGTCGAAAATAGGCCCTCCTCCCGCGATACGCATGTCGTAAAGCCAGGAGCGCTTTGACATGCGCGCGTCATAGATGTATTCCGATTTGGCCATCGTCGGGCGGCCGAGGTTTCCGGACCCCGTTAAGGCAAAGACCACCAGCCAGGCGGCAGCGACTATCAGGATCAGGTGAAAGTAGTTAGGCAGGGGCATCACGTAGCCAGCCGGAGGGGTCAGCCACCCCTGGAGGCGGACCCAGTAGGCCAGGATAAAAGCCAACACGACCATCAAAAAATCGATGGGTAGCTGGAGAAAAGTAAATAAAAGCTGAAACCTTCTCACAAGTCAGGATTAAACGCTAAGCCCATTATATCTGAAACTAAAAAATCTCTTTATGGAAAGAGATTTTTTATGCTGTCTGCAAGCTATAAGCCGAGTTCTGTACCCCGCCAATTTAAGGTTCGTTAGAGGGGTTTCCTCTCAAACCAGCCCTAAATTGGCGGGGCGACGACCATCTATCTAGATTCTGCGTTGCCGCAGAACTCAAGCGTTGGGATCCCGGCCAGCCCACCTTAACCCTTGGTGTTAACGGCTGACATCAGGCCCACCCCAACTTGCACCGGATAGGGTTTACCGGGACACTCCGCTCACACGGAGGCCTCGCAGGTGGCATGGACGCAAATCATCAGGTTTGGCCTGAATCCTCGCACTCACTACCGTCACCCCGCGACTTTTCACCTTTCACCGTGCTCTGCAGCGGAGTTAAAAATTAAGAGTTAAGGGTGAGGGGTTTTGGAATAATTTCCTTACCTATTTCACTCTTCACTCATCACTCTTCACCCCAATGCTGCGCATCGGCTAGTATTGTCTCTGTGGCACTTTCCCTATCCAGCACCTATTTGAAACAAATAGGCGCTGGACGGTTTCTGTTAGAAACTATCCAGATTAATTTAAGGTGCTCGGACTTTCCTCCCTGCCCTTTGAGGAGCAAGGCGGTCGCCCACTTACAGACAGCGGTGCTATTGTACTCCAAAAGATCATGTTTGGCAAGGGGGATTTCAGGGGTAGCGCATTGATTAAATGGCCGATTTATGCTATAATTAAGGCGTGGAAGGTAATCTCAAACCGTTTCTCATAGCGATCGCCGGAGGGACAGGCTCCGGCAAAACCTATGTGGCCAAGAAGTTGCAGGCGATCGATCCGGCGCGAATTTCGATCGTGTCGCATGATAACTACTACCGCGACCACGGTGATATCCCCATCGCCGATCGCAAGAAGCTGAACTACGACGAGCCATCGGCGCTGGACAACGATCTATTTGTTGAACAGTTGAAGCAGCTTAAGCAGGGTATCGGCGTGGATATGCCCCAGTATGATTTCGCTACTCACACCAGAAAACCTGCGACGGTGGCTTTTAGCCCCACCCCGGTGATAATCGTCGAGGGCATCCTGATTCTGACGGATGCCGACATCCGCAACTTATTTGATCTAAAAATTTTTATTGATGTTGATGCAGACATCCGCCTAGCTCGTCGCTTGCAGCGCGATGTGGGAGAGCGCGACCGCAGCTTCCAGGAATCCATCAATCAGTATTTAACCTCGGCGCAGCCGATGTACGATCTATATGTAGAACCAGGTAAGGATCGTGCTGATCTGATCATCCAGAACAACGGCACGGAGGCAGAACTGGCAGGAGCGCTTACAACAGTAGAAGCCCGCATCAAAGAGATACTTGGATTCTCCCAGTAAATCGTATATATAAGCTTACCGTGGGCGATTAGCTCAGTTGGTCAGAGCGTCCCCTTGACGTGGGGAAGGTCAGAGGTTCGAGCCCTCTATCGCCCACCACGAAATAACGCCCGCTTGACAGGGTCAGGCGGGTTTTGTAGTACAAACTCTGTTTCTATGGAGACTATCGGCTGAGACTCTATAGGAAAACTGCACCGTTCATTGAAACTTCTTCCAACCATTGCCATTATTCTGCCAACAAGGATCAACTAACGCACTCATTTCCCTGTTTTTATCCGTCTTTAGCGCCTGGCCGGGGAACGGGGAAGAGGTGACCGGCCTCTTCCAACAAGCTGAAGCCTTACATTTGCCGAGGTCGTTTGGAGGTCGGTTAGCAACTCAGTACAAGCAAGCGTGATGGAGGCGCCTATGGCGATACTAAAGTGCCCTTGTACTGACCCTTGGTAGACTTGCGGTCAAAGGCGACTTGGCCTCTCTTGGGTCGTCGCTAATTCTCCCCTCTACGTTCCCCTGCGGGGTTCTGCCGCAGAAAACGAGAGAGTGGAACTAAGTGGCGACCAAGTCAACAACCGAAAGCGCTGGGTAGGCCCCGTCGGTCCAGCGGATAACTGCTTAACTCGAGAGGGCAGCAGGAGTCGCAATCCAGTACTGGCGGCTTCATCCGCGCCGGGTGCTGCGTCCGGTGGCGCCCATACGCCTATAGCCAAACCCCAGCAGTCGAATTTGACTTCATCCCCACCAAGGGAAACCAGCCCCCCAAAGCATGCACCAAAAATACCAACGGCTACCTATCAACCCGATGGGACAGCCATTCGCCACATCGGCGAGGTATACACGGTTCAACATGCGGCGGGGGGCGCCTTTTATATTTCCCCGAAAATCCCCTATAATACAGGTACTTGTCCCGTTAGAAATCACTTATCGGGACAACCGAAATGGATCAAATATCTGAATATAAACGCTAAGTAGATTTCTAACGGGATGGCAAAACACAAAGAACTAAAAAAACCGATAAACACTCGGCGCTATCCACCATCCGCCACTCGGCCAGCCATATTATAGCGGAAGCGGTGCTTAATCTCTACCCCGGAACTAAATTGGGATTTGGACCAGCCACCGAGGATGGTTTTTACTATGATTTTGAATTCAAGCGGCCACTGACCGAAGCGAACTTGCCGAAAATTGAGGCGGAGATGATCCGGCTTATCGGTGAAGGCCGCACCTTTAAGCGCGGCGAAAAAACCGTTTCCGCCGCGCTAAAATGGGCAACTGAAGAGAAACAGCCCTACAAGGCCGAATTGATCACGCCGGCTTAAAGGGGATGGCCACAAAAAAGTTTCTTTTTATACATCAGGCGGCCCCCGTCCGCGGCAGCCGTTTACAGATCTCTGCGAAGGCCCCCACATCAAAAAAACTACCGAGATCGGCGCGTTCAAATTGCTTAATCTTGCCGGCGCCTACTGGCATGGCGACGAAAAAAATCCGCAGCTTACTCGCGTCTACGGCACGGCTTTTGCTACCAAAAAAGAGCTAAATGATTATTTGGTGATGTTAGAGGAGGCCAAAAAAAGAGATCATCGCCGCTTAGGCAAAGAATTGGAGCTGTTCGCCTTTGACGATGAGGTGGGGCCCGGCCTGCCGCTCTGGCTGCCCAAAGGCACCGCCATTATTGAAGAGCTGGAAAAACTAGCCAAAGCCACTGAAGACGAGGCAGGCTACCTCCGCGTTCGCTCGCCGCATATCGCTAAAGAATCTCTGTATAAAACCTCCGGACATCTCCCTTACTACGAAGAAACAATGTACCCCCCCATGGAATTGGAAGGGACTCGCTACTATCTCAAGGCAATGAACTGTCCGCATCACCATAAGATCTTTGCGGCCACGCCCCGGAGCTATCGCGACCTCCCCTTAAGGTTAGCCGAGTACGGCACCTGCTACCGGTACGAAAAATCCGGCGAACTAATGGGTTTGCTGCGGGCGCGAATGCTGTCGATGAACGATGCCCATATCTACTGCGCCAAAGCGCAGTTCGCCGAGGAGTTCAAGGCAGTCAATGCGATGTATCTGAAATATTTTAAACTGTTCGGAATCAATAAATACGTAATGCGTTTCTCCACGCATGATCCCAAAAAATTGGGGAAGAAGTATGTGGACGAGCCAAAACTGTGGAAAGAGACAGAGGATTTGGTCCGCCGGGTGTTGAAAGGATCCAAGATCCCTTACGTCGAAGTGGCGGACGAAGCGGCTTTCTACGGCCCCAAGATCGATGTGGAAGTGTGGAGCGCGATCGGTCGAGAGTTTTCCTTGGCTACCAATCAGGTAGATTTCGCGGTGCCAAAACGTTTTGGATTAACTTACACTAACGAAAAAGGAGCTCCGGAAACCCCGCTGTGCATCCATCGGGCGCCTTTGGGCACCCACGAGCGGTTCATCGGATTTTTGATCGAACATTACGCCGGCGCGTTCCCGTTCTGGCTGGCTCCGGTACAGGCAATAATCACTCCGATCAGCGATAAGCAATATAAATATGCCAACGAGGTGCTGCGGAAACTGCGGGAGGTTAATGTCCGAGCAGAGTTGGATAATCGCAATGAATCATTAAGCCGTAAAATTCGTGACGCGCAAACCCAAAAAGTGCCGATGGTGTTAGTCGTCGGCCCAAAAGAAGTCGAGGCTAAATCGGTTACTCTGCGCGATCGAGATAAAGGCGATCTGGGTAGTTTATCTCTCCCGGAGGCTATTACACGCCTATCCGGGCTGAATCGTGTCCTATAATATTGTCACCACGATCGTTAACGCCAAGCTCCTCATTCGTGTTAAAAACCTCCCTTTGATTGGCGAGGTAACGAGGCGCTCCGCTAATGCTACTGGTATAGGTAGGGATCTCGTTGCCAAATTGACCCATCGCCGCCTTTAGTTCGTCGATCCGGTCGACAAATCGATACCGCAGGTCATCGCGGCCGAATTCTCGCAAGACAGACAGCACCCTAACCCGCTGCCGCCACCCATCCAACGGCCGATCACAGTCATCGTAGATTTTAGCGGCGCGAATTAGCTGATCAATAGCATCTGACATATCGTCCATAGAAATGGTGGCGGAATCATTTCGCTCGATCTCCAGTATCTCCTCGGCAAGTGAAACTCGCAGGCTGGCCTCTAACGACTTATCGCCACCCCCTCTAACACAGCTATCCACCTTCATCCGCAGAGGGCGAAGATGCTCCTCTATGCTGGCAGATGGCTGGTAGCCAAATAATCCCTCTCCTCTGTTCATAACTTATAATAATACTATAAGGCCTGGGATTGTGAAGAAGGTAGATCGCGATAACCCGGATAGGCACGCTCGGCGGCGGGATGCGAAGTTCTCCCGCCGGCATCACCTGACCGACAACCGCAAGAGCGTGCGGCTGCTCGCCCGACTATCCACCCGCCCCAAAACCAAATGACTTCTATCCAATTAGAAGTCATCCCCGCGTAGGCGGGGATCCAGAAAGTAAAATAAATTTCTGTTTTTGTCTGGATTCCCGATCGAGCCGGGAATGACGATAATCGGGTAATCTCATGAAATCTAAGCCCAAAGTAATCGTGATTTTGGGACCAACCTCCTCCGGTAAAACAGAGATGTCTATTAAATTGGCCAAACAGTGGAACGGGGTGATCATCTCGGCTGACTCTCGCCAGTTCTACCGAGGAATGGATATCGCCACGGCCAAAACCACCAAAGAGCAGCGAGGTGGTATCCCTCACTACATGATCGATATCGCTAACCCCGACCAGGACTTTAACTTGAGTTTGTATCAGACCACCGTCTACAATCTGCTCCACACCATCAATCGCTGGAACTGGCTTAGGCCCCGGAAGGTAGTGCCATTTATTGTGGGCGGCACCGGTTTATATATCCAGGCGATCGTGGATGGTTATCAGTTGCCGCGTATCGCGCCCGATCTAAAGTTGAGGGAGATAGCAGAGAAAAAATCGATCACTACGCTGGCCCGCGAGTTAAAAAAACTGGACCCCAAGACCACGGTCGATCTAAAAAACAAGCGCCGGATGGTTCGGGCCATCGAGGTACTTAAATCGGGCGGTAAACTGGAAAAGAAGTTTACGCCGCCTAATTTTGATTTTTTGCAGATCGGCATCCGGCGCCCCCCGAATGAATTGAACCAGCGCATCCATCAAAAAATTCATCAGATGCAAGATTCTGGGGTAGTTAAGGAAACCAAAGCCCTGATCGAAAAAGGCTACGATTTTAACAAACCAGCTTTCTCGGCGCTGGGTTATCAGCATATCCGTGACTATCTTAAAGGCAAGTTCTCGCTCGCCAAGGCCCTAGAACTAATGGAGAGCGATACCAAAAAGTTCGCCAAACGGCAGATGACTTGGTTTAAGCGGGATGAACGAATCCACTGGGTTAGCACCCTCAAAGAGGCAGAGGGGCTGATCGCCGACTTTCTAAAAAACTAACGACGCGGCAGCGGTGTTCTGTGGATGTAACCCACGCGGGAATATTTTCCTTGCAGCAGATTAAGCTTAACCCGGAACAGATCTCGAAGCGTGCGCAGGGCCTCCCGACCGGTGCGGACCTTGCTTTCCATATCGTTGTACCAATCAATGCCGACTTCTTTAAATGGGTAGCCCAGATGCTGGGCGATCACTAACGCCTCAAAATCAAAACCAAAACGATCGAGCCGCACGTTAGCGAAGATATTCTGGCCGGCGTTGCGTTCAAACAGTTTAAAGCCGCACTGGGTATCATAGATGCCCGGCACTGCCAGCAGCCGGATAAGTAGGTTACTGCCTCGAGATAGTAGAATTCGATGCCGAGCCTGCGGGATATGGATCTTGGCTCCCGGGCAGTGCCGCGAGCCAATAACGATGGGATACTGATTAGCATAAGGCAGCAACTTGTCTAGCTGCTCGATGGGGGTGGCGTTATCGGCGTCGGCAAACAGGATATACCGCCCTCGCGCCGCCAGGATACCTTGGCGCACCACCGCCCCCTTGCCGCGGTTATGCGTATTAGTCACTAATTTTAGCTGCGGCCAACCTTCGGCAATAATGGAAACGATTGCCCGAGTAGTATCGCGGCTGCCATCATCTACCACGATTACTTCATAAGGATAATTCTGTTGATCTAAGAATCGCCGCATCGCAGCCAAGGTTTTGCCGATGCGCCGCTCTTCGTTATAGGCCGGGATGACGACAGATAGATAGGGTTCGGTAATCATCGGCGAAATGCCAAATATTTATAAGCAGTGAAATTCCAGACCAACACTATACCTGCAGAAAACGCTTTAGCTACATTATAGTTGATCGTAAAAGACCACCAACCAAGTTGTTCCATAGTGGAGGTGCCGAGATGCACCAGTAGGTTAGACAATCCCAAACCCACCAAGCTGATAATGATGAAGATCGGGAATTGAATGAGATGACGCGGCCGATGATCAGCAAAGGTCCAATACTTATTGAGAAAGTAGCTACACACTACCGCCGCCGAGAAAGATACCGTGTTGGCTGCCAGTAGCCCCCAGCCGGCTAGCTTAATCAACAAGTTCAGTATGGTGAAATCTACTACTGCGTTAATGCCACCGGTAATTGAAAACCGAATTAACTGAATAATCATAGCTTGCGGGCTAATACGACTATGCTGCTGCCGAACGGCAGCGAGAACCATCGCATCAATTGCGCCTCCAGATAACCTAACCAGATAAGCGGCTGGTTAATCCAAGCTGGAGCTGGATTATATCCTGCCGATCTTTTCAGCCCTCGGGATAGCAATCGCTGTGCCACAAAGATCGGAAAGGTGAACATAAAACAGTAAGAACTAAATACGGTCTGGAAGCCGGCCCGACTTAGCTCATTGATCAGTTCAGGGCGGGAGTAGCGCCGATAGTGCGATAGCTCCTTATCGTGCGGACCGAACAGCCATTGGTAGGCCGGCGAGGAGATAAGCAGGAAGCCACCGGGCTTCAGTACTCGACGCCATTCCCGAATCGCTGCCACATCGTCGGGCAGATGTTCCAATAGATCAAAAGCGGTCAGCAGGTCGTAACTATCACCAGGGTAAGGCAAACGGAGCGCATCGCCTAACCGGGTGGCCCCGTATTGCCTCGCAAAACTCAGGGCAGTGGAACTTCTATCCACCCCCTCAGCTTCCCCAACTCTCCCAGCAACTGCAGATTAACCCCCGTCCCACATCCCACGTCCACGATCTTTATCATTGTCATTCCGGACTCTTCCGTTGTCATCCCAGACTTGTCTGCCCGTCGTAGCTTTAGCGTAGTCGGGATCTGGGATCCAGGCTGGATCCTGAATCCGAACTTGGCCTTTGGCCAGTCGGTCCAGGATGACGGATGATAGGCAAAAACCGCTTAAGCACTGCCCGCCACACCAAGCGGCAACTGACGTGCCACCAGTAAAACTTCTCCTGCTCCCCCATCCGGGCAATTTCCCTTATTCTCTCACGGTGGTTAGATAGTGGTGAGGGTTAACACCCCACTAGGCTATAGTCCCCCGTGGCTGGCGCGCTTCTAATTTCGATGGTTGGCAGCATAGTAAAGCCACCTAAACCCTGATAACCGCTTCCCGAAACAGTAATTACCGTAACCGGGTTCGTCATTAACTCACCAGCATTGCCAGACATCCCGGTAGTGGGCGCGTCATATAGCGGTGTAATATCGGTAGTATAAGATATCCAGTACATATCACTCTTACTGATCTGATTGGCTCCAGATTGTAACTGAGTGGTCACCTCCACCGAGCAGGTCCAACCACTACTGTTCCCGCCAGTTAGCCCCCGATTATCTCGATTAGTTATCTCCTCGCCCCCCACAAACGTATAGGTATGTTTGCCCCCCGCTCCCAAGGTCCAGGTGCCCAAAAACACCGCCGGGGGCGCTAACGGTGAGTGAAAAAGCCGTAGCGGTAGTGAGCTTGGGATAACATTTGCCGGAAGCGAGCGGGATGGCTGCCGCCAAGACTTCATCATACAGCTGAAAGTAGTAGGCGGTGTTGACTATAGCATTGGCACCAATCTCAAAGGCATACTCTAACTCCAAGATAGCGCTGGCAGTATGATCCGAGTTGGTGGCACCAGTCAGGTTGCTCTCGTTGTGAATCCCCAGTTGGGTGGTGCCGGTAAGCAGATCGTCAATTATCAATACGTTATCATCGCCGCCGCTGATGTCGGTGGTATAGACAAACTGGCCCGGGGCACCGGCCTCAACAACATCCGTCCAAGTGGATTGATCGGTACTCCACTGCAGTTTTTTGCGGCTGTCGTTCTCAGCCACGCCGCCGGTCTCCGTGATATTGATGCGCAGTTTCAGCGGGATATTCTTACCCATCTCCGCCTGGGGAGGTTCGTTGGGGGTAGCGCCAGTGGTCTCATTGGCGTAAACGGTGCCGGGAGTTTCATCCCCTTCGTCCGCAAACCACTGCCAGTTGTTCATATTGGGAGTGTAGACCGCTAATTTCTTGGCCACCATCACATCTTTGTAGGCCGGCGCGTTGTTAGCAGTAGAAAAAGTGGGGATAAGCAGAGTGTGCCCGTGGCCGGTGGCCGCATTCGCAGCGGGGAGACCAATAGTCACTAGCGCGGCAGCATTAAAAGTACTGCTGGTATAGCCGCCGGTCTTGGCATGGGTATGGGTAGCGCTGCCTAACCCGGCCGTATAGGTGGCAGCGCCCGACATATATTTCTGGTAAAAGGCCCCGCCTACATCACTTAGTACACTCCAGGCGGCACTTGGCGTACCGTTAAACATCGCGATCATGTCAGTGGGGATGGCAGTGCCATTACTGTCCACCGTGGCCAACACCACATTCACATAAGGCGGGCGGACATCGCCATCGGTATCGGTGGTGCCCCCCGCAAGGGAGTGGGTGTGGACGTTGCTCACTACCGTGGCGCCTGCGCCGCCGTAGGCATCTTGGGAGGTAGTTGAATTACCAGTGAGAAAACTAACGGTACTGTGCCCGTGGAGCGCATTGGAGCCGCCGGTCCCCCCGGGCAGTAGCGGCTCCCCGGATAAAGGCGCTATCCGAGCCGAGTAACGGGTGAACCCGGCCTGGCTAAATACGCCGGTGTTGTCAAATAACACAATGGCATTGGCCGGCAAGGTGGTTGGTACCCCAGCGTCACAGGTCATCACCATCAGACCGCGGTAGGCGGGCACCGAGCCGGCCGTGCCCGTTGATGAAGCAGCGATATTATGAGTGTGCACTTGAGGGGCGACGAGAGTGCCACCCTTGTTGGATCGAGTAGTGGTGCCGGTGTTGGCATTGTCTACGGTGACACTGGTGATCGTGTGGCTATGGTCAACGTCGCTGCCGCCGGTGCCCCCGGGCGGTGGAGTTACCCCGGATCATATAGTTGTTGTAGGTGGCATCCGTAGTCCAGCCGGTGGGCACGGCGCCGTTGGCATTATCCCAGAATAGTACCATCGCGGTAGAGGCGTGGGCCGATTGGTGAGGTTTGGGCAGATCTAAAGTTACCCACAAGCAATTCATGATCAACACAAAGATCATGAGGTAGCTGAGTACGGGCATCTTTTTGCGGACCCAGATGCTCATTGGTTGGCACACCCTCCTTATTTACGCTTCTTAGTTTTGCGCTTAGGGGTAACCCCTCCTCTCCTCCCCTTATCTAAGGGGAGGGTGGGTGGGGTTAGCTTACCGGTCGCCTTCCGCGGCTTGGCCACGGCCTTGCGCTTAATCGGCACTAATACTTCTTGCCCGGTCCTTAAGCGGTATGGTGGCCGCAGGTTATTTAGGCGAACTATCTCTTGGATGCTAATCCCGGCAAATTCAGCGATATCGTAGATGGTATCGCCCTGTTCGGCGATCAACACTTCCGTCGGCATTGGCTGGCCAATCCCTTTTGTCATTCCGGACTTGCCTGCCCGTCGTAGCTTTAGCGTAGTCGGGATCCGGAATCCAGGCCTGGATCCTGAATCCGAACTTGGCCTTTGGCCAGCCGGTCCAGGATGACAGCCAAAAGTGATCGCCTCACCGGCGCGGCGGCGGAAACAAATTCTACCCAACAGCGCACCCATAAACTTAAGATCAGTCAACCAGACTTTGCGTTGTTCGACATGGTAGTAAGCGTTCCACTCGGCTCCCAATGTTTCTCGCTCGCGTTTACTCATCCGGCCTTGCGGGATCAGCAAGATATCGCCGATATTTAGCTCGTACGGCCACTTCAGCAAATTAAACTTAGCGATACGCTTGGGGTGCACATTGTACAACCTTCCGATCACCGTTAACGTTTCGCCTTTTTTAACTTTGTGCTTCTTGGTGCGAGTATTGAGCCTACTCTGGATCAACAGCCATAGCCAAAGATTGCGGACGAATATCAAGACTATGATCAGGCCGATGAACCACAAGAACTTCAGCCATGGAATTATCCAAAAAACATATCGCACATCAATATATTCGTCTTTAACGTATTCTCCTTTAAAATCCTTTTCACCGTAGTGGAGACGAATATCTGCCACAAACCGGCCAAACGCCGGCGGCCGGTTCTGCCACGGTAACTTGGCAGTGATCTCCGACCCGCGCAACAACAGACCGATCTGTGAACCGTTCTGAACGCCCACCCGGCCAAAGATGCCGCGCAGGGCAACATCAACTGTCGGCTCAAACTGAACATTGCCGTTATTCTTTAGCTGCAAAAAGAAATACAATACTCCACCGCTCACCGAATGATATATCTGCTTGACCTCTAATTTCCTCTGGATCTCGCCCGGCACAGTTAGGTACATCCGCGCCGCCACTCGAGTAACCACCGATAACGTAGGGCCCTTCTTTTTATTAGAGGCGGTCGTATCTGCTGGTTTTTCCCACACCACTAACCCGCCAGGATGGCTGCCAACATCAACTTCGGTCGGCACCGTAACAGTGAAATTCAACGTTCGGTTGGAGTGCGGTAACAGAGTTACCTCGATTGCCTCCAACTTAACCCAGTTACCAATGTCTTTGTTCTCGCTCAAACCGCTCACTAAGGTGTAGCCGCCGTTGTGGGTTACGGCGCCATCCAAGCTGGCAACGACCAGGGTGACGGACTTGCTGCCGCGATTCGACACATCCACCTTATCCTTGATCACTGTGCCCGGTTCAGCTTCATACATAAACCAGGACCTTAGATCGGGATGATCAGCAGTCCGGGATGGCAAGATGCTGATACCTTTAGCTTCAACAGCATACGTCGGCAAGGCCGCCGATAGTACCGCGACTAACGACAACCACAGGCAGCAGAGCATAAAAAGAGCTTTTGTTTTTTTCATTACAAAATCTGTCTCACTGCGTTTTATTATATCATTTGGACAGCCGGTTTGCGATCAGCGATTATGCCTAAAATTGGCTGACCCGCCTAAACAACACGGACAGATCGTCTTGATAGATGATCTGCCACGTATCAGTATGGCGCAAAAAATATTGTTCTAACGGGCGCTGGCGATAGATCAAAGCCAATTCCACTCCGTATTTGTCTAAGATAGTGGTGGCCGGTTCATCCTCAGCGGAAAGCGATTGATATTCACGAAATAGATCCTGGGTCGGGGTCCGCCAGATCGCCATGCGTCCATCAATAAACACTCTTTTCTCCGGCAACTGCCAGATCAAATAACCGCCCCAGTTGTATTCGTTAAACAATCGGCCCGGCAATTGGTGTTCCTTGATATACTGCACCGCTCCAGCGGGATTATTGGATATATCAGCCAGCACCGCTGGATTCAGCGAGGGCGGCACCACGGCGCGATACTGATCATAACCAAAATAGCCGATCCCGATCAGCAACGCTACCACCACCCAAACCGATCGAGTGTAGTAATGGATCCCCTCCGGCAACAAGGCTGCGATGGCATCAGCCAATAGCGGCAAGGTAACCAAAGGAAATAACGGAACGTTGCGCCAACTACTAATGGCGATAATAAAGAAGGCTACCGCTATTACCACTTTAGTCGCATCCATCCGCCGCCAACTGATCAGACCAAAGATCAGCAATAAAATGGTGTATACCAACAGATTAAATCCATTGGCACTGCCAAAGTTGACTGGCAACCATTCGGAGATACCTGATCTAACTAACTGGTTAAAAATAGTGTTAAAAAACTCCTCGTAGACTCGCCAAGTATAAGGGTTGATCAGGGTGACCGCTCCGGTCAACAATCCGACCCCGATCAGTTGCCACAGTCGCCCAATGGATAGCGACCCAACCCCTTTTGTCATTCCGGACTTGATCCGGAATCCAGGCCTGGATCCTGAATCCGAACTTGGCCTTTGGCCAATCGGTCCAGGATGACGGTTTTGGACATCGCCGAACCGTTTCAGTAGATACTTGCCCAGCTCCCCCATCCCGAAGACGGCTATTAAGATCAAACCGGCTATAAACCCGCCGTGTAGATTAACCCACAGTAGCATCAAGGGGACCAACCAGTAGATCAAATTATTGCTGGGCGCCGCTCGCCAACGAAACAGGATCCACAGAGTTGCCGCCAACCCCAACAATGTCAGTAACTGGGGCCGCACCCCCACTACCGGATACGCCACTAACACGGCGGTAAAAGCAGCCAAGATGGTCGCCTCCCAGTTGACTAAAGACACCCGCGCTGCTAACAAGTAAGCGGCTACAGCGATCAGCGCGAATATAACCGCTAAGAACAACAAACCGAGGTAATGCTGGGCAAGGTACATTAGCACGTCGGTCAGCCACTCGTGAGAGATCCAGGGATAGCCCGCCATAGTGTAGGAGTACAGATCGCCTCGGGGCACACCAAACCGTAGGATATCCTCTCCGTTCCTCAGGTGCCAGCCCAGATCCGGGTCCCATGGTGGTCGTACGGTCAACAAGAAAGCCAACCCCAGAGTCAGCCCCATAAACAACCGACCCCGCCAATCGATCGCCCGAGATAGTTGTTTATTTATCATTAGCTCTGGCGCCGGGGGCTCGGACGCGCCGTGGTCTTATGGCGCCGCCAGCGGGCGCGATGCGGTGCTCGACGCCGCCACGTTGCGCGCCTTGCTCTACGCACCCGCACCAAACCAGAGCCTCGTCGCCTTCAACGTCGGTGGGTGGTTCATCGAGCGGTCCCAGGTGGCTGGCGCGGCGCTGCAGGAACTGGTCGGTCTCGTAGCCGCGGGGAACCTGCAGGCTCCGGTGACCCAGACGCTGCCGCTGGCGAAAGCCGCCGAGGCTCATCGGCGCCTCGAGAGCCGGCAGACTCTCGGCAAGCTCGTGCTCAGGCCCTGGATGCAATAACTTATTGCCCAACGGAGTCGCCTCATGCAATTCGTCCTCACCTTCTACGAGCCGCTCTCCGAGATCGAACGCCACGAACACCACGAGGATGGTCCGCCTGCCCTCGAACCCTGGAAGGTCTACATGGCCGATCTCGTCGCCGCCGGCGTCATGCGCGGCGGCAACCGACTGGCACCGCCGTGGACCACCACCGTGCGAGTTCGCGGCGGCGAGCGCCAGATCCAGGACGGCCCCTTCGCTGAAACACGCGAGATTGCCGCAGGCTACGTGGTCATCGACGTGCCTTCGCTCGACGAGGCGCTGCACTGGGCCGCCCGCAGCCCGAGCAGCAGCACTGGCAGCACCGAAGTGCGCCCAGTGGCTCAGGCCCCGAGTGATCGCCCGCATGAAGCTCGGTGACGATCCAGATGCCGCAAGCGCGCCGCGCGGGCGGCAGAGGCGCTGCGCGGCACGCCTACGGCCGGCTGCTCTCTTGGTTGGCGTGGCAATGGGGCGACATTGCCGCCGCCGAGGATGCGCTGGCCGACGCCCTGCTCGCGCGCTGCTCAGTTGGCCGAGCGACGGCGTGCCGGACCGCCCCGAGGCCTGGCTGCTCACGGCGGCCCGGCGCAATCTGCTGAAGGTCGCGCGCCACCGGCGCGTGACGGAGGATCCCACCGTGACTGTGCTGCTGCCCGACGACACCTTCGCGGCCGTTGAGCCGCCGCGGTGCCCGACGCAAGGCTGCGGCTGATGTTCGTCTGTGCACATCCGGCGATCGACGCCCCGTTGCGCAGCCTTCTGATGTTGCAGACCGTGCTGGGCATCGACGCGGCGCGCATTGCCCGTGCCTGCCTTGTTTCGCCTGAGGCAATGACCAAGCGCCTGGTGCGCGCAAAAGCCAAGATCAAGGCCACCGGGCTGCGCTTCGAGGAGCCAGAGGCCCGCGAGCTGCCACAGCGCTTGGCCGCGGTGCTGGAGGCCATCTACGGCGCTTGCACGCTGGACTGGAACGAAGGTGCGTTGGCAGCGCCAGAAGAGTGCCTGGCCGATGAGGCGCTGCACCTGGCGCGCCTTGCGGCATCGCTATTGCCTGACGAGCCCGAGGCGCTGGGCCTGCTTGCACTGCTCGAGCTGAATGCATCGCGTGCAGCGGCGCGCACCGATGCCCAAGGGCGGCTCGTGCCACTGCATGAACAAGACGCAGCTCTATGGGATCCGTCGTTGATCGAGTCGGCCACGGCACACCTGCAGGCGGCGTCAAGGCTGCGACAGCCGGGCCAGTTCCAGCTCGAAGCAGCGATCCAGCTCGCGCACGCGGCTCGCCATCGCACCGGCCACATACCTTGGGCCGACATCCGTGCGCTCTACGAAGGGCTGGTCGCGCTGCACCCGACGATCGGTGCGCACATTGGCCACGCGCTGGCCGTGGCCTATGCAGCCGACGACGCGCTCGCCGGGCTGGCGCTGCTTCGGCAGGTTGACGCGAAGCGTCGCCCGAAACGCACCAAGCGTGGTGGGCGGCGCAGGCCCATTTGCTCGAACGCGCCGGGGCGCGCGACGAGGCGCTAGCTGCCTACGAACAGGCGCTCACGCTCACTCGCTCGCCCGCGCTGCTGGCAACGCTGGCCGCGCGCCAGCAGGCACTGGCCGGCCCTTCGAATTGAAAGGCTGTTGCCGCGTTGTGGTTGTCGGCTCGACGGCGGTTGATATGCCAAAGGTCGCGTTCCTCAGCATGAGGGCTTCAAGGCCTGAAGGCTCCAAGAAAGATTGGTTCCTGCCAGAGCGATCCGTTGAGCTCGGCCACGAACTACTTTAGCTGCTGCATAGCTGCCGGTTCTGATCGGCAGCTACTGGCCGTCACGCACCGGCCACCGGAACGATGCAGCCGACCGCTGAACACCATATTCCGGTCGTCTGGCCTCGAACTTCCGATGTGCGTCGTACCGCTGTCCGTCGGCCCCCGGCCGCGTACACCTGCACGCGACCCCGAGCTGCGAGCCGCTGCTCTGCATTCGAGGCCAGATTGCAGTCGGTCAACCTGTTTGATCGCGGTGACGCCTTCCAGCTCACATCGGCTCGCAGTCCATGGGTCTCCGCCTCGGCGTCACTCGCGCGCACAGATGCATCATGCGAACGGTACAACATGCGCTTTCAATTGGCATTGGCAGCATAGTCACCAAGCGCGCGTGCACCGGTCGAAGCGGATGCTCTGCGGTCGATCCAACGCATCCAATACCAAATGCCAGGCCAGAGTGATCTGCGGACGTAGCTGCCCGGACTAATCCCCAGCCCTTCAATTTCCATCGGCTGCCTCGTCAATCTCATCCCAGGTGCGGGCACGATGCGCGAGACCAGCGCGACGGTCAGCGCGCAGGTCGCGCAAGGTCGCTTCGTTCAGTCGGAGCGCTTCGTCCGTCAGACGCGTCAGAGCCTTGTCCAGCACCAGGGCGACTTCAAGGTCAAGGGTCTCGACCAGTCGCGCGTTGATGGCAGCAATCTGCGGGAAGAGCTCTCCATACAGCTTTGCGCCGCTCGGCGTCAGCTTGACATGGGCGCGGCGCGCATCGCCTTGTTGGGCACTGCGCTGCGCCAGGCGCTTTTGCACCAGCATCTGCACGCCACGCGTGGCGCGCGGGCGGTCCAGGTGAGCCTGCTCCGCCAGCGCAGAAGGCGACAACTCACCGTGTGCTGCCAGCAGCGCAAGCAGCCGCCATTCGCGGCGTGAAATGCCGTAGCGTCCCTCCAGCAGCCGGATCACCGGTGCGCCGGCCAGCGCATACAGGCGCAGCAGTCGGTATTCGAGCAGGTCGTCCAGCGTCTTCGGCTCGCGTAGCGTCAGGGTCACTGAGTAGAACGGTTGTTTAGAACAATCAGGTGCGATGGGCGGATTATCGGCACCTCACAGGCACTCCCGGGCCCCTTCGTCATGAACCTGCTGTTCATCATGGCCGACCAGCTGCGCTGGGACCACCTCGGCTGCAGCGGCCACCCGTACCTGAAGACGCCGCACATCGACGCGCTGGCGCGGCGCGGCGTGCGCTTTGCCAACGCCTTCGTCAACAGCGGCGTGTGCGGCCCCAGCCGCATGAGCTACTACACCGGGCGTTACCCGATCAGCCATGGCGCCACCTGGAACCGCGTGCCGCTGTCGGTGGGCGAGGTCACGCTGGGCGAGATGCTGCGCCCGCGCCGGCCTGGCGCTGGCGCTGGCTGGCAAGACCCATGTCATGCCCGACCACGGCGGGCTGGCGCGGCTGCAGCTCGAGGCGGCAGCGAGCTGGCCACGCTGCTGCAGCGCGGCGGCTTCGAGGAGATCGACCGCTACGACGGCCACCACGCGCCGGGCGCCGAATCGGGCTACCCGGCCTTCCTGCGCGCGCACGGCTACGACGGCGCCGACCCGTGGAGCGAGTATGTCATCTCCGCCGTCGATGCCGACGGCCGGTGGTCAGCGGCTGGCACATGCGCCATGTGCACCTGCCGGCGCGCGTGCGCGAGGAGCACTCCGAAACCGCCTACATGACCGACCAGGCCATCGCCTACACGCGGCGCATGGGCGGCCAGCCCTGGGTGCTGCACCTGAGCTACGTCAAGCCGCACTGGCCCTACATGGCACCGGCGCCGTACCACGCGATGTACCGCGCGGAGCAATGCCTGCCGGTGCAGCGGCACAGCCAGGAGCTGCGCGACGCACACCCGGTGCTGGCCGCCTACCGGCAGCAGGAAGAATGCGTCAGCTTCCAGCGCGACGACTGCATTCGTACGGTGCGCCCGGCGTACCAGGGCCTGATCTCGCAGCTCGACCACCACCTCGGGCGGCTGTTCGAGCACCTCGATGCCATCGGCGTGCTCAACGACACGCTGGTGATCTTCACGGCCGACCATGGCGACTTTCTCGGCGACCACTGGCTGGGCGAGAAGGAGTTGTTCTACGACACCGTCCAGAAAGTGCCCTTTATCGTCGTCGACCCCGCGCCGCGGCCGATGCGACACGGGACACGGTGGACGCGCGCTTCGTCGAATCGGTCGACGTGGTGCCCACGGTGCTGGACGCGCTAGGCATCGCCGCGCCGACGCACCGGCTCGAGGGCGCAAGCCTGCTGCCGCTGCTGCACGGCAAGCCCGCAGTGCCGTGGCGTGACTTTACCTACAGCGAGCTCGACTACAGCTACCGCCACGCGCGGCTGACGCTCGGCAAGCATGTGCAGCAATGCCGCGCCTTCAGCCTGCGTACCGAGCGCTGGCGCTATGTCTTCTGGCTGGACGAGCCAGAACAACTGTTCGACCTGCACGCCGACCCGCAGGAGTTCCACGACCTCGGCCGCGA
>CAVUAC010000030.1:0-33931 GCA_963739335.1 uncultured Bacteroidota bacterium | reverse complement strand
GTGCTTGCATAGATTAATACGATTCTTTTTGTATTCCATACCAGCATTAAGAGTTATTGCTCTGCCATTTTGTAAATCAAGAAGAGTTCTATATCCAGCGCCAACTAATAAATTTACTTTTTTATTGTTACCTGGTGCTATTTTATCTTTAGGTAATGCATTTACTTGAATGCTATCAACCTTTAAATAATCTGGACCATCTATTCTATATCCCCACATTCCATCAGGCTTCTCAGTTAAAACCATATTGAATTTAAGTTTATTGAAAGTCCATTCACCATCTAATTTATTTGTTTGTGTAAATATTTTTCCATTATACTGAACAAACCAATCTTCACCGGCTTCATACCCAGGATATTTTGTTACAAAACTAATTGTTTTTTCTCCATTTTCTTCTCCAACTGTTACTGTAATTCCTTTATCCAACTTTTTATCAAAAGATATTACTGCATTAGAAACCATTAATAATTTCTCATCATTCTTTTTAAGTTGTTTAGCCAAATCTTTATTAAATTCTTCAACTTGATTTCTTAATTCTTTTTCAGATGCAAAGTTGTTTACGAGTTTATGTGTGGTTGTGATGCACGGTTTTCACATTCAATTAAGCAAAAAATGGAGTGGCTGTCAAGGTAGGGGTTCGCGAAGGCGCTAATTGGTTGAAAGGAAAGAACGTGGCAAGTTTTTTCCGATTGATTTTCGTGCGTTCTTGGGGTATATTTCACTCCTTAAAAGTGGTAAAATGCTTGCGGAGAACGTAGAAATCGTTAGGAATCGCATCCGGGAGGTTTGCTCCCGGTGCGGGCGTCGTCCCGAAGACGTTCTCCTTGTGGGTGTCTCGAAGACCTTCAGTGCAGAAATGGTGCGTGAGGCGGTCGCTGCAGGACTGGTCGACATCGGCGAGAACTACGCCCAGGAACTGCTTGAAAAACGCAGTCAGCTCAATGATGAACGCATCCGGTGGCATTTCGTAGGCCACCTTCAGAGCAACAAGGTCAAACAAGTCATAGAGTATGTCCATCTGATTCACACGGTGGACAATGAGCAGGGTCGCAGAGGAGATCCAGAAGCGTGCAGAGAGAGTCGGTCGTTCTGTCGATGTCCTGATTGAAGTCCATACAACAGACGAAGCGACCAAATTCGGCGTTCCGCCTGAGCAGACCATTGATCTGCTCAAACGCATTTCGGACTCGACCGAGTCGCAGTGCAGGGGCTGATGACGATGGGACCGTTCTCTGATGACCCGAACGATTCCCGCCCTTCGTTTCAACAGCTGGCAGATTTGCGGGATAGGATCTTGCGTGAGGGGATACGAAAAGGTCTCGATGCAGCACCTTTCGATGGGTATGACTCACGACTTTGAAGTTGCAATCGAAGAAGGTGCCACCATCGTGCGCATCGGGACGGCAGATATTCGGGAGACGGACAATAGCTGTCTAATGGAAGGTAAACCATCTCTCACTCTAGAGAAAGGTGGAGAGAATGAAGATCACACCGCTTGAGATTAAAAGGCAGCAATTCAAGAAGGTCATGCGGGGGTACGACCCGGTCGAGGTCGACACCTTTCTTGATATGCTTTCCCACGATCTGGAAGAAGTCCTTTCCAAAAACAAGGACCTGAAGGACAAGATCATCGAACTTGAGACGCAGCTCAAAGACTACAAGAATATGGAGAAGACCTTGCAGCAGACGTTGCTGCAGGCTCAGGAGACGAGCGGGAAGGAGATCGCGAATTCACGCAAGGAAGCGACGTTAATTGTGCAGGAAGCCGAGCTCAAAGCTTCACAGATCGTTGACAAGGCGAGGGGGGATTTTGGCCGAATGAAAGAGGAGATCGCAAGCCTCAAAGCGCGCAAAGAGAGTATCCTCAGTCGGTTGAAGGTGCTGCTGACCTCGGAAGTCGATCTTCTCAAGGCTCTTGAAATTGATGATGATGATGCATCGAAGCAGGACACCTCAAGAGGGACCGGGAAGGATCATATCGAAATTGACGAGATTCTGAAGAAACTTTGAGCTCATGGCCAGGCGAACTGCGAATACGCATTGATGAGGCGGTCCGATTCATTCGGACAAGACGAACGCGGCCCCGGCGATCGGCATCATCCTTGGCACGGGTCTCGGAGGACTCGCGAAGGAGATCGAACAGGAGACCGTCATTGATTATGGCGAAATTCCGCATTTCCCGGTTTCCACGGTCGAGTCGCATCACGGCAAGCTGATCTTCGGCACGCTCGCTGGCAAGAATGTCGTTGCGATGCAGGGCCGGTTCCACTTTTACGAGGGCTATACCATGAAGCAAATCACCTTCCCCGTGAGGGTGATGAAATTCCTCGGTGTGGACACGCTTCTCATTTCGAATGCTGCGGGCGCGTTGAATCCGGCTTTTGGACGCGGCGATGTCATGCTGATGGTTGACCACATCAACCTCCTCGGTGACAATCCGCTCATCGGCCCGAACGATGACACGCTTGGCCCGCGCTTTCCCGATATGTCGGAGCCATACTGCAAGGAGCTGATTGCGGCGTGCAGAGCAGATCGCGCTTGACCTGGACCTCAAGGTTCTGAAGGGGGTGTATGTGGCGATGCAGGGACCGAATCTCGAGACCAGGTCCGAGTACCGATTTCTCAGGACGATTGGCGCGGATGCTGTGGGCATGTCAACCGTCCCGGAGGACATCGTCGCAATCCAGATGGGGATGAGAGTGTTCGGCGTGTCGATCATTACGGATGAGTGCTTTCCAGATAATCTGAAACCCATTACGCTTGAAGAGGTCATCGCTGTCGCAAACAGGGCCGAGCCGAAAATGACGGCGATCATGAAGGAATTGGTAAAAAGGTTGTGAGGTGATTCAAAGTTCCAGGTTCAAAGTTTAAAGTTTCATGTTGAATGCACACTTGAAACCTGAAACCTGTAACTTGGAACCTGAAACTTGAGACTGTCATCACATGGTTGGCTTTGGCAAGTCGCTTGTGCTGTTCGGTGTTGTGATGGTTGTGGTGGGGCTCGTGCTGATGTTCTTCGATAAGATCCCGCTCCTGGGCAAACTGCCTGGCGACATTCACATCAAGAAAGAGAATATTGAGTTCTACTTCCCGATCGTGACAAGCCTGGTTTTGAGCCTTCTCCTGAGCGGCATCATGTGGCTCATTTCCTACTTTGGAAAGAAATAATTCCATCTCTGAATCAATCGACGTCCCGTTGTTACTCGCATGCCATTTAAGCAACTGACAGATAAGATCAACTACCACGCGCTTGAATCCGAGATCCTGAAGTTCTGGGAGGATCGGCGCATCTTCGAAAAGAGCGTCACGACGCGTGAAGGTCAACCAGCGTTCACTTTCTACGAGGGCCCTCCAACGGCGAACGGACGCCCGGGCATCCATCATGTCATGAGCCGCACCCTGAAGGATCTCGTCTGCCGGTACAAGACCATGCGGGGTTTCCAGGTACATCGCAAAGCCGGATGGGACACGCATGGGTTGCCGGTCGAGATCGAAGTCGAAAAAGCGTTGGGCTTCAAACACAAAGACCAGATTGTCGAGTACGGCAGTGGCAAGGTTTAATGAAGAGTGCAAGAAGTCCGTCTGGAAGTACAAAGGCGATTGGGAAGAAATGACCCGTTTGATGGGATACTGGGTCGATCTTACGAATCCCTACGTCACCTTCGAAAACAACTACATTGAATCAGTTTGGTGGGCGCTAAAACAGTACTTCGAGCGGGGCATGATCTACAAGGGATACAAGATCCAGCCCTATTGTCCCCGCTGTGAAACCCCGCTTTCTTCCCACGAAGTATCGCTGGGCTATAGAGATGTGAAGGATCCATCGGTCTACGTCAAGCTGAAGTTGAAAGAGGAGGAGAACACGTACTTCCTCGTCTGGACGACGACGCCATGGACGCTGATTTCGAATGTTGCGCTTGCAGTACGTTCGTCCATCGACTACGTGAAGGTTGAGCATCACGGCGAACGGCTGATCCTCGCTGAGGCACGGCTTGGGGTGTTGGGGGATGACTATACAGTTCTCGAGAAATTCAAGGGCTCTGCTCTCGTCGGCAAGGAGTATGACCGTCTCTACGCGTTTCACCAGCCTGGCGAAAAAGGGTGGTACGTCATCGAGGGTGATTTCGTAACAACCGAAGACGGTTCGGGCATCGTTCACATCGCTCCCGCCTATGGTGAAGATGACTACCAGGTCGGACAGAAGTACGGGCTCCCGACCATTCATCCGGTCGACAAGTCCGGCGAGTTTGGTGCAGAGGTGACGCAATTCGCTCACAAGTTCGTCAAAGACGCCGATCCGGAGATCATCGCCGATCTCAAGCATCGCGGCATCCTCTACAAGAAGGAGACACACCTCCATAGCTATCCTCATTGCTGGCGATGCACCTCGCCGCTGCTATACTACGCGAGGGAATCTTGGTATATCCGCACGACGTCCTACGCCCAACGTATGATCGATCTCAACAATACGATCAATTGGATTCCGTCGGAGGTCGGATCGGGTCGATTTGGCAACTGGCTTGGAGAGAACAAAGACTGGGCCATCTCACGCGACCGGTTCTGGGGCACGCCGCTGCCAATCTGGATCTGCGAAGGATGCGGGAAGCAGAAGTGCGTTGGGAGCGTCAAGGAATTGAAGGAAGGAGCAAATGTGCACGAGCCTCTCGACCTTCACAAACCGTATGTCGATGAGGTGACATTTGCCTGTAAGGATTGCGGCGGGACGATGAAGCGCACCCCCGAGCTTATTGATGTCTGGTTTGATTCCGGGGCCATGCCGTTCGCCCAATGGCATTATCCATTCGAAAACAAAGACGTGTTCGAAAGCAGCTACCCGGCCGATTTCATCTCCGAAGGCATTGACCAAACGCGCGGCTGGTTCTACACCCTCCATTCGATCGGGACCTTTTTGTTCGACAAGCCGGCCTTCAAGAGCGTTCTCGTGAACGAGCTCATCCTCGACAAGCAAGGACAGAAGATGTCCAAGTCCAAGAAGAACACCGTCGATCCTTTTGAGCTCCTTAGAAAATATGGCGCCGATGCGACGCGGTGGTATCTTGTGTCGAACAGCCCTGTCTGGCGTCCAACGCTGTACGACGAGGAAGGGGTAGCGGAAGTTCAACGGAAGTTTTTCAGCACGCTCGTCAATACCTATGCGTTCTTTGCCCTCTATGCGAATGTTGATCAATTCGAATTCAAGGAAGCGCCGCATACCGCCGGCAGAACGGGCCGAGATTGATCGTTGGATCCTCTCGGAGTTGAACTCGCTGATCAGCAACTACAAACAGTGGATGGAGAATTACGATGTTACGCGTGCCGCTCGTGGTGTGAGCGACTTCACGATCGATCAGCTCTCGAATTGGTACGTTCGGCGTAACCGTCGTCGTTTCTGGAAGAGCGAGAAAGGGAAGGATAAATCAGCCGCCTATCAGACACTGTATGAGTGTCTGGCGATGGTTTCCCAGCTGATGGCTCCGTTTGCACCCTTCCTGGCCGAGGAACTGTATCAAAACCTCAATTCTATCGCGAGACGTGAGGACGCGGAATCGGTGCACCTTCTGTTATTCCCGGACGTCGATGGGGCTATTATTGATCCGGAGCTCGAGCAGCGTATGGAGCGCGCGATCAAAATAGTCAGTCTGGTCCGGGCCATGCGCATGAAGTCAAACCTGAAAGTGCGACAGCCTCTGATGAAGATCATCCTTCCCATCTCGAACGAACAGGATCGCGCGGCAATTCAGCAAATGGAAGATGTCATCCTTGAAGAGATCAACGTGAAGCAGATCGAGTATGTCGCGGATGATTCAGCCATCGTTCGGAAGAAGGCGAAGCCCAACTTCCGCTCGCTGGGCCAGAAATTCGGCAAGGCTGTTCAGCCCATCGCCGCGCGCATCCGGGAGTTCACATCGCGGGAAATCAATGAGCTCGAACGTCAAGGCACGATGAAGGTCAGCGTCAATAGCACCGACTACACCATCGGCACAGAGGATGTGGAAATCCTCCATGAGGATATTGAAGGATGGATGGTCGAGTCTGATGGAACGATGACCGTCGCGCTCGATACCGAGCTGAACGAAGAGTTGATCGATGAAGGCCTTGCCCGCGAATTTGTCAATCGAATACAGAATATGCGCAAAGACGCAGGCCTGGAAGTCACGGACCGCATCAAAATCTACTATCGCTCAACCGATCGTTTGACGAAGGCGTTGACAAAACTCTCCGGTTATGTCAAGCAGGAAACCCTGGCGACTGAGGTGTCAAATAAGCCTCCAGAATCGCTAGTTCTTACGGAGGCTGACATCAACGGCGAGCCGGCATCTATCGGCATTCAAAAGAGTATTGACTCTTAAGAATTAACTCCACAAGTTTGCACGTCGTACAGAGGCACCCTGTTGGCGTCGTCTGCCGGAGGGGCGGGCGACACGACAGCATTCACAATGCAGGAGATTGGACATGGCGAAGAAAACTACGACGAAGAAAGCAGCACCGGTAAAACCGGCAGCGACGAAGGCCAAGGTGAAGGCTTTGCTGAAAGTAAAGCCTGTGAAAGCGAAGGCAAAGCCGGCGCCTGTGAAAGCCCCTGTTGCGCAACGTGGGTTCTCGAAAGCTGAGCTCGCTCATTTCAAAGAATTGATCATCGAGAAGCGCAAGGAAATCCTTGACGAACTCGAGACGCTCAAGGCGAGCATGATGGACGTCCAGACAGGTGAGTACGTTACCGAGAACTCGACATACTCGCTGCACATGGAACAAGGGACCGACACCATGGAGCGGGAAAAGACCTTCCTGTTTGCCTCGCGCGAAGGCAAGTTCCTTAACTATCTCGACGACGCGCTCAAACGGATCGAGAAGGGGGAATATGGTTTCTGCACCGACTGCGGCAGTCTGATTGACAAGGAGCGGCTCGAGGCAGTCCCTCATGCCCAGCTCTGCATCAAGTGCAAACTCAAACGCGGGCGATAGCCTCGATTGTACCTATCTCACGAGCTCTCTACCAGGCTATCGACGATGCGCATTCTGTACGTGACGGGACTTGTTGTCCTGCTCGACCAAGCTGCCAAGCTCCTCATCAAGGGATTCGATGTCCCTTTCCTGAGCCTGTATCACGCCGGTATTCCTCTCGGAGCGAGTTACCCCATCCTTGGGAATTTTCTTCGATTGACATTTATCGAGAACCCGGGTATGGCATTCGGCATCGACGTCGGGGGTAAACTCTTCCTGACCGTTTTCTCGATCTTTGCAAGCATCGGGATCTTCATATACCTCTTTAGAATTCGCAGGGAGCCATTCGTGATCCGGCTCGCCCTTGCATTGATCCTCGGCGGCGCAATCGGGAACTTGATTGACCGTGTTTTCTACGGCGTCATTTTCGGAGAGGGATCACTGTTCTACGGGAAGGTCGTCGATTTCATCGACGTGGACTTCTTCAATCTCGATTTTCTCGGCATCCACATTAGCCGTTGGCCGGTCTTCAATCTGGCTGACGCCTCCGTCTCCATCGGCGTGCTTATGTTAGTGGCGTTTCATCGCAGGTTCACCGAGGCAGAGCCAGCCTCCAGTGGCCTGGCGGCTGCCTCGCCGACCCCGGACGCACCCGGTGGTCTTCCTTCCTCTGCACCGAGCAACACCAAGGATTTGACCGCCGGCATTCAAGGTTCTCGCAACGCTTCTTCCTGAAATGGCGGTTGCCGACGAAATAGACACAAGTCCCCACAAGGGCTCGCCCGACCACGAAACAGTTCGCATCGTTGTTCCAGCCAAGCAGGCAAAAGAGCGCATCGACGTATACCTGACTCATCAGATCCAGAACGCCACCCGCAGCAAGGTGCGCAGCGGAATTGACGAAGGCTTTGTCCTTGTCAACGGAAAGAAAGCTAAAGCAAGCCATCACGTTGCCCCCGGCGACGTCATCGAGATCACGCTCCCTCGCCCGCCTCGGATGGAGGCAACCCCTGAGGATATCCCGCTCGACATTCTTTTTGAAGATGACCAACTTCTTATCGTCAACAAGCCTGCGGGCATGGTCACTCACCCGGCGTACGGGAATTATTCGGGTACGCTTGTCAATGCGCTGCTTCACCACTGTAATGCTCTTTCCTCTGTAAACACCGAACTGCGACCGGGCATTGTTCACCGGCTTGATAAGGACACTACCGGCTTGATGGTGGTGGCCAAGAACGATGTCGCACATCATTTTCTGGCGAAACAATTTTCTCACCGCACCATTGATCGAGAGTATTGGGCCTTTGTCTGGGGGAAGTTTCAGCAACCAAAGGGTACCATCGAAGCGACCCTCGGACGCAGCAAAAAGGACCGTAAGAAAGTCACCGTGACAGCGGAGGGAAAACATTCTGTGACGGACTATGAGGTCCTGAAGGAATTTGGTTTTCTTTCCCTTGTACGACTGAAGCTCCGAACCGGTCGCACTCACCAGATACGCGTTCACCTGGCTCACGTCGGCCATCCGGTTTTTGGAGATCCGACGTATGGCGGACGAAGCCAGACGTGGGGAGGCCTGGATGGGAAAAGAGCTCAGGTGGCAGGGAATTTGCTGAAGCTCATCGGCCGGCAAGCACTGCACGCGAAGACGATCGGTTTCATCCATCCGTCAACAAAACAGATGGTCAAGTTTGATTCAGCGCTGCCGAGGGATATGCAGGATGTTTTGGATCGTTTGTGAAGTGCGTGAGCACCGCGGAAACCACGGTTGAGAGGAGAAAAAACAAAAACGGCGTCCAGAATCTTCGGACGCCGTTTCTCTATAAATAGGGGAGTCCCCATCTCCTCAGTTTCTCTTCCTCCCACCTTCCCTTCGTCCTTCATCACTTCCCCGGGGACTCTCCCGTTTGAAATTCGGCGTTGATCGTGGTTGTTCTGTTTTTGTTCGTGGCGCTGCAATTTCGCGACGCTCTTCTCGCTGCGGTCGATCTGGGACAAGGACTCGTCGGTCACGCTGTTGGTCCGCCTGTTCTTTCCGCGGGAAAGGGAATCGATCTTCCCTGCGACGCTCGACCTCTCGTCGTTCGGCCGGAGGCGCTTGAGGAATTTCAATCCGCCGGTCTTCACGGCGTCTCTGTACCGATTCATCCCGGGGCCGTTGAGTCTCAGGTTGCTGAACACGGCCTTGCGGAGTCCGGCTCTCTTCTCGTGGTGCGACATTTCTTGTCGCCTCCCGCGGTGCTCGTTCAATCCGTTGGAGATCAAGTGAAGTTCCTCGCTCTGCACGACGGGCTTCGATCCGTTCGACAGGTCGGCCCGCATCGGTCCGGTCGGGTCGGTATGTCTCTATCCGATCCCGGTTGCTTTCCTGCACGAACCTCTCACCGGCGTTGTTCGTTTCACGGACATCAACTCGGTCGATCCGTGTGTATCCGCCCCTGCGTTCCACAACGCTCCTGTCAACACCCCGATTCACAACGCGACCGCCGTTGAACTCATACCGCCCGGCGGAACGAGTAGTACCGATCAACCTCCGTGCATATTCCATTTGGACAACTTCCCGATAGACGTAGGGCGAAGTCATGTGCCGATACCGTACGAAATTCCAGTAGTGGAATGGCGCGAACCAATGAGTGGTGAACCGGATGCCCATGTTGAAACTGAAGCTGGCATACGGTGGCAGCGGTGCCCATCCGATGTAATCGTCGTTGTAGCGCCACTCGACCCAGGCGGGACCCCAGGTTCGGTCGGGGATCCACACCCAGCCGTAGTAGTCGTCATAGTACCATCTGCCATAGTGGAAAACCGCCCAGCCGAAAGGCTCGCTGGAAATCCAATACCATCCATAGTCTGTCCATGCCCAACGGCCGTGGAGATAGGGGCGCCAGCCATTATGAACGTGTGTGGGGCGCCACGCATAGAATCCTGCGTCAAGCTCAAGCCATTCTCCATAGGGCGATAATGAACCGTGGAAGGAGCCGGCATCTCCAAAGTAGGCAGAAGCTCCGACGGAGAATTCTTGAGGAGCGGAAACATCCGCTTTCGCTTGAAAGCCACAGATTCCTAGAAGCAAGAGTGTCAGAATGGACTTTTTCATGGCTCACCTCACGGTTTTCTTTTCCGTCACATTAACAAAGAACTCAACCAACGTGCCAACAACGGAATCGTTGGATTGAGACTGATTTGAGCCTGTTTCCGTCCAAAATGTCCTAAAGAACCTCCAGACCGTTTCCTCGAAAGGACAGTTCGTTGGCCGTCTCGCGCTTCTTGATTCCTTGTCCAAAAAAGGACAATTTCAGTCGATCGGCATGGGTGACAGACGTGAGATCGTGTTCTGATCAAGAAGTCCTCCTTCTACATGGTTTGAATAGAGAGCACGGAAAACCGACGGGCAAGGAGAAAAGAGGATGGCAGCTACCGACACATTCGAATGGTTGGTTCGACAATTCTGGCCGAATCCAGATGGGGAAGCAAAAAGGTTTATTGCTGGCGAACGCTGCAAGCCACGGAATCCTTGTGAAAGGCGGGAAACACATCGAAGCCCTCGCGGCAGTCCGCGTAGTGGCTTTCGACAAAACAGGCACGCTCACACAGGGGCGTGTGAGACCTGATTGCTTCTTACTACAAGGATCGTAGAGGTCACCAAGGGAAAACAGATTGGATTCAAACCTCTCCGTGATCCTTGTTTTCTGAGGTTCTCTTTTTCAGCGACTCCATTCACAGGTCTTGAAGAGAGGAAGGTTGCCCTGTGCGGCGGCGCGGGCCGTTACCTTTCAGTTGTCCAGGATTTTTCCTATCTTGGCATATGCAGCACTCCGAAACACTCCTCGTTCTCGATTTTGGCTCCCAGTACACGCAGCTCATCGCCCGACGGGTTCGTGAGCTTGGCGTCTACTCTGAAATCCATCCCTTCAACATCTCCATCGAAAAGATCCGCAGCATGCGGCCTGTTGGGATCATTCTTTCAGGAGGTCCGTCGAGCGTGTATGAACAGGGTGCTCCGAAATCTTCGGCTGAAGTTCTGGAGCTTGGCATCCCCGTGCTCGGCATCTGCTACGGGCTTCAAGTGATCGCGGACCAGCTGGGAGGCAGGGTTGATCCGTTCGCGCGAAGAGAGTTCGGGAAAGCTGTCTTGAAGGTTGACAAAGGGGACGATCTGCTGGAGGGCCTTGACGGTGCCACCACAGTTTGGATGAGCCACGGCGACTCGCTCAGTCAGCTGCCGAAAGGATTCGAGCCAATCGCTCACACGGACAATGCGCCGATTTGTGCAATCCGAAATCCGGCGAAGAAGATTTTCGGCGTGCAGTTCCATCCTGAGGTGGTTCACACGCAGCAGGGAAAGAAAATCCTGTCGAATTTTCTGATGCGTGTGTGCGGCGCCAAAGGAGATTGGACGCCGGAGCATTTCATCCAGCGGTCGACGCGGAGATACGTGCGAAGGTCGGATCGGCGCGCGTGCTCTGCGCGCTGAGCGGTGGTGTCGATTCTTCGGTGGCAGCCGTGATGCTGCACGAGGCCATTGGCGATCAGCTGCACTGCATTCACATCAACAATGGTCTGATGCGTAAAGAAGAGAGTGAGCAGGTCGTTGAGACCTTCCGAAAGACGTATTACATACAACTGGCCGATGTCGACGCCACCGATACGTTTCTTACGAGACTAGCGGGAGTGACCGACCCTGAAAAGAAGCGTCGTATCATCGGCAACACGTTTATCGAGGTTTTTGAAGCTGAGGCAAAGAAGATCGGCGGCAATGATGGTGCGTTCGAATACCTGGCCCAGGGAACGTTGTATCCCGATGTTATCGAGTCAACTTCCTTCAAAGGTCCGTCCGTTACGATCAAAACGCATCACAACGTCGGTGGCCTGCCGGAAAAGATGAATTTCAAGCTCCTGGAGCCTTTCAGAGAGCTCTTCAAAGATGAAGTGCGGGAAGTCGGGAGGAAGCTCGGCATGCCTGAGCATTTCATCGAGCGGCATCCGTTCCCGGGACCGGGTCTCGCTGTGAGAATTCTGGGAGAAATCACGAAGGAGAAACTCGATCTCCTGCGTGAAGCCGATGACATTTTCATCGAAGAGATAAAGCGGGCAGGACTGTACAACGACATCTGGCAGGCGTTCGTTGTTCTGCTGCCCGTTCGTTCGGTCGGGGTGATGGGAGATGGACGAACGTACGAGTACACGGTGGCACTGCGTGCTGTCACCAGTGTCGATGGCATGACTGCGGACTGGGCACGGGTGCCTTCTGACGTCCTGGCCACCATTTCGAATCGCATCATTAATGAATTGCGCGGTATCAATCGGGTCGTGTACGACATCAGCTCCAAGCCGCCTGCGACGATCGAGTGGGAGTGACGAGACCTCAGTTAAAGGGGGTCCAGCTGTACAAGATTACATTCTAGAACTAACATAGAGCGATCATGATAGAGCTTTGCAACGTCACGAAGAAATTCGGCAGCTTCACGGCTGTCGATAATATCTCGCTCGTGGTGCCGCCGGGGGAGTTATTCGGTTTTCTCGGTCCAAACGGTGCTGGGAAGACGACAACGATCAAGATGATGGCGGGCCTCTTCGCACCGACCAGCGGTCAAATCCTGATCGGTGGGTTCGACGTCGTGAAGAATCCACTCGATGCTAAGTCCGTCACATCCTATGTGCCAGACCAGCCTTTCCTCTACGACAAGCTCACGGGGCGTGAGTTCCTGTATTTCGTTGGCGGGCTCTACAAGATGGAGAAGAAGGTCATTGCGAGAAAGATTGATGAGGTGATCGAGCACTTCGAAATAGGGGAATGGGTCGATAAACGGACCGAGGACTATTCACAGGGCATGCGCCAGCGCATTACGATTGCAGCTGCATTGATTCACGAACCGAAGGTGTTTGTCATCGACGAACCGATAATCGGCCTGGATCCAAAGAGCTCGAAAATTGTTCGCGAGACGCTCAAACAGAAGGCAAAGGAAGGTGTCAGTATCTTCATGTCGACCCACAGCCTTTCCATCGCCGAGGAACTCTGCGACAGAGTCGGTTTCATCAAAGATGGTCGTCTGGTTTTCCTCGGCACGCAAGAGAATCTTCAGGTGTACAAGCAGAAGTTCGACGGCAAGTTTGAATCCGTTTTTCTCGAGCTGACGAAGTAACCGCGGCGGACGTCAATCCTCAGACCAATGGCGACATTCCTCCATATCCTGAAGTACAAGCTTCTACTCATTCCTCAAGGCGACCTTTGATCCGAAGTTCGTCAGCGCCGTGAGGGGGGTCGGTTCTCTTGTCGTGTTTGGCGGCTTTGCGCTCGCAGCGTATGTTCTCTCCCTCGGTGTCACCACCTTCACGATGCAGAAACTGGGTGTTAATCTCCTCGTGTACCATCGGCTCATTTCCATGACGTTGTTTGTGCTGTTCGTCACGGTGAATATGGGCAACATCATCGTGTCCTATTCAACGCTCTACAAATCTTCAGAGGTCGGATACCTTTTCACAAAGCCGGTTTCCTTCACGCAGATTTTCGTGTTGAAGTTTCTTGATAACTTCCTGTACAGCTCCACGACATTCTTCCTGATGGTTCTCATGGCGCTGCTAGGGTACGGGACATATTTCCACTATTCGTGGTACACGTACCTTGGGCTGATGGCCCTCGTTTTTGTGCCTTTTTTGTTTCTGTCGGCCTGTATCGCGGTCCTTCTGCTGATGTCGCTCATGAAAGTCGCCAGTCGCTGGGGGTTCAGGAAAGTGATGACCGGTGTGGCCGTCGTGTACCTCGGGATGATTGTGCTGTTCTTCAAATTCTCCAGCCCGATCCTGTTGTTGGAGAGAGTCAGTCAAGCTCGTCTGGGGATCGTGTCAGGTTCCTCTGTATTCAATGTCAACCTGTCGTCGTTTCTCCCCAATAACCTGGTAGCGAATGTGCTCTGCAACATCTCGCGAGATCAAGGCCATCTTGCTCTGATGCAGGGAGCGTTGCTGCTTCTTATGACCTTCGTGGTGTTCGTGTTCGTCCTCTACGTCGCGAGTCGTTTCTACTACAGAAGTTGGCTGGTCACATTCGAGTTCCAGGCGCGAAGCAACACGGTAGAATCGGGCAAGCGGGTAAAGATCTTTGACTTCCGGAAGAAATCCATCTTGTCGCCGCAGATGGAGTCCCTGCTGAAGAAGGAGTACTTCCAGTTCATTCGCGAAGCAAGCCAGTGGATTCACTTCGCTTTGATGGTTGTGCTCGTCGCCGTCTTTGCCATCAGTGTCAGGAATATCGACCTCAGAGTGCGTACCACCGATATTCATACGATGGGATATCTCGTCCTCTATGCGTTCGGGGGTTTTCTGAGTTGTTCTCTCGCGCTGCGTTTTGTGTTCCCAGCCATCAGTATGGAAGGGAAGTCGTTTTGGTCGCAGCTGAGCGCGCCCCTGGATCTCAGGAAGGTGTATTTCACAAAATTCGCCCTGGGATTTCTGCTGGTGGTCTTACCCGCGCTGCTTGTCGCGGTATTCTCGAATATCCCGTTCGTGCGTATGTCCGAGCGTCGGCCGCTGCTGATGTACTTCGGACTCTTCAGTACGTTCTGGGTCACGCTTACGCTTGTTTCGTTGAATCTCGGTCTTGGAGGTTACTTTGCCAACTATCAGGAAAAAAACCCGATCCGCGTGGCATCATCGCAAGGAGCAACGCTGACGTTTCTCGTTTCCTTGGTTTATCTCATATCGTTGGCTTCCATCATCATTCTTCCTTTAAGAGAATACTTCCAGTCGTTGTTCCAGTTTTTGCCGTTTGACATGACCATGATTGTCGCGCCCGGCACCACGCTCGGAGTGCTCTCAGCCGGCCTGAGCGCATTTGCACTTATTGTGGGGCTTCGCTCTCTGCAAAGGGATTTTTGATTGCAATTCACTCCGTCAATCTCTATCTTCTGCCAGTATGATTGACGAACCAACCTTATCCCAGTGGCTGGAACAAGCCCGATCGTTGGCTGACGAGCGAAAGCTGTTGCACGCGCTCGCAGCTTTACTATCGCATTACTGCCGCCGCGCCTCATCTCGATATCGCCTGGGTAGAACTCGCGTACGTCCAGTTTGAGTTGAAACAGTACGCCGCGGCGGAGAAAACGCTCCTCAAAGCGGTTTCGACCAGCGACCGAACCCCAGGAGATTCTTTTCCTCGTCGGCAATCTCTACCTCAAGCTCGGTCAGTATGCAAAGGCGCTATCGTACTACAAGAAGGTTCTGGGACATCAGCAGACGATGAGCAAGGATCTTCGGGCTCACCTGAACTTCAACGCTGCGCTTGCGTACTACTATCGCGACAATGTGCGGCTGGCGGAGATTCATTTCCGGGCGACACGGAGAATTGATCCTGAGTTTCCGAAAATCAACGAATCGCTGGGTGAGCTGCTGCTGCGGCGTGGTGCGTACTCTGAGGCGGTCGATTGTTTGAAGCAGGCCCTCGCCCAAGAGCAGTACAGTTGGATTGGACACTACATGCTCGGCACGGCGTATGCCAAGATGTATGATTGGCGTCGGGCGCATGATGAGTTTGTCCTGGCGATCGAAATGGATCCGAATGAGCCCCGGGCGTGGCACATGTGCGGGGAAGCGCTGCTAGCCCTGCACAAGCTCGATGAAGCTGAGCGCTATCTTCGCAAGGCACTTGAGCTGAATCCGCAGTTCACCGACGCCGTCGTCGATTTTGGCTTCTTGTTCCTCCGTCGAGGCGATTACCAGCGGGCCCGAGAATCCTTTGAGCAGGCCCTGCAGTTGGAACCTCATCACTCCAGGGCACTTCAAGGCACCCGCGAACTGAAGCAGTCACAAAATCCGCAGTCCTAGGTATGATCGTGCGTCCTCATTGTGCTTTCCTCCTTGCTTTTTCTATGCTTGTGGTTGTCTCGGCCATCCCGGCATTCTGCTTGACGGTCGCTGACGATAGCGTGATCTACAGGCCGGCGGTCGAGAGGAGTTTCCAGGATGCCATGAAGCTCTTCCGCGAACATCGCTTCGCTGAGGCGCACGAGATGTTTGTCCGGATCCTGGATGAACCGGGCATCACCCACCGTACGTCCGGTGCCTATCTGATGGCGGCAAAATCCCTGTATCATCTCGGGAACTATGAATCATCCGTCGAGCTTCTTGGCACATTCCTCGAACGGTTCAAGAGATCGGAGGTACATCGACGATGCGACCTATACTCTTGCCCTCGATTTCTATCAGCTCGATCGTCACAGGGAATCGGCAGAATCATTCCTGAAAGTCCGTCAGACGACTCTTGACCCGGTCCTGGCCACTCGTGCGATCAGGATGCTGGGAATTGTGGCATCCACGAACCTCCGGATCTCAGAGCTGCGCGAGCTGCTCGCCAAGACGAGCCAGACCGAGACCAAAGCCCTCATCACCGTTCGGCTCGCAGAACGAATTCTTCAGACGGGCGATGCAAAAGGCGCGAAGGTATCTTCTTGGGACCATCGTAACCTTGCCGAAGACGATCCCACCAGTTGCTGAAGCTGAAGCTATTCTCGAAAGAATCGATCACAGCGGGGTTGTGAGGATTGGCGTTGTTCTGCCGCTCACATTCAAGTCCGATCAGTCCATCACAACGGGAGTTGGGCAGGAACTGCTGGAGGGCATACGGCTGGCAGCTGACGAACACAATGCGGAATCCATGCCAAAGGTGAATCTGGAGGTTCGGGATTCTGAACGTGATGCCGGAGTCGCGGCGCGTCAGGTATCAGAACTTAGTGCGGACGATCAGATTCTGGCGATCGTGGGACCCATGTTCAGCAACGAGGTATTCTCAAGTGCCGGGCTCGCGAACAGAAGGGGCATACCCCTCATCACGCCTACTGCAACATCGAATGGCATTGCAGCAATCGGTGACTGTGTCTTTCAGGCCAATCCTGATTATGATGTGCGTGGACGCGCCATGGCGCAATATGCAATATTGGCTCTCGGCGCGCATCGTCTCGCCGTTCTCGGATCTTCGGATACAGTCGACAAGCTTATCGTGGACGCGTTCGTGCGCGAGGTGAAAGAACTCGGCGGTGAGCTTGTGGATCTTGAGTCATACAAGCCGGGTCAGACTGACTTGCGAGACGAACTCTCCACGATGCGACAGCGGGGGCTCGAGCTCACCGAGCGGATTGTTGTTAATTTCGCCGGAAAGGCACGAGCGGCTGAGTTGAAGCGCATGGCGACGTGGGGAGTGCCTCTAAACGTGCTTGATTCGCTTGTCGCTGCCAGCGCGGCGGTGCCTGTCGAATCCTTGTTCGGCCAGGATGGAAGGCGAATTGCCGATTCGCTCAGGATCCCGACCCAGCGCATCAAGGCGAAGTACGATAGTCTCGGATTACCCGTGACGGGCGTTGACGCGATCTTCCTTCCCATTGCCGCCCCGGATGAAATCGGCATCGTCAGCCCACAGCTGCGCTATTTCAACTTCCAAACGCAGTTGCTCGGCACTTCTAACTGGTATGACATCAATGAACTCGAGCAGAATCGGCAATATGCGAACGGAGTGATCTTCACGACCGATTCCTATTGGAGTGAAATCGACCAGCATTACAGGCAATTCGCTAAGCAATTCCAGTCGAAGTTCGCGAAGGAGCCGTCGCTGAATGCAATGATTGGGTACGACGCCATGAAACTCCTCTTGAGAACCGTCCGCCAGGGGGCGACGCGTCGGGAGGACGTCGTGTCAGCCCTGGGCAACGCACAACCGTTTCAGGGCGTGCACTCGAAAATCAGCTTCTATCAGGGAAGGGTGAACTCCTGCCTCACAGTACTTCAGTTCAAGAATCGATCCATCAAGAAAGTCGGTGAAATCGATGTAAGCCGAAAGGCTTTCCTCGGCATCGACTGACCACAGTGAATCCACACGGGCGCCATCAACGACAGGTGTTTGAGCCGTCGTACTACCACACGACCATCAAGCAGTGGCCGGAAGGGGAGCGTCCGCGCGAGAAGTTGATGAACCATGGCGCGGCATCCTTGACGGAGGCAGAGTTGCTGGCGATCCTCATACGCTCTGGATCGAAGGGAGCTACGGCTGTCGACCTTGCCAAGAAGCTTCTATCGGAGCAACGAACGTTGCGTGACCTTGCGCGTATGTCCGTTGTCGATCTCAGCCGTTTGGGTATTGGCCGGGTACGTGCGGCGGGCATCGTGGCCGCCTTCGAGCTCCTCAGGCGGTTGCCCGCGAGTGACGGAAATGATCGACCAATGTTCCACGCTCCTGAAGATGTCGCAAGGATCTTTTCGCCGAAGCTCCGTGACCTGAACCATGAGGAATTCTGGGTGCTGCTCCTGACCACATCGAACCACATGATGCGCGAGATTCGCATCACCAGTGGAACTCTCAACTCGTCGCTCGTTCACCCGCGTGAGTGCTTTGCAGAAGCGCTCAAAGAAAAAGCTGCAAGCGTCATTTTCGTGCACAACCACCCCAGCGGCAATCCTGAGCCCAGCCAGGAAGACCTGGCGATCACCAAGCAACTGGCTGAAGCCGGCAAGATCCTGGGCATCCCTGTATATGATCACATCATCGTCGGCGGCGCGCAGTTTGCCAGTTTTGCGCAACGAGGCCTCCTGTGAGTCAGCCATTAAAATAACGTTAACCCTTTCGGTTTTTCTTGACTTTTATGGCTGTAATCTGTATCATTCTGACGAATTTGATTTCTGGATATCAGACGATGTAATCGATCACATAGGAGAAGTTCTCATGAAGAAATCATTTGCTGGTCTATTTGTTGCAGGCGCGTTGCTCGCGACGTTGGCAACCGGCTGCACGAGTAAACCCAGTGCGGCAGAGCTTAAGCAGCTGGAGGACTTGAAGGCGGAAGTGTCGTCGCTTGCAGCGTGAAATGGCTGCAAAGGAGTCGGAGAAGGCGGCGTTTATGAAGGCGATCGCGGACAAGGAAGCTCAGCTCGCTCAATGTGAAAAAGACAAAGCTCTTGTGCAAGAGCGGTTGAAGGGAATGTAATCTAAGGCCACTTACCAAGGAGAATGACCATGAAAGTTCTGAATCGTGTAATCCTCGTGGCGGCCTTAGCGCTCTATGTGTGTGCCTACGCCGCTGCACAGGAAATGACCAAAGAAGAATGGCAGAAGCAGATCACAGAATCTACGGCACAGCGCAATGAGTTGAAGAGCAAGCTCACCGCGCTGCAGGCCGAAGTTGACAAGCTGAAAAAGACCGACGCCGAAAAAGCTGCCGCGCTGAAGAAATGCAACGATGAAGTCATGGCGCTCGTCGCGCAGATGCTGCCGCGGAGCGAACCTTTGCAGCAAAGCTCGACGAGATCGATGGAAAGATCAACGAGCTCTCTCGTCTATCCAACCAGGATCTCTGGGCACGCAAGGGTGAGATTGATGACGTGCAAAAGATGCTTGATGAAGCAAAGAAGAACAAACTAGGTGCCCTTCCCAAGTACTTTGACCGGATCAAGGAGCAGCAGAACCGCGTCGATGCGCTTCGGAAGACCCTGGAGACTGCTCAGCTCCAGATGACCTATACGGTGGGCACGTGGGCGAAAGACCGGGATTGCCTCTGGAACATCGCGAAGAAACCGAAGATCTATGACAATGCGTTCCTGTGGCCGAAGATCTGGCAGGGCAATCAGCGATCAGATCAAGAATCCGGATGTGATCAAAAAAGGACAGGTTCTCAGTATTCCGCCGAAGGCTGACTTGACGAAGCAAGAGAAGGCAGCAGTTCGATCCTACTGGAGCAAGAAGAGCGCTGCGGCAGAACAAGCCGCGAAGCCGGCTGCTCCAGCCAAGAAGTAAGGGAGTACAACTTCCGAAGATTTGTTGATTGAAGAAGAGCATACGTTTTTGAGACGCCCTCGCTGCACTGGTGTGCGGTGGTGAGGGCGTTTCGTTTTTTTACGGAGTATAAGGACAAGGAGGCTTCCCGATTTGTCTGAGCGGAAAGTTCAGCTGGCAGGTGTTGACGTCGTGCAACTGTTGGGGTTCAATGATGCGAATCTGCAATTGATCGAGGATCGATTTGACGCTACCATCACGGTGCGCGGCGATCAGATAAACGTGCGCGGCTCGGAGAGTGACACAGCGAAGATTGAAAAGATCTTCAAGGAGCTCATTTACATCCTCAACAAGAACGGCAACCTGACACCGAACGATGTCGACACGGTCATCGACCTCGTGACCGTGAATGGGTCGTCTCCTGAGACGCCCAGGGAAATTGCCGTTGAAGATTCTGATTATGCCATTCTCTATACCAAAGTTGGCATCATCAAGCCGCGAACGCCGGGCCAGAAGGCCTACATCCAGCAGATACGTCGGAATGACATCGTCTTTTCAATTGGACCGGCGGGCACCGGGAAAACCTACCTTGCCGTTGCGATGGGCGTGGCGGCGCTCAAGAACCGCGATGTGACCAAAGTGGTGCTCGCTCGTCCTGCGGTCGAGGCAGGGGAAAACCTCGGATTCCTCCCCGGCGATCTACAGGAGAAAGTCGATCCGTATCTCCGACCGCTGTACGATGCGCTGGATGATATGCTCTCTGCAGAGAAGCTTCGGAGCTACATGGAAAAACGGATTATCGAAATCGTGCCGCTGGCCTACATGCGCGGCCGTACGCTGCACAACGCGTTCGTCATCCTTGATGAGGCCCAGAACGCGACAGCGCTGCAGATGAAGATGTTTCTTACCCGGCTGGGGCCTCACTCGCGGGCCGTGATTACAGGGGATATCACGCAGATTGACCTGCCACAGTCGACCATCTCGGGGCTGGTGCAGATTCAGGATGTGCTGAAGTCGATACAGGGGGTTGGATTCGCGTATCTCGATCGCAACGATGTCATTCGGCATCGGCTGGTCAAAGATATCATCGATGCCTATGACCGGTTTGGCAACGGCAGCAACGGCGGACGCAAAAGTGCTGGCCCTGCGCCACCGACAAAAACCGGCGAGTAGCACCCGGCGTCAATCTCGTTTTTCCTCCAGTTTCTTTCCCTCATTCCAGATTGCATCCATTTCCTCGAGCGTTGAGTGTTCGAGTTTCTTTCCCCGCTTCCGGAGCTCTTCTTCGATACGCTGAAAGCGCCTGGAGAACTTCTTTGTCGATTTGTTGAGGGCGCTCTCTGGATTGATCTCGAGGAACCGGGCATAGTTCACGAGTGCGAACAATAGATCGCCAAACTCCTCCTCCAGGTGGTCATGCGACCGCTTCGCTTCAGCAGCGTGCAGCTCGTCAATTTCTTCCGCGACTTTCTTCCAGACGTCCTTCTTCTTCTTCCAGTCGAACCCGACCTTGGACGCCTTCTCCTGCAACCGATGTGCACGCAGCAATGAGGACATTCTCTTCGGAACGCCCTCCATCAGGGATTTTCTTCCTTCGGCCAGCTTGATTTTTTCCCAGTTATTCTTGACGTCGTCGGAAGAGCGGACTTTCGTGTCGCCAAATACGTGCGGATGCCGGCGGATGAGTTTGGCGCTCGACTCCGTCATGACATTCTCGATGGTGAAGGCAGATTCTTCCTCAGCTATGATGGAGTGTAGCACCACGTGCAGAAGCAGATCGCCGAGTTCCTTTTTCAGCTCATCAAGATTCTTGTGGTCAATCGCCTCGACTGCTTCATAGGCTTCTTCAATAAGGCTGTGGCGAATGGACTGGTGGGTCTGCTCGCGGTCCCAGGGGCATTCCTTCCGCAACCTCCGGACGACAGCGACGTAGTCGGCGAAGAGTGATTCCATGCTCTGTTTCTTCTTCAATTGTTCCTCCTTCTTGGCGTTGAATCTTAATGAAAAGGGGGAGTATAATCAATGCGTTGTCCGATGGGAGGTTTTCGGTTCTCGTTGATGCCCGAAGTCCGTATGCAGCGAAAGTAGTCGTTGTTTTTTTGTCGGTTTCTGCTTACATTTTATGGAGTAATGGGGCTGTAGCTCAGCTTGGGAGAGCGCTTCGTTCGCAACGAAGAGGTCGTCGGTTCGAGCCCGATCAGCTCCACGAGAGGCTAGTTAATTGGTGAATGGTTAATTCGTTAATTGGCGTGCGGGTTGCCTGAGGATTCGTTGTGCAATTAACCAATTAACTACTCACTAATTAACCAGTATCTGATAATCTCGGAGTTCTCGTTGGTTGTTCTTCATGCCTTGAGGTCAAGTCCTGTGCAACAAGACGTTGCTCAACCCCGCCAGGTCCGGAAGGAAGCAACGGTCGGCAAAGAGTTTTGTGTGACACAGGGGTGCTTGACCTCTTTATTTTTGTTGCACTCAGGGGATCTGATTGCATCAGAACGTAAGGCCCGCCTCGTTGGCTTTTCGCCTCAGAACCTGGGGTGAATAAAAACCAGGCCCCATAATTCATGCTACTTATTACTTTCCTACTTTTTACTTCAATAGTCACCACCAGTCTTGCGCTTGTGTGGAATATGCCCTGTCGTGCCGCTCAGGCGGACAGGGGTGCCTTCCTGATCGAAACGATCTGGCAGGCTGGCCCGGCCACGCCCCGAAGAACTCTGGGCGAGTTATCGTCGTGGCGGCCCAGCCCGACTTCGTCGCTCTGGCAGGCGCAATGTGATGGTCGATCTGGACGGTTGCATACACGAGTTTCTCCCTGCGGTCGTTCGCCGCGCCTAATGGGGCTTCGTCCATCTTCGTCCGTTGCGAGTGTCTTACGTTTCCCGTGCGTGGAGTCTGAGGTGGATTGGGTCCCTGTATGAAAAAAGAAATTGTTATCAATTCCACGGCGAACGAACATCGTATCGCCATTCTTGAAGACGGCAAGCTTGCCGAGCTCTTTGTAGAAACGCCCGGTAAGGAACGCATGGTGGGGGATATCTACTTTGGCAGAATTGCCAAGGTAATGCCCGGAATCCGCGCTGCGTTCATCGACATTGGCCTCCAACAAGACGCCTTTCTCCATTTCTCCGATATTGGCTCTTCTCTTTCAGAGTACAACGCACTGTTCGAGGACGAGGACGATGAAGATGGGGGTCCCTCTACCACCGAATCTCAATCTGCGATCATGAGCAGCGGGGACGCCGCACCAGTACCGTCGCCGACAGCAGCGCCGAGAGAAGCACGAAGGGGCGGCCCCACGAATGGCGATGGCTCACGCGCACCGCGGTTTGAGAGAGAAGTCAACCTTCAAAAGGGCCAGGAAATCCTCGTCCAGATCACCAAAGAGCCCGTCGGCAAGAAGGGAGTGCGCGTCACATCAGAGATTTCGCTGCCTGGCCGCTTCCTGGTTCTCTTGCCTTTTGATGGGAAGATCGGTGTCTCCAAGAAGCTCACAGACTTCAAGGAGAAACGACGCCTGCGCCGGGTCGTTCGGTCCATTCTGCCCCAGGGATTTGGAGCAATCATCCGAACGGTGGCCGAGGGAAAGGAAGACAATCTCATTCGTCAGGATCTTGAAGAGCTCATCAGGGTCTGGTCCAACATCCAGAAGGCGGTCAAGGCCGAAAAACCGCCTGCGCTCGTCTATAAAGACATGACCACAACCTCAAGCGTCATCCGGGATTTGTTCGGCGACAGGGTTGAGCGTGTGGCAGTCGATGAGAAGAAGCTCTTCAAGGAGATCAAGGCGTACGTCCAATGGATGTCTCCGGATATGCTCGACCGTCTCGAGCACTACAAGGGCAAAGAACCGATCTTTGACCAGTACGGAGTCGAGAAAGACATCCAAACGCTCATGAGCAAGAAAGTGTGGCTCAAGAGCGGTGGGTACATCTTCATCGAGAAGACCGAAGCCATGACGGTCATCGACGTCAACAGCGGCCGCTATGCAGCAAAGAAGGAACAAGAATTGAACTCACTCCGGACAGATCTCGAGGCCGCGCGTGAGATGTGCCGGCAGCTTCGGCTGAGGGACATCGGGGGGATCATCGTCATTGACTTCATCGACCTTGAAGACGAGAAGAACAGGAAAAAAGTCTATGACGAGGTGAAGAAGGAACTCAAGCGGGATCGAGCCAAGGCGACGGTTCTTCCGCTTACGGAGTTCGGCCTCATGCAGATTACACGGCAGCGGATTCGCCAGAATGTCCAGATGAGCTTCAGCGATGCGTGTCCAACCTGCGGCGGCACGGGACTGGTTCAGTCGAAGACAACAACCTTGAATCAGATCGAGCGCTGGATCAAGCGTTTCAAATCCGAGTCCCGGGAATTTCGTCTTCAGCTCAAGGTCAATCCTAATGTGGGCGACTATCTTACGCACGGGACCATCAGTCGGCTGACCAAGATCATGTTCAAGTTCTTCGTCCGTGTGAAAGTTGTTCCCGATCAGACGCTGGCGATGGATGATTTCCGTTTCATCTCGGTAAGACAGAACAAAGACATTACCGATCAGTATAAGATGTAGTTCAGTGCGAGGGGCCACGGCATGAAGTTTTTCATCGATACGGCGAATATTGCTGAAATCAGGGAAGCAGCGAGCATGGGTGTCCTGGACGGTGTCACGACGAACCCCAGTCTTGTTGCGAAGGAGGGGAAGGATTTTCGAAAGCTCCTCGAAGAGATCTGTGCCATTGTTGACGGGCCGATCAGCGCCGAAGTAATCTCGACGGAGTATGACGGCATTATGAGGGAGGGCCGGGATCTCGCGAAGATCCATCGAAACATTGTTATCAAGGTTCCGCTCATAAAGGATGGGATCAAGGCGGTGAAAGCGCTGAAGGCGGAAGGGATTAGGACGAACGTTACGCTGTGTTTCTCGCCGTCGCAGGCCCTGGTGGCAGCGAAAGCGGGAGCGTATTTCATCAGCCCCTTCATCGGCCGGCTCGACGATGTTAGCACCTCAGGCATGGACCTGATCCGGCAGATCGTGACAATCTATCGCAACTACAAGTTTGAAACCCAGGTGCTGGTGGCAAGCGTCCGGCACCCGCTTCACGTGGTGGAGGCAGCGATGATCGGTGCGGACATCTGCACCATTCCGTTCAAAGTCATTGAACAGCTCATTAAACATCCTCTCACAGACCTCGGACTCCAGAAATTCCTGGAGGACTGGAACAAAAGCCGGAAGACATGACCATGAAAAAGACACCATTCACGGAAATCCATCGGTCTCTCGGGGCAAAGCTGGTCGAGTTTGCCGGGTTCGAGATGCCGGTGCAGTACAGCGGCATTATCGACGAACATCTCGCGGTTCGGAACAAGGTTGGCGTTTTTGATGTGACTCATATGGGCGAATTCATCGTCCGCGGCAAAGATGCGGGCGCTTTTCTCCAGCGCATGACGATCAATGATGTTTCCAAGCTCTTCGAAGGGCGCATACAGTATTCGGCTCTCTGTTATGACAACGGCGGGATTGTCGATGATCTTCTTGTATACCATTGCGGCGATCACTACATGCTCGTCGTGAATGCGTCCAATACGCAGAAGGATTTTGACTGGTTGAAGTCGCATCTCAGCGGCGATGTCGAACTGAAGGACCTGAGCGACTCGTACTCGTTGCTGGCGGTGCAGGGGCCCCGGTCCCTCGCGACGCTGCAGAAGCTGGCAAACGCCAATCTCGCTTCCGTTGAATACTACCATTTTGTCAAGGGCTCCATCGCCGGAGTCAATATGCTGATCTCGCGTACGGGCTATACCGGCGAGCTTGGTTTCGAGCTCTATTTTGGATGGGATGCTGCCTCTGCCAAAAAAGTATGGGATGCGGTCTTCGAAGCCGGCAGAGAATTTGGCATTGCGCCCGTGGGACTTGGAGCACGCGATACCCTACGACTGGAAATGGCATATTGCCTCTATGGCAATGACATCGATCAGACAACGAATCCTCTCGAGGCCGGCCTGGGATGGATCACGAAACTGGGCAAGGGAGATTTCGTAGGCAGAAGTGCGATCCAGAAGGTCAAAAAGAAGGGGCTCGGGCGGAAGCTTGTGGGATTCACGCTCTCCGAGAAAGCGGTTGCGCGTCACGGCTACCCCTTGCTGGTCAACGGCACCGGGGTTGGGCACGTGACGAGTGGTACGTTCTCGCCTTCGCTAGAACGTGCGATAGGTCTTGGTTACGTAACAACAGGATTCGATGAGGTGGGGAAAACAGTTCAAGTGGCGATACGGGGGAAAGAGGTTCCCGCTTCCATTGTCCAGGTGCCGTTCGTTCACAAGAAGTAAGTAAGAGACAGGTTGTAGGCACATGAGAATCGACGTTTGCTTTGATCCCTTTGAGCTCGACGAGCTTGAGCTGCGTGGCAAGAATATCATTGTCATCGATGTGCTCCGCGCCTGCACGACGATTGCCGTCGCATTGAACAATGGCGCGCGGGAGATTATCCCGGTGGAGAGCATCGAGAACGCGGTCAAGATCTCGGGCAGCTTGTTTGGCGATGTCACGCTGCGCGGCGGTGAGCGAAATGGGAAGATGATTCAGGGTTTCAACCTGGGCAATTCTCCTCTGGAGTACACGGAGGCCACCGTCAAAGGGAAGTCGATTATCTTCTGCACGACGAACGGATCGGTCGCGATGTACAAGAGCAGGTTTGCTCAGAGTCTGGCCATCGGCGCGTTTGTGAATATCTCCACGATGATCGAGTTCATCAAGGAAGTCGGATCGGATTTCATATTGATCTGTGCTGGACGTGCGAATGCGTTCAGCAACTTCAGTCTTGAAGACACGGTGTGTGCGGGCATGATCGTTCACAAGCTCTCGGCGGATAAAAGTGTCAAGCTGGAGCTGACGGATTCGTCTCTCGCTGCCCAAGCACTCTACAAAACCTTTGGCCGGTCGCTCCTGAAAATGATGAAAAACTCAGAACATGGAAAGTACCTCGTCGAGATAGGTTTTCTGGAAGATATCAAGATCGCAGCAACGGTCGATTCTTACCCGGTTCTCCCGGTCCTGAGCGGTAATGTCATCAAGCTCCGACGAGACGAAACCCGTCAAGCCCAGAGTGAGTCGGCTCCCGTCAAACCGAGCGCGTAGGCGGATCTGATAACACATGCCGGAAACGCAGAACTCCACAAAAGAGACTCAAAAGAAGAAGCCCGAGCGGCGGCGGCAGATATGGTCGTTCCTGGGGATACTCTTCTCCTTCATGCTGCTGCTGAGCCTGATTTCGTATACTCCCGCAGATCAGGCAAACGGGCAAGTGCGCATTGTGGATTTGTGGAAAGTCATTACACCGGATGAAGCGCTCCAGGCAAAGGCCGACCGCACGCAGAACCTTCTGGGCCTCCTCGGCGCAGTGCTTTCGAATTGGTTCATCAATTCCACGATCGGCTATGCCATCATCGTGCTTCCCTTCCTTGGGATGGCGTGGTCGTGGTACATTCTCCGCAGAAAAGAGCTTCGTAAACTCATCCTTGCGACAAACTACGTTGTTGCCATTGCGCTGCTCTTCTCTGCCCTCATGGGCTCGGTTCGGCTGATCGGCGAGGTGCCGATCCTCCCGATGGAGTGGAGCGGGACCGTCGGAGATTTTGCAGCGAACACACTCTCCAAACTGATCGGCCTGGTCGGGAGTTTCATCCTCCTCCTCGGACTCCTCACGGTCGTGCTCACCTTGCTTGTCGACCTTGACATCCAGCAGAGCTATGAACGCCTCCAGGAGTGGTTTGGTCGGCTGCGGGTGTGGATCAAGCAAAGACGCTCGGCGCAGAAGGTCGAAGTGAAAAAGGAAGAAGAACCACCGCTTCCGCGACGATCGGTAGAGATCAAACGCGATTCAACGGAGCACGTTCCTCCTCCTCCGGTACCCAGGAAGATCCTGATGAAGGAAAAAGAACCGGAGATCGAAAATCCGGCTCCGAACGTTGAGGAGACGCAACAGCCTGCTGAGCCTGAAGGTGAAGTGTCGCTCGACATCAACGAGCCGGTCCAGGAAGAAGAAGTGAATTTCGATGAGCGCGAGGTGCCCGAGGACGTCGAAGAGGAGGAAATAGATTATGTGTTTCCTTCGGTCGAGCTCCTGGATGCTGCTCGTGGCTCCGAGGAAGTGGATGAAGAAGAGCTGAAGGCAAACGCGGAACTCCTTCGTGCGAAGCTTGCTGACTTCGGCGTCGAAATAGAAAGCGTTTCCGTTACACCCGGCCCTGTTGTAACGCTCTATGAGATCGTTCCGGCCACCGGCGTCAAGATCAGCCGGATCGAGAGCCTTCAGGATGACATTGCACTGGCGCTCAAGGCAAAGGGGATTCGGATCATCGCTCCCATCCCGGGCAAGGGAACCGTCGGCGTCGAAATCCCCAATCACAATCCCGCGCTGGTGACGCTCCGCAGCATCATCAACTCGTCGAAGTTTCGCGACTTCAAGGGCACCCTGCCTCTTGCGATGGGCAAAACCATCACGGGAGACGTTTGCGTTGATGATCTTGCCAAAATGCCGCATCTCCTCATTGCCGGTGCAACCGGCTCGGGGAAGAGCGTCGGCATCAACACGATCATCACGAGTATCATCTACAGACTTCACCCGAGCGACGTCAAGTTCATCATCATCGATCCGAAGAAAATCGAGCTTTCGCTGTATGGCAAGCTGAACAAACACTACCTGGCCGTTTCTCCGGATATCGAGGAAGAGATCATCACGACGCCGAACAATGCCGTGCTGGCATTGAAGAGTGTCGAGATCGAGATGGAGAAGCGGTATGACCGGCTGGCGGCTGCGGGAGTGCGAAACATTTCAGACTACAACGAGAGGGTCAAGAGCGGCCGGCTCCACGACACGGAAACGGTGAAGCATCGCAAGCTTCCGTTTCTCATCATCGTCATCGACGAGCTCGCTGACCTGATGATGACAGCAGCCCGTGAGGTTGAAGAACCGATCGCGCGCTTGGCGCAGCTTGCACGTGCTGTCGGCATTCACCTGGTGCTCGCCACGCAACGGCCGTCGGTTGACGTCATCACCGGCGTGATCAAAGCAAATTTTTCAGCGCGCATCGCGTACCAGGTAGCGTCGAAGATCGATTCCCGAACGATCCTTGATATGAACGGGGCGGACCAGCTGCTCGGAAACGGCGACATGCTGTACCTCGCGGCAGGCAGTCCAAAGCCCGTGCGCATCCAGAACGCTTTCATCTCTTCTGATGAAGTGGAGCGCGTGGTCAATCACATATCCAAACAGCAAGGGTATAGTCGTCCCTTAACCCTCCCATCGGTATTCGAGAAGAAAAAGCGGGGCGGACCCTCGGGCAGCGGCTTAAGAGATGAACTGTTTGAGGAAGCTGCCAAGATTGTCGTCCGGCACCAGCAGGGATCAGTTTCGCTCCTCCAGCGAAGGCTCAAGGTCGGTTATTCGCGGGCTGCCCGGCTCATTGACGAGCTTGAAGCTGCCGGAATCGTTGGCCCATTTGACGGGAGCAAGGCGCGTGAAGTTCTAGTGGAAACTGAAGCAGAGCTCGAAGCCATCTTGAGGAATCTCTAATGCGACGTTTGCTCCTTTTGACCTCTGTGCTCCTGTGCGCCGCAGCGTTTGGCCAGCAGAAGGAGCTCACCGTAAACGAAATCACCGGCAAGCTTCAGAAACGGTTTGATTCCATTCAGGATGCGACAGCCCGCTTCACCCAGCACGTGAAGTTTGGCTTCTCCAAGATCGAGCAGGATTTCGCTGGCACCCTGAAGATGAAGAAGCCGAACAAATATCGTGTGGAAACCGAATACCAGATCCTCGTGACAGACGGCGCGACGGTCTGGTCTTACTCGCCTGTGAACAAGCAAGTGCTTATCGATCGCTACAAGGAGACTGCGGATTCGTTTACCCCGGAGCAGATTCTTCTCAATCTGCCGACGAATTACTACGCGACGCTTGTCCAGCATGAAAAAACCGGCGGTGCATCTCTCGTCGTTCTGAAGCTCGTCCCCAAGGACGATCAATCCTTCATCAAGTCGATGAAGGTCTGGATCGATGAGGGATCATGGACCTTGCGAAAGGTCGAGATGATTGACGTGAACGACACCGAGAAAACGTACAGCGTCCAGGAGATCAAGATGAACACCAACCTCAAGGACAGCACGTTTTTGTTCACACCGCCGAGCGGGACCGAAGTCGTCGACCTGCGCTAACCATCGAACGGCACTTCATGTCACCACGACTCAAGAAGTTCCTCCAGACGTTCATCGGGTTTCTGATCGCCGCGCTGTTTTTGTACCTGGCGTTCCGCGGTGTAAGCTTCAAGGATCTCTGGGCATCCCTCCAGAGTGTCGACTACCTGTGGGCCTCTCTTCTTATTCCCATTACCCTCATCAGCCACTGGCTCAGGGCAGTGCGGTGGGCGTACTTCCTCTCGCCGGTGAAGGACAAGATCTCTCATCAGAGGCTTTTCTCGGCGGTCATGATTGGCTTCATGGTCAACAATGTGCTTCCGCGGGTGGGAGAAGTGACGCGTGCGTTCGCGATCGGCAGGTCCGAAGGGATATCGAAGAGTTCCGCATTCGGGACGGTCGTTGTCGAGCGTATTATCGACATGGTGACGTTTCTGTCTATCCTCTGTGTTGTGTTGTTTCTGTATCCACATTCACTTGACCCCTTCTTCAGCAATGTGGACGCTGTCCGGCCCTTCTTCCTGGTGGGTTCGGTGCTCTGTCTTGCGGTCTTCGTGATTCTCTTCTTGAAAGGGGAGTCGCTGTTCAGGTTGCTGAATCTCCTGAAACACATTGTGCCAAGGCGTTTTGAGGGCCGCTATCAGCAGCTCGTGGATTCGTTTCTCTCTGGTTTCGCTGTGGCCAAGATGCACAACAAGTTCGCCATGATCGTCCTCCTGAGCATCTTGATCTACTTTTTCTACGCGCTCAGCATGTATGTTCCGTTCTATGCGTTCAGTTCGTTGTCCGGCCACAATCTGGATTTCGGTGCAGCAGTTATTCTCCTGACGATCTCGACGATTGCGTTCGCCTTGCCGGCTCCGGGGGCATTGGGGACGTACCATTCCTTTCTCACGGCAGCATTGATGCTGCTCTACGGTGTAGATCGCAATACGGCCCTCAGCTACTCGATCATCACCCATGAGACGGGGTACATCATCACGACGGTTGTTGGACTATTTTACTTCATCAAAGACCATCTGCGCGTTTCCGAAGTTGTCGATGGGACTGCAGACAATAAAACGGCATGAGCAATGAAACAGGTTACACAACATAACAAAACCGGCGACGTGCGCGTGGAGCAGGTACCGGTACCGGCATTGAAATCAGGGCACGTTCTGGTCAAGACACGGTATTCACTGATCAGTGCTGGCACCGAAAGAGCCTCGATTACCCAGCGTCGGGCGTCGTTGCTTCAACGGGCAAAATCACAGCCGGAACTCGTTCTGAGGGTCCTGGAGCAGGTCAAACAGTACGGTCTCATCAATACGTACCGCCGTGTGAAGACACGGCTTGAATCGACTGCGCCCATAGGGTACAGCGTCGCAGGCACAGTGGTCGCGGTCGGCGGAAAAGATCTGCCGGTCAAACCGGGTGATCGCGTTGCCTGCGCAGGTGCGGGCTACGCCAGTCATGCCGAGTATGTTGTCGTTCCAATCCATCTCTGTGCGAAGATCCCGAAGGGCGTCAATCTCGATGATGCCGCTTACACGACACTTGGTGCGATCGCTCTCCAGGGTGTACGCGTGGCCGATCCTACACTTGGAGAAATCGTGGTGGTCATCGGCCTGGGGCTCCTTGGACAGTTGACGATTCAATTGCTGAAAGCGAATGGGTGTTTCGTCATCGGCGTCGATCCTGACGACGCAACGGTGAGGCTCGCGAGAGAAAACGGAGCTGACCTTGCTCTGCGGAGGGACACGGGTGATGTGAAGAATGTCGTTCGGGCCGCGACCAAGGGTCTTGGTGCGGATGCGGTGATCATCACTGCGGCAACTCCAAGCAGCGATCCCGTCGAATTATCCGGCGAACTCTGCCGCGAAAAAGGCCGGGTGGTGCTGGTCGGAGATGTTGGATTGCACCTTCCGCGTGCACCGTACTATATGAAAGAGCTGGACTTCAGGTTGTCGCGTTCCCTGGGGCCTGGCCGCTACGATCCAGAGTATGAGGAGCGGGGCAAAGAATATCCCGCTTCCTACGTACGATGGAGCGAGAATCGCAACATGCAGGAGTTTCTCCGCCTGCTTTCAATTCGAGGAATCGTCCTTGACAAACTGACGACGCACCGGTTCACCATCGATGACGTGCAGGCTGCTTACGCTCTCATCACGGGCGCCAATTCCAAAAAGCGCGAACACTTTGTCGGTGTTTTGCTCGACTATGGGGAGCGGGAAGAAGAAATGCTGGACACGTTGTCTCCATCGATCCCGGTTACGGCGAAGCAGGGGGACTCCCGATCGGCAAATATCCGGGTTGGATTCATTGGGGCCGGGAATTTCGCGCAGGGATTTCTGCTTCCTCACATCGAGCGGTCACGGACGACGTCGCTCATTGGAGTCTGCAACGGCAATGGATTGAGCGCGACCAATGTTGCGCGCACCTTTGGTTTTGAATTCGCCACCAGCGAGCCGAACGAGATCATCGGGAACGATTCGATCAACACGGTCTTCATTGCTACCCGCCACAATCTCCACGCTTCTCTGACGCTTCAGGCTCTGAAGTCAGGGAAGAACGTCTTCGTGGAAAAACCACTCGCGTTAGCGCCCGCGGAGCTGAAGGAGATTCAAAAAGTCTACCATGCTGCCTCCACAACCGGAGGGCCACCGATGTTGATGGTTGGATTCAATCGTCGGTTCGCTCCGCATGTTCAGCACGCGAAGCGCTTCTTCGACAATGCCGTCGGCCCGTACGTGATTCAGTACCGGGTCAACGCTGGCGCTGTGTCGAAGACTCACTGGACCCGTGATCCGATCGAGGGGGGAGGACGGATTATCGGCGAGGTATGCCATTTCATCGATTTGATGCAATTCTTGACATCCTCGCATCCGGTGAAGGTGTTTGCCGAGCCGCTCTCCTGTGCCTCCGGGATCTCCGCAGGATGATGATTCCGTTGTGATCACCGTCAAGTTCCGTGACGGCTCGGTCGGAACGATCACGTACCTGGCGAACGGCGATGTTTCCTTCCCCAAAGAGAGGGTAGAAATTTCTTCGACGGGCCGGACCGCGGTGATTGAGAATTTTCAGCGGCTGTCCCTCTATCAGAACGGGAAGAAAAGGGAGTTCAAGCTTTCAAGCATCGACAAGGGACATCGGGCAGAGGTGCGGTCTTTTCTCGCAGCCATCCAGGAGGGAAAAGGCTCGCCCATTCCTTTCGAGAGCCTGCTTGAGACGACAGCAGCGACGTTCAAGGCGGTTGAGTCACTTCAGGTCGGGGTGCCCGTATCGCTGTGAAACGGTCCCAATCTGCCATCATGCTTTTGTGTTTGCTTTTCGTCGGCGGATTTGCACAACCGCTGCCGGCACAATCCTCTGCGACAGAAGCAGAGAAGCGGTTTATGGATTTCACTGTCGGGCTGGGGATTGACCTTCATACGGCGTCTTCGATAGCTGACTACATCAACAGCGTTGCACAACCGACCCTCGACCAGAAGGTGAATCAATCCGTCACCGCGGTGGAATTCTACGCCACCCCAGAACTTCAGGTCTCACAGGAATGGAGCACGGGCATCGAGTACAGCCTGCTCATCAAGTCGTACTCCATCGATGCTCGCTCCGGTTTCTCCCGATCGGAGATGTCCTATCAGGTTCACATGCCGACGTTGTTGCTTCATTATCTGGTGTTCGGCGAGGGTTACAGGATCAAGCTCGGAGGTGGACTGGGGTATCACTTTGCGACGTTTGACCAGAGCTTCCCGACGATCGGCAGTGGGGAGACTTTTCGGAGCCAGGGGGTCAGCGTGAAACTCGACGCCGTGGGCAACACGAAGTTTGACGAAACGTTCTATGGCAGCATTGGAGTCGATCTTCGCTGGGATTTTCTCGGAACGTTGGAGCGGAGCAGGCAACCGGCTCAGATGGCATCAAGCTCTGCCACCTTACCCAGGATGAACTTCTTCAATGTCGGGCTAAAGTTTGGCGTTACTTTTCAACTCTACTGACATCACTATCCTATGTCTATTCTACAAGCATTCATTCTCGGTGTTCTGCAAGGACTGACGGAATTTCTGCCTGTCAGCAGC
>CAVUAC010000029.1:0-18914 GCA_963739335.1 uncultured Bacteroidota bacterium | reverse complement strand
GTAAAACGCGGTATTTTTTTTGGTTGAGGGGATTGCCGTATCTGCCGGAATGACAATTCATTAACGTGTATTTGCCGCCAAACGAAGCTGAGGCTGGTCCCGTGATCTCGCGGGAGACATCCCTGTGCCCAGTGTCAGCAGTGAAGCTGTTTCGTTCAACCGGGGAGCTCGCCTAGCAGACTCAAGATTCTGGCAATCAACCAATTAACCACTCACCAACTAACCATTCACCAACTTGACCCCTGCCCAAAAAATGCCAAAGGCCCAGCGTATTGCCGAGCCTTTGTTGTGAAGTGAAAAGAGTGTACCGCTATGCGTTCAGCGACAAGATCATCTTCTTCGTCTATTACGAATTCTGTCTATCTTCCTCTTGTACCACAAAGCGACTAAGCGTGTGGCGTTGTGTACTCCGAGCTTGCTCAGAAGCACCGATCGAACTGTCAGTACGGTCCCGACCGATACCCCTCGCTTCTTGGCGATTTCCTTGCTCGTGAGTCCTTCAGCCAATAGTTTCCATGTTAAGCGCTCTTTTTGGCTGAGGGGTCTTCCTAAGTATCGTTTCTTCATCTTGAGTCTCATGCGCTCCTTTAGCGTCGTGTAGCCGCTTGACAATTGCAGTTGTGCCCGTTATGCGCCTAATTCGGTAGTGCCTCCCAGAATTCCTTGAGTGCGATGCCCCCTTGTTTCTTCAAAAGATCGCGAAGAATGTATCGGTGCGCCGATCCGGTCATTACGACCAAGCGTCTGCCACCATAGGCTTTGGCAGCTTTCATAATGTTCTCTGCCATCATGGTGTTCCTCTCGTGCCACCAATCACGAGCGTACTTCAGGACTGGCACGAGATCGTCGTAGCCAGGATAATTCTCGGCGATGGAAAGCAAGATGTCCTGATAGATTGAGTACCAGACAGAAGTAAGTGCATCGCAGGCATCTGAGTTTACAGTGGTCGAAGTTGCATGTGTTTGCGTGCTCTGTAATCCGCCGTTGGCAAGATCATACAAGCGTATGAATTGAAGATCCAACGAGTTCTTGGATTTGATGTCTTGATTCAATTGAGCGAGCCTTGGCTGGATTTCATTCCAACGCTTAAGTAGCTGGCTGTTCTTGTCGTTTCTGTCGGGATGATCGAATGGGATTTGTGGAATATGCAACTCACTGGCGACCTCGTCAGCAGTGATGATCTCAGGGCCAACTCTGTCTTGCTCACGCACTCTGCCATCCTCGCCCATTTGATTCTCGGGGATCTCGATCAAGAGAGCATCGGGTCTTAGCTTGAGGAGAATGCGTTTGAGCTCCTGTGTACTGAAGTATGGACTACTATTATGCGAATCGTGGATTGTTCCAATCACAATGATTTCGGTATGCAGAGAATCAGGCCGCAGGAGTTGCGGTGCCTGAGCCAATGAAACGCCGCAAAAGATCAAGAGTAGACACACAAGGATGAATGATGTTTTCATTGTGATCCTCGCTTAACTTACAGATACCGAGGAGAGACCCTTGGCCAGGCATGTCCCCCGGATACGGGGATTTCTGTTGCCACCATGCGTGGCGATACTACTCCCTCAAAGCTCATTTTCTGGCGCACTCCGCCAATTTTGTTCTGATAAACTGATTCAATTCGTTTTGCTTTACTCCAAACGCAGCCTCGATGGCTTTGTAGAAGTCTCTGTCCTCCGCTCCGTATGACATCAGTTGCCTGAGCATTGACAAGCCACCTTTTTCCAGGGCCAACTTGCACAGCAATCCACCGAACACGTACTTCGGATCGGTGTAAGAGTCAAAATGCCAAAAGGCCAGGAGATGGTTCAAATCGAGCTCCGGGTGTTCTTTCAGGTGTTGAAGCATCCGCCCCGTGTGCCACGATAGCTCGTGACCTTTGGAACCGCCCAGCAATGCGGCGTATCCTTCGAGAAAATAATGGTGGGCGTTCGGCAGAAGCGGGTTGATATAAATGTGCACGAACTCGTGCGGATACCACTCGTCCTGGCCGGCACCGAATACAATCCGATTCGCTATGTCCGCCACTCCTCCCGGACCGCGATTATTGCCTTCGCCTATGTAGAAGTCGAATCCACGCATCTTCATTATTTCACTCAAATCGCTTGCGAGATAGAATTCGGTGGGGAAAGGTACGATATTCCAGATCGATGTGAGGGAATCCACGAATGCGTTCATGCGCTCAGCAAGCCGCCGACTGAAATGATGGCTTGACGGAAATATGAATGTGATGCTGCCGACCTTTTCCCTCTCCCAGGATCTCGTATTGATGGGTAGAATGTTTCTGAGCTTGTATCCCCCATCTTCCTTCGTCGCAACAACCTCACCAATGCAGAACGGGCGAGAGAAGCCTGATTCTGTTGCTTTGGCGAACAGCGTGCGAATCACCAATCCGCTGTCGATCTGTGAAACACTCATGACAGTCGCCTTCCAATCTGGAAGGAAATGGTAAAGGCTCGGACTGAAATACGTCGTATTCAGGAAATCAAACTTCTTGTACCGCTTCTTTTCTGAAGTGAGCCAGTATGGATTATCGTACGTGCTGTCGGGGTTTGAGTTGAGATAATTTTCCCAAAGTCCAATCACTTGCGAAATCTCCACGTTGGAAGTGTCGATGCCGCCATTCACATAGACAGGGAAATGCGATTGTTGGGCGGGAATGTCGCTAAGAGAGAAGAGCAAAACACAAATGATCGCGGTGATTCTCATAATGCCTCCGCATGAAGCATAAGAATGGTACTGAGCCGTTGTATCGACCGAATGTTCATTTATTATCCACACTGTGGGTTTGAGAAGCCTGGCACATATCGTCTGCGGCAAAGCGCCGCGACGCGGTAATCATATCCGCGTTGCCACCTTCCTTGACCCCCTTCGACTATTCATGTCTTGAATGTTCGATTTCCGAACAAGTCGGAGCAGTTGAACTTTCGGGTCTCTGGCTCTGGTCTCGACCAAGCACCTCGGAAATCCTTAACAGCGATTGTCTCAAATCGTCGGCCTCCAGGTGCGAACATACCTGCGTCATTTGTATCGTAGAGTGACCGAGGATCTGTTGGACGGTATAGATACGCACTGCATTCTGTACCAACCACGTCGCACCTGTATGCCGAAGACTGTGGAAATGAATGTCGGGTCTTACTTCAGCCTTCCTCACATACTTCTTGAACCTACTGGAAACATAGCCAATCTTCAAGCGTTTTGCGTCAGGAAACGTGAAAACGAAATCTGAGACCTTTTCCTTGCTTTGAAGAAGTGCGAGTGTCCATGGGTCCATTGGAAGTATTCGTGATTTGCGTGTCTTTGTCCGAAAGTCAGCGCTGCTTTCCACGTAAATGAGCCTGCGATCGAAGTCCACAGAGCTACACCTCAGGTTCACTATTTCACCAAGCTTCATCATCGTAGACACGGCGAAGCGCACGATGTCCCTGAACCATTCTTTGTCTATTACCGACACTACCTTTTGGTACTCTTCTGGGGTCAGATAAACCGGTCGCCGCAGCGGTATCCTAAGTTGCCTGCATTTCTTGAAGGGATTTTCTGGGATCAGACTCCACCTAACCGCCAAACTGAATGCTGCTCGCAAGGTCCTGAAGTCAATGTTGACCTTGACATCCGAAACCTCTTCAAGCCTTTTGACCTTGAACTGCTCCACCATTTTGGGGGTGTAGTCGGCCAAGTCATGATCGCCGACCAGCCTGATGAGATCCCGAAGCGAATATCCGCAAAATACCACGGTGCCGGGTACGACGTTTGTCCTGGCGTACGACAGCACTTGTGTTCGGAATTGAGACAGCTTGAGACTGGGTTGTTCTGGGACGGATTGTTGCTTTGAACTGAGAGATTTCAGAGCTCCGGGTTTGTTTCGGGAACCTGTTGAATGCCAAACTCGACGACCATTGACGGACGTGACTATGTAGTAGATTCCGTTGGGGCGGCGAATGAGGGACGCCATATGTCCTCCAGAAAAAAAAGTGTTAGCAGACTGTTAGCAGCTGCTAACACCGAGGTCAAAAAGTGGCGTTTTTGGTGGACAGGGACGGAATCGAACCGCCGACACATGGATTTTCAGTCCATTGCTCTACCATCTGAGCTACCTGTCCGAAAACTTCCAAATTTAGCGAGCCCGAAGGGCGAAGCTAAGTTTGTGAAATTTTCAGGATCCCGCTGTTTTCTAGCGGGGTCCGAACCGCACCGTTGCTGATCCCGACCCTTTTTGTCGGGATTCTCAATTCTCCTACGAACTCGGCCTCACTTGGTTCACGGGGTTCGGGAGAATTGGAATTTAGCGAGCCCGAAGGGCGAAGCTAAGTTTGTGAAGTTTTCAGGATCTCCCGCTCCTTGTCCCGCTTTCCAGGATCCCGCATCGGCGTGGGATCCCAAAGAGCAGGAGATTCCGCTCACTAAGCGGGATTCTGAGAAGCGGAACCGACGTCCTCTATCGGGATCCGAATTGCACCGTTGCTGATCCCGACTTTCGTCGGGATTCTCAATTCTCCTACGCACTCGGCCTCACTTCGTTCACGGGGTTCGGGAGAATTGGAATTTAGCGAGCCCGAAGGGCGAAGCCAAGCTTGCTGAAGATCTTAGGACCCGGCTGCTCTTTGGCCGGGTCCGAATTTACACAAATCTATCAGAAATTTCGCCGAAGATCAAGCACCGCCGCTTATCCTCAGCCAAGCACACCGTTCTTCTTGATCACGTCGCGAGCGATGACGATTTTCTGAATTTCGTTCGTTCCTTCGAAGATGGGATTGATCCTCGCGTCGCGATAGAACCGCTCGATAGGCAACTCCCGCGAGTAGCCCATAGCTCCGTGGATCTGTACCGCTCTGTCAGCAACTTCAAGAGGGATTCCGAGCAAAAAAGTTTCACCGTAGCAGATTGACGCGAGATGGGTTTTCCCGCGTCATATGCAGCCGCTGTGCGATAAATGATCGACTCCATTGCATAGATCAGCGTGGCCATTTCTGCAAGCATGAACTGGATTGCCTCGAACTGGGAAATCGTGACATCGAACTGCTTTCGTTCCTTTGCATATTTGGTGGAGAGCTCGAGAAGCTCTTTGGACGCCCCCAGGCAAGCTGCCCCCAATCCCAGGCGGCCGGCATCGAGCGTCTTCATGGCCACAATGAAGCCCCGTCCGTCTTCCCCGATTATGTTCTCTTTCGGGACACGAACATTCTCGAAGGAAATCGCTGCCGTCACACTTCCCCGGATGCCCATCTTCTTCTCGGGCGGGCCTGCGGTAAATCCGGGCGTGTTCGTTTCCACAACAAATCCTGTAATACCTTTTTCTGTCCGCGCAAATACCGAGATGATATCGGCAATCGAACCGTTCGTTATCCAGAGTTTCTCACCATTGATAATCCACTCTTTGCCGTCGAAGTGCGCCCGCGTTCTCAGGTTGAATGAATCCGACCCGGCAAGCGTTTCAGTCAGTGCAAATGCTCCGATCTTCTTCCCTTCTGCCAGAAGAGGGATGTACTTCTTCTTAAGGAATTCGGACCCGCCGAGGTAGATCGCATTCGTTCCGATGGATTCGTGCGCTCCGATAAACGTCGATGTTGAGAGACATCCGCGGCCAATCTCTTCCTGGATCAGGCAATAGCCAACTTCTCCAACACCAGCTCCGCCATACTCCGCCGGAAACGCAGCACCAAGGATACCGAGATCCCGGATCTTCTGCATAAGCTCGGGAGGAATGCGTTCCTCTTCATCGATCCGCCGTGCGAGAGGCTTGATCTCGGCATTGGTGAAATCCCGCACCATTTCCCTGAGCATCTTCTGCTCTTCTGAAAGTTCGAACTCGAACATATGCTCCTTTTATGATTTGATCAGGTGAGAAGTGAACCCATCACTCGAGTGACGTTTTTGGTCCGATGTAGCTCACGACATTCTCGCCTCCGTCAACACCAATGACGTTCCCTGAGATCCAATAGGCATTGTCATCTGCGAGCAAAACAACCGCCTTCGCGACATCTTCCGGCGTTGTCAATCTATCGAAGGGATTCTTGGCCCGCGCAACATCACGCATCCGAACATGGTTCGGAATTTTGCGCAACGCCGGCGTGTCGGTCACACCGGCCATGATCGCGTTGGTGGTAATACCCATGGGCCCGAGCTCCATCGCGAGCTGACGAAGGTGTGATTCCAGGCTAGCCTTCGCAGCAGACACAGCACCGTAGTTCGGGATGACAGAGTGTCCACCCGAACTTGTCAGCCCCATGATGCGTCCCCCCTTCTTCATCAGCTTGCGGGACATCAGTCCCTGAACCCAATAGACCAGGCTGTGCGCCATCACGTCGAGCGTCATCTCCATCTGTGCCTGACTGAGTGCTTCTTCAGGTTTTGCCGCGATGAATGGCTTGAGGGTCCCAAATGCCAGAGAGTGCAGAAGGACTTTTACTGTGCTGGATGAGTCTTTCGAAAACCGTTCCTGGATGTCATCGAGCGCCTCTTCCCTCTTGATGGAATCGGCAGCATTGATGTTGTAGAAGATCGCTTCAGCTCCCGTGTGCTTGATCTCGCGAATCACGTGCTGGACGGCCGGCATGGTCGCCTGACGGTCCAGATGGACGCCAAAAATGCTCATCCCGTGCCGGGCCAACTCCATTGCCGCTGCTCCTCCAAATCCGCTGGATGCTCCGAGAATCAACGCCCACTCATTGGGCTTGAATCGGGGTTCAGCTTTCATTGCACTCTCCTTCAAAGTCTTCTGCGCACATCTTGAAAGGTAACAAGATTTCCAGGGAAATCAAAACCTATTCGACGGTAACGCTCTTTGCCAGGTTTCGCGGCTGATCCACATTCACGCCGCGTGCAACGGCGATGTGATACGCGAGCAACTGCAGTGGCACGACATTGATGATGGGCCCGAAGAATCCATACGTCCTCGGAACAGGAAGAACAAATTCCGCCATCTGCCTGATTTCGTGATCATCTTCATTTGCGATGACAATGAGCCGTCCCTTGCGCGCCCGCACCTCCTGGATATTACTGACGACCTTCTCATAGATCGCGTCCTTCGGGGCTATCACAACGACAGGCATCTCCTCGTCAATCAGTGCAATGGGGCCATGCTTCATTTCTGCAGCCGGATAGCCCTCAGCGTGGATGTAGGATATCTCCTTGAGTTTCAGCGCACCTTCGAGAGCAACGGGGAAGTTCGCGCCGCGGCCCATGTACAGGAAGTTCCTGGCCGACTTGAATTCCTGCGCGATCTCTTTGATCCGACCGGACGTCTGAAGCACATAGTCGACCTTACCCGGAAGGTCTTCCAGCTCGCGCACCAGCAAGGTGAGCTTTTCCCTGGAGATTCCCCTGGCATGTGCAATCATAAGTGTGATCAAGGAAAGGACTGTCAGCTGCGACGTAAAAGCTTTTGTCGATGCTACGCCAATTTCGGGGCCAGCGTGAATATAGACACCCCCCTCCGACTCTCGGGCGATGGTGCTCCCAACAACGTTGACAATCCCGAGCGCAGTTGCTCCCGCAGATTTTGCCTCGCGCAGGGCAGCGATCGTATCAGCAGTCTCACCACTCTGGCTGATGGCAAAGACGATATCTCCTCGCCCCACAATGGGATTCCGGTAACGAAATTCCGAGGCATATTCCACCTCCGTTGGCACACCGGCGATCTGCTCCAACAAGTATTCACCCACCAACGCTGCGTGCCAGGATGTCCCGCAGCCCACGAAGATGATCCTTTTTGCCTCAACGAGCTTGTCACGCACGTGTTCCAGCCCGCCGAGTTTCACTTCCTCTGTCGCGACGATGAGCCGACCACGCATCGCGTTTCGTATCGTTTCCGGTTGCTCGTGAATCTCTTTCAGCATGAAATGTTCATAGCGTCCACGTTCAATCTCCTCGAGATCGATCGTGAGCTCTTCTATGAACTTCTCCACGGGCACGTCGGCAAGCGTTGTTGTTTTTGTGGAATCCCTTTGCACGACCGCCATTTCCCCGTCCTCGAGATAGATGACGCGGCGGGTGTGTCCAACGATAGCAGAAGCATCAGACGCTATGATGTGTTCGTTCTCCCCAACGCCAATGGCCAAAGGACTCCCCTTCCGCGCGACGATCAGTTTGTCCGGTTCTTGCGGAGAAAGCACGATGATACCATAGGTCCCCGTTACCTGGGTGAGCGCCTGACGAACGGATTGCTCGAGGTTCGCACCGCGATCATAGAACTCCTCAATGAGGTGAGCAAGGACCTCGGTATCTGTAGCCGAGTGAAACTTGTGCCCTGCAGCAACGAGTTTTCGTTTCAGGACGGCAAAGTTCTCAATGATGCCGTTGTGGATGACTGCAAACCTGCCGGTGCAATCGATATGGGGATGAGCGTTCGCTTCATCAGGTTCGCCGTGCGTCGCCCATCGCGTGTGACCGATCGCAATGGTCGATGCCTGAGGCTTTGCCTCAAGGGCCTCCTGCAGCCGGGCGAGCTTGCCAACCCGCTTCACGACGGACAACGTTCCTTTCGTGAGCGTCGCGATTCCCGCTGAATCATATCCCCGGTATTCTAGTCTCTTGAGACCCTCCAGAACGATCGGGAGAGCCTCCCTCGACCCAATATATCCGACGATTCCACACATGACCTACTCCTTTGTAGTTTCTGATATCGAAGCTGCCGCCATCATCCGACCCGAGCGATTTCTGTCTCTTCTGTGTGAGTGGAAAAGCTGCGGGCTGCAGATTGTGCATGGATCGGCGACTTCGATATTGTCCCTTTTCAAGCCGCACCCGAGAAGTTGTTCCACATTCGCACGCTTCAAATCGAGAAAAAGTTTGTCGTCGCGTTGTTCAATCAGATCCAAAGAAAACGCTTCCGCCACGTCGGAACCAACCTCATAGCAGCACACTCCTGCTGACGGCCCAAGATATGCAACCAACTCGCTTGCAGCCACGCTGAATTCCTTTACCATCAGTGCAACCGCTTCTGCGACAATCCCCTGGGCAGCTCCCCGCCAGCCTGCATGGACAAGACCGAGCACGACTACACGTGGTTCAAACAGCACGATGGGGACGCAATCAGCAACGGTGACAACGAGTGGCAAACCGGCTGTATTCGTGATAAGGCCGTCGCACGATTCGTATTCACCGGGCTTGCCTGCGACTTGGACATTGTTCGAATGGCATTGAAGGGGCACAGCCACGTGGTGTGACTCGAAACCCAAGGAGCTGAACAACCGCCGACGATTTTCCTGCACGTTGGCGGGATCGTCTCCTACACGAAAACTCAGATTCAGCCCGAAAGGTTCCGGGCTCACCCCTCCGAGTCGTGTGCTCATGCCGAACCGGATGTTCGTGTACTGCAGGAGTTTTGCTGATGTGACGATACGAGGCTGGCTCATGCTAACTGTACCGGAGCGGAATTTTCATTTCGACCGTCGTGCCTTGACCCATCTTGCTCTCCAACCGAATCGTGCCATTGAGATCCTCGATCACCTTCTGGGCGATGGCAAGTCCGAGTCCCATACCGTCAGTCTTCGTAGAGAAGTTGGGCTGGAACACTTTCGCTTGAATGTCGTCGGGAATTCCAATCCCCGTATCGGCAATGCGGATGGTGCAAATCTGACGGTCGATGACAAGGCTGACGTCGATCGCACCGCCGCGATCCATTGCCTGCACGCTGTTGCGAACAATGTTGATGAACACCCTCCGCAGCTCATCCCTGTCGGCGACGACGATCGCGGGGGTGGCACACAAATCAGCTCTGAATGTGATGCCACGAACCTCTTTAAACAGATCGATCGTTTCGCGGAGGAGCAGGCTCAGGTCGACGCGCTCAAATTGCCGCTCCGGCATACGCGCGAAGTTTGAGAATTCCGACGCGATGCGAGTGAGAACCTCGATCTGTTCGACAACGGTCTGCGATACCCGCTCCAAGACGTCGCCAAAGTTCTTCGCACCCTGGCGATAGGCCTCCACGAGATGCTGAATGGAGAGTTTGATAGGCGTGAGGGGATTCTTGATTTCGTGGGCAACTTGCTTCGCCATTTCCTTCCATGCTAGCTCTCGCTCGGCACGAGCCAGACTTGCTCTGCTGGCCTTGAGTTCCGATGTCATATCGTTGAACGATCGTATCAGATCCCCTACCTCATCAGCAGTCGGTGCCTTAAGCACGATATCAAGGTCGCCCTTCCCAACGCTCCGAGCGGCCCTCGAGAGATCTCTCAGAGGCCTGGAGAGGGCGTTCGCAAGAACAATGCTCAATCCGATCACAAAAGAAACGACAAACGCATATGCACCGAGAACAAAAGCATTTCTCTGAGCAAGTTCTTCCTCGATTTCTTGCTGACGATAGAGCGCTGGTACACCGAGCACACCCCGGATGCTGTCACCAAGAACCACGGGCCGATAGCCTACGATGTAGCTCACCTCTCCAATACGCTCTTGCGTCTTATAGAAACCCCGCCCCAGCATCACGGTGTTGACGTACGCAGTCCCCGTGAGGCGACTGTCGAGGATTGACGCTCTATAGAGCTCCGGTCGACTGGTTGCCTTGAGCTGAGAACCCTGGTAAACACTGAAGTCAACGCCCAGATCCGATGCAACAGCTTCGCAGAAGTCGTTATTGACCCCTTCGGAGAAGTCCTGCTCGTCAACCACCGACATGGAAAACCGTTGTTGAATGACATCGAGATCCTGGGAGAGTCTTCTGGTGATGTTATCGTCGAGTCTCTCAATTGCCAGCTCCCGGTTGTACAGAGCCATCAGAATGAGCGGCAGGATAGAGAGAATGGCAAGGGAGGTGATGAGCTTCTCGCGGAAGCCAAACCGAAGCGCTCGCCGAGCAAGAACAGACTGGAGAGCTAAGACGGCGGCCACGACTGCAATGAACAGGAGATAGACCAGAAACGTTTTAACGAGGTTAAACACGTGCCAACGAACATCAAGCGCCTCCAGACTCAGCGCTATCACCCTTGTGCGGTCAGCTTCGTCGCTCGCGTACAAAACATCATACGAACGACCCTCGAGTTGTTCCTCAGACCAGACAAACCGGGCGTTTGGGTTGGCCAGCCCGCGTTCAATCGAAGGTGGCAGCTTCATTCCACGGAAGAGAACGGGATCGTTGGTCGTCCAAAGCTCCCCGCTGCGGTATTCAGAGATCGTGATCTTTCGGAAGGCATATTCAGTCGGTTGCTGAGACGATGTGCGCAGTTGTTCCGGTGCCTCTCCGCGAAAGAGCGTTCTCTGGCTTGCAGACATGAGAACGGCTATTGTCCCCAGCGGCTCTCCCCCCGAAGCGAGCACGCTTCTCCATTCTCCATAGTACTTGATCGATCCATCCGCGACTTTCCTATCGACAACGAGCAGAGCCTCCTCCTCCTTGTGGAATACTTGCGATAGAAGCTCCATTTGCTCATAGGAAGTAAGGCCGACTGAGAAACGACTGAGCTCCTTGCCGGAAGAATTGTAGACGACAAGAGCAGAATTGTAACCCTCTTTGCTCATCAGGGTCTGAGCCCAAAGGCTAAATGCCAAATCGACCGACGCAGTCGAATCATATCCCTCCTGCGCCATCTGATCGAATGCACGGGTCGTTGCACCTCGCAGACTTTCGGAGACTATGAGTGAAAGCCAGTTATCGACAGGCCTAAGAAGCTCCTCAGCCAGAAGCTGCGTCCGCTCATGTTCTTTCTCGTGCGTCTTTGCATCAAGGGCAAGCACACCGATAAGGAAGGCTGAGCCGATGAGGACTGTGGCGACAATCAACGGACGCCCTTTCCACGCGAACCCCTTCCGGTCCCAAATTTCCCAGACAAGCCCACCGGCGATCGCTAGCACATAGAGCAACAATGGCAGGTAGACTGGGAGTTGGGCAGGCTGATCCAACACCAGGTACAGCGCATAGGCAATCAGGAAAAGAACGCACGACACCGCTATCGCCGGCTTCGAGATCCTGCCGTTCTTCACGACTCCCCCCAGCATGTGGCTCACGACGATGAACACGACAGCACCAGCGATCAGGAGAGCTGCCGTGAGAAGGAGGATGTTGAAATGCATAACGACCATCGGCAGGTTCGGTATCAGAGACATCGGATCGTGGTACTGAATCGTGGAATCAAAGACAAAACTCCTCATAGCAGCACCGTATCCGCGAACGATCCACTGGAAACCGAAAGCGAAAAGCCCTGCAATTCCATACTCGAGATACTTCCGTGCCCTACCTGCATTGCGAACGACGTTTCGGAAGCCTCGAATCCACTGAATCGTGATTCTCATCAGAAGAAGCATCGTCAGGAGAAGCGCAACGGTCGAGAGACTGAGCTCGCCGAGTGAGCTGGCCAAACCAAGCGGAAATGGTGATGATTGCACGGCAGGATCAAAAAGAAAACCACCGACAAGCAGCGACGGGAAATTGAGGTATTTCAGCCCCAGGCGTACACCCCATACGACGATGAGGAGAAGAGCGTTCTGCGATGATCGGTTTTCGCGAAACCAGCCGAAACCAAGGACCGCCAGAACAAGAAAACAAATGCCAGCAGCAGCAAACAAGCTCTTCGCCGAATCGAACAATCGATCTGCTTTTTGAATTTCCCCGGCGACGGTCGGTAAAGGTACGAGGGCGAAGCTGAGGGGACGCCCTCCGTTGTCCTTGAGGGGAACAGCATATGAGGACTCTCCGGCCGTGTCGCGAGGAGTCACTTCAGCCGCAAATCGAATTGTCTGGGCGATCTGCTGCGAGAGTTCGTCGGCAAAGCTCTGTCGCGAGACGAATCGATTCGACACAGGATAATTCGTCTCCAAGGGCGTGCTGACAAACGCAAAAACCCCTCTCTGAGGCGATCTCAACCCAACTGAAAGATATCGATGGAGGCTTGCTTGCGAAACAAGCACAACCGGCTCGGATCGAGCCGTGTCGATCGTCGGCCCATATCCCGGCACAACGCTGCGACCTGACCATGCAATGATGTGACCGCTCGAGTCAACGAGATCAATGCTAACGTCATCTTGCGTTCTGAAGTCTTCCAGCAACTGAAACACCCTCGCCAGAGACGACGCGGATCCTTCTTTGAGAGCTTTCGCGATTTCATCATTCCGGATAATTGCCTGGGCGATCCCCCGCTGCTGGTCGATGCGCTCATCAAATCTTGAACGAATGGCTTCCGCAAGATCGTGCTGCCTCGCGAGTTTGATCGTCGGCCACCCATTCTCGACATGGGACCGCCACAGATACTGACCGAGAAGAAGTAGCACACTGACCCCTGCCGAAATGAAAAAGCCCCACCAGGCGGGGCGCGACGATTTTCCGGCAAAAGGATCTGGCATATCGTTCTAGCGATTTCTTAGTAGATATTGAATTGACTAATGACCCACTTTGAGCGCTGGAATCGGAGCGAAACATATATCTGAGCCGACTCTCTTCGCCCTCGAGCATTGAAACTCAGCCGACCCGTTGCATATGGTGTCGTACCTGCGTCACTGTATCGCGAGAACTGGAAAGACAGAGAATTACGGCTGGAGAGGTAGCGTTGCAGCATCGATACGGTCTGGCTTGCAGAGTAGTAGCCGCTCTCACCTTCGGACATGGTGACAAAAACCTGTTCAGCAAAGTGCGCTGAGGCAGAAGAGAGAGAGGAGTTCTCAATCCCCTGTTCAATGAGACCAAAGAGCTTCCTGATTTCGACCTGTTGTGGAGTGCGCGCCTGCACCTCTAAGGCGTTGGGAGAAACTTTTGGGGGAGGCTTTCTCTGCCTCGGCGACTGTGCCCCTGCTTCTGGCACAGCAAGCAGCGTGGCTATCAGTAGTAATGTGACGGATCGCATATGCGCTCTCAAAGTATCAGAAAAGCCAAATAAAGTCAACCGAACCTTTCCAGAGCGCACAAGACACGAATGCCACCCCGATATCTCCTTCGCATTTCCTCCCGCGGGGTGGCATTCCTTGCTCTGCCACCAACACTTGAACTCTATTCTGTCAATTCCCCGAGAACGCAATCGCTCGTGACAAGACTCCCCTCACACCATTCGGAGCATTCTGGCGTTTCAGCTCCGGGTTGGCCTGCGCGACCTGATATGCCCAATCGAAGGTCACCCGCGCCGGTGTCACTTCCTTGACTCGGAGTTTTGCAAAGTGATTATCCCATGTCCAAATCACATAGATGTGGCCAGGTATCGCCTCAGCCGATTTCGATGGCGACCAACCGGCCTCGGGGGCGATTGCGATATCGTACAGAGACTTTGTGTAGCCCATGTCCTGAATGTCGGTGTCATTCCATACATCGAAGTAGTAATGGCCGTTCGTCGATTCGAAGAATACGTCTGTGTATTTGTCATCGTATTTGCCTACCGAATATGTCGAGAAATCATATCCGGCGGCCGAGGGTGCGGATCGATAGTCATTGATCTTCGTGCCATAGCCCTCCGGTCGGGGAGTGGCGTACACAACGTCACGGCTCAGATCGCTTTCATTCCGTTCGTAGTCATATGCCGTGATACCATAGTAGGATCGAACGCCGTTCCTCGCATCATGGTCGACGAATTTGTCATCTTCGGTCGAACCGATGATCTGATACTCGCCGTCATAACGGTCGCTCACCCAGATCTTGTATCCCGCTACATCTGGCTCGGGATTGTGCAACCAATTGAGCTCAACGGCGTTGTCCGACGCGATCGCCCGAATTCCCTGTGGTGGACTTGGCGGAGTTGTATCGATAAGGAAATGCTCACGACATCCGATCATCAACGTAGCAGCGATTACTAATCCCAACGTTTTCATGACGTCCCTCCCTGGTGCAAAGTTCACATACGACCATGGAGAGGTCAAAGCTTGTGCCAATCCGCGATGATGCGAATTAAGGATAAAACTGTGCCCTTGACGTGCAGGAAAGTGTATGGTTGGGTGGAGAGGTGTTCACGATACTGAACAGAGACAAAAAAGCCCGCCAACATTCCAGCGGGCCGCACGATCTGAGACTTTTGAAGTCGGGCGATCTACGAAAAAAGCACCTTACCATTATTGATAACGCCCACCGCCTTACCCTTCAGACGGAAGCCGTTGAAGGGCGAATTCTTCGACTTGGAGCGAAATTGCTCCGTGTGCACCGTCCATTCCAGCGCAGGATCGACGATGGTCAGATTCGCTCTCTCGCCTTCCTTGATCTCGATGGCCGGAAGGGAGAGGATCTTGCGTGGATTCGTTGAGAGCTTCTGTACGAGTTGCATCAGCGTCAGAACTTTCTTTTCGATGAGTGCCGTCATGCAGAGGCCGACAGATGTCTCCAGACCAACAATGCCAAATGGGGCCTGAGAGTACTCGACCTCCTTTTCGTCGATCGTATGCGGCGCGTGGTCCGTCGCAATGACGTCAATGGTACCATCCCGCAGAGCTTCCTTCATAGCCTCCACATCTTCCTTTGTGCGCAGCGGCGGATTCATCTTCGTGTTCGTGTCAAAACCGGCTACGACGTCTTCCGTGAGGGTGAAATGATGAGGGGTCACCTCACACGTCACGGCGAGCCCTTCAGACTTCGCTTTCCGTATGTGATTCAAGGTCCCGCTTGTGCTCACGTGGGCGACATGGTACTTTGCACGCGGGACGTAGCCCAGGATGATGATGTCCCGCGCAACCATCAATTCTTCCGCGATGGGAGGAATCGCCGGCATCCCCAACCGGGTTGCCGTCAGGCCTTCATTCATGCATCCGTTCTGCGTCATCGTTGGTTCTTCTGCATGCTGGATGACAGGCACGCCGTACATCGATGAATACTCGAGCGCTCGCCTCATGATTTCAGCGCTCGCGATCGGACTTCCGTCGTCCGAAAAACCCACAGCGCCTGCCTGAGCCAGCTCGGCCATCGGTGCAAGCTCGGCCCCCTGACGCCCCTTCGTTGCTGCGGCGATCGGATACACATCCACGATCCCGTCGCACACCGCCCTCCCCTTCTCGTGCACATACTGCACAACTGACTCATCATCGATCGCTGGATTGGTGTTTGGCATGCAGCACACGGCCGTGAACCCACCCGCCGCCGCCGAAGCACAGCCGGATTCAATGGTCTCCTTGTGTTCATATCCCGGCTCACGAAGATGCACATGCATATCGATGAATCCCGGTGCGACGATTTTTCCCCGCAGATCGATCGTTTCGAATCCAGGGGAAGAAGGAAGAGTCGTCGCCACGCGGTCGATGCGTCCATCGATCAGCTGGATGTCCAGTGTTTCATCCCTGCCCGACACAGGGTCAACGAGCCTGCCGCCTTTTAAGAGAAGCTTCATAAGTTCCTCTGGTCAATTTGTTGTGCCCAACAGGTAGAGAACTGCCATGCGAATGGCAACTCCATTCGTGACCTGCTGAAGAATGACGGAGTGTTCACTATCTGCCAGATCAGCCGAAAGTTCAACATCGCGGTTGATCGGCCCTGGGTGCATGATGGTGATCGGCTTTGGCGATCGGGAAACCTTCTCCTTCGTTACGCCAAAGAACCGATGATACTCGCGGAATGACGGAAACAGCCCGCTCTTCTGCCGCTCCAGTTGAACACGGAGAACGTTCAACGCATCGACCTGTGGGATGACATCCTCGAGCCGATGATACACTTTGACACCAAGCTGCTCAATCTCGCGCGGAATAAGCGTAGCAGGCCCACAGACAGAAACAACTGCACCCATGGTCGTAAGTCCGTAAATGTTGGATCGCGCCACTCTGCTATGAGTGATGTCGCCGACGATGCAGACGCGGAGGCCTTCGAGCGAGCCGAATTTGTCACGAAGGGTATACATGTCGAGCAACCCCTGTGTGGGGTGCTCGTGTGTTCCATCGCCCGCGTTGATGACATTGGCATCGACAACGCGGGAGAGAAAATGAGAGGAGCCTGGCGCAGCGTGACGGATGACAACCATATCGATCTTCATAGCCTCAATGTTGCGGGCGGTATCCTTGAGGGTCTCGCCTTTGCTTACGCTGCTCGCAGCAGTCGAAAAGCTGACTACATCAGCGGAAAGCCGACGCTCGGCAAGCTCAAAGGAGATGCGCGTGCGCGTCGAGCTTTCGAAGAAGAGGTTGACAACGGTTTTGCCTTGAAGGGGTGGGACTTTTTTGATCGGTCGATCCAGGATCTCTCGGAAGGAGACAGCGGTATCAAGGATGAGCGTGAGCTCATCTTTGGACATTCCTTCCAGGCCAAGGAGGTGACGGCTGTTCAGCTTCATTGTTTCAGCTCCTTTCCTTCCTCCTCCGAGTCGAGAAGATAGACTCCGTCTTCAGGGTCAATCTCGGTCATCATGACCTTTATCTCCTGTCTGGGCGATGTCGGTATGCTTTTCCCGACGAAATCCGCCTTGATCGGAAGTTCACGGTGTCCGCGATCAACAAGCACGAGCAACTCGATGAGCGCCGGTCGTCCGAGGTCCGTGAGAGCATTCAGGGCGGATCGAATTGTCCTGCCGGTGAACAGAACATCATCGACGAGCACGACTACGTTGCCCGTGATGTCAAACAGGATTTCTGTGCTCTTCAGCTGGGGTTGGTCGAGGCGTCCCCTCAGGTCATCTCGGTAGAGCGTGATGTCCAGAATGCCCACCTGAACCGCTTTCCCCTCGATCTCTTCTATCTTCTTGGCGAGTCGTCTGGCCAAGAACTCACCGCGCGTGCGAATTCCCACGATAACGAGATTATCGGTCCCCCTGTTCCTCTCCACAACTTCGTGTGCGAGCCTGTTCACGGTTCTCCGAAAACTGTCGCTATCAATGATTTTTGATTTGTTCATGGATGCCCCTCAAAACAAAAAAACCTCCAGTTCCGCCGAAATCGGAAAAGGAGGCAATGTCAATTCAAAATTCAGAAATAAAAAGTCAAAAAGGACTCAAGCCGATTTTGAACTTTTCATTTTGATTCTTGATCTCCTTCCCTACCTCGCCGGATAGGATTAAAGGATCGATTCAAAGAACGTTTCTTGCTCTCGACAATATACAACCCAAATAACGCGCATGCAAGGGCCCGAAAGCTATCGTCCGATCGGGCCCACCCCGATATCAGACGATCCGGTCCAGGATCATGAGGCCGACGAGAACCGAAAGATAAACAAGCGAACCAAAGAACAACCTCCTCGCACTCGCGTTACTCCTGTCCCTCGATAGAAGCACAGCCAGCCAGAGAAATCCCACCGAGAGGATCGCTGCCCCGACGAAATAGACCAGCCCGAGGATTCCAACCATGGTGGGCATCAGCGCTGCCGGTATGAGCGCCACACAATACACAAGAATCTGGCGACTGGTGACCTCACCGGTCGGGTCCAGCACCGTCAACAATCGATAGTTGGCCCTTGCATAATCCTTGCGGTACATCCATCCCAGCGACAGGAAATGGGGCATTTGCCAGAAGAAGAGGATGAAAAACAACGACCATGCCCCCATCGAGAGACCCCCAGACACGGCCGTCCAGCCGATGAGTGGCGGCAATGCGCCCGGGATGCCGCCGACTACTGTCGCGAAGGGAGTAACCCTCTTCAGCGGAGTATAGAGAAGCAGGTACGTAACAAGCGTGACAACTGCAAGAAATGCGGCCATGACGTGAGTGAAAACCAGCAGTTGCAGCACGCCGGCAACGGACAAGCCCAATCCAAACAGCAGCGCGAATCGCTGCGGGATTCGCCCCGACGGCACGGGCCGGTTTTCGGTCCTGCGCATTTGAGCGTCCAGATCTCTTTCGATGTATTGATTGAGAGCGCCCGCCCCCCCACCGACGAAGAGCGTCCCAAGAAACGTGTGTATCACCAGCATATAAGGGACCGAGTTCCACGAGGCGAGATAGGCACCGCCGACCGCTGTCAGTACGGACAACAATGTCAGCTCAGGCTTTGTGAGCACCAGATAATCGAACAACAGCGCGCGGCGAATCGAAACCGCATCAGCCTGTGTGAAGCTCTCTTTCATTTCTGGGCAGACGGTTGTGCGAGAGTTGTGGCTTTTGCA
>CAVUAC010000028.1:0-94816 GCA_963739335.1 uncultured Bacteroidota bacterium | reverse complement strand
AGCCAATCCCAAACAGTCGAAAAGGACGGGGCCGGGTTCAAGCTCAGAGTACGCCCCGCCACTGGGCATGTTCGAGCAACACGCCGGGAAAAATCCCATCGATCAGATCAAATTCATGGCCGACGAGGGCTTCCGGGCCATGTTCGACAACGGCCTTATGAACCGTCCCGTTGCTGAACAGGAAGCCATTGCCCGGGAGACTTCGCACCTCGGCATGGCTATCGGTCCTTTTGTTACCTATGCGGATTTCTCGGTGAAGACATTCGTGACCAGGGACAAATCCGTACGCGAGATGATGGCAGCGAAGCTCAAAACGGCGGTTGAAACAGCGGGGAGGACGAACACCAAATTGGCTCTCGTTGTCCCTGGCCGCCACGACGAAAGCCTGGACTGGGATTACCAGACAGCCAATGTCATTGAGAACCTGAAATGGTGCGCAGGGCTCTGCGAGCCGTCAGGTCTCGTGATCGTGATCGAGCCTCTCAATCCCAAGGATCACCCTGGTCTCTTCCTGACCAAGATGTCCCAGTCGTACGAGATTGTCCGAGCCGTCGGCAGTCCGAGCTGCAAGATCGTAGATGACATCTACCACCAGCAGATCAGCGAAGGGAACATCATCCCCAACATCGATGGCTGCTGGGATGAGATCAGCGCCTTTCATGTCGGCGACACGCCCGGACGAAAAGAACCGGGCACAGGCGAGCTCAACTACCGGACGATCTTCAAGCATATCCATGGCAAGGGTTACCAGGGCGTCCTGTGCATGGAGCACGGCAAAAGTCTGCCCGGCGAAGAGGGTGAAAAAGCGGTCATCGATTCTTATCGAGCCTGCGACAATTTCTAATGTAACCACACTCAACGACATTCTACAGGAGACAATATGGACGACAATGTGAAAAGCGCGACGCCGGGCATGACCAGGCGGGATTTTATCAAGACAACGGCGGCAGCCTCCGTTGCAGCGGCTGTTTCCGGCAGCAGCATACTCTATGCCGCGGGCACGGAAAAGATCCGTGTGGGGCTCATCGGTTGCGGCGGCCGCGGGACGGGAGCTGCGATCGACTGCGTTGAGGCCTCACCCGATGTCGTCATCACGGCTCTCGCCGATCTCTTCCCCGACATGCTCGAGGGATCGCTGAACAATCTCAAGGCAAAGCTTAAGAAAGAAAACCTAGCTGTTACACCGGAAACTTGCTTCACGGGCTTCGACGCTTACAAGAAGGTCCTGGCCGCTGACGTGGATCTGGTAATCCTGGGCACGCCTCCAGTCTTCAGGCCCCAGCACCTTCAAGCCGCCGTGGAGGCCGGGAAACACGTCTTCATGGAGAAGCCGGTTGCCGTCGATCCGGCAGGCGTACGCTCTGTCATAGCCAGTTCGGATCTGGCCGCGCAGAAGCGCCTATCCATGGTCGCCGGCACGCAGCGTCGCCACCAAGCTCATTACGTCGAGATCATGAAGCGCATCCGGGCGGGCGATATTGGCGAGGTTGTCGCTGGCCAGTGCTACTGGAATATGGGCGCATTGTGGATTGAGAGGGCTGCACAGAATTGGGCCGACCGGATTATCAAGAAATGGTCGGACATGGAATGGCAGGTCCGGAACTGGCTCTTCACGGTCTGGTGTAGCGGCGACCACATCGTTGAGCAGCACGTCCACAACCTTGATGTTTTGAACTGGGCCATGGGATCTCACCCTGTGAAGTGTATGGGTATGGGGGGCCGGGCGGCCCGGACTGATCCCATGTTCGGCAACGTCTTCGATCACTTCGCTGTCGAGTACGAATACCCCAACGGTGCCAGGGTTCTGAGCATGTGCCGCCAGACTGCCGGTGCAGAAGACAACGTCTCGGAGCGAGTGGTCGGCACCAGGGGTTTCTCGTACACCGACTCGGCCGACGGCTACATCAAGGGTACCAAACCGTACGTACCCGGGAAGGCGTCCCCCAATCCGTATGTTCAGGAGCATATCGATCTCATCGCCGGGATCAAGTCCGGCAAGCCCCTTAACGAAGGCAGGCAGGTGGCCGAAAGCACGCTGACGGCCATCATGGGTCGGATGAGCGCCTACACTGGCCGTGCCCTGAGCTGGGATTGGGTCATGAACGCCTCCAAGCTCGATCTCACACCGCCCCGCTTCGATTGGATCGCATTGCCGCCGCTCGAGGTCGCCGTCCCGGGCAAAACGCCGCCAATCTAAGAAGCACGGGACGAGAGATGGTGAGAAGCGATGCCGGGGGTGAGAAAAGGTTTCGGCACAGCGCTGGGTAGGCGATCGCGCATACCTTCGAAGTGAGGCGCTAGAGGGCTGATGAAGAAGGAAACTACAGCGAGACAAATAGAACACATCCCTCCGCCGTAAGAACGGAGGACACCCTAGCCTTCCACTAATCCCGTTGGAAGGAAGCAGGGCGCCAAGAAAGCAAAGGCGAAGGAATGAGAGTGTTTGAGAATATTGATGTCCAGCCAAAGAGGACCTGAGGATCCCTTTCCTCCAGGAGGGGGTACGGGTGAGGTCTGAGTGATGAAGAAACATTTTCCGCAATATTCAAAATCGTTAGTACCGATTGCACGAGTACTCCGTAGACAGATGACGGACGCCGAACGCAAGCTGTGGTCATTGCTGAGGAGAAATCAGCTCGGCCTGAAGTTCCGTCGCCAGGTTCCTCTTGGACCGTATATCGTCGACTTCTATTGCGTCAAAGCCAGGCTCATGGTTGAACTTGACGGAAGCCAGCATTACTCGAGCGAGGGGATGCGGAATGATGTCGAGAGAGACGAGTATCTGCGAGCGATGGGTCAGGAAGTGGTGAGGTATTCCAACCTGGATGTCCTTCAGAATGAAGATGGCGTGGTGCAGGACATTATTGAGCATGTGAAACTGCGGTCAGCCTTGGTTTCTGACCCCCTGTGGTCCCCCTTAGAGGGGGACGGGAGGGGTGTGTAATGAAAGAACCTCTTCCGAGGTGGTTCGACGATCTCGTCGAACGCAATTCTTCAACAACTTGCCAGCGCGATTGGATGGGAGATCTGATGTCGCGGGACAACTCTTCGAAAAAAGTGCAAGGAGGTCATCTATGAACTGGAAAATCAAGAGGGAATTGTTCCCTCTCGGCATAGTCATTCTGGTCTGTGCCCTGTCTGCCGTTTTCTATCCAGGTCTGCCAGAATCGATTCCCTCTCATTTTAACGCGAAGGGAATTGCAGACGCGTTCTCGCCAAAGCTGGATTTCATGCTCATCATGGTCGGAATGGTCTTGGGGATCTACCTGCTCCTCACCTTCATTCCGTTCATTGATCCTCTGTGGAAGAAAATCCAGAGTAAATACCACATCCTGCTCATCTTTCGCGACTTCGCACTTGTGTTTATTCTCTACATCTACGTCTTGAGCATTATCGCGGCGAAGGAGGGAGAGCTGCGCGTTCATCTCCTGGGCGTAGGATTCGGACTCTTGTTCATCTTCATTGGCTACTACCTTCCGAAGCTTCCGAGGAACTGGTTCTTCGGGATTCGTGTCCCGTGGACGCTGTCATCGGACGTTGTCTGGGCGAAAACGCATATCCTCGGTGGCTGGCTGTTCATGGCGGCCGGCCTGGTGATCGTGGTCCTCTCCTTGCTCAAAGTGGATTTGGTGATTGTTCTTTTGGTCACGCTCGTTCCTACAGTATTGGTTGCCGGGCTTCTTTATCCTCTTTTACTCTTCCGGCGCCTTCAGAAGGAGGGAAAGCTAGACAACGCAGGAAGTTAGGTCGCACTTCTCGAATTGACGCATGCCGCAATGATAACGAAATGGACAGAAAGGGTATGTATGATGGTTGAACGAATCAGAACGATCGTTGCCCTCCTCCTTCTCACTCTTGCAGCTCTTCAAGGAACTCATTCACAAACCAAACCTCGTGCACGCGATTCTCGGGGTTCCGTTCGATGGAACGCCAGGGCTTTTCAACGCCATCACCGATGTCAAGGGAGTGGAAGTCGGCTATTCGACGATTATCTCTGGCGATGGGAAGCTGGTTGTAGGCAAGGGTCCTGTAAGGACCGGAGTAACCGCGATCTTTCCGAAGGGGAAAGAATTTCGCGACCGCGTTTTTGGCGCCTGGTTCACGCTCAATGGAAATGGAGAGATGACGGGGACGACATGGCTTCAGGAGTCCGGCTTTCTCGTGACGCCGATTCTCATCACGAACACTCACAGCGTCGGTCTTGTACGAGATGCAGTGATTGAGTGGAACGTCAAGCGTGGTGGAGGGGAAGGGTATTCTGGTGATTTCAGCTTGCCGGTTGTTGCGGAAACATACGACGGATTCCTGAACGATATCAACGGCTTCCACGTCAAGAAGGAGCATGTGTTTCAAGCTCTGGAGGGCGCCAAGTCCGGGCCGGTTGCGGAAGGTAACGTTGGCGGCGGGACGGGCATGATTGCTCACGGATTCAAAGGTGGTACGGGAACCTCATCTCGAAAACTGGACGAGAAGGCGGGTGGGTATACAGTTGGTGTTTTGGTTCAGGCTAACTATGGCTCGCGAGACTTGCTTCGAATCGCAGGGGTTCCTGTCGGAAAGGAAATCACCGACCTGAGGCCCGAGCGAGGGAAGGTAGATGAGGGTGCAGGCTCCATCATTGTCGTGGTTGCTACGGACGCGCCCTTGCTTCCTCATCAACTCAAGCGTGTTGCGACCCGCGTTGCGTTGGGGATCGGATCGTTGGGAGGAAGGGGAGAGGATTCCTCGGGAGACATCTTCATCGCATTCTCGACAGCAAATCCAGAGGCGGTCAAAACAAAAGGCCTTGCACAGCTCACGATGCTTCCGAACGAGATGATCAATCCGATTTTTCGGGCGACGGAGGAGGCAACTGAAGAGGCAGTCGTGAACGCACTGGTTGCAGCAGAAACAATGACAGGCAGAGATGGGAACAAAGCCTATGCGATTCCTCACGACCGCTTGAAGGCGGTAATGAAAAAGTACGGGAGACTGGTAGAGTGATTGCAGGCAAGAAAACGCATCGATAGCATCGTCAATGACGGCAAAGGATGAACGCAGCATGACGAAAGCTCCCGATCTGCAGTCTGCTATCTGCACGCTGCACGCCGGAATGCTCATCTGACCTTGCCTTTCATCGTGAACTGCAGTAGCTTCATGGCACCGTAGCCGTTCCTTCAACAGCAGATTGGATTCACATCTTCACATTCCCGAGGTTAACAATGCGATACATTATATGTGTTATGGCTACAGTTCTCATCATCCTCACCATTTCCTTCATCGCGGGGCCGGACCTCAAGGCACAGTGCAAGCAAGAAGGCAGCTGGGTCATTTGCCGGGACGCCCGGTTTCAATTTCTTACGCCGTCGGTCGTAAGGATGGAGTTCTCGCCGGCCAGCGACTTCACGGATGCACCAACCGCCGTTGTGCTCAAACGCGATTGGAAGCAAATTCCGCTCGAAATCTGGGCCGACAAGGAATGGATGGTTGCCAAAACATCGAAGTTGATACTTCGCTACAAGGTAAACTCAGGAAGGTTCACCAAAGATAATCTCAACATAACGTGGAAGGAGGGTGAGAGGAGAATCACCTGGACTCTTGCAGATTCCGATCGAGCCAACCTCGGCGGAATTCTCTACTCGCTCGACGGCCTGCGGAAAGATCGTTTGCCGAAAGTTCAGCCGGGGATTCTCAGTCGAAGCGGCTATTTCGTTTTGGACGACAGCCACACGCCGGAGCTGGACCAATCCACATCGTGGATATCTCCTCGCAGAAAGATGGCGAGTCAGGACCTCTACTTCTTCTACTATGCCAAAGACTACAATCAGATGTTGAAATGGTATGCGGAGCTGTGCGGCCCGATCCCGATGATTCCCCGTTACACGCTTGGAGCCTGGATCACCGATCTCAACTATGAGTATCTCCCAGGCACGAAGATTGTGGACAAGTACCAGTACACGGACAAGGACGTCCAGAAGATCGTGGATCGATTCCGGACTGCAGGCATCCCGCTTGACGTCCTCGTACTTGATTTCGGCTGGCATAACTACGGATGGAAAGGCGGATACGACTGGAGTCCCATCTTCCCGAATCCGAAAGAGTTTCTCGATTGGGCGCGTCAGAGCGGACTCAAAATCACGCTCAACGATCATCCGGGATACGGAAAAGAGAGCGTCCTCTCTGACGACGACAGTCACGCGCCGGCGGTGCGTGACGAGTTGCGCCGTCCTCTGCCGGAGAAGCCCACCTACACCCTTGAGCTTGCACCCGCGTGGAAATTCAAGACAGATCCCTCCGACATTGGTGTGAAGGAGAAGTGGTTTGCTCCTGAGACCAAAGATGACGGATGGGCGACTGTTCAAGCCGGCAAGCCGTGGGAGGAGCAGGGATACGCCGGTTATGATGGAGTGGCGTGGTATCGTCAAACCATCAACATTCCGGTCAACGTGCCACCTGTCCCTCTCTATCTGATTTTCGGCGGCGTGGATGACGAGTATGACCTCTACGTCAACGGCACCAATATTACTCATCAAGGCTCGAAGGGCAATAGTGTCGCCAGTGCCATCACGTTCACCGACATCAACCAGTATCTCATGCGCAATGAGGACAATCTGATCGCGCTTCGGGTCAATGACTGGGGAGGCGATGGTGGTATTACCTCCGCTCCGTACAAGCTGGCGAACAGGCAGCCGCCGACAGGTCTCCGGTTCAATGTGGCGAATCAGTTGCAGGCGCAAGCATTCATGGATATTCTCCATAATCCGCTGCTCGACCAGGGTGTGAGTTTCTGGTGGGTCGATGGCGGGAGTGGAGCCTGCGAAATGGAAGGATTGAACAACCAGTTGTGGACGAACCGGATCTTTTATAATTCCACCGAAGAGCATACGAAGAAAAGAGGTTTCATCTTCAGCCGGTACGGCGGATGGGGGAGCCATCGTTATCCGTCGTACTTCACCGGCGACACGTACTCGCAATGGGAGGTCCTCGCCTATGAGGTTCCCTTCACTGCTCAGGGCGGAAACGTCCTCATGCCCTACATCACGCACGACATCGGTGGATTCATCGGAGCGAACACGAGCTTTGATTTGTACGCTCGATGGGTTCAGTTCGGCGTGTTCAGTCCATTCCTGCGGCTTCACTCCGCTCACGAAAATCCCGAAGAGGGAAACGTGAGGATGCCGTGGACCTATGGCGACAAAGGAATGGAATTCGCAAAGAAGTACTTCCGCCTTCGTTATAGTCTTCTCCCGTACATCTACACGTACTGTCGCGTCGCCACCGACCAGTCACTGCCGATTGCGCGTCCTTTGTATCTTGAGTATCCATCTGCGAGCAAGGCTTACTCATATCCCGGAGAGTATCTCTTTGGCAAGGAATTCCTGGTCGCTCCCGTCACCGACTCGGCGGGCGTAAAGGAGGTCTACCTGCCGCCCGGAGAGTGGATCGACTACTTCACCGGCCAGAAGTATGCCGGGGACAAGACGATCCGCGAGAAATATCCGCTTGACCGGATGCCTCTCTTTGTGAAAAGCGGCGCCATCATTCCTATGCAGACAGATATGCAGTATTCGGATCAGAAACCGCTCGACGCCCTCATCCTCGATATCTACGGTTCTCAGTCAGGATCATTCAACATGTATGAAGATGATGGAACCTCCCTGGATTACAGGTCGGGCAAACATGCCTGGACGCCGATTTCGTTCAACAAAGGCGCAGGGCGCAACGAGTTGACCGTTGGCCCGACGAAGGGAGAGTTCAGCGCCCAGCCGGCAGCGAGGGCATATGAACTTCGTTTCCATGGCGTCGCAAAACCAGCCTCCGTGACGGTGAACGGCCGCAAGGTCGAGATGAGCCAGAAGGCGGGAGAGGGATGGTCGTGGGACAAGGAGAAGTCTGTTGCGACTGTTGTCGTTGATGCGAAGAAGATCCGGGAAACCGTGAAGGTGGTTTTACAGTAACAGAAGAACGCAGAGCATCGAAACCTCGAAGCGCCCCTTGAACGCGAGAATTCAAGTCGCAGTTTGTAGGGGCGCTGATATTTGTAGCGAAAGTAGACCCTATGACTCATAGTCACGCCATGAACAATGACGCAAGGTCAATTATCATGAAGAACAATCAATTCACTGCTGGCTGCGTGGGCTGCCCAATGAACCGGCGAGACTTTCTTGCCAAGGGAAGCGCGGCGGCCGTAGGAGCACTGGGACTTCTTGCCGCCCCAACGTGGCTCGGTGTGGCCGGGCCAAGAGGCAAGACACGAATTCATGTCATCTATTCCCTGCACGGCGAGACGCAAACCGTTCCGGACTGGCCAAACAAGGGATTCGATTTCCGCCCCGTTATGGAGCGGATCAACACGACCCTCGCGAAACAATGCGATGGTTTCGAATTCGTCACCTCGCTCGCCAACGGTGCTGACCAGGCCAAAGAGCTTCTCGAGAAAGACAAGATGCAAGACATCGACGGTTACCTCGTCTATCAAATGAATTGCTGGAATCAGGTTGTGCAGACGATCGCGACCTCGGGCAAGCCGGTGCTTTACGCCGACTACCAATTCGCCGGCAGCGGTGGGTTTCTGGTCTACGGCGCAGCTTTCCTGCGGAGTAAGGCACCCAACATAGGGATGGTTGGCTCATCAGAAATCAACGACGTGGTCGAGGCAGTGAAGTGTTTTGATGTCACAAAAAAAGGAGGCTTGGTATCCGACTTCGTGGCGGCAACTGTAACCGTACGCACGGCACACACGCCCAAGCCTGGCAGCCTCGCCTGCAAGTCGGATGACCTCGAGTGCCTCTCAAGCGACGAATGCCTTCGCCGTTTGAAAGAATCGAAGATCCTTGCCGTACGCGGCCAGGAATCCGGGCCTGCGGGCGAGATCATGGGCATCAAGGTTGTGCACGTCCCCTTTGCCGAAGTCGATCATGCCTGGCAGAACGCAGATAAGGACGAAGCCCGTGCAGTTGCCGACCGATGGCAAAAGAACGCCGCGCTCGTCGAGGGTGTGTCGCGCGAAACGCTTGAAACCTCAGCAGCGATGTATCTGGCCCAGAAAGCCGTTATGAAAAAACATGGCGCCAACGCCATCTCCATCAACTGCCTGGGTGGCTTCTACGGCGGATACATCCATGCTTATCCTTGCCTTGGTTTCCACCAACTGCTCAATGAGGGCTTAGTGGGTGGCTGTGAATGTGACGTGCGCTCCGCCGCCACCATGGTTGCAGTAACAACCTTGACGCGGGGCCGACCTGGTTACATTTCTGACCCGGTCATGGACACGGCGAAGCGTAGAATCATCTACGCCCACTGTGTGGCATCGAATCGGCCCTTTGGGCCGCAGGGCGTTGAGAACCCGTACGAAATCCTCACGCATTCCGAAGACCGCCAGGGGGCATCGGTGCGTTCGCTCCTGCCGGCAGGTTATATGACAACGACCCTCGAATTCGATCAAAGCCGCAAGGAAATTCTCTTTCACCGCGCCAAGTCGATAGGGAATGATCCGGACGATCGCGCCTGCCGAACGAAACTCTGCGCGGAACCTGTTGGAGACTTTGAGAAGCTCTTCAGAGCGTGGGATCAGTGGGGTTGGCACCGGGTTACGGTCTACGGCGACCTCAAGGATTCGGTCTATGCCCTGGCCGACACATTGGGATGGAAGGTGGTCGAAGAGGCGTAACGTTCATCAAGATGATTGTGCAGCGATAAACAGCACTCATAACATTAAGAGGTCCACCATGAAGATTCTTCGCCATGCCGTTGTGACAGTTCTCTTTCTATTGCCATCTGTATTGTTTTCCCAAAAGGATCAGCCGAAAGTGGACTGGGATGTTGTCGCCAAGATACGGGAGGAAGGGCTTCAGCGCTCACAGGTGATGGACATCGTGGGATATTTGACAGATGTTCTTAGTTCGAGGCTGTCGCTCTCGGAGCATATCAAAAAGGCTCAGACCTGGTCGAAGGACAAAATGGGGTCGATCGGTTTGGTGAATGTCGTGATCGAGCCGTTTATGGATTACGGCAACGCGTGGGACAATGAGTATTTTTCGCTTCATATGATCGAGCCGACATATGTTCCTATGATGGGATTCCCTCTGGCCTATACTCCCGGAACGCCGGGGAAGGTGACCTGCTCGGCGATGATTGTCGACATTCAAACGAAAGCAGATTGCGAGAAGTATCGGGGAAAGCTGAAGAACGCTGCCGTCCTGGTCTCACCCCCAGCGGTCATCGACGTAACCAACTTGCCGCGAGGAATTTCACGACGCACGGATGAGGAGTTGAAGAATCTTGCGGAAGCCGTGATTCCGCCGGGGCCGCGCGTAGCGCCTCCATCTATTCCCAATTCCGATGTGCTGAAACCAGAAGAGAGAATCGAGTTCCTGAAATCCGAAGGCGTCGCTGTCGTGCTTCAATGCGATGGTGGGTCGTTCGGCTACGTCCGCGGATTCAGCAGGCCCGGATCGAACGGTGACAAGTGGTCCAGGGAAAAAGACCTGGCCTCGCTGCCAATCGTTGCCGTAACGCCTGAACACTACAATCGAATGTACCGGATCCTGAAGCGAGACATCCCAGTAAAGATCGAGATTGAGGTTCGGAATCGGATCGGGGAGTCAGTCGAAAAGGCCTGCAACGTAATCGGTGAGATTCCTGGGACAGACCTGAAGAACGAGATCGTCATGCTAGGCGCTCATCTCGATTGTTGGCACGAGAGCCGGGTGCTGGCGACGATGCTGCCGGATGTGCGGTCGCGCTGGAGGCAGTCCGCATTCTCAAGGCAATTGGCGTTCAGCCGCGACGCACGATCCGCATAGCGCTCTGGAGCGGCGAAGAACAAGGCCTTCACGGATCGACTCAGTATGTTCTTGCCCACTTTGGGGATCCGCAGAAAGGGACAAAACCGGAGTACGAAAAGTTCTCGGTGTATTTCAATCAAGACTATGGCGCTGGTGCGTATCGCGGGGTCAATCTCCAAAACAACGAGCGCGTGCGACGGACGTTCGCCGCCTGGATGGAGCCCTTCCGCGACATGGGCATGACGACGCTCGCCATCCAGAGTGTCGGGAGCACGGACCATGTTCCATTCGACAATGCAGGGTTGCCGGCGTTTCAGTTTCTCCAAGACGGGGTCTGGATGGGTGGGCATACGAATATGGATGTCTATGACACGCTCGTGCCGGATGACATGAAGAAGAATTCAGTCATCATGGCATCCTTCATTTACGATGCCGCGATGAGCGACCAGCGCATACCGCGCAAGCCGCTGAAGTAGCGCATGTTTGGATTTTGCCCTCGGAGGTTTGTTTCCGGCCGCCCATCGTGATGTGATGGGCGGTTTCTGTAGGAGGAGCACGAGTGCGTATCGTTCTTCAACGACAAGACCATCTATGGTTCTCTCGCCATGATGTCGCTGAAAATCGATCAATCCTAGCTGGGTTTCTGGCTACGGGGTAAGCCAGAGCACTCCCTTTGAGCAGGGACTACTCCTGCTTTATCGGCTTGCCCGGTTTCGATAAATATCTCAATTGTGTGATTCGCCGCACTGATTCACGTCGCGAATTTCGATAGCCTTGCAAGAAAACAGAGCATCAAATCTCAAGACTTCGCTCTCGCCGTCACGACCGGCGAGGGTGCAGGTCCTTTTTGTTGAACAATCAATGGAAGGGAACTACTATGTTGCGATTCAGATACTTGCCAATTCTCGTGTTGATTCTCCTGGTTGGCATGACGATGCCTCTTTCTGCTCAGTTAGGCGGGTCGCATGGTGGTCTCATGCTCTTCGGTGGAATCGGGTTGCCGGCTGGTGCGTTCGGCAAGACCGAAGGAGACGATGCGGGCTACGCTAAGAAGGGATGGTTTGGAGGTGCAGAATACATGTTCTCGCTGATTCCCGGCATCGCTGTTGTTGTGGACGGGAGGTATTTGCAGCACAAATATGATGATTCCCAGATCATGAGTCGGATAGGAAATCTGCCCGGTGTATCGATGAGTGTCGGCTCATACACGGGTATCCTTCCGATGGCAGGTATCCGGCTTTATTCAGCGTCGCCTCTTGGCATTTTCATTGATGCTCAAGCTGGATATATGTTCGCCAAGTCGCCTGAAGTAACGGTAAGCGGGCCCGGCATCACCGAAAAAATCGATGCACAGTCCGGCAAGGCGTTCGCGTATGGCGCCTCGGCCGGCATCGACATAGGGAACACCTTCATCGTAGGCGCAAGCTATATCATCACCAAGCCAAAATTCGAAATGACAACGACAGTCGGGGGAAACACGACGACTCAAACGGGCGAGCAGAGTATGAACATGATTCAGGTATTTGGGGGAATTCGATTCTGATGCTCTGACAGAACGTGGCTGCCCGGCCGGTGGTCGCAGGCCTGGTTCGGGTCAGCCCAAATGCGCAAGGAAGAATCCTCGTCAGTAGTCTGGCGAGGATTCTTTTTTTTCACAGCAAACTGCTGTGATTTGAGATGTTGAATGGAGATATTCCCCCTACGCATTTCTGAGCTCTTGCCTTCCATTCCCAACTTCTGTAGCTTGGTGGAGCCAATTCAGGCGGTTTCCTTCCGCAAGCACTGTGCAAGCCCATGGGTTCAGCGTCTCATTTCTCTCTTTCCAAATGGTATCTCGACTGTGTCGCGGAGAATGGGGATGCTATTGTAGTGTATTCTGGATCCCTACGGTGGAGAGCGTTGTCTCTGGAATACTCCAGTATGCTCATCAGGTCGTCAGGCGGAAAGATCCACGCCAAAGCGACTCTGAAAAAATGTCCGCCGCCGAATATGTCCGGAAAATCCATACGCTGGTCCTGTCCTCCTTTGAAGCTCGAAGGAAGATGGGAAGCGCAGTCTCAACCGATCTATCGCAGGCTTTTTGAGGCGTCAAAAACGCCGATCGAGTGGTCTTGCCATCAACCTCGTTCGTTGGCGAGCATATCCGTTGAAGGCATAGGAGAATTTCGCGGCTTCGGCTATGTCGAATTCCTCGAAATGTCTGCCAAGTCCTGGCAGCTACCTCTGCAGGAACTTCGATGGGGGAGATTTCTTTCTGAGCAGGAAGCGATTGTCTGGATGGACTTCCGAGGTCCTCAACCAGAAACGCTTGTCTTCCGCAATGGCCTGCTTTGCAAGGGTGCTTTCGTCACAGATCGCGGAATATTTCTCGAGGGGGAGTCGGTTACACTTTCATTGGAAGAAACTCGAGTCCTGCGCGAAGGTGCCCTTGTTTCCACCGCGTTGTCGGTCATACCGGGGGTCAACAAGCTGTTGCCGGCGAGAATGCTCGACACCCACGAGTGCAAGTGGAGGAGCCGTGGAGTTTTGAGGGATGCCCAATCGGTACTCGGTACTGGGTGGGCAATCCACGAGGTCGTCAGATGGCCTTGAACCCTCGGAATGCAAACGCATCGCCAGATCGAACGGATGCAATTGTTCCGTTCTTCATAAACAGCGGTTCACGAAAACGGGAGTGAGCATATGCCGACAGTTTCCACGAGCATCGGTAAGATCCTCTATGGGCTTCTGTTTGTTGTCCTCTTGCCTGCTTTCCTGATAGCATGGGCGATCTTGAGCGGACCCAACGTCTCTCTCCCGGCTATCGGGTCGTTCGAAATCGGGCTGGTTGCGGCGTTGTGCGGCGCGATCTTGATGGCTGCAGGCACGGCTGACCTCTCCAGGTATGGAGACGGGCTGCCCATGAGTCCCTATCCTCCCACACAGTTTGTCGCAAAAGGAATCTATCGACATATCTCACATCCGATTTACGTCGGCTTCTCAATCTTCTGTATCGGCGCGGCCGTTGCCACACACTCTGTAAGCGGTCTGTGGCTGGTGTCGCCGATCGTAATGTGCGGGTGCGTTGCTTTCGTTCAAGGCTTTGAGAAGCAAGATCTCGCGAAGCGCTTCGGCGCGACACGACTGAAGCCTTTGATCTCCATCCCCGCGAACGAAGGCGCGGCTCCGAATCATTGGGACAGGCTTTCGGTGTATCTGCTCGTCTTGCTCCCATGGTTGATTCTCTACGAGGCGGTGGTTGTTCTCGGTGCCCCTCCCGATGCCGTCGGCGTCTACCTTCCTTTTGAAGTGAATCTGCCGGTGTATGAATGGACTGAGATCATTTATGCCAGCACGTATGTTTTTGTCCTCGTCGCTCCTCTTCTTGCACGATCCAGGCGCGATCTGTATCAATTTTCCGTCTCGGGTCTGATTTCGACTGCCGCCATCATTTTGTTGTTCCTGGTGGTCCCGATTGTGTCGTCGCCTCGCCCGTTTGAGCCGCAGAGTGTTCTCGGCTCTCTCTTGATGTTCGAACGATCGAAAGATACTGCAGCTGCAGCCTTTCCGTCATTTCACGTCGTCTGGGCGTTGCTTGCCGCTCGTGTCTATGTTGGACGAATGCCTTCGCTGAGAATCGTCTGGTGGGGGTGGGCAGTGCTGATCTCGATAAGTTGCGTGACCACGGGCATGCACGCACTGGCTGATGTGCTGAGCGCGTTCGTTGTTTTCCTTTTGGTGATTCGGATCGGAAAGGTGTGGGAGCTCATCCGTTCATCCTCTGAACGTTTCGCCAATTCGTGGCGGGAGTGGCAGTTCGGTCGGGTTCGCGTGATCAACCATGGCATCTTCGCAGGCATCGGTACGTTCATTGGAGTGAGCATCGTCGGGATACTCACAGGATCGCGAGCATGTTGCCTCGATCCTGATCGTCGCGTTTTCCTCGCTGATCATATCGGCGCTGTGGGCTCAGTTCATCGAAGGTTCGCCAAGGCTCCTTCGTCCGTATGGCTACTATGGGGGCGTTGTTGGCGTCGTCATCGGCGCTTTCATTGCCAAGGCTCTCGGGACCAGCATCTTGATGATGCTTGCTGCGTTCGCAGTTGCGGGACCGTGGATTCAGTCGTTTGGCAGGCTGCGCTGTCTGATCCAGGGTTGCTGCCATGGCCGGGAATCGTCTGCCTCGATAGGGATTCGTTATTCACATCCACGCTCCCGTGTTTGCAGGCTCGCGAATCTCACCGGCGTGCCAATTCATCCGACTCCGGTCTATTCGATCCTCTGGAATGTTGTCATCGCGCTTATCGTCACACGTCTTTGGTTTGTTCAAGCTCCGTTTGGGATGATTATTGGCATGTATCTCATCCTCACTGGCCTGGGAAGGTTTGTCGAGGAAGCGTACCGGGGAGAACCGCAGACCCCGATCGTTGGCGGGTTGCGCCTCTATCAGTGGATCGCGATTGTGAGCGTGCTTGTGGGTGCCGCAATCACGACCCTGCCGAGAACCGAGGTGACTCCAGCCCCTCAATTCACATGGGAGTCACTGTTGGCCGGAGCAGTGTTTGGTTTGTTCACATGGTTCGCGTTGGGAGTGGACTTCCCCAATTCGAACAAGCGTTTTGCGCGTCTCGCGTGAAGCAGTGAAATAGTGGGTAACCGCAGGAGGATTCAGGGCTTACAGCGTTTTTCCCGGCTTCGGGCGCAAAACAAAAAATACCGCGTTTTAGGTATTGCGGATGAGCAGCTGGCGGGATAGCTTTTGTGTAGCCAATTTGCACCAAGACGCAATGATGGGTTTCCGGGCGAGTTGTGGGAACATTGGTCTGCTCTATGCCTATGCATCGAAACAAGCAGGAAGCGACGGCCTGGTGACGGTTGGTTGAGCCGCCCAACCAGTAACATATGATGAGGTGAGCCATGAGCGAGTCCATTTATGACAGACGAATGCAGTTCGCAGAAGAGGTCAAGAAACAATTACTTGATTGCGAATTGAAGGCTTGCTACTCGACACAGATTGCGAGAAAGCTCAGGACGCGCCTCCGTGTCTTCAAGTTCATCGTGGCGGCAGCAGCCTGCGCTCCCTTCATGGCCAAGGTGACCGCACTGTCTAATGAAGTTGCCACCTGGATTGCAGCGGTTGTCCCACTTGTGGCGATTGCACTTGCTGTTTGGGATCCGGAGAAGACCATCGAGATTGCGTCGCAGCTTCACGGACGATTCTCAGAGACGCTTCCGCGTCTGCGGAGTGTTTGGCTCAAGATCTGCACGTTCAAAGACAACGAGTTCGATCAGTTGCTCGAATTACTTAGGAAGGAGCTGGCTGACATAGACACGCAGGTTGGCTCATTCCGTGGTCGTGTTAGCGATTTGCCCGACAAACCTTCTATCACAGTTGAATGCAGTCGCGCACTGCCGAACTATGATCTGCCAGTGCAAAAAAGAACTCCACCGAGCGGCGGAGGTGGTGCAGGTCTTAGAGGGGTGGATGGTCATGGGCCTGTATATGCCCCCCCTACGATTCGCGGTCCATCCAGGTATTAGTGACATCAATCCGAGATACCAGCCTTGCCAATGCACGGCTGAATCCGGAGGGCCGCGAATGCGTTTTTGAAGGTGGTAGAATATGATGATCGCAAGCTGACCCGGCATGACACGCCGCACCACGACCTCCCATACTCGCAAGACTTGGATCCGGTTTGCTCACGCGGTTTGCCCGCTTGCTGTGATGAATGAAGGACCATGGAAAGCGGCAGTGTAATTGGGGTTCAGAGTGATCTCTACATTTCTGACGCAAAACAAAGAATACCGCGTCTTAGGTATTGCGGATGAGCAGTTGGCGCAGCAAGTTAAGCTCGCGATGGTGTTCAAGCACGCATTAGTGCATCTTTCCGCGAGTTATGCGATATGCCGCTCTAATAATGGAGGAAAATACCCATGCCTGATGCATCTACCATTCTCGGAATTTTTGACAAGACGCTATCTGTCCTGGGATTAATACGGGAAGGCAAGAGGAAGAGAAATGAGGAAACTGACCGAGCATTGTTTGCACTCTATACTGCGCTCTGCGAAACCCGTTCATACGTATCTGACCTTAGACGGCGAAAAAAGCGAAGCCACAAGAGAGAACATTCAATTGCACTATTGTGGCACAATGCAGCAGTTCCCTTGAGACAGATCGATCGTGACTTAGCCGCAAGATGTTCCCTGAAAGGTAGCTATTGGCTTGAACCTGAAACTTGGAATGATGCTCTAATCGAGAAGAACCGCATCGGGCTTGATACGGTTTTTCAGGAAGCAAGAGAACTTCTACTCAGATGATGAGCAGGTTCATTGTGGCGGCACATCGCATAACAAGGCGCAAACCGACGCTCGCGGGCTAAGATCAGGAATAACTCCTACTTTCCGTACCTCTCCTCATAGAACTTCCGAATCTTCTCCAGCTGTTCCCTGCTCATTCCTTTGAAGTACCATTCGTGCCGCACGTCCGGCTCGAGGTATTTCTTGACGATCTTGTCGTACAATTCGGGCCCTGCGACCTGTTTGACCTCGGGCAGAAACTCGCTGTAGAATTTCTTTGACACCTCATAGATTCCATGCCACAAGGTATAATCCGGGCCTGACATCGCCGCGCCGTGCGAAAGCGTGGAGTTACTGCAACACCGCCGGACTCCAAAAACGTGCTATAGGACGATTCAATCGATACGGCTCACGATGTCTCTGCCGACTCCGGGTCCACTTGGTAGCGCCATTGACAACGTGACAACAATGTCGTATTCTCAACCATTGCCAAATGGGGCCCTGCGATGGCGGCACCAGACGGGACTGCCTGGGAAATTGAAGCGCATGCTGCGACTCGAGCAAGAGACCAATCAACTGGTGTACAGACTGTACGGGGGAGACGGAGGAGAAGATAGCGATTGTCGGGGCTATCCATTAGAAGAGCGAGGAGAAGAGAAAGCAGAAGGAACGACAGTGCGATCGCAGCAATTACAACCGCGATGGTGATGAGCACGACGATGACGATGATGATGAGATCACGCGCGTTGCGTTACGCGGAGTGCGTACCAAGATCAATCCATTGAGATTTCACTGAAAAAGGTGCAACAGCATCGCCATGGCAAAGCCCAATTCGTTTGACCCAAAACGCTTCATGGAGATTGCTATAGACCAGATGCGGAAATCCGTGGTGGAGCAAAGAGACGATGGCAAAATCAGCCCAAAGGTCGGTGCAGTATTGGTGCACCCTGATGGATCGTATGAGACTGCTTACAGAGGCGAGCTGAGAGAGGGTGATCATGCTGAGTACACACTCCTGGAGCGGAAACTCCACAACAAGAGACTCGATGATGCTGTTCTCTTCACCACGCTAGAACCGTGCGTGATGAGAAATCCACCGAAGAGGGGCTGTTGCAGAAGAGTTACAAACGCTCGAATCAAAACCGTGTATGTGGGAATTCAGGATCGAGACCCGACCGTTGCAGGTGAGGGCATTGAACACATGGAAGATCACGGCGTGAAGGTCCTAATGTTTGACCGTGAATATCAGAAGATTATCGAGAAAGAGAATATGCCATATCTGAAACAAGCCCAGCACAGGGCAGATGAGGTAAAACACAAAAGAGGTGTCGCTGCTCTGAGGCAAGTGATTCCTAAGTCCGACTTTGCTCAGTTTTCCAAGGACGCACTGAGGAAGTTCATCAAAGAAGCGAGCCTCCGCTTCCAAATCGACAGAGAGGATTTCCAGGAATACTTGGTAAACCTTGGCGCAATGGAGCTGGATGAAAAGTCAAACACATATCGACCTACTGTTGCGGGCTATCTTCTGTTTGGCAAAGATCCACGGGTTCGGTTCAAACAAGCTGTGCTGAAGGCTCATGTTGATTATGGTTCTGACAAAATCGAACCGAAGGATTTTGATCAGCCTTTAGTCTTGGTACCCGATCTTCTTCAAGAATGGCTTAAGAAATCCCTGCCGCTCTCTAAAGACACTTCTAAATTCAAGCGCGAGGACGTTCCAGATTTTCCCGTTGCAGTTTTGCGCGAAGCGGTCATCAACGCGTTGGTGCACAGAGACTACTCAATTGAGGGAGCAAAGTCTTCTCTTGAAATCAACAGTGACAAAATCGTGGTGAAGAGCCCTGGAGCGCCATTGCCATCGATTTCGCTTGAACAGTTGAACACATTCAAGGCTCCATCAATAAGTCGGAACCCTATTCTTACGTATGTTTTTAATCTCATGGGTTACATGGAAGAAACCGGATTTGGAATGAGAACATTCAAAGAGATGACTCAGAAGTATGGGTTACCATTGCCCGAGTACACTTTGAGGGAGCCATTTCTCAGCTTAACGTTTCCCAGAACTCTGCAAGTAGTTGCAAAGGTATCGCATCACAAAGCTGTTTCTAAGTTATCGCGGGAAGAAATTAAAGGCTTTGAATGGGTCAAGTCGAGAGATGAAGTTTCTACTAAGCAGTACGCTGATCATTTCGGGTGTAGCCAAAGGACGGCGACCAGGCATTTGAATAAGATGCACAAGCTTCGTTTGTTGACCGACAATGGCGAGAATCCAAAGTCTCCAAAGTTGAGGTACAGATACAAAGGTTGATGACTGGCATAGACATCAAGATAGACATATTGTCTATGTTCAAAATCTTAGTGGACCGCCGAGAAAAACATAGACATCAACATAGACACCTTGTCTATGTTTGTTGTGATCGTGGCATCGAATTATGAAAAGCGTTCGCCAACCTTCTTCGCCCAGGATAACCTATATTGAAAGAGGAAGGTAGGGACAAGCGAGAGAAAAAGGGGGTGAGTAGTACAGTGGAAAGCTTCCTCGCCGCAAGCTAGCTTAGAGAATCCGTGTTCCGGTTAACTAGGTGGGGGCTGAGGTGCTGATGAGGCCCAGTGCTAGTACGTTCCGGCAACCGTGATAAATCAGGCCGACTAAAGGTTCCGCGAGTCACGTAGTGACGCCCCCAGCAAAGGCGGCGGTGAAGGAAGCAAAAAAAGAAACCCTGGTCATGCCGGGGTTTCACCTTCGTAACACATCTGTCTCTATTTCCCGTACCTCTCCTCGTAGAATTTCCTGATTTTCTCGAGTTGCTCCTTACTCATGCCTTTGAAGTACCATTCGTGCCGCACGTCCGGCTCGAGGTACTTCTTGACGAGCTTGTCGTACAACTCGGGCCCTGCCACTTGTTTGACCTCCGGCAGAAACTCGCTGTAGAATTTCTTAGACACCTCATAGATTCCATGTCACCAGGCATAATCCGGTCCTGACATTGCGGCGCCGTGGCGGGCACGCCTTCCTTCGTGATGCCATAGTTCATAGTAAATCCAATCCAGCTTGTCATCGAAATCCGCCTTCGTCAGTTTTCCGGCATCCATCAGGTCTTGTCTGATTCCCGTAGCCGGCTTCGCGAATTTCTCGTCATAAAAGTTGACCAGATTGTCGAATTGTTGATAGAACCCATCGACGAACAGCGCGGAATGACAACTGCTGCAGACATCCTTCATGTCATCACGTCTCTTGTCGGCATTCTCCTGTTTCTTCGAGATCGGGGGACGCAGCGTCCAGCTGATTCTCGTCCCGACATCATGAGTGACGGGTTGGTTGGGTGTCGCGCTCATGTGGCATGTTGCGCATGTCGGCGCGGCACTATAGTCTTTGCCGACCACCCATTTGTCCTTCTCCATGGTGAGCTTCGCCTTGTTGGCTTCATACAGTATTCCGTGTTTTGATTCCTGATACACTTCAATCTGTGGGTGATCCGGACCGAGGTGGCATTTTCCGCACGTCTGCGGTTCGCGGGCCTGAGCTTTGGAAAATCTGTGCCGTGTATGACAGGCCGAACAGGAACCCTTCGATCCATCCGGATTAATCCTGCCGATGCCGGTGTTCGGCCAGGAATTGACGTCGAGCTTGCCGTCCGGCAGGACTTTTACTTTAGCGCCGTGGCATTGAAGGCAACCGACTGCCACCGCTTCTGGTCCGCCCACGACCTCGCCCAGGTAGTTGTCGAGCGAGTTCAGTATGTCTCCCGCTTTGGCATGATGGCTGTTTGTCATCTCCTGGACTTCCTTCGGGTGACATCGTGCGCAATCTTTCGGCGTGACAAGGATCGCGATGGTCAATCCGTTGTGCTCCATCGCATCGGGGTCAGTTTTCTCTGCTCTATGGCAGGAATAGCAGTTCACGCCTTTCTTGGCATGACTGCTGATTTCCCATTCCTTGACAAACGAAGGCGACAGTTCCTTATGACAATCAACGCAGGTCCTGCCTTCTTTTGAGAGGGTGATCTTCTGAGCAAAAGCTATTGAAGAGGAAAGCAGAAGACCGAGGATTAAAAGGATCGAAGAAGTAAGTGGTTTCTTCATGAGAGTGGCCTCCGTGTGGTTGGACAGTATGCGAGGTGCCTGCGGTTGGGATAACGATCTGACTCAACACAGCGTTGACGGTGCGTAAGCGTATGATAACAAGCACAAGCGTCAGTCGCAAGTCGTAAAGTTACGGCCGACAGTTCCTCGGCTTTTCTTTTTGTTTCTGAAGTTCCTGCTCTTTAGATTCTATCAAGTCGGTGTTGGCTAAAGGTTTCCTTCACGGAGACGCAATAAACGCGGGCGGGAGCAATGAAAGGGTGTGGGTGAGGCCATCTGCAATGAAGAAGCATCTTCCAGAATGCTCAAAGTCGTTAGTACCCATTGCACGAGTACTTCGAAAGCGGATGACCGATGCCGAGCGAAAGTTGTGGTCATTGCTGAGAAGGAGTCAGCTCGGCGTGAAGTTCCGTCGCTAAGTTCCTCTGGGACCTTACGTCGTCGATTTCTATTGCGTCAAGGCTAGGCTTGTCATTGAACTTGATGGAAGCCAACATTGCTCGATGGAGGGGAGGCAGAATGATGTTGAGAGAGACGAGTATCTGAGAGCAATTGGCCAAGAAGTGGTGAGATACTCGAACTTGGAAATACTTCAGAACGAAGATGGCGTGGTACAGGACATTATTGAGCATGTGAAGCTGCGGTCAGGCTCGTCTTCTGACGCCCTGTAGTCCCCTCAGAGGGGGAGGCAATGAGTGAGCCTGAGAATGGAAATGTTACAGCGTCAAAGAGCTGAGCGACCCTCTCCTCATAGGAGAGGGTACGGGTGAGGTCTAGAATGATGGCCTGTGTTGAAACAGACCCCACCTTCGTCCTCCCCTTTAGGGGAGGAATTCTCCGTACGGGTTCGCAGAGATGGCGCGGGGCGACCGGCTTGCGAGGAAGAATATCCAAGGATCCCTCTCCTCATTAGGAGAGGGTACGGGTGAGGTCAAACATGGGGGTGGACCTCTTCCTAGCCTTCCCCTGAGAGGGGAAGGAAGGCAAGTGTTGCGCGATACTGATCGGCAGCATACAATCGGAACAATCTCCAGCGGAGGTTCTATGAAAAAATCGCTCTTCGTCATGGTGGCAGTGTTGGCACTAACGTTTCTACTCCCGTATGCAGCACAAGCGCAGCTTGGCACGAAGAAAGCGCTGACGCTCGAAGCTGCTAAGAAGATCGCTGCGGTCGCTGAGGCGGAAGCGCTCAGGAACAAGTGGGCTGTGGTCATCACAATCGTTGATGACGGGGGAAACCTGTTGTATCTGGAGAGAATGGACAACACTCAGATCGGCAGTATCGAAGTGGCGATTCAGAAGGCGAAGGCGGCGATTTTCTTCAAACGGCCGACGAAGGTATACGAGGATTTGGTGGCTCAAGGCAAGACCGATATTCTCGGCGTGCCGGGTGTGATTCCCATTGAAGGCGGATTGCCGCTCGTGGTCGACGGGCAATACATCGGTGCCATCGGAGTCAGCGGCGGGACCCGGCAGCAGGATGGGATCGTGGCGAAAGCCGCTGTCGAAGCATTCGCAGCTCAGTAGCAGTCGGAAGAGGCATGCCGGGATGTGCTTGAACCATTAACCTCTAAGGAGATACCGATGAAAACGAACTTCAGATTGTTGGTGGCTGCGATCTTTGTCGAGGCTGCTCTCTCTGCGGTATCGTATTCATCGATGAAGGATACAGTCATGGTGCAACGACAACGCGCTGTACAGTGGGAGCTTTGCTTGTTGAACAAGTCCGGTGCGGAAGGAGTGACGAAAGTGGGCAGCCCTCAAGCGGTTGACTGTCCATATGGGAAGGCTGTTCAGTTTGACGGCAACGGTGATGCGCTCTTTTTGGGAGCAAATCCACTCCAACATCTGCATCGGTTCACCGTGGAAGTTATTTTCCGACCTGATCCTCGGGGATTACCGGAACAGCGGTTCCTCCATATGGGAGAGGCAAGTGGTGATCGCATGTTGATTGAAACGCGGTTGACGGACGATGATGAGTGGTATCTCGACGCGTTCATCAAGTCGGGCGATTCTTCGCACACGTTGATCGACAAGAGCAGGACTCACCCGACTGGGAAGTGGTATCACATAGCCTTCGTTGTGGACGACGGCAAGATGGATACATTCGTGAATGGTGTCCATGAATTGGAGGGGAGGGTGCATTTTACTCCGTTCAAGGATGGAACGACGTCGATCGGTGTGCGAATGAACAAGGTGTGTTGGTTCAAAGGAGCAATCTATAAGATCAGAGTCACCCCAAGCTGTCTGGCGCCATCAGGTTTTATGAAACAGTGATTGCGCGCGGACGGTTTCGGAGAAGAAGAAAGAAGGAATATCCCTATGGGAAAACTCTCATACGTTCTCGCGTTCCTAGCGATGGCGAACATGGCCATTGCACAGCAAACGCGCACGGAAGTCACCAAGCCGACAACGCCGGCTGACGATGCGAAGCCAAACAGTCCGGCGGTCCCCGACGTGTACGCGATCGAGGGTCAATTCGATCGCATCCTTGTGCTCCGGTTCAAATATCAGGCTGATCTCCTGGCCGGCCTGGAAAGCATGGTGAAGCAACACAAAATTCGAAACGCCGTCATCCTGGCTGGAGCCGGATCGGTCACAGGCTATCACGTGCATGGGGTGAGCAACTCCACGTTCCCCTCGAAAAACATCTACGTCAAGGATCCGAATGCCCCCGCAGATATTGTGAGCATGAACGGGTATGTCATCGATGGACGTATCCATGCGCACTTGACAATGACGAACCCTGACAATGCATTCGGTGGCCATCTCGAATCTGGAACAACAGTCTTCACCTTCGCTATTGTGACAGTTGGGGTGTTCAAGGATGGTATCGATCTCAGCCGCATAGACGACAAGACCTATCGGTAGTAAGGAAGGCCACCTTCTCTCTTGTTTCAGATCTGCTGAAGGCGACCTTCAGCCAGGGACTCTCTCATTCTTGTTTCGAAATGGGAAAACTAATGTTCCGACATGCTTGTCTTCTGAAAAAGTGCTGCGATGTCTCGATCATTCTTCTGGTCCTCCTCGTTAGCACATGGTCGTGCACTTCAAGCGCACCTCAACAGCCAGAACCGGGTCTTTTGTTCTATCTCTCCGGAAACCAGGGCTTCAGAGCTGACTATTCGGCTGAAGGGAAGCCCGAACCGAACTTTCTGCACAATGTGAAGATCATCCCTAACGGAGCAAAGGGACCCGGCTTCGAATGTGCTCACAATCAGCTCTTGACCTACTGGGCACCGGGAAACATCTATGCGGAGCGGGGGACGCTGAGCTTCTTCTGGAGATCACGGGAGCCGGTTGGAAAAACTGAGTTCCCGATCTTCCGAGTGGGTTTTGCAGATCACTCCAGCTGGGACATGGTCTGGCTCCGGATCGACTACAATGGACACGGTTTCGATGCATTTGTCACCGATGTGAACCTTGCTCGAGTGCGCGTGTCCTACACTTTGTCGCCTTTCTCAAAGCCTGACGAGTGGATTCATCTGGCTTTGGCGTGGGATGAAACGACCGGAATCCGCCTCTACGTCAATGGAAAACTGGCCGCCCAGAAGGATAGTGTCGCTGTCCTCTATGCCGGTCTTGATCAGTTCGGACCACACTCGCGTGTTATCAGCCCGGCGCAGGTGCAGAGCGCCTACAATTTTGTGCGGGGTGGAGACATCGATGAGATTCGTATCTATGATCGTATGCTTTCCAGCGAGAACATCTCCCGATTGGCGAGAGGTGAATCGGCAGGTGAGATTCCTCGGCTGGAGCGTTCTTTCGAGGATCCCCTGTGGCAGGCAGAGTGGCGCTTGCGCTATGGATGGAATCGCGAAGGCGATGTTCCGCCGTATCTCGACAATCGCTTCACGCGTGTGAGGAAAGTTGAAATCCACGAAGCGTATGACCTGAAACGCTGGTGGTGGAAAGGAACGGATGGAATTCGCGAAACGACGTGGCCCGGTGTCTACAATCGCTCGAGCTTGCCGGGCAGGAATGACTATTTCCAGTTGCCGGACTGGGACTGCTATTCGCTTTCAGGCAAGTCGGTGACGTTCCTCATGCCGGATGAAATGTGGAACCATCTGGAAATCTCCGGCGCGGCGTGGGGAAGCATTTCGTTGGTTCCATCGGACAAGATCGACAAGGGGGTGCAGGAAAGGGTGCTTTTCCAGCGACCGAAAGGGCAGGAGAAGACGTTTCATCGACTGGCTGAGCCGGTGCGCGGTCAGATGCTCCGATTCACCAATGTGGAACAGGAGACTCCAATTGGGGAACTGTCCGCCTACAACGTCGATGCTGGCAAAGAACCGACAGGCATCTGCACGCTTTGCTATCGCGTGACGAGCGCGGTGCCGGCGACCGACAATAAGGTGGAGCCATTGTTGAACTTTATCGATGGGCGGTATTTGCCGGATGAACGGGCAGTGATGATTGCCGTGCCGAGCAACGTGCCGCAAGCTTCGCACAAACAGAAGGTGCAGGACCCGCTGCCGCTTGTTCACATTCTTATTCCCTTTGATTCCCATGCCGGAGCTGGCGCGAATGTCAATCTCGATTCATCCTACACGTGGGAGAAAATCAACGGGGGCCTCGATGGCATTGCCATCGATTTGCCGGCGATGAACGTGAAGCCAACACATGGAAAATTTCTGCCCCTGAATATCCAGATCAAAGATCCCAACTGGCCGATGCGCAACATGCTCGACTTCTCGTTCTCGGTGAAACCGGGAGAGCCGCGCTCGTTGTGGCTGGACATTCGTGATCGGATTCTTGCGAAAGGAAAGAGCCTGTACCTGGCGATCGCATCTGCATCGCCGGAATTTGGTACGCAGGTTCTAGAGGGCGCACAAGTCAGATTGATCTTCAAGCCTAGGAAAGAGGCCTACCGCGAACATGTTCAAGATCGATTCACACAGGTGCGCGACAACTACGCGAATTGGGTCGAGGAGCGTGTGAGCGATCCGCGGCTGAACCTTTACAATCGTCTTGTTGCCGATTTGAAGGATCTCCTCGTCGTGGATCCGAAACATTACCCCGGTCAAACCTATTGGTACGATCTCGACAAAGCGCATGGCAAGCCTCAATTTGTGCAGCCTGCATGTCCTGAAGGGGTTCCGCTCTGGGCGTTTCGCCAGGTGGAAGATCTGCGGTACTTCAAGCGATTTGTTCTTTGGTGGATCGATGGTCGGCAGATAAGCAATGGGGAACTCGGTGGAGGACTCTCGGATGATGATGACCTCACCAACTGCTGGCCGGGGGCGGCGCTTATGGGCGTGGAGCCCGACAAGATTCGGAATGCCATCCTGAAAATGCTCGATGCTATCTACGATCAGGGAATGTTCACAAATGGTCTCTCGACAATTCAGACAGACGGCTTGCACGCGCACGAGGAGGGAATCGAGGCTCAGACACAAGCGATGTTGGTCGACTACGGAAGTCCTAAGCAGCTTGAGCGCATCATGGAGACTGTGAAGGCTTTGGACGAAAGGCTGATGCTGAAGAACAAAGCCGGCCATCGCCATTTCAGGTCAAGCTACTTCAGTGGTTCAAGAATCGCTGATGAAGGTGTCTGGGAGTGGTCGCTTCAGCCGCAGGAGTTTCTGCTTCTCCAGCCCGTGCTGACACTTGCAGAATTCAACGGCAATGCCCGGGCTCGTCAGCTCGCGATCGATATGGCGGATGGACTGCTTGCTCACGCACGAAAGAACGTGTACAGAAATACTGTCGTGGACTTTGTGGTGAACTTTTCGACCGATGAAAGTCTCGAGTTGCCTTTGGGTGGCGGGGGAACGCTCGGTTCCAGCATGGGTGATCGAGCCACTATCAGCACTTCGTCGGCCGGGCTTCAACTCCTCTGGGCTGTCTATAGAATGACGGGGGAGAGCAAGTACCTTCAGCCGTTGCTCGATCTTGGCCAGGGAGTATTAGGTGTACTTTGTCCGGATGCTCTCGATCTCCTCAGTTTGAGGGAGAGATGGGGAAAAAATATTGCGGGGCGTACACCTCCGAGGTCAGGGTCCGATTTCTTCAGACACATTGCATGGCAAATGACCGGGAACAAATCATATCTTGAGAATTACTATGCGGATCAAATTGAAGAGTCTGCGCTGCGGGAATACATCAACACCGAAGGATCGCTCTGGAGCGACCGTGTCTTTGCGGCGAACCGTGAACTACAGCGATCGAGGTTAGGCGGCGTGGCGCTTGTGCGCGGCGCAATTCATTCCGGTCATGTCATTAGCTGGAGATTCAAAGCTCCGTCGAAGGAAGAGAGCTTGGCGATTCTAGTTCCTGAGGCGACACCTTCCTCTGTCAAGATTATCGCATTTGCCCTCGATCAGAAACCCGTAGAAGCGACGATGACAGCATGGAACATTGAGCCGGGAACATGGGAGATTGTTCAGGGGATTGACATGAATGGCGATGAAAAGGCCGACACGATTGTCTCGAAGCAGGCGATCACGTTGGAAAGAAGCAAGAGCATTCAGTTCACCTTCGCCCCGCGCAAGACCACAATTCTCTTGCTGAAGCTCCAATCGGGATCGACTCCCTATTGGCAACGTCCGGACCTCGGAATCGGCAAAGAAGATGTCCTGCTCCAGGGAAATGTATTGCACTTGAAGGTCCACGGACTCGGTTCGGTCGCATCGCCGCCGACGACCGTGGCACTGCTTGAGAATGGCCGACGGCTAGCATCGGCTTCGGTCCCCGAAATTCCTGCTCCCAACGATCTCTTACCAAGACACGCTGAGGTCACTCTGACTGTGCCGTCAGGTGCAGATCTCAGTAAGTGCAGCCTACAGATTGACCCAGAGAACAAGCTGAGCGAGGTAACAGTCCTGAACAACCACATTGATCTCAATGAAAGTGCTACTATGATGGACAAGTCACAGCAAAAGAAATCCGACGACCAGATTGTTTCCCGGAAGAAGCAACCACGGCCGGAGCACATTGCATTTAACGTCAAAGATCCGGCCGCCGTCGCGAAATGGTATACCGAACATCTTGGAATGAAGATCATCCGGAAGAGCCCACCGCCGGCGAACACGCATTTCATTGCCGATTCTGCAGTCAACATGATGCTCGAGCTGTACAACAATCCGAGTGTTCCGGTGCCTGACTATGCTGCAATGAGTCACATGTCGCTTCATCTGGCATTTATGCTGGATGACGTGAAAGCCATGCGCGACTCTCTGCTCGCTGCCGGCGCGAAGTTGGTGGAAGACGTGACGACAACGCCGATTGGTGACCAGGTTCTGATGATGCGCGATCCATGGGGGCTTGCCATCCAGTTTGTGAAGCGCGTGTCACCGATGCTGAAGCCCACGGGGCTCCGGTTTGAGCACCTCGCCGTCAATGTCCCTGATCCCCAGAGCATGACCAACTGGTATTTCGAGAATCTGGGAATGAAGGTCATCCGCAAGGGCACGCCGCCGACGTACACGAATTTCTTCGCCGATGCCGGCAGCAATATGATGTTTGAGGTATTCAACAACACCAACTATCCTCTGCTGGATCCGTCGAAGCTTAATATTCTTTCCGTCCACTTCGCATTCGTTGTCGATGATGTCCGGTCGATTCGGGATGCCCTTATCGCAGCGGGAGCCACCCTGGCGGATGAGTTGAGAGAGACCAGGTACAGGCGATCAAGTCCTCGTCCTGCGTGACCCGTGGGGTTTGCCGATTCAGTTCATCAAGCGTGCCCAACCGATGCTGAAGTAGCGTAGACGCGCTCCAGGCTGATGACTGCGCATGAATCGGGGACCTAGAAACCCTCTCCTCGTAGGAGAGGGCACGGGTGAGGTCAAAAACAAAAGCAGACCCCACCTTCGTCCTCCCCTACGAGGGGAGGAATTCTTTGTGCTTTTTTCCGACATGACGAGTACGTAGCAAGCTGTAAGCAAGTTAATGTATCCTCTTCTTTTCGTCTTTTGTATCATGGGGCAACGGTGAGGTCGGAAGAGATGAAGAAGCACCTTCCACAATACTCGAAATCGCTGGTCCCGATTGCGCGCGTACTTCGAAAGCAAATGACCGATGCCGAGCGAAAGCTCTGGTCGCTACTGCGGAGAGATCAGCTCGGCGTGAAGTTCCGCTGCCAGGTTCCGCTGGGACCATATGTCGTCGATTTCTATTGTGTCAAAGCCAAGCTTGTTGTCGAACTTGACGGCGGACAACATTACTCCGATGCTGGGACGCGAAACGATGTCGAGAGAGATGAACACCTGCGAGAAATGGGGCAAGAAGTAGTAAGATATTCCAACATGGATATCATACAGAATGAAGATGGTGTGCTGCAGGACATCATTGAGCATGTAAGACAGCGGTCAGACTTGCTTTCGAACCCCTTGTAGTTCCCCTTCCGCGGCTGCTACACTTTGAAAAGCGGCGAGTTCTCTGTACATTATCTCAGAAGCGGCCTACCGGTGAAGCGCTATTTGGAGACAGGAATTCAATGATCAAAGCTGTGCTCTTTGATTTGGACGGAGTCCTCGTATCCACCGACGAGTATCATTATCGTTCCTGGGTGAAGATTGCAGGGGAAGAGGGATTTGATTTCTTCGACCACGAGTTCAATCATCAGTTCCGCGGTGTGGCAAGGATGGAGTGCGTCGAGATTCTCACGAGAGCTTCGGGACGTCACTATACTGCCGAACAGAAGAAAGAAATCGCCGAGAGGAAAAACAGATACTTCGTCGCGTCACTTTCAGATGTGACACCGAACGAACTTCTTCCTGGTGCTCTGACCGCTCTGCAGGAACTCAGGAAGCGGGGGATCAAGATTGCCATCGCGTCCAATAGCCGCAATGCAAAGACCATTATCGGCCACGTGAACATCGAGCATCTGCTGGATGCCGTTGTTGACGGGCATGAAATCGAGAACTCCAAGCCGGATCCTGAGGTCTTCCTTCTGGCCGCGAAGAACGTCGGTGTGCCACCCGCTCAGTGCATTGTCGTCGAAGATGCTATCACGGGCATTGAAGCAGCGCGTCGCGCGGGGATGAAAGCGTTGGGGATAGGCCCGCGTGAGCGATTGCCGAATGCCGACATCGTTGTTCCCAATCTCTCTGCAATTTCGATTGATCAATTGTTGTCGCAATAAAACGGTCTTCTCGAAATCCCCACGACCACGTGTTGAAGATCTTTTCCGTCTTCCCCATGTAAACACTCATTCTTGAATCCAGAGTAAGAAGAAAACAGATGGGTCTAACATATCGGAGGTTTTCTATGAAACGAATTCTTCCTGTCTCTCTCATGGTGTTTTCCCTTGTGCTCGTCTGCTCCGCGCAGGGGCAACAGAGCACACGCACCAATATCAACCTGCCGCGGGATCAGGCCGCGGCTCGTCCTTTCAATGAGGCCGTCGTGGTGGGCAATACAATGTATATCTCCGGACGTCTGGGCATGGATCCCAAGACAGGCAAGATCCCGGCCGCCCTGAAGGAGGAGATCAAGCTCATACTTGATGGCTACAAGGCTTTGCTCGAGCAGGCCAAAATGGCGATGGACAACCTGGTCTATGTCACGGTCTATTGTCCCGATCTCACGCTGTATGATGTCTTCAACGAAGTGTACCGTTCGTATTTCAACAAGGACCTGCCGGCGCGTGCATTCATCGGCTCGGGACCCCTCCTGCGCGGTGCGCATTTTGAAATGCAGGGAATCGCGGTCAAACAGTAATTTCGATCTGAGTCGGAGGTTGCCCTCTTCCGAACCCGAACTCCGCTGAAGGCAACCTTCTCCGCAAGTCGAAATTCAAATATCGCAAGGATCAAGTATGAACAAGCCAATCGTTATCCGTTGGTTTCTTTCCCTCCTTATCCTTTTCCTTCTTCTCATCGGCTCGAACGGCCTCCAAGCACAAGCACCTCCGAAGAACCTGGACGCATACGTCGAAAGCGTGCAGAAAGAATTTGAGGTGCCTGGAATCGCGGTCGCTATCGTCAAGGATGGCAAGGTCGTCGTGGCTAAAGGTTACGGTGTGCGCAAGCTCGGTGAGTCCGCCAAAGTGGACGAGCACACGCTGTTCGGCATTGCGTCGAACACGAAGGCCTTCACGGCTACGGCGTTGGGCATTCTCGTCGAAGAAGGGAAGCTCGAATGGGACGCGCCGGTCATCCGGTACCTTCCCTGGTTTCAGCTCTCCGATCCGTATGCCACTCGCGAGATCACGGTGCGCGATCTCCTGGTTCACAGGAGCGGACTTGGACTTGGAGCGGGAGATTTGCTCTGGTGGCCTCCTTCGACGTACAACCGCAAGGATATTGCGCGGCGGCTGGAGTTCATTCCTCTGGCGACGAGCTTCAGGAGCGCCTATGCTTATGATAACGTGTTGTATCTCATCGCTGGTGAACTCATCGAGAGCATCAGCGGGCAGAGCTGGGAAGACTTCATCGCTTCGCGCATTCTGGCGAAGGTGGGCATGAGCGACAGCAAACCGCGTCATTCGGGTGCAACAAGTGGCGGCAACATCGCTGCCACGCATGCCAGCGTGAAGGGAAAAGTTTGGCCCATCGAACCCTTTGCCAGTGACAATACGAATCCCGCAGGCGGTATCAATGCCAGTGCGACGGATATGGCAAAGTGGCTGATGACTCAATTGGACTCAGGGCGTGTCGCGGATGGCACGAGATTGTTTTCTCCTCGCACGACGGTGTAGCTGTGGAGCATGGTAACCCCGATACAGCCGGGCAACCCGCCGGCGGAGCTCGCAGCGCTGAGGGCGAACTTCAACGGATACGCGCTCGGATTTGGTATACGAGATTACCGCGGGTACAAACTTGTTCAGCACACTGGCGGACTTCCGGGTTATGTTTCTAAAGTTGCGATGATACCCGAGCTGAAGCTCGGTGTTGCTGTGCTCACGAACCAGGAATCAGACGAGGCGTTCGAGTCGATCGTATACTACGTTCTCGACCAATACATTGGGGGTGCGAAGACCGATTGGTTGAGCGGGTACAAGAAATTCGTCGCACGCAGGGCCTCGATGTTCGATGCAGTGGAGAGGCAGGTAGCCGCGAAGAGGGACAGCACATCCCGTCCTTCGTTGCCCTTGGCATCCTATGCGGGGAAGTACTCCGACCAGTGGTATGGAGGCATCACAATTATCTTCGAGAATGGCAAGCTTGTCATGCGCTTTGATCACACCCCCTCGCTGGAAGGCAATCTCGAACACTGGCAATACGATACGTTCATCGCAAAATGGAAAGACCGGGAGCTGCGCGCAGATGCATTTGTCACGTTCTCGCTCAATCCCGACGGAAGCATTGACCAGGCGAAAATGAGAGCAGTGTCCCCTGCGACGGACTTCAGCTTCGATTTCCAGGATCTTTTGCTGAAGCCGGTGAAGCGTGCAACCCCCAGGTAGAAGGTTACCTTCACCTGAGGACTACGACGAGAAGAAGGTAACCTTCATCAACTGGATTGCTTTCACTCTTCGCCAATCCATAAGTCACATTGCATGGACTACACTCGTAGCTCCTACAGATTCTGACCATGAGGAAGGAACATACTGATGGAAAGAAAGAACGTCTCTTCGGGTTCACCGTATGAGAAGCCGATTGGATTTTCGCGAGCGGTCCGAATTGGAAATATCATCGCGGTGTCGGCGACAGCCCCGATCGACAAGGATGGATCGACTGCGTGCGTGGGCGATCTCTACGGACAAACGAAGCATTGCTTAGGAATTGTCGTGCGCGCTCATCGAGTCAGCCGGGGGCCGAAGCTCCGACACCATTCGGACTCGCGTGTTCTTGAGAGATGTCAGACAATGGCAGGAAGCGGCAAAAGCGCACGGTGAGATCTTTGAGACTATTCGTCCAAGCACCACCTTTGTCGAAGTAAGCGGGTTCATCAACCCTGAATGGCTTGTGGAGATAGAAGCGGATTGCATTCTCTAGTATCGCCCCATCCTCAGATTGAGTCCGTGCCGCAACAAACATTGGCAATTCGATCCGATCCACACTGACCGCCGCTGAGAGATCCACGTCGTGCAAATGCTACCTTGTGCACCCCTGGAACTTTTTTATACTGTCCCCGTCTTTACCTTGCCTGCGAGATCAGCTGACCTCTGCGCTGGATGAGTGGTGTCGTGCGTCAGGCTTCAATGACTCGGCCACGAGATGAACTCCCTGAGATTAAACCAATCGGCTGTAGTAGATGTCGAAGCGTGGGCTTCGAATAATCCAATCTCCCTCTCAGGAATGCGAAAACCCTTCTTCATAGTTCTCACCTGTGTGCTCCTGGGTTTACCTGCACTCGCACGACAAGTGCGGCTATCCGGCACAGTGGTGGATGCTATCTCACGCTCTCCACTCGTTGGGGCGAATGTTTCGTTGATCAGCGCGAAGGACACTCTGAACAAGCGATATGAAGCAACGAACCAAAACGGCAAGTTCATCTTCACGAACGCTGCAGAAGGGTCGTACTCCCTCAAGATCTCCTACCTAGGATACCGGGAGGTGCAAAAGAAAGTGACGATGCCGCCAGGCGGGCTCGATCTTGGTGTTCTCATGATGTCTCAAAGATCTATTCTTCTGGGGGAGGTGGTGGTCACTGGTATTGTTCCACCGGTTATTCAGGTTGGCGACACCGTCCAATTCAACTCGAAAGCCTTCAAGCTCAACGTCGACGCGACGGCGGAAGATCTGGTTTCACGATTGCCCGGTGTGACGGTTGAAAACAACACTGTCAAAGCTCAAGGAGAGGACGTCGCGCAGATTCTTGTTGATGGAAAGAGATTCTTCGGTGATGACCCGATGATTGCGCTCAGGAATCTGCCGGCCGAAGTGATTGACAAGATCCAGGTCTATGACAAGCTGAGCGACCAGTCCGAGCTGACCGGCTTCAACGATGGCCAGACCACAAAGACGATCAACATCGTCACGCGGCAGGACAGAAGGAGGGGGCAATTTGGGAGAGTTGTCGCTGCATACGGCGATGAAGGGAAGTACCAGGCTGTCGGTAATGTGAACATCTTTCAAGGTGGTCGCCGAATCACGATCCTCGGTCAGAGCAACGACATCAATCAACAGAATTTCACAATGCAGGATTTTCTTGGCGCAACAGGCGGCGGTGCAGGTAGCGGGATGTTCGGCGGTGGGTTAGGTGGTGGAATGCGTGGGGGTGGCGGGCCAGGCGGGGGTGGTGGGGGTGGCATGGGCCGTGGGGGTGGAGGAGGTGCTAGCAGAGGATTTGCCGCGGCCGGAGCGGCTCAGGCAGCGCAGATGAGCAATTTCTCAATCGGCCAGCAGAATGGAATCAACACGACTCATGCGCTGGGCTCACGGTACACCGATACGTGGGGGACCGGTGTTAATGTCGAGGGCAACTACTTCTTCAATCTGACCGACAACAAACGAGACCAGATCACCGATCGCCAGTATTTCCTCACTCAGGATACGAGTCAGTACTATCGCCAGGCGAGTTTAAGCGATGCGAGGAACTACAACCATCGTCTCAACATGAGGGTCGATTATGTGATCGACACGTTGAATGAACTTATCCTGCAGCCTCGACTGAGTTTTCAATCGAATGGCTCGACCGGCAACTCCACTGGTGTGAACTGGTTGTTGGCGAATTCACCTCTCAGCCAATCGGGAACCTTGAACGTGGCAGACGTCACCGGCTACACTTCGACCAACTCGCTCATCTACCGACACAAATTTGATATGCCGGGGCGGACGATATCGATTCAGGCGAACGCGAATCTCAATGATAGAAACAGCGACAACCATCTTCAATCAGGGAATCAATACTTCAGCGGGAACCTCACTCAGGCCGATTCACTCAATCAGAAAGCGGATACGAAGACCAACGGGTACACACTTTCCACGAATCTTGCGTACACCGAGCCTATCGGCGGGAGCGGTTTGTTGCAGGTGAATTACGCCCTCTCAACAACGAACAGCTCCTCGGACAAGAGGTCGTTCAACTACGATTATGAGAGCCTGCAGTACGATATTCCGGAGCCGACGCTCACGAACAAGATTGAAAGCGGATATCTTACACATCGAGGAGGACTGGGCTACCAATACCGGGGCTCCAGCTACGACGTGATGGTGGGCGTGGGATATCAAAGTGCCTCGCTGTCTGCAGACCGCACATTCCCCACCTCAATCACGACGAGGAAAACCTTCAGCGACATGCTGCCGATGATGACGGTGCATGTGGGTCTCACGAGAACGAACAACCTCCAGATCCTCTATCGGACATCGACCAATCCTCCCGCGATCGGTCAGTTGGAGAATACCATCGACAATTCAAATCCGCTCCTCCTTAGTGCCGGCAATCCGGATTTGAAGCAATACTACAGTCACAACTTGACTGCTCGCTATATCAACACCAATGTCGAGAGCATGCAGAGCTTTTTTGTTCTCTTCTCCGGGACCATCACGCTGGACTACATCGGTAACGGGCTCTTTCTGGCGCAGCGCGACACGGTCTTGGAGGGAGGCGTTCTTCTCAGGCAAGGATCACAATTGTCGAAACCCGACAACATGGGTACTCAGCGCTCGTTCCGCGGGCTCCTGACGTACAGTTTTCCATTCAGCTTTATCGGAAGCAACGTCAACCTCAACACCGGCGCAACGTTCACGGGAACGCCTACGATCGTGAACAATGTGACAAACGTAGGCAATACCTACACTCTCTCCCAGGGCGTGAGCGTGATCAGTAATATCAGCACTGATCTTGACTTTGCGCTCTCCTACACGGCGAACTTCAACACGCTGAAGAACACCATCCAGGAGAACCTCGACAACCGGTACTTCTCTCACACCGCCAGCTTCAGGTTCAACTGGACGTTCTGGGAGGGGTTCACCATCCGAACGGATATCAGAAACCAGCTCTACACCCGGTCTCAGGTCGGCTTCAATCAAAGCTATACCTTGTGGAATATCACGTTTGGCAAGAAATTTCTCCAGGACAACCGGGGCGAAATCTCCCTCCAGGTCTTCGATTTGCTGAACCAAAACAAGAATGTGACCCAGACGGTCACCGATACCTACATCGAAGAACAACAGACCAAGAACCTCAACCGCTATTTTCTGCTCACCTTCACGTATCGACTTAACAACTTCTAGCCTCGGATTTCCGCGGGCGGACTGTTGCCTTTCAGTTTGAACTGCATTAGCTTTGTAGAGTCGAAGTCATCTGCAGATCCTGTTTCATCACCAAAGTTGTCGTCTCTCAATTCTCATTCCTGCTGAAGGAGGTTGCCTTCATGGTATCCAACCCATTTCTCGGCGTGTTCTTTCACTGGCTCGGCGGACTGGCGTCAGGCAGTTTCTATGTACCCTATCGCGGCGTCAAGAAATGGGCATGGGAAGTGTACTGGCTTGTCGGAGGCTTCTTCAGTTGGATCATAGCTCCATGGATCCTCGCCTCCATCAATACCAACGACTTGCTCGCGGTGCTCCACGAAGCTCCATCGAACAGCATTTGGTGGGCGTACTTCTGGGGTACAATGTGGGGGTTGGGCGGACTGACCTTCGGGTTGACGATGAGGTATCTCGGAATGTCTCTGGGCATGGGCGTCGCGTTGGGGTACTGTGCAGCGTTCGGTACGCTCATACCACCTATTTTTCATGGAGATTTTGTAGACAAGGTGCTTGGCACGCAATCGGGTCAGGTGATATTGTTTGGTGTCGCGGTCTGTCTGCTCGGTATCGCCATTGCTGGTTTCGCAGGCAGGTCCAAAGAAAAGGAGATGACGGAGGAGCAAAAAAAGGCAACGATCAAGGAGTTTAACTTCACCAAGGGAATCCTCGTCGCCACGTTTTCCGGAATCATGAGCGCCTGCTTCGCCTACGGCCTCGATGCCGCCGCGCCGATTGCTGAGCTCTCGGCAAAGCATGGCACAACGGTGCTGTGGACGGGATTGCCAAAGCTCTGTGTCGTTTTGCTCGGAGGCTTCACCACGAATCTCATCTGGTGCGTCATCTTGAACGTCAAGAACCGCACTGGCTATCAGTATTTCAACTCTTTGATCCGCAACGAGGCGCAGAAGGGTGAAGGGGATGCGACCGTTGCCCCCCAGGTTGATCGCGCGCCCATGCTGAACAACTATTTCTTCAGCGCTCTTGCTGGCACCGTTTGGTACATGCAGTTCTTCTTCTATACGATGGGCGAATCGCAGATGGGAAACTACAAGTTCTCGAGCTGGACGATTCACATGGCGAGCATCATCATCTTCAGCTCGCTCTGGGGCATTGCTCTCAAGGAATGGAAAGGCAGCAGCGTTTCCACGAAAACGAAGCTGGCCATCGGCCTTGCGACGCTCGTGTTTTCCACGATCATCGTCGGCTACGGCAACTACCTCGGTGTAGCGGTGACAAAGTAGGAATAGGCGAATCCCGTGCGTCTGCAGTTTCTTCTCGGACCAATTGTTTGCATTGCGAGACTCGGGCAAAATCCGTATCTTTATTCAGGTAAAGTGCCACAGTTCTGATGATCATTTCCCATTGAGGAGAGCACCATGGAGTTCGTTGCCGCTGTTGTCGTTATCCTCGTCCTGGCGATTGTCTTCGAATACCGGTTTCGAAAGCCGGACTACATCATTCTGTACGAACACAAGGCCGGGCTTGCGATCAGAAAAGGGCGGCTTTATCCTCGCCATTTCAGCCTGCCGATTCGTCGCACAACACACTCCTTGCAATTGACGGTTGATGCAACGGCGAAAGGCAGCCTCGATATCAGAGTGAAGCTGGGTGTCACCGTTGCCGCGAGCCTTGACAATCTTGGAGCGCTCGTTCGCGTGGGCGGCTGGAACGCTGACGCAGTCGATCGGGCGGCAAAGGACTTTGAAGCTCTCCTGCAGGGCTACGTGAAAGCCTATACGGAACAGCATGGAATCGAGAATCTATCTTCAGAAAAGATCCATGAGTATCTGAGCCAAAAGATCCCCGCCAGCAAGAGTTCGCTTGGCTTGGAAGTGATCTCGCTGACAATCCTTTCGTTTGAGCCCATCAATCCGCAAATCTCTGAAGCCTTGAGACAACAGGAACACGCGCGCATTCTCGAGCAAACGGAATCGCTGAACCAGAAAGCTCGCATTGCCGCTGCCAAGGCCAAATTGAAGGCCGATGAGGAAATCGCTCTTCTGGAAAACGAACTTGAGTTGAAAAAGTACGACATGAAGAAGGATCAACTCGAACGCGAATCGGTCCTCGCCGACATTCGTGTAAACGACGAACTCAAACGCAACCGAAAGAAACTCGAGTTTGACAAAGAAGAACTGGATATGCTCAGGAGCAATCCGGAACTCCTGATGCTCACACCGCAGGCAGCCCGACTGGCCGAGGCAAGCCAGGGGCTGAAGAACGCTCGCACGATCGTCTCGCTTTCGCCACAGGATATTTCTCAAGGCTCGGAGCTGCTGGGCATGTTTCAAAAGCTCCTGCTCGGTGCCTTTAAGAACTATCGCGCAGAGGCGAAAAAACCGAAGACGAAATGACCCCTCGAGAGGAATGTTAGGCGGGAGGTTGTTCCCCGCCAAACTTCCATCGGCCACCCATGCATACACACTCCAAGGATCCGCTTTCCTTGTTCCGGCTCAAGCCGCTCAAGGCAGCCAGGGTTTCCGAAATCAGCGAAGCAACGGCATCTTCCACCGCAGCACCGGAAGACCGCGTCAACTTCCATATCGGCAACCCCCTCCAGGACAAGCGCCTGACGTCGGCCTATCTCCGCGTCATTCTGGGAGTGGATATCGGCCGCGAAGACCTCAATGAGGATGAGACAGAACAGATTTTGAAGAACCTGGAATGGGAAGAGCACGATGCGCCAAAGCTGACGTTCCTCAAGAACCTGATTCAGAAAAGCGTTCCTTACACGCCTCGCGGAGGATTTGCTCGCAACAATCCGAACAATCTCGTCAAGGCCTTTATGGACTGGCTTCAGAGTCAGCAGGAGCCGATGTCGTATGATCTTGGTCAGACCTCCGGCAAACGAGAAATTATCCTTGCTTCGGGCGGCCTCGAAGAGTCCTTGCGCGTGCTCTTCCACGCGCTTGCAGCATTCCTTGCTGTACGACCCGCGCACGTTCTGCTGCATCGAGCCCGGCTGCCGATCGACGAAACGGTTTATCCCGGACTGACGTTTGAACGGCTCCCGGATGATGAACATGATGCGGTTGCGCGGCTGACCGAGCATTTTCGTGAGTCACCGCAGACTCCAAGTTTCCTGATCACGCGCACAATCGTGGGTGAAGAAACTCGGCGCTCGCTGCGACACCTCAGCCTCGATGCGCCTCTGTTTTTTATTGAGGCCAACGACGCTCCCAATCATCTTTCCATCGCACGTGAAGCGAAACTGGTCCAGCGTGTTGTCCGGCTTCTGACCCCTTCAATGTTTGGCGCAAGACTGGAACAGCTTTCAACGGTATTCCTCGCCGGCAATGCGGATATCCTGAGCGCCTTCGAATCGACCCATTTCCAACTGAAGGGAACTCCGTCAGCATCAGAAATTGAGCTCCTTCTGTACCTGCGCGAGATTGGCGATCAAGCCCCGACGGTGAAATCCTCAGCGATGTCCATTTCGGTTGAGCCTTCCTATCATGGTCTTTCCTTGCCGATCCGATCAACGGACGCCTTCCCTGTCTACGCACGCCTCGCTGAGCAACATTTGGGCGACATCGTCGAACGAGTGGCTGGTACGGTCGAACACCGGTTCGAGCAAATCACAAAGAAGGTCGAAGCGATTGCCGGCAGAATCGAAGGACTGCAATCGGTTGCGCCATTCGATCGATTTGTGGGGATGGACCCGAAGGCGTTTCTGGAGGAGATGGCAGACCGCATTGATTCACCCCTTTGGCAAGCGGAGCTCCAGCAAAGCCTGCTGGACGTATTTGTCAAGCATCATCCGGAATACCGCCTGTCTCGGAGCATCGTCGTCAGCGGATCGTCGCGAACTGCCCTAGGATTGCTCGGATTCCATTGCGGAATTCGTGAAGTCGTGGTTGCCGACCTCAGTTGGAGTTATGAGCACTGCTTCCCGACGATTCATGCGGTCCCTCTGACAAAGGATTTTCGCCTCGATAGTGAGGCAATGGTAGCCGCCGTTCAGCAGCAGCTTGCGGAAAATCAGCGCTGGAACGAGCTAGGGGCTGTCGTGCTGAATAACCCACATAACGCGACGGGCCGAGTCTTTGACGAGGCTGAAATCCGGCGGTTGGTGACGTGGCTGCTGGATCATGATGTGTTCGTAATCGATGATCTTTCGTATCAGGAGGTTGCTCCATCGACCGACCTTCCCCGGATCAAAACCGTTCGGCAGTTGGCGGATGAGCTTGTGCAGGAGGGGAGGTTGTCGGAAGAACAGACCGACCGGGTTATTACGGTTCATTCGGTTTCGAAGACTGATTGTCTCGCGGGCGCCCGCCTTGCCATCGTCGAGCTGAGGCATGAGGAAATGTTCAAACGATTCGCGGACGCCCAACGTCACATCCGGCCGAACATTGGTGCCATTGCTCTCACGTACCTGTTCTATCGAAATGAGACTGAAGTTGCGCGTGCTTTTTGGAGACTGCGCAATCAGCTCTTCTATGAACGAACGCACTCTCTTCTCGAAGCTGTCAGTAGTTTGCCGCGCAATCGCAATCCATTTCAGATCGAGATCGTGCCTCCGACGGGAAGCATGTATCCATTGATGGTTATCCATCAATTGCCATCGGGTCTCTCGCTGGATTGGCTGGCTTCGGGACTCGCCCGACAGGGAATTGGCATATTGCCGCTCTCCACGTTTGCGCGCACCGAGCAAGGATTCGAAGCCGGCCGGAAGACATTTCGCCTTACGCTGGGGGGGACAGACGGAGCAGATGTTCTGCTGAAGAAAACTCGGCGTGTCTTGATTGACCTCAATCGACTCATTGCCGAAGAATCATCCCGCTACAATCGCCTGAATATTACGCCAAGGACGCGATTCGACCGCGCAGTTTCCTGGGATCAACTCTGCGGTATCCGTTGGAAACGAGTTGAGGATGAAGTGATCCTTGCTTGTCGAAGAATGAACCAGCAGCGGTACCGTCAAATCGCGGGTCCTGAATCTCTCCGGACATTCAACGAAGAGTATGTGCCGGAGCGCCTGGCAGTGTTCCGCCGACGATGCCAGGACCGATTGCTGCAAGCCGAGGAGATGATACGGATGGCGCAGTCCGACGGCGGCAAGACGCTGGTCCAACGGCTTGAGCGTGAATTCTACAAAGATTCATTCGCTCGCCGTGGTGCTGTATTTCGAGAGCGTCCGAGCGATCGGACCGTGCATCCGACGCAGATGTATTCGATCAAGGCCGAGGCACGGTTCGAGGAGATTATCGGAAGCCTTCTTCGGAACGAAGCCATCGCGCTCTCGACGCTCGAAGAAGCTGCACGCGAGCTCCTGGAAGAATTTCTCGCCCTCAACGTGACGATTACCTCCAGTGAGGAGCCGGAGGAGCTGGTCCTCGATCTGGATGCAATCATCGCGGCGGAGAATGCGGCGTGGCTGGCGACTGGCGACGCTCCCAGTTCTGTCATTTCATTCTGGGGGGATTGGGATGGAAGCAATCGCCCGTCGGGTCAGGGCCATCGACTTGTGGGTGCGACGCTCATCGCGAATGTCAGCCGACTTGCGAGGCTCCTGTCGCTTTTGTATCGAGCCGACAAGTCCGTCAAGATTGATTCTTCGGTTCTGGCTGAAATTCGGAGACTGCCCGAGAGTAACCGTCGTTTTACGCGATTGCTGAACGACATAACGGATCTGACCCACCAGTTGGAGAGACGGTATAGGGGAGTTCTTCCGTTCAATGTCAGGCCGGGCGCCGCGCGCAACATCGGGATGAAACTGAGGCTCGCGCGTGATCCGCTCGTGCTTCTATGGCAGCACAACGATCGTCTGGAGCGGAAGATGGTCGATCTGCGTCGACGGCGGAGAGAGACCCTCGAGTACTACTTCTCCCTCAACAAGCAACTGCGTAAACAGCTCCATGCTCTCCTCCCCATGCTCCCGGAGCATATCAGAAACCGGGAGGTCATGCTCGAAGCATGCCTCTACCGTGATCTTCTGCAACGCATGGTTATCACTCCGCGGATCGACCAGAAGATGATCACGGCGCAGGATGCCTTTGCGATTGATACGACCGTCTATAATATCCACGAGATCAACGAAATCGCCGCCAAGTATGGAAACCCCGGTGTCATACTGGCCCTGCAAGTGAGCAGGTCGACGCAGGCGGAAGCGTTGATTACCCTCGACAGGAAACTGCGGGCTCGTCGCGAACAAGCTCTCAGAGGCAATGCTCAGCTCGAACTCCCGACCATCCAACTGGTTCCACTGTTCGAAGACCTCACTGCCGTGCGTTCAATCCCATCCTATCTTGCGAAAATCTGGGACTATGCCCTTGAGAGCCGCAGGGTGAATCAGGAGACGGACGATCGGTTCGCAGAGATCATCTCAGAAGTGTTCATCGCAGGATCGGACCTGAGTCAACAGATTGGGCAAGCAGCGGGTGCAGCTCTCTACCGCCAGGCGAAACACGACATCATGCTCTGGCTTGCCGAGCATCATCTGATCGATCGCGTGCGCATCAAGATGGGAAGCGGTGAACCGATGCAACGCCAGGGGGGATATTATGCGAGCGTTTCGGGCGAGCCGGCGTTCGTGAAAACGGAGTCAGCACGACGCCTGATTGCTGCTCATCTCCCGGCTGCCGCGCGCAAGAGCACGGAGTATGCAACCACGCCATTGATGGGTGTCTTCACAGGAGGCGATCTTCGTACTCTTCAAAGCGCCATTTCGGAACAACTGCGTTATCTTCCGGTGCAGGAAATGGCAAACGTGTTTCACCATTTGCGGGAATCGCAGCGCAGACATCGCAGCGATCTGATCCGCGCGGCCGAAACCCTCGTTGAAAGCCGGCTCCTCCAGAAGAAACGGGGTGCCCAGGAGCTTGAACGCCTGACAGTTGGTGCGCAGGATACGGTGTACGATCAGTTCATCACTCTACTGACCGAGGACTTCCGGCAGATTCTCTACGGCCGGGAGGAAGACGTCGTCGGCATACACATCATTTCGTACTTCATCGCCCGAACAATGCCCCAATTGCGGGACAGGCCGACGATTCGCCCGGGCTCCGGAGCCGGCAGCGAACGGGGACAACGGATCCTGGAGCAGATAGCGCAGATTATCCCTTTGTCGCGCCATGGAAGCCGCCTGAGGGCTATCGCCCACAACCAGGCGCAAACTGCCGTATTAGGATTCAATCAGCTCACCACCGGGCTCTTCCGCGCTTTGGATCGTTTCACCCAACTCGAGTTCAAAGAAGGGGATGCGCGTTCATTGATTGGGGACCGCGTATTGCCGCACCTCCCTGTGTACGAGATGCTTCACACCTTGAGACTTTACCATGATCCGGAGTTGACGTTCGTGAAACGGATTGAGCCGGCCTTCCCGGCAGGGATTTCAGCATTCCTGGCTCTCCGGGAAGATCATGACGCTCTTCTGAAATACGTGGGGCTCATTCAGCAAGAGTTGCTTCGTCGTCACGGATTGGATGTCAGCGACTTCTTTGAGAATGGGAGGTTCATCCCTCAGCTCCTCCCGGCGCTGCGTCCCGATCTCGCGGTGCTCATGCAGGAAGATCTTTTCAACACAGAGACCGAGAGGCCGCTCGGTGATGCACGTGGAGTCGTCGATCAGAAATGGCAGAAGAGTGTTGAGCGTCTTCTCGTGGTGCCGAAAGAAATTCGTTCCTGGCGGTCGAGAATCTGGGAGCTGTTGGAAAGGCCTCTCTTTCAACGCGTCCAGAGCTTTGTCGAGCTCGCGGTTGCACTGAACTCGTTGTCGTCTGCCCACCCCTTGAAAACCGCACCGAGTCCGCTCCGCGAAGTGAAGCTTTCCTCCGAACTTTCTCGCTTCTTCAAAGCGGCGAACACGACCGACGATATGCGTCAATTCCTCGCAGCAGCATTCGAGTATCTCGGAGCGCTTTCGGAAGGGATGATCGAAGTGCCGGTGACGATCGTACGGTCGATGAAGGAAGTGGAGCGCATCGCGAAAATCGAAGAACAGGCTCTACCGCCGGAGAAACAACAACTGCTTCGATTTTACATGCTGCAAATTGCCCGCCTCGCCGGAGAGAATGGGTAGCATCTCCCCACCGGACCTCTTCAGTAGTCTGCCCGCCCCCATACTAGAACCTTCAAAGATCACTTTGCGGCCCTCTGCGGCCTTCGCGGTTTGAATCTTGTCATGGAGCTTCAGATTTATGTTCTTGAGATGGCTTCTGATCAGCTTGTTCATTTTTGACAATCTCCCATGGAGTTCACCTGACGGGAATTCGCGTCGGGTCCTGTGAAACTCAGCGGAGTGATTTATGGTCACAATGTAGTTGACAGGCGGTGCAAAGAGTGGTAGATTTGGGCGGGTGATTGAGGCGGTCGAATAGGACAAACTATTGTGGAGAGGGATACTATGCGGAAGCGACTCATTGGACTGGCCGTTCTGGCAGCAATTGTTTCCTCGGCCTCTGCTCAGAACTGGTTCAAGGGAAGTCTCGACGAGGCTCTCGCCAAAGCGAAGAGCGAGAACAAGAAAGTTCTCGTCGATTTCTTCTCGCCTACTTGAGGTGGCTGCATATTGCTGGGTCAGCAATATTTCGAGAACCAAAAGTTTCAGGATTACTTCAGCTCTCACTTCGTCATGTTCCGAGCCAACAGGACCCAAAAAGTTGGTGAGGATATCTTCAAGAAATTCAACATCATGGCCACCCCCACCGTGATGATTCTCGATCCTGACGGATCAGAGGTCGATTGGCAGCTTGGGTATGGCCCTCCACCAGAGAAATTCCACGAAAGAATCGACAAGTCATACAAGGGAATCGAGACGTACAAGTTCTATGCGGATGGGTACGCCAAGGATCCAAAGAACCTTGATGTGGTATTCCATCTTGCGAAGAAACACGGCGACCGGTACAATCAGGACAAGGCCATAGCGGTGTACAAGGAAGTTCTCGCAATTGATCCTGATGGGAAAAAGGGAACCACTGAGTATGGCAAGGGAAAGGTCTCGTACACCCAGTATGCTGAGTTTCAGATAGCGTCGTTATCTCTCTACGGGGCGAAGGGAGGTCCGGGGGGATTCAAATCATTTGTCAAGAAGTATCAGGACGGCGAACTGGTGAAGTCGGCTTATGAGCGGCTAGGATATTTCTATGCGCGCTCGAGCGCCAAAGACTCAGTGACCCAATTCTATGAGGAAGCGGTGAAGAAGTACCCGGATGAGCCGAACATTCTCAGCTCCTATGTCGACTATGTCAACAACAGCAAGCAGAATATCGACAGAGGCATTGAGATCGGTGAAAAGGTCATGGAAGTCATGAAGTACAATGAGGAGCCGAGGTACGTTGGAGCTCTCGCCAAACTCTATGCCCTCAAAGGCGACAAGTCGAAGGCCGATAGCATTTATGGCAAAGAATTCATCGATGATCAGGTATCTTCTCTTTCCTATAGTTTGATCGACTATGCCAACTTCTGGGCAGGGCAGACGATGAACTCGGAGAGCGCTCTCGCGATGGCCGAGATGTCTCTCAAGCTGAATCCGGATAATTCTTATCTCCTCAGGCAGGCCGCAGGCGTCTGCTGCAAGCTGAACAAGATGGACAAAGCTCTGGAGCTTTTCGGGCCCAAGTACGTCGAAAAGTACCAGTCTGACGCTAATCGCCTGTACACTTACGCCTCCTTCTGGGCTGAGCAAGAGAAGAATCTTGAGAGTGCGCTTGCAGCTGGCAAGAAGATGGTGGAGCTTTCTCCGACCATACCATATTATTGGGGCACTCTTGCTACAGTTCACCAGAAGATGAAGAACTACGACGAAGCAATAAAGACCGGCGAAAAAGCTGTTGAGATGGCAGACGAAAACCAAAAAGCTTACTACAAGAGCAAGCTCGATGCCATCAAGAAAGCCAAGGAGGGGAAATAGTCTAGTCTGGGCCGATCTGATCGAAATGCGCGAAACGGTGAAGTCCTTTGCAGGGTTTCACCGTTTTGCTTTTTTCGTGAATTCCGCGAGGTTTCCATAGGCCGCTCGCTCTCCGAGCAACTTTTCATCGTTTGTTGAATCTTTATATGGCGAGCTGCTGCCACGGCTCTAACGTCTCTGTAATCTTTGTGTTTTTGTGGTTTGTCTCTTTTCAGTGGCTTGCCAACTACAGTTGACATTGGCAAGCCAAAATGACATCTTTTGGTGTTCCGCCGACAATCCACCTCACTCATTCACAACCCGCAGAATGAGAATCCTCGCCAGCAAAGGAACATTGCTACTCCTCGCCCTGTTCTGGATGAGCTTTGTACCTCGCGCCCACGGACAGGAAGGCTTGAGAGCCGGTATCAAGGCTCCCAACTTTGAGCTCCCCACTATCAACGGCAATAAAATTTCCCTCGGTTCATTCCTCGACAAGAACATCGTCATCTTGCACTTCTGGAAATCGAAGTGAAAGGAATGTCAGGCGGAGTTTCCGTCTCTCGTTGACATTCAGGAAGAATTCAAAGACCTCAAGGTTCTCTCCATCAATCCCATCGACATGGTTGAGCGAGCCGCATCGGCCGCACGGTCGTTCGGGCTCCCCTTTGACGTTCTCATCGGCAGAGGATCAAAGATCCTTTCGGACTACAAGATCATCAAGCTGCCCCATGTCGTTATGATAGGAAAAAAGGGGAATATCGTCTTCACGAACCGATACGCGAGCTATGCGACATTAAAAAGAGAACTTCAACGCGCCATCAAGAAGGATCTGTAAGTCATCGGTAAACGTATGAATGTCAGCGTTCATCCATTAGCAGAGAGGCTCCCATGAAAACCCTCGTTGCTTTTTTGATTGCTGCGGTTACAGGTGTACTCTACTCGCAGACCCAAACGGTGATCACAGGCAAGCTTCTTGGATATGACGGCAAGTCCATGAAGCAGACAGACATCCATGTCTACGCGGGGGCAGGGCAGAGAGCTCCGACAACGGTGCACGCCGATAACGATGGATCGTACACGATCACTCTAAAGGACTCGGGAGTTGTCACCGTAAAGTTCGCCGGGCTCTTTCATCTGTCCGAAGACATTCCGTTCCTGATCGAGAAGCCCGGGACGATACGTGTGGATGTCCGGCTGGGCACATATCGCTACAGGAAGCATCCTACAGCAGTGAGAATCATGGGGAGCTTCAATAATTGGAACCAGCAAGACGCGCGAGAGATGAAACAGGAATCCGATGGATCGTTCACAGCGGAATTCGAGACGACGGACAACAGCTTCGCCTATGAGGTCATAGGAGTTGAAATGAGCGGCCGGACCATCAACGGCACTCAGTCGGAATCGTTTGCCTACGATGGCGATGGAGACTATCGATCCGTCCTCACCCCGAAAGGTGGCAAAGTGAGCATCCTGTACGACCCGTCAAAGGTTTTTCAGTCAGATCAGCAGCCTGAAATAAAGTTTGCAGATCCGTCGTCGAGGGCCGCACGATATGCAACGATTCGACGGGATATGACTCAGCGGAGCCGGGAGAGGTCAGCGGCCCTGACGAAGTTCATGGATGAGGGGGGCAGCTACCAGAATTTCAAGTACGAGAAGGATCAAAGCGGGGAACTTTCGGCACTCGCAGGGCAGATCAAGACAGAGAGCGATCCACTTCTCCGTCGGTGGCTGCTCATGAGTTATGTCAGCACGGGGAGCGAGAAAGGTGACCCGGAAATAGCCAAAATGTTCCTGAAGGACGTGCCAACGTGGCTCAAGGAATATCCGGGCACTCAGATCTACTCGTTTCTATCTCCATATGTCTCGGGCGCTCAAATGGTCGGATTTGGAGATGAATTCAAGAAGTCCTTTGCCGAACTGCTCGATCAGCTGTCTGACATGAACATGAAGGGGAATATGATCATGAATGTGCTGACGGCCGTGCAAAGGAAGAACGATGAAACGCTGATGCAGAAGTACTATGATATTGCCGTCGAGAAGCTCGCGGGCACGCCCTGGCTGGGTATGATCAGGGAGCGCTTTGCCCCGAAGAAGATGCTGGCGGTAGGAAAGATGGTTCCGGCATTTGCTGTGAAATCGCTGCAAGATACAGCGGTAGTCTATTCGAACGAATCCTTCAAGGGCAAGTTCTACATGCTCGATTTTTGGGCGACATGGGCGGGCCCCTGCGTGGCGGAGATGGGAAACCTCCACCAAGCATACGAGAAGTTCAAAGCGAAAAACTTTGAGATTCTCAGCCTCTCTCTCGATGCGAAGCCAGGAGACGTAGTGAAGTTTCGCTCTGCCAAGTGGAAGATGCCCTGGCTGCATGCGTTCGTCACTACGAACAAGAAAGTCATGTCTGACTTTTCCGTTGTGGCTCCTCCAAAATCATTTCTCGTTGATGCGACCGGCAAGATCGTTGCGATGCAGGAAGAGCTGAAGGGTCCGCAACTTGAGAAGACCTTGGTGAAGGTACTTGGAGACGTGAAATAGATGCAAAACCGCGCAGCCGTTGGCTGCAGCGGATTGTGTTGTTGTTGCAAGAGAAAGCGCAGTAAAAACTATCGGCGCATAATAGGTGAGGTGAACGTATGAAAAATCTGTCGCTGTTGCGTCTAGCTTTCTGGGTCTCACTCGCGACGCTGTTCCCCGCGCTGCTCATCGCCCAGGGAGCAAAATGGGAATCGATCGGCCCTGATGGCGGATATATTGCATCTGTCGTCCGCGATGCCAAGAATCCCGATGTTCTCTATGCAATCCCGTACGGAAAACCTGCACCATTGTACAAGTCGAATGACCGAGGTGCTACGTGGATAGAAATTGGGAAGATCGATGAGAGGGTCTCGAAAATTCTCATCAATCCATTCGAGCCGGGCTCGCTCTATGCGCTTTCGAGCGGGTTCAACCAGGACCCGTATGATTCCTCTGAGACCCTCAACGTTGAACCGAGTTTGCTTCACGAGAGCATCGATGGGGGGAAGACCTGGACGTCAAAGCCGTTTCCACCGATCTACACCGTGCTAAGCATTGTCTTCGATCCAAAGAATCCGCTCACCGTTCACGCAGTCGCCCGCACGGCAATGAGTGAGGGAGTTGCGTACCTGAAGAGCACCGACAAAGGCGAGTTTTGGGATGCAACGGATATCCGGGACAGAAAGTATATGCGGCATCACTTGCGATTGCTCCCCTCAATCCAATGAATGTGTACGTTTCCATAAGGCCGTCGATGTTCACGATGGATACGAAAGTCCTTTTTGCCAGCACAAACGGCGGTGCAACTTTCTCCCCCATCACCGTCAGCAGGAATGATATCAGCCCGCTGAACGACGTAGCGGTTGATCCTAACGTTGCGGGCAGGCTCTTTGCCCTTACGTACGGTGGGGTGTACCGCAGCAACGATGGGGGCAAGTCCTGGCAGAAGAACAAAGGCTCATTAACATACCCTCAGAAGATTTGGATAGACTCGCAAGACACGAGTCACCTCGTCGTCGCGCTGGACAAGGGAGTGGCAGAGAGCAACGATGGAGGCGTGACCTGGAAGGTGGGTGTAGCCAAGTTGCCAGGCTCTGGGGTGACCAACCTCCTCGTTGACACACGCGGAGGAATGGAAATCCTGGCAGCGAATAGCGCCGGGATATTCGCCAGCGCGGATCATGGAAAATCCTGGAAGCCCAGACACAAAGGAATCCTCTGCACACAGGTGACTGCAGTGCGTGTAGCGCCATCGTCGCCGAATACGGTCTTTGCGGCATTGATGTCGAATGCAGTGTACAAGACGACGAGCGCAACCGGCGCAGCCGTTGCGTGGGAACAACTCCCCGTTTTCTATACGTGTACAAACATCGCAGATATTCTGGTTGAAACAAAAAAACCGTACCGGATATATGCGATGGAAGGCGGGGGGTGAGGGAATGCCGGGCTCTTCATGAGCACAAGTGGCGGCGCCACTTGGAAAGAACTCGACAAGACGATGGACGATGGTGCCAAGATTGCTTTCGGTTCTATCTATCAAGCCGGATGCATGGTCGATCCGAAAACGTCAGTTCGAAAGATGGCTGTCTTCAAGAGCACAGACGATGGGAAAACGTGGAAGCGAACGATGTTTGAAAAGGAAGAGGGTATTCTGAAGGGCCTCATCGTGCATCCGCGCAAGAAGAACATGCTTTTTGCCGGGGGAACGCTCGGTATTTACTCGAGCAATCCTAAGAGCATGCTGTACAGGTCGATCGACGCTGGTGCGACGTGGAATGAGATCGGTGAACTCTGCAGAAAGCCGGGTGGCATCGAAAGCATGTGCTTTGACCCGGCTAATCCGAATCGGCTGTTAGTTGTCATGAAGAAAGGCGTCTATATCAGCGAGGACGAGGGTGGAAGCTGGAAGGCACAGGACATCGGCGGCACATGCGTTGTTGCAGACCCCGTGAGGAAGGGCCGGTTCTTCCTCGGCTCAGAAAACGGCGTTTGGCTCAGTAATGACGCCGGGAAATCATGGAAGGAGATAAACGAGGGACTATCCGATCGATCGATTCTGTGCATCGATTTTGACTCGAAGAACTCGATGCTGTATGCGGGCACAAGTCGGGCCGGTGTTGTCAGGCTGAGCCTGGCTGGTGCTAAGCTGACCACAAAGTAGAACGCGATAAAACCATTGGAGGGGGCGGTTTCTCCGCCCCCATCAAGGTTTCTGGCTCGTTTTCGTCCCGGTTTCTGAGAGTTCCCCCTGTCGTGTTGCAATTCATACCCTGTTTTTGTAGTTTGCCCGCAATAAATCTCACTGCACCGAACAGCGAATCCCTTCATTATACTTAAACGATTGGTAAGGGATGCAACTAACGACGACGATCTGGCATTCGAAGGCTTTTCGAACAGCGCTTGCTCTGTTGTTCGCAGCCTCTCTCATTGTCGGCGTCATTTCCGGCGAGCTGACGCTCATACGAATCGAGACCGCGACACTCTGACTCGATTGCATTGGGATCGGGTAATCCCAAAAGAATATGGAAAGCAAAGAGTCCAAAAAGACCTACGCAATCCTTCGCAAAGTACGATCCCCAATCGTCGCGTTTTTTGGACTCATCCTTCCGAACAGTTACTTCCCCGTAGCTTCGACAAAACAAATCTACGACGGACCCTTGAAGCAGGTGTGCTTCCCGGGGTTGAATTGCCACGCGTGTCCGACTGCCCTTACGGCCTGCCCCATCGGTATCGTGCAGCATTTCTCGGCGATTGGGAAGATCCCCCTTTTCATCATCGGCTTTCTGGGAGCCGTCGGCATGACGTTTGGACGATCTGTGTGTGGATGGTTGTGTCCATTCGGCTGGATACAGGATCAGATATTCAAGATTAAGAGCAGGAAATTCAGAATCCCCTCCTTCCTGAAACAAGGGAAGTATGTTTCTCTTGTCGTTCTCGCGATAATCCTGCCATACCTCGTTGAGGCACATTGGTTCTCGAGGATTTGTCCGTGGGGTACGCTCAGCGCTGGAATTCCCTGGATGTTGTGGAATCCGATCGATCCAGCGTATGCAAAGCCTGTGATCGAGCCGGACATGGTCGGCTGGCTCTATATCATGAAGATCAGTATCCTCGTGTTTTTCCTCGTGCTCTTCGTTATCACCAGCAGGCCGTTTTGTCGAACGCTCTGCCCGCTGGGAGCAGTCTATTCGCTCTTTAATCGCGTCAGCCTCATGAGGATGGAAGTCGAAGGGAAGTGCGCGGACTGCGATCTCTGTGTTGCTGTGTGTCCTGTCGAGATCAGAATAGCTGATGATCCAAATTCTCCAGACTGTATACGATGTCTAAACTGCACGATCTGCAAGAACGTGCACGTCCGATGGGGTTTAGTTCATGAATCCGGAGCCAAACCAATTACTTCAGCATCTTCCAAAGGTTGACAAGCTGTTGGAAGATCAGCGTATGGATGCCGTTGTGCGTGTCCATCCGCGCTCGCTTGTCGTCGATGAGATTCGTTCCTGTCTGGATCAGCTTCGAGCGAAGATCATCGACGGAAGTCTTTCCCTGGTACCAGACTACGATGAGATCGTTCGAAGGCTGGTGGAGCGAATCGAGATTGCTCTCCTTCCCGGCCTTCGAAGAGGCATCAATGGAACGGGCGTCATCCTTCACACGGCGCTTGGCCGGGCCCCGATTGCGGAGTCAGCACAGCATGCCCTGATGGATACTGTCCAGAACTATTGCACGCTCCAGATCGACCTGGAGACCGGCAAACGGGGGGACCGCTACAAGGACGTCGAAAAGCTCCTGTCACAAATCACGGGAGCGGAAGCAGCGATTGTTGTAAACAACAACGCTGCTGCGACGATGCTGATCCTCAATACGCTCGCGGAGGGCAAAGAGGTCATCGTCTCACGCGGAGAGCTTGTGGAGATCGGTGGCTCGTTCAGGCTTCCAGACGTGATGAAGAGGAGCGGCGCGAAGCTCGTCGAGGTGGGAACAACCAATCGCACGCATCTGAAGGACTACGAACGTGCAATCAGTCAGGACACGGGCCTCATCCTGAAAGTCCACCAGAGTAACTACCGAATTCTCGGATTCACAAGTCAGGTGCTGATTGATGAGCTTGCCCAGCTCGCTCATCAACGGAATGTGAAGATTGTGGACGACCTTGGAAGCGGGGCGCTCGTCGACCTGAGTCGATGGGGACTCCCAAAAGAACCCATGGTTCAGGATTCTGTTGCCGCCGGGGCAGATGTCGTGTGCTTCAGCGGTGACAAGCTTCTGGGTGGCCCGCAATGTGGCATCATCGTCGGCAAACGGGAGATCGTCGAGCAAATAAAGAACAATCAGCTGACCAGAGCACTTCGCTGTGACAAGATGACCTTCGCAGTGCTTGAGGCGACCCTGAGGCTGTTCCTCGATGAAAGAAAACTGCTCGCAGAACATCCGGTGCTTCGGCTTCTGACGATGGAAGAGTCCGCCATCAGGACACGCTGCGAACGGTTGGGAAGTCATCTGAGCCAGGTCCTCCTGGAAAAAGGCATGGTCGCGGTGGAGCAGGATGCCTCGGAGGTCGGAAGCGGCTCGCTGGCGACGGTGACATTGCCGACATGGGTTGTCAGCATCTCGGTTGAGGGCCTTCCACCTGAGGAGCTTGCCCGGAAGCTGAGACTTGCCCGCACGCCCGTCTTCGGCAGAATCAAGGAGCAGAAGTTCCTCCTGGACGGGCGAACAATCCGCGATGACGAGCTCGAGCTTATTATTGCGGGCTTCAAGGGCGCCGTGATGTAGGAATGGTACGCCGCAAGAGTGTCAATTCTCGAAATGGCTGAACTATCGAACCGACATATCGTCCTGGGGATGGCTGGTCACATCGACCATGGGAAGACATCTATCGTCAAGGCCCTTACAGGCATCGACACCGACAGGCTGAAGGAGGAGAAAGAGCGAGGGATGACGACGGACCTCGGGTTCGCGTTCCTCGGAGATGAGGTCGCAATCATCGATGTCCCTGGTCATGAGAAATTCGTCAAGACCATGGTTGCCGGAGTCAATACAGTCGACCTTGCGCTGCTGGTCGTCGCTGCCGACGATGGCGTCATGCCTCAGACGCGGGAGCATCTTGAGATTCTTCGTCTTCTGCAAATTCCGTCGGGACTGATCGTGCTGAACAAGATTGATCTTGCTGAGAAAGACTGGCTGGAGATGGTGACGAACGACATTCGAGGATTGGTCCGCGGCACATTCCTTGAACATGCCCCCATCATTCCTGTGAGCACAGTCTCCGGTGAGGGAATCAACGAGCTCGGGCGGCAGATCAAGACAATGGCGCGCTCGGTGCAGCGGCGAAAGGACAAAGGCGTATTCCGGTTGCCCATCGATAGGGTCTTCACGATCAAAGGGTTCGGAACAGTAGTAGCTGGGACGATCCTCGCCGGGAAAGTGCGGGTCGATGATGCTGTGGAGCTTCTTCCTCACGGCAAGTTGTTGAAGGTTCGTGGCCTTCAGGTTCATGATAAGACGGTTACTGAAAGCAGCATCGGACTTCGGACGGCGATCAATTTGCAGGGGGTCGAGAAAGAGCTGATCGAACGCGGTGATGTTCTGGGTCAACCGGGCTACTTCAAGTCCACATCGATGGTGGATGCGCAGTTTTCGTATTTGTCGACGGCCGCGGCGAAGCTCGAGAACCGCGCACGCATACGGTTCCACGTCGGGACATCGGAAGTCGTGGCGCGCATCATTCTTCTGGATCGTGAGCAATTCCAGCCTGGAGAGGATGGGTTTGTGCAGATCCATTTCGAAAAGCCGGTCGTGGCCGACGCCGGCGATCGGTTTGTCGTTCGAAGCTACTCGCCTATTCATACGATTGGAGGCGGGTCGATCCTCGATGTTCATCCCGGGAAGCACAAACGTTTCCAGGATGATGTCCACGAACGGTTGCAGCGAATGGTGCACGGTGATGCAGAGCAACTCGTGCTCGAGCATATCACTCGTACGATCCACACGACGGTGACTGTAGCCGAACTCGCGAAACTCGCAGGGGTCCCGATGGACGTCTGTGCCCACCATCTGCAAGGACTCGAGCAAAAAGGGTCCGTCGTTTGTTTCGACCAGGAATCGTGGTATTCCGCCGCAAACCTCGACTCCTTGAAGAAGAAGATCGTCGATCTTCTTGGCAAACTTCATATCGAGAATCCGCTCAAGGCTGGCCTTTCGGGCGGAGAGCTTCACTCACGCATCAAACCGCCCGTCGAAAAGGGGCTTTTCGACAGTGTGTGCAGAATTCTTCAGGACGAGAAGAGCATTCACATCCATGGAGATCGGATTGCGCTCAGCGCGGATGCGGTACAGCTCTCTCCAGATCAAATGAAATTGAAAGAGAAGATCGAACAAAGCTTCATCAAATCTTCACTCATGCCTCCAAGTCCGCACGAAGTGACAGCCGGGTTGGGAAAAGATGGGGAGAAGCTAATTGCCCTTCTACTCGAGACCGGAGCGCTGGTGCGACTCGAGGAGGGTATCGTCATGCATCGAGACGCGATCGACCGTGCGAAGAAAGAGATCGGCTCGTTCCTCGCAAAGCGGAAAGAAGCCGGATTGGGAGAGATACGAGAACATCTCGGGATTACACGGAAATACGCGCTTCCGCTGCTGCTCTATCTTGATGGTATTGGATTCACAGAGCGGGACGGCGATGTTCGGAGGTTGAAAAGCACAAGATAGTGTAACCGGAATAATGCTGGGTTATACTTTCATGAGTTCATCGGGGCCGGAGGCAAATCCTGACCTCACCCCGTCCCTCTCCTCTCCTCGAGGAGAGGGAGTGTCGGTGCCTGGTGGGGATCAGTGCTCCTCTGCTCACGGCTAGATATTCCTTCCCCTCAGAGGGGAAGGCCAGGATGGGGTCCCGCTTTTGTCATTGCTGTTCGTTTCAGAGAGCTATGTCAGGCCCGCTTATGATCGACGCTAACGAAGTCTTGCGGAAAGTCGGAGTCAACATAGAACTCCATGATCAGCTTGTGGAGTACAACAACAGGCTTCATGAGAAGACGCACCGTTCCGCCAAAAACCGACCTGCAGCGATGGAGTTCTTTGACTGGGCGTTCCATGCGTCGCATGCAGAGCGGGTCGCCGAGGTCCTTGAGTATCGAACCAACGGAGGGAAGTCGATTGGCACGTTCTGCATTTACGTGCCGGATGAGATTGCACTTGCTGCAAACGTTCTGCCCATTCCGCTCTGCGGAGGTTCACACTGGCCCGTCGATTACGCCGACAAAATGTTTCCAAGAGACATTTGTCCTCTGATCCGGTCCACCTTCGGGATGGCATTCAGTGGAACATGTCCGTACAAGAAGCTCAAAGACGCAGCCGTCGGAGAAACAACGTGCGATGCAAAAAAGAAAGCGTGGGATCTCTTCGGTTACGAGGTGATGGAGGTCCCACAGAAGAAGAACGAAGTCGACAGGAACCTCTGGCTTTCGGAGGCCCATCGGTTCCGACAATTCGTCGAGAAGCTATCCGGCGTCAGAATTACTCCCGCGAGATTGAAGGAGACGATTGCGCTTGTCAACAGAAGGCGCAAGGTCCTTCAGACCATCAACAACTTCCGCAAGTTGCCGAATCCGCCGATCTCCGGTCTCGACGCGCTCTTGGTTTCTCAGGTAGCGTTGAGTCAGGATATCGGGAAATTCATCGAAGGGTGTGAGCGGCTCGTTGATGAACTCAACCAGCGTGTGAAGGCGGGCATCTCGGCCTACGAGAGAGAGGGCTCGCGCATCCTGATGGCCGGGTCGCCTTCTCCGCTTGGAAATGCGAAAGTCCATTATGCTGTCGAATCATCCGGTCTGCAGATTGTCGCTGACGAATCCTGCACTGGCATGCGTTACTATAGAGATCTGGTTGATGAGACTTCCGAAGATTTGGATGGGATGATCGCGGCTATCGCGGATCGCTACTTCACGATCGATTGTTCCTGCTTCTCTCCAAACAAAGAACGAGTCGACAATATTCTGAAAATGATCACGGAATATCACATCGATGGGGTTGTTCACAACATCTTGTCGTTCTGCCATACGTATAACATCGAGGCAAAGGTCATTGACACTGCGCTTGGCAAGGTCAACGTTCCGTCGTTGAAGATTGTAACCGACTATTCGTTCGAGGATATTGAACAACTAAAGGTTCGTGTTGAGTCATTCAATGAATTGCTTCAGGTGCAGCCAGCGTAGCAATCGGACATGCTCACCTGCGGAATAGACATAGGGTCATCTTCCATTGAGGTGTTGGTGCACGACGGCCAGCACGCGGTGGGCTCTGCGCGTGACAGCTTCGGGGGCTTTTCCGGCTGACCACGCAAGAAAGGCGTTCGACGGCCTCCTCGCAGAGTTGAAGCTCGAACCAGCTCATATCGGACGGATTGCAGCGACTGGCTTCGGCAGAAACTACTTCGCACAGGCAGATCGGGTCGTCTCCGAGATCACGTGTCACGCAGCCGGTGTTCTCGCCGAGATGCCGAATGCCCACACCGTGATCGAGATCGGTGGCCAGGATTCAAAAATGATGCAGCTCGATGACGAGGGGAGAGTGCGTGATTTTGTCATGAACGACCGCTGTGCGGCAGGAACGGGGAGATTTATCGAGACGGTTGCGCGCACGTTGAATATTCCTGTGGAGGAGACAGGTGATCTTGGCCTCAGGGCGGATGGGGGGTGCGAGATCACCTCGATGTGCGCAGTGTTTGCGGAGTCGGAAATCGTCGGGCTCCTGCATCAGGGGCAATCTCCTGAGTCCGTGCTGCGGGGTGTTTTTAACTCTGTCGCTCGACGGATTCTTGGAATGGCCGGCAGAATTGGCCTACGCGAGGAAGTTGTCTTTACCGGTGGTGTCGCCAAGAACGTGGGAGTTTTCAAAGCGTTGCAGGAAATAACAGGGCGCAAGATCCGGGTGCCCTCCGAGCCTCAGTTTACGGGAGCGCTTGGCGCAGCGATCCTAGCAAGTCGGGAAGTCGCTGGCAGAAGCCGGATCATATCAACTCCAATCCAACAAATGGTATGAACGATCTTGAAAAGCAAGACGTGAGTTCCGGCGCGGCAAAAATCCGCCTGATGGACTTCGCCTTGTGTCATGGTTGAGCCGGAAAGGTAAGTCCTGCCAGGTTGGCGGGATTGCTCCATAGGCTGCCGCGCGTCTTATCGCCGGATTTAATGGTCGACATGGACACCATGGACGACGCCGGCGTGGTACGCCTTTCTCCGGACCTTGCGCTTGTCCAGACTCTTGACTTTTTCCAGCCGATCGTCAACGATCCAAAGACCTTTGGCCGCATTGTTGCCGCTAATAGTATGTCCGACGTCTGGGCGATGGGAGCGAAGGCGCTCACCGCGATGAACATCCTCGCGTATCCATCGAAGAAGATTACCATAAACGTCATCGAAGAGCTCATGACCGGCGCATGCGAGAAGCTTCAGGAGGCCGGTGTGCTTCTTGTGGGTGGTCACTCGATGGAACTCTCGGAACTGTTCTATGGGATGAGCATCACTGGTACGATACATCCCGACAACGTGCTGACGAACGCAAAGGCACGAGTTGGTGACAAGCTTATCCTGACGAAGCCGCTTGGCACCGCCGTCTACAGCGAGGCATTGTATAAAGATGGATTAACGGAGAGTGAGTATCGTGAATTCAGTTCAAGCATGGAACGGCTGAATCTCTATGCTTCGCAGATCTTCCAGCGCTACGATGTCAGCGCCATGACCGATGTGACCGGCTTCGGTCTCGTCGGGCACGCACTGCCGATTGCACGCAATGCGGAGGTCACCGTGAGGATCTCCGTCAGCCGCGTGCCGCACTTCAGTTCGTTCTTCGATCTGAGTGAGCGCTTCCTTCCGACGCAAACGTGGAAGAACAACGAGTATGTCGAGCCATTTGCGGCAAAAGATGAAAACGTTTCGTCGGAACAATATTCCTTGATTGCCGAAGCACAAACATCAGGAGGATTGCTTGCGGCCGTGCGGCCCGATCAGGCTGAGGATGCGGTCGACGCATTGCAGGCGGCGGGAGATTCTGCCGCCGCCGTCATCGGTGAGGTAGAGCCGCTGAGGGCTGCCGCCGATGGCAGGAAGATTTATCTGAGGATTTCGAGCGTCTAGCGTGTGGCTTGACTTTTCGGTTGTGTCTGAAAGAAGAATGTAGTTGATTATTGCAGCACCGATCATTTTTGATGTCTGCAAATTCTGGGGATGACAGAGGACCTGGTGGCCTCCGCGGACTTCAAATCCGTTGTTTCGGATCGAGAGATTCGAAAGGTGGGTTCGATTCCCACCCGTCCCCGCTAAAAGCCCCTATTCATCGGGGCTTTTTCATTTTCCAGAAATACAGAAGGCCCAGCGATTGCTGAGCCTTTCTCACTTGACCTTCGCCCGCGAGCGTCGTGGTGCGGCGTGTCATGCGCTCGTTTTCCCTCGGTGTCAGGAGTTTGCTCCTGACACTCACAAGGCATTGGTTCCGTCAGGACCGAAGTCCTGACGGCGGGGGGAAGAGTTGTCATTCCCGCACGCCTGCGTGCCTGCCTGCGCTGCCGCTTCGGCAGGCACGTCTTCGCGTTTTGTGTTCGCTCTTTGTTCCGCCCTTTGGAATCCGCCTCTGAGCGGAATCCTGAAAAGCGGAAATCCCGCTAGGAAGCGGAATCCTTGAAACCGGGACGTCCCGCTGTTGTTCAGCGGGAAAGCGGGTACCCAGGTCGTGAACTTCATGCAACCAGGGGCAATCGTCGCGCTTGGTTCTGGATTCCCGATTGAAACGTTCGGGAATGACATCATGCTTTCGGGAACGACATTCATTTTGTCATACCCGCATGTCGTCGTGTTTTGTGTTCGCTCTTTGAATCCCGCTAGGAAGCGGAATCCTTGAAAGCGGGACGTCCCGCTGTTGTTCAGCGGGAAAGCGGGTACCCAGGTCGTGAACTTCATGCAACCAGGGGCAATCGTCGTGCTTGGCTCTGGATTCCTACCCGCACGTCTCTAGCGGGTATCCAGGACTGAGCTTCGATCTGGATTCCCGATTAAAGCTTTCGGGAATGACAGGTACTCCTTCATTCGGGAACGACATTCATCTTGTCATACCCGCATGTCGTAAGCGGGTATCCAGGTCATGAACTTCATGCGGCCAAGGGCAAATGCGGAGCTCTTTTCTGGACTGCCTGCCTGCTGCAGGCAGGGACTCCCGATGGAAACCCGTCCCACGAAACGGGACGAGGTTCCGTCCCAAGAATTGGGACGAGATCTCGTCACCGAAGGTGACGGACTCGTCTCGATTCATCGAATCGAGATGGACATTCGGGAGTGACATCGGTTCTTGAGATGGGTTCTATTCCGTCGAGGTCAAGCTGGAATCTCGAATCAACATGCTGATTGCCGCACGCACAGAGGAAGAGGCGATATCGGCGGCCATCTCTGAGGACATTCCCATCGAGAGTCTGGACGATTTCGACAGAGAGGTCATCAGGACTGTGCAGATGAAGGAACGGGTGTATGTGTCGTGAACGTTCTTTTCTTCTCCACGACGGAAAGCGGCAGAGAGTGCCCCCTTTTCTTTAGCGCCGTGTGCGGCGTGTTATCTGTGGTCTGTGTTTCCGGATGGCGTGCGCGCTCATCTTCACCACTTCCAACTCCCTTTCTTCACATTCCTGTAATTCTCATTCAACTTCGGCTCCAGCCATAATATAGCGGCAATTCTCCTTGCGATGTTCATCACCTCTTTGACTTCTTCGCCTGTGAGCGAGCGGCCGAGGAGATCCTTTTCGCGGTAACTGAGCCACTTCTTGATAACCTGGTAGCCGCCAATGGTATAATCCCAGACTTTCTCCGGGACGTTCTTCCAGTATGCGACATCGTTCAAATATATGTCGCAAGTCGCATCGCCAAGATATTTCAGAGCCTCTTTCAAACTTAATCCGCGAGCTTTGGCTCCTTTCTCGAGGGCTTTGAGTTCTTCCTTCGTGTAGTCGCGCCGGACGATCTTTCCTTTTCCCGGCATCGTGACGCCATCTTTTCCAGCGTGACCCCATCCAGCAGTGAGCTCAAGATCTCGGCGTTCCACGCGAAGTTGTCTTCCTTCAATGTGACTCGGTTCAGCGACCACTTTCATTTCCGGTGTTATTGTTCCGCTCGTGACACCGTTCACCTCGCTCTTCGTATCGAGCAATTTGGCAATTTGAATGCCGACTGAGGCCGAGTGCCGCAGGATTGATTCACTCTTGGGCAACGGGATGCGCGGCCAGTCCTGACGGATGCCGTCGCGATTGTCGGTCAAGTACAACGGACTGTAGCCGATAGCCAGTGCGTGCATCCAGATTAACACAGCCTCATCCGTCCTGGTGTCGACATTCTTGATCCCGAGCTTAGCCAAGTAGGTGCGAACGGCATCTGAGAGGTTGGCTTTTGACTTAGACACAACTTCGAACGCCTCGGTTTGGTCTTCGTGAGAATCCTTCGATTTTACTTTTGGAATCACATAAAGTGGAAAGTGCCTGGCGTGACCGGAAAGTGAATCGTAGTCACACACGAGCGTCGAAAAGAGAAACGGAACACCCTCATCGAGCCTGTCCGCCGTATCGCGCGTTATGAAGAAAGCATTGGATTCTATGAAACTAGAAGCAAGCAATTCTGGGCTAGGGCGAGAGAATAGCGGCTGCAAGCCTGCATCAAGATATGCTCTTCGAACATCGAATGGCTTAAATGGATAGTCATATATTTTCTCTTTTGAAAACTTAGCATTTCCCTTCAGCGCTTTCCTTGCCTTAGGAGCATCAAATTCTCCCGCCGACTTCATGAATGCAGGAGCACACTCCGCCACTTCCTTATCACTAATGGTCTCATCTAGATAAATCTTCAGCACGTCCAGCTGTTTGGCGTCGAAAACGATTAGAGAATTTCCCCTTCTTTCAATCGGTCCGTTATACGGCTGGAGCAAACTGAATTCGACAATAGACGGCCAACCGTTGTAGTCCTTAGAGACATCGGCCGGTTTAAATAGGAACTTGTTTTGATCAGTCGGGGCTACTTCCTCGTACTTGACATCGAATTCCTTTTCTTTCAGGCTGCCCAACAAATCCTGACGCTTCGTCACACCCCAATAATGTCTGAATCGAACGAGCGCCCTTGACAAGTGCTTTTGTTTGCGTACCAACAACCCGATCGCAGTGCCCACACGAATCCCCTCACGATTGTACTCTGTTGAGAACACGCTCGGATCAGGTTTGCCATCGGGCGTCAACTTGCCTGTCTGGCGACTATCGCCATTCATACAGTCAAACCAGAGGCGGTCAAATCCCTCTGTGAAACGCTTTCGCATGACCACGTACGAAGGATCACCCAAATAGGAGAAGTTTGATATGTAGCAGACAATACCCTTACCTGTCTTTTCTACGATACGTCTCTCCGCCAAACGGAAGAATCGGACGTACAGATCATCAAGATTGAACTTCTTGATGCCCCATTCCTTAACCAGTCCCTCTTTATAAACGTCCACTAATCCTTCTTCCTCAGCAGGACTCGTCCCTGCGAAGGCATTGTACGGTGGGTTGCCGAGGATCACCAGAATCGGAGTACTCTGTTTGATCCCATCTGCGCTCTTGCGCTCGTCTTCCATCTCGGGCCATATTGCGATCTGTTTCTTTGGTCCCCTGGGAGGCTCCCATCCGGTCAACGAGTTTGTAAGATATACACCAACACGCTCAGTTCCTTTTTCTGTGAGAGCCGCATCAAGACGCTGCAGGAGAAGGCCAATTTGCAGGTGAGAAACAACGAAAGGAGCTGGAAGGATTTCAAACCCAAAAACGCGATGCATTGCGGCATTCTTCAATTCATCCGAAACCAGTGCATTATTCCCTTTTTCTTGTAGCGTTTGGTGGATTCGCTTAAGCACTTCCACCAAATATGTTCCAGTTCCGCAGCAGGGATCAAGCACATACACACGAGGATCGGCAAGCCCGTCCGCGATATCGAGTTCAGTCCGCAAGACTGTGTCCACACGAGCCACCATATACTCCACGATCTCACGAGGGGTATACCAAACACCAAGCTCTTTGCGCAGCTCCGGGTCGAAAGCCTCCAGAAATGGCTCGTAAAAATACTGCACGGCATGCTCTTCCTCAAATTTTGAGAAGAACTCACTGCTCTGTACGCGATTCAACGCAGCCGCAGACCACTCAAGGACTTCAGAGAGCTTCAGTGCTTCAAGCATACCGGGATCGGCAATCTCGTGGAAGAGCTTTCGCAGAACCGGCACGCGTAAATAATACTGCGTCAAACGCCAGTCAAAAGCACTAACTGGCCCTCGCTTCATTGGAGTTCTGTACGTGACTGCTGGTTCGGCAAGATGTCCAGTCGACCTCGAGGCATGCGCTGCAGTGGTTCCGTTAGGTGCGATCTTTCTCTCTTTGCTCCAGAGCACCCAAGCAGAAAAGATCCCGTAAAACAGCGTTTGGACAAGTGTGGATCGGAAGAAGTGATCTCCCTTTTCGCCTTCGAACTTGAGCCCTAACGCCTCCTCCAACATCGTTTTGATGTTGGCAAGCGCATCGACTTCAGCTCTTGCCATGCGTGCCTTTGCGTCTCGGGCGTACGATGCAAGAAACCAGGCGACATCTTTCGGTTCACACAACGGCGAGTTGTGGAGCATAACACGTTTCAAGTACTCGGTGAATTCTTCGCCTTGCTGTTTTGCCGTTTTTTCCGCATGTCCCGCAACGCGCCAGAACTCCTCCGCAGAATCTGCCAGCCGGAAGGATTCGAGTGTTTGAGTCTTACCTGATTTGGCATTCGCGACAAGTCGAAAGTCCCAATAGTTTGTCACGAGGACAAGTCTGTACTTGGGGAGATAATCTTCTTTGATCTGTTTATCGTCGATGATGTCGTCGAGGTTTTCGTCCGGACCTTTTATCTCGATGGCCCCGCGAGCAGGCAATTGTCCTTCTAAAGGAATCTCGTCAGCAGATTTGCGGAATTGATCTGCGGTAAAGAAGCCGCCATCCGGTTGGCCTGCTCCCTTGTTCCTCAACTGAATTTGGCAGCGCACTTTAGGCTTGAGTGACTTACCAAGATCATTGAGCAGCACCTGCAGATGTCCGTAGCCGGATGTTTCGTCGGTCACGGCCCCAGATATGTAGTCCTCGTGAAGATCTTTAAGGTAGGTTTCGACGGGGTTCATTTGATGTGTGTCATTTGCTCTTGTCGAATCTCCAGTGAAGGCTCAAAAAAACGACACTGGCTGATTTCCACAACTGTTGACCACTGACCTTGCGCCGGCAGACACGTGTGGACGAATTTAGTAAAGAACTGACTTGTATGCAATCGCGTGTTTGACAGGCGAGCGGTACTCCAAGTGCGCTGAGCCGCTGGCCGGCGTTCTACCGGTTGCCTGTGCGGTCAACGTGCCTTTCGAGGAGATCCCAGTCGAGAGCCTGGAAGATTTCGATAGGGATGTCGTGAGCGGTGTGGATTTGAAGAAGAGAGTGTATGTGTCATGATGACCGGACTTGATGGCAGGAACCATTCTAGAGGGAACAGCCCTGTGGAATGACGATGATCAATCGTTCTTAGTCACGACACGTCATTAACGATGGAAGTAAAGTGCCAGTTTCAGTGCAAGCGCCTCAGCAATTTCCGGCTTTAGTTGGAGAATCTTCTGGTGTAGAACTGATTCATAGCAGCTTTTCCTCACACTGAATAACTTAGAAAAATCGGCAACGGCACCGTTCTTGAATTCTAGTTTAGTGTTTGGCTCCAAATAGAAGTATTTCAGATAGGTTGCACCCTCGTTTTGCGCAACAAGGTTCGTATTGATGAGTTCTTCTATCTTGCCCTTGTCGGTTGCAGTGTTGATATCCCTAATCGGACAAAGAATTATACTGGTGATCTTCACGGTATTGCTCGGGTCGAGTTCGCAAGAGTGTGATAACACAATGGCATCGCCGAGTTTAGGGGGGCTCGGAAGCTGCCACCCGAGTCGTTTACCCTGATAATCTGTGTTGTACTGAATTGCCTGTAGGCTTATGGCTCCGAGCAGGTGCAAACCTGAGACAATGTCTCCTTGACGCAGCACGTTTATTTCTACTGACGCATTCTCCAGATACATATCAGTCTTCCCAATCATCTCGGAAGCTTATTGATTCCGACAAATCTTTCAATCCAACATATTTCCCCAAATCATGATACCCGGTTTTCGAGATAGGATCCGCACTCAGCTCGGACAAATAGATTGCGTCAAAAGGATCATCCATCTGTTCTTGCTGCTCTGCATAAAGCCTTGCTAGAGCGTCTGCAACAGAGGCCTCGATCATCATTTTCAATCTCTCCTCAATTGGTGAACTAGAGAGAATCTTTTCAACCAGTTCATCTGGGAATGTGCGCTGACTGGAGACAGTAACGCCTCCTGTTGGGAGATAGAAGATATTGCCCGGTAATCTTCGTGTGACTGTTCGGCTTTCGGTAACTGGTAGGCTCATCTTAAAATCCCAGTCAAGTTTAGATCATTGATCGAATTCAGATGCATTGCATTTAGTGCTTCGATAATGGCATCTAGATCAGCCTTCGGTCCAATCTTTTCCTGAGTTGGTTTGTTGTTAACATCCAATACGAGCTGAACCCCCGATTCTTTGACTGGCGTATCGGTCAAATCGAGAATGAATCGTTTCATCATGGGAGGTGGTTGCGGAAGGTGTACCTCCCGAGTTTGGTATCCGGCGATTGTATAATTCTTGTTGAGACCGTTTTCAACAAAACCAAACTGTAGTTGGAATGAGCAAAGTGGCCTTCCAGCCCGTTGAACGCCTATGATTTTGTCGAACACTGGCGTCACATTCAGCAAAGGATTCTTTTCACCCGAGGAACTCGGGTAATCAATTGCCAGTACCATTCCCGACCACTCATACTTCGTTGTCTCAGAAGACAACGTATCAATTGCCTGTATCGCTCGTTGATAGGCAAAATTTATCGACGAGGAAAGTTCCGCCTCCACATGTTTAGGGGGTGAACAAATAATGTCGATTCTATTATGAGCAATATTTATCAGAGTGTCGGCGCCTCTTATGATCGCTCTAGGAGTATCTGGAGGTGCGAAATCGGGGACATTAAGCTGCAGAAACTTCCCATTCAGCTTCTTCTGAAGTCGCAAAATCCCTTGACCGGAATCCAGAAGTATCTGCTTGTTGAGTTCGAAGGCACTTGCGATTTGTATTCTTGAGAATCTCATTGGAGAAGGCATGGCTAGAGTCTAATGATCTTTGGGTCAAGAGGATTCAGCGTTCTCTCCCGAACAATATGGATCCAATCAAAATCTTTTTCTGGAGATCCAAACAACCCCGAATAGGCACTTTGCTGTTCGTTTAGACGCATTCAATTGCTGATCGGACGCAATAAATGCGCAATTGTCAGGTGCCGAATGATTCCAGCATGACATCTTCAAATTGCTGCCTGCTGTCCCCCAAAAACCTCATATATCGCCTTTTCATACTCTTCCCGTTCCGCTGGAACTGACGGCTGAAGAGTATACCGTCCTCCGCCAAACATGACATCGAGCTGATCTCTGGCCCATTTCTGTATCCCCTCAAGCGTCCTCGATTCTCCATGGAGCAAGCCCCTTTGGATGCAAAGTATCGATGCTGCAAATATTTGACCTGTCGGATCGAGTTCAAAATAGATCCGGGCTACCTTCGCTCCATTTGAAACGACATTAAAGACGGCCGTCATTGGATTGTGCTTTCTCTAGCTGGCAAGCTTTAGAACCAAGGGTAGCTACACACGTATCTGCTTGGCTGGCGCCTACCTTGATACGCATTGATGAGCGATTTGATGCAATCATAGTAAGAGACTATAGGCACAAAATCAACGTCCGGAAAGCACGACAAGCGAGATGCTCAATGTTCACGGGCACACATGGCGTCAAACCTATTCAGCCGATGGATTTCTCTTGGCAAGCGGGTTGCCTTTCAGGCTAGACCGTTGTAGCTTTGTAAGAAGCTTTTCCTCCGCTATCACCGTAAGCGTCATTTCTTTTAGTTCCCACTCCCTTAAAGGAGGCCATGTGATGGGGACGACCATATCCCACTATTCCGCTCTCTGGAATCCCGCTCCTATGCGGAATCCCGGACAGCGGGACAAAATCCTCGAGAAGCTCGGCGAAGTCCCAAAATGGCTCACGAGTGTTTCTCAACGAGTGATTGCCATTTTGAGGATCCCGCCGTTGTATGGCGGGAGCTGCATAATGAGGTGCCAATGATTGGCTCAACGATTAGCCACTACAAGATCCTTGAGAAGCTCGGCGAGGGCGGAATGGGCGTCGTCTACAAAGCCCACGACACCAAGCTCGACCGCCTCGTAGCCCTCAAGTTCCTTCCTCAACAGATCACCGTCGGGGAAGAGGACAAAGCTCGCTTTTTGCAGGAGGCAAAGGCCGCATCGGCAGTGATGCACCCCAACGTCTGCGTCATCTATGACATTCAAGAGCACCAAGGCCGACAATTCATCGTCATGGAGTATGTAGACGGCAAGACGTTGAGGCAAATGGTCCCTGTGCAAAAAACGCAGACTGCCATCGATTACGCCATTCAGATTGGTGAAGCGCTCCACGAGGCGCACGGCAAGGGCATTGTTCACCGCGACATCAAGACCGACAACATCATGGTCAACACGAAGAATCAGGTGAAGGTGATGGACTTTGGTTTGGCCAAGTTGAAGGGATCGCTCAAGCTTACAAAGACGTCGAGCACGGTGGGGACGTTGGCCTACATGGCTCCTGAACAGATCGAAGGCGGTGAGGTGGATGCGCGTTCTGATATCTTCTCATTCGGAGTGGTGCTGTATGAGATGCTGACTGGGCACACGCCGTTCAGGGGAGAGCACGAAGCTGCGATGGTGTATTCGATCGTGAATGAAGAGCCTACACCGATACAGAAGTACCTACCGGACATCTCCTCCGAGTTTGTCCATATTCTAAATCGAGCTCTGGAAAAAGATCCCAGTGATCGGTATCAAAATGTGGCAGAGATGGTGATCGATCTGCGGAGGCTGAAGAAACAGACAAGCAAAGTCTCTCGGTCGGTGCCGGCCATGGAACCTCCCGGAGGGGTGAGCGAATCAACAAGGGAACCTTCAGAAGGTTTGCCGCGCGCTTCTAAGAAACGTCTGGCGATTATCCTCCTGAGTGCTTTCGCCGTCGTGTGTGCGGCTGTTGTGATCGTATTGCTTTCCCGCGCACCACAACTCAACCCCGATATGAAATTCCGCACACTGCAAATACCGTTTCGCAGTGTATGGAATGCAAACGTGTCACAAGATGGTAACTGGCTGGTATTCCCCGCTACAGACGATCAAGGAAAATATGATGTGTACATGATGAATGTATCACAAGGCCAGCCGCGGAGAGTCACTAACGATTCATGCAATTACATTTTCTATGTCTCCATCTCGCCCGACGCAAGCACGATATTGTATGCACGCCGACGGTTACCGGGACAACCATTCGAAATTGTGAGTGTCCCTTCTCTTGGAGGCAGGGGTAAAGTCATCATAGAGAACGCTCAGATGGCGGCATGGCGGCCCGACGGGTTGCGCATAGACTACCTTGTGATTTCGCAGATCGGATCAGGCCGGCTGACTCATGCGTTCTGGACTGCAAAACCTGATGGCTCGGATCGACGTTGCGAGTTTGCTGACACGCTGGAAGAGCGCGCAGCCCAACGCTATGCTTGGTATTGGTCGCCTGATATGAAATCACTTGCATGGACGAGAAACTACCCCGGAGGCTATACTGAGATCATCATCCGCGATCTTGAAACGGGGAAAGAACGGCAACTCACTTTCGACAAGAAGATCGCCGACGATCCTGTATGGACTCAGAATGACCACATAATATTTTCTTCCAACAGAAGCGGAAACGTCAATCTTTGGATTGTTCCTTCTTCAGGGGGAGAGCCCGTTCAGTTGACGCGAGGAAGCGGACCTGACTCCCCGATGTGGGTTTCTGCAGATTGCAGAAGAATGATCTATTCGGAGGCGCAGAATCTTGGACATATCAAACTCGGTGACCTCGTCACCGGCTCTGTCCGTCAACTGACGGTTGATGAGCGCTCCCGTTACAGCCCATCCATATCGTCATCGGGAGCATTCATAGCGTTTCAATCGAAAGAAGAAAATGAGTATAGCGTTAGAACCGACATCTACGTGATGGACAGGCAGGGGGCGGAAATAAGGAAGTTAACCGATGGACCGGAGACCAAGTTCTGGCCATTCTGGTCACCCGATGAGAAATGGATTACGTACGGTGCTTATCTTCCAACCGAGCCTCCAGACTCGTCCCGTGTGTATCTTGTCAAAGTGGACAATCCCAGCCAGCCCAGATTGATCGGGAAGGGGTTCGACGCCTACTGGTTCAATGAGAAGGAATTCATCGTCTTCACGTGGATGAAATCATACCGGGGATCAATCGATCGCCCTGGTCTTCTCGAGTTTGCTGAAGATACGGTGTGGATATGTCCCATCCTCGATGGCAAGTATATGGCTGCGGCCGATTACCGCGTAGGCCGCGAAGGACTATGGATTACGACGGCCCAGTCATACCAGTCGTCCGGTCTCAAAGAAGCGAGGCAATTGGTCAAGTCAACTACACTGCTGCCAGTGTTTGCGAGGGATGGAAGGGAGTTTTTCTACACCGAGCCGGGAGGCAGGCGCGACCTTCATCGGATCTCTTTGCCGGATGGGAAGGATGAACGGATTGGTCGGGTGTTCCCGGGGCTAAGGGGCGATTTCAGTGTTCGGCGCGATGGCAAGGAGATAGTGTACAACGAGTCCTACCGGAAGACGAGATTCGTGGTTATTGACAACCTGTTCAAATAAGAGTGGATCACATTCGGTTTGTGTTGACGATCTGCGATTGATGAGACCGAGGAATTGTCTGAGATGGTTGGACAAACCATATCCCCCCATAAGATTCTCGAAAAGCCCCGCCAAACCGCCAGAAAGACAGCGGTCAAGAAAGATGGCGGGCAAGTCGGCGGCGGAGGCGTGATATGATCGGCCAAACCATCTCGCACTACAAAATTCTCGGGAAGCTAGGTGCTGGAGGAATGGGCGTTGTCTACAAGGCCCAGGACACCAAGCTCAAGCGCACCGTTGCGTTGAAATTTCTCCCACCCGAACTCACCCGCGACCCGGAGGCCAAGGAGCGCTTCATTCATGAAGCGCAAGCAGCCTCTGCCCTTGACCATAATAATATTTGCACCATCTACGAGGTCGCTGAGACCGACGAAGGGCAGCTGTTTATCGCAATGGCGTGCTATGAGGGTGAAACGCTCAAGAAGAGAATCGACCGCGGTCCGCTGACAATTCAAGATGCGCTTGATATCGGCCTCCAGGTTGCACAAGGATTGCAGAAGGCCCATGAGAAAGGGATCGTTCATCGGGATATCAAACCGGCCAACATCCTGATCACGACGGACGGCGTGGCCAAGATCGTCGACTTTGGCCTGGCGAAGTTGGCGGGACAAACCAAGCTGACAAAAGCGGGGTCAACGCTTGGAACGGAAGCGTATATGTCCCCAGAGCAAGCACGAGGTGAGACGGTTGACCATCGCACGGACATCTGGTCGCTGGGTGTGATGATGTATGAGATGGTGACAGGCCAGCTTCCATTCAAGAGTGAGTACCACGAGGCGTTGGCATATTCCATCCTAAATGAGCAACCGTCACCTGTCACAGGGCTGCGAACAGGCGTGCCCATGGAGTTGGAAAGGATTATTAGCAAGTGTATCGAGAAGAAGGCTGTCGATAGATATCAGCATGCGGATGAATTGCTCGTAGATTTGAAATCATTGAAACGGAGAGTTGAGACGGGCGAGGTAGAACGGGGAACAGTTGTCGCAAAGCCATTGGTGAGACGCCGATTAGCAGTCTATGGAGGCATCGCCATCATTGTTGTTGCCGCGATCATCGGTATAGTTTACTTCCTTCTTCCGACAAGGGGAGTGCTTGATTCGATTGCCGTGTTGCCGCTGGACAATCTTTCGGGTGACCCCACTCAAGAGTATTTCTCTGACGGCATGACGGATGAACTCATTACCGAACTACAGAAGATTAAATCACTGCGCATCATCTCGCGGACATCGGTCAAACAGTATAAGGGGACAAAGAAAACCCTTCCTGAGATCGCCGCGAGCTAGATGTGAAAGCAGTGGTGGAGGGATCGGTGCTGCGAGAGGCAGATAACGTGCGAATCAATGTTCAATTGGTGCAGGCGTCGCCGGAGAAGCATCTCTGGGCGAGTGCATTTGATCGAAGCATGAAGAATATCCTGACGTTACAGAGTGAGGTTGCCCGTACCGATCGCACAGGAGGTGCGGGCGGTGTTGACACCGGGAGAGCAGGCAGCGTTGCAGCGTACGAGAATTGTCAACACCGAGGCATATCAGGAGTATCTTAAGGGTCGTTTTTTCTGGCTTAAACGCAACAAACACGATCTCCAAACGGCGGTAAAGCACTTCACGAAGGCAATTAACCTGGATACTACCTTTGCCCCTCCCTACTCCGGACTCGCTGATGCCTATACCCAGATGGCCGAATACGGACCGATGGCACCATCCGAGGCCTATGAGAAGGCAAGAAAAGCAGCCATCAAGAGTCTTGAACTCGATCGGGATTTCGCTGAGGCGCACGCGTCCATCGGTTGGTTGCACCTTGTTGCTGATTGGCGGTGGGGCGACGCTGAGGAGAGATTCAAGAGGGCTATTGAGCTTAATCCGAACTACTCAAATGCGTACAATTGGTACGCTGTCTTCCTCGCGGGGATGCGAAGGCACAGCGAAGCTCTTGAACTGATCAGGAAGGCCCAAGAACTCGACCCATTTTCGTCGATCATCAACGATGATGTTGGCTGAGTTCTTGTTCTTGGCGGTCGATATGATGAAGCGATAGAGCAATATCGAAAGACGATAATGCTGGACTCCTCCTTCGTTCCCGCGCATGAAGAACTTGGGAGAGTCTATGTACAGAAGAAAATGTACGTCGACGCACTTGTTGAGCTCAAGAAAGCAATGACGCTCACAAAAAGCTCATTCAGCACACATCTGGCATATTGTTATGCAGTCTCGGGCAACATGGACGAGGCGAGATCGATGTTGAGAAGAATACTCACGGCGGCCAAAAAAGAGTATGTTTCTCCTTATAATATTGCGGTCGTCTTCTGCGGGCTTGGAGAAACCGAACAGACGTTCTACTGGCTCGAGAAAGCACTTATGGAGCGTTCCTCAGATCTCTTGTGGGTCAAAGCTGATCCAGCTGTCAACACATTACGATCCGATCGTCGCTTTGCGCCCCTTTTGAGACAAATGGGATTGGAGGAATAGTGTAGAGTGCAGAGATAACGGCGTTTTCTTGATACCCGCGCCATTAACTCCAAGATCCTTGTTCTGTCAAACGGCAAACACCAAGAGCGGTCAACAGATCTCCCACTACCAGATTCCTGAAAAGTTGGGCGAGGGAGGCATGAGCTTCTCTTCGGGCTAATATAGCTGCTCCTGCCTGCCACGAAGGAAGGACAGCGCATCCCCCTCAATTCAGCGACAACGAAATCTTCTCCACAGCATTGTGCAACTCACTCGGCGCCAGATGAGCGTAGACCTGCGTCACGGCGACTGAGCTGTGCCCCATCAATTTCTGCACCTCATGGTGAGTCTTCGAAATCTGCACATTTGCATTCTCATCGCCGAATTCTGTCGGCAGCAAGATGAGACGCACTCACTTCTCTCGCCTCTCCAAACCGGAACTGATCGTCCTCTACAAGCTGATGCTTGACAACAATCGGACAAGGCCGTAGTATATTTGCAGTGGACTTGTGACGGTGTGTGGTGTGATGTGAGGCGATGTGACGTAACTGTGACAGACCGTGCTCAAAAAGCACTCAGAAGCTATTGAAAACGACACAATTTCAGCAGATACGTGGGACTTCAAATCCGTTGTTTCGGATCGAGAGATTCGAAAGGTAGGTTCGATTCCCACCCGTCCCCGCGAGTGCTGATTCCTCCGAAGGAGTCCTTCGGACAAAAATTAGTATTCTGTTTTTGGCTGTCTTGGTTGTCAACGCGGAGTCGTCCCGCCAAAGGCAGGCGGGATAAACTGCGAACGCACCAGCCCGCCATGCGGTCTGGCGGGGAGAATCGCAGAGGGGTAATGGCCACTATCTCTGCGATGCTCCGCGGACTCCGCCCCCGCCTGCCTCTTTGCACTCCCAGAGGCGGGCAGGTCTCTGCGTTGAAAAATACAAGACTATTCATTAGAAGTGGTACTAGTGGACTGTTACGATGATAGTCTTACAATGATCAGATCGAAGTACAACGCACTAAATGAAACACCCCGGGCCAATTCCGGCATCGGTCATCCCCAGGTCTCGCAGTATCCACCATGGCACGATAGAGGCTCAACCCTGGCGGGTTGTTACTTCTTTTGCTTCTCCAAAAGAAGTAACCAAGAAAAGGAGACGGAAATCGAAACGCACGTGGTTACGCCGCCTACACACAAGCTTGTCAGAGTCCGTCAGACTCTGCCGGAGTCTGACGACCAAAGATTTCGGCCGGAATGAATTTTCCTGTCGAGAGAGATTTTGCACTTGGCCGAAATCTAAACGCACGTGATAGGGCTGCCCACCCACACGGCCGTCGATTTCCGGGGCGCGGGTCAATGATAGTCCAGAGATACTACAGAGCCCAGCGCTACCGAAATCCTCGGCGGTGTGCGGCTGGAGAATGACCCGCGGGTTTAATTCCGGTGCAAGTGCACAAATCTGTCGATCTTGCATGAGTCTTTCCGCACTGGAATTTCGGCACGAGCGTTGGACGCACAACGACGAGCGTTACGATTTCGGCCTCCCTTCTTTGGTTACTTTCTTCGGAGGAGCGAAGAAAGTAACCGACGCATCCCTTGCTTGATCTTGTTGCGTCGTACCTCATAGCGTAATCGCTTTTCTTGAACAAAACTTGAATTGTCGCACTCCAAGTCAAAAGAACTAACGAAACAGCCCACTAGCTGTCGTTCGAACGCGCTCACGTGGTTGTGCAAGCGATGAGAGCACTCGCTCATAAATGTCTTCTTGCAGAGCGCGAGATCAAAACAAACCGCCCGGCCATGAGGTCGGGCGGCTCTGTTTCCAAACTCCCTGCGCTCTCGCAAGGGTCCCGGTAATACTTTCCCGGGGCGTTTCTGTTGACCCACAGCTTTGCCGTCCTTGACTCTGAGCCTTCTTTTTTCACCTTCTTTTTTCCGGTTTTTTCCGGTTCTTCCGCAGTTGCCTTTCAGGTTGAAGTGCAGTAGCTTTGTGGCGAAGGTATTACCCTCCGTAGCCGAAAAACTGTCGCAGACCGTTCTATGGTCCTGATTCCTTCCAGCGTAGGAACAACAAGGGAGCAATTCGATGAACAGCTTGTCTCCACTCCTTGGGATTCTTCTCGCCTTTTGCCTGAATCTCTTCCAAAGCGATTCCTCCATAGCGTTGCTGCGGCAGGACAGGGGCAAGGACTACCCTGAGAATGGGTTCAGCGTTGCTGAGATCAGGATGCACAATGGTGCTCCTACACTTTTCCTGGATGGAAAGCCTGCGTTCTATGGCAGCTGGTGGGTCGCGCCGCCCACCACAGAAGGATGGACTGCTTCTGACATAGCGAAGAAAGACGCGGCTGAGAGCGGGATCCACATCTACGCATTCGACGTTGGTTCGACGGAATGGTGCGGTCCCGCACCGGGTCGGACAAGCCGCTATGATTTCTCAACACTGCAGGCACGTTTCAACCGAATCCTCGAAGCAGACCCCAAGGCTCTGTTCCATCTGCGAATCTACCTCGAGATGAGCGAGCCGCAATCTCAGTGGTGGCATGACCTCTACCCCGAGGAACGCGAGATCGTCTCCGATGGAACTCCGCACAGGCAGTCTTTTGCTTCAACGATCTGGCGAGAGCAGGCAAAAGATTTCCTGAGGGCCTACGTCGCTCATCTCAAGAAGATCGGTCTTTTCAATCGCGTTGTCTCGTATCAGGTGGGCGCGGGCCACACGGGCGAATGGGTCAAGGGGAAGCTGTCGATGTTCTTCCTGACCGGTGACTACAGCAAGCCCATGAAGCGCCATTTCCGAAAGTGGTTGCGGGAGCACTACAACAATGATGAGTCAGCGCTGCGGAAAGCATGGAACAAACCCGAAGTGTCCTTTGACACCGCGGAAGTTCCATTGGCCATTGAACAGTTTGAAACGAAGCATCTAACCTTTCGGGACCCAAAGCAGGAACAAAATGTCATCGACTACTATCACTGTCTTGCCGATCTTTGCGGCAGCCTTGTGGTCGATTTCTGCCGCACGGTGAAAGAGGCTACCGGAGGCAAAGCTCTTGCAGGAGCGTTCTTTGGCTACCTGATGGAACTGGCGTGGAACGCAGGCTTCTTTGCCGAGGGACCGGGGAGCCCATACTCGACGTATCAACGGAGTGGTCACCTTGGGTTGGGGCAGGTTCTCGAATCGCCTGACGTCGATTTCCTGGTCAGCCCGTACAGCTATGGCTTCCGTGGCATCGGTGGCGAAGGGTGCAGCATGCTTCCGACGGAGTCCGTCCGCCTCCACAAGAAGATCTATATCATGGAGGACGACACGCGCACGCATACGGATAACGATCCTGCGTATGGACGTGCCAGGAACCTGGCTGAGTCGCGGGCGATCTTGCGCCGCAACTTTGGCTACGTGGCAACCCGTGGGGAAGGGATGTGGTGGCTGGTGAACAAGGGAGCGATTGAGACAAACCTCGAGCCTGCATTCAAGCCCATGCTCAAGGAGTTTGCTCGGCTTGGCAAGTTCACGCTCGAAACAGACCGGTCGCCCAGCGCTGAGATCGCGGTGCTCCTGGATGACGAGAGTTTCTTCTATGAGACGGTCAAGAACGAATTGGACTTGCCCCTGATCTTCCATCAGAGGTTGATCGGTCTTCCTCGATTGGGTGCTCCCTTCGACGTCTACCTCCTGAATGATTTTCTGAAAGGTCGTCTCCGTCCCTACAAGTTGTACGTTTTCCTGAATGCCTTCCGACTGGAGGGAGCTCGGAGAGAAGCACTGAAGAAAGAGCTTCGAAGGGATGGCCGCACAGCGCTCTGGATCTACGCCCCCGGCTACATCAGAGATACCGCTTCAGTCGAAAACATGAAGGACATCACCGGGCTCACGTTCATCGAGAATGAGCACCCTTGGCCAAGCTTTCTTCACATCACGAACTTCAATCACCCGATCACGGCTCATCTTCGTCAGGACCTTTTCTGGGAGAACCAGAGCCATCTGGGTCCGCTCTTTCATTTGGCGGATAGTAGCGCTCTAGTCCTGGGAGAGGTGGTCATGGCTCAGGGCACCTGTCAGCCGGGCTTTGGGGTGAAGGTGTTTCCATCTTGGACATCGATCTACATAGCTGTGCCGAATATCCCTGCGCAGGTCTTGAGGGAGATTGCACGTTTTGCCAAGGTGCACATCTACGATGAAGCAGGCGATGTGCTCGATGTCAGTCGAGATCTGCTTTCTGTGCACACCATCTCGGGGGGTGAACGAACATTTAATCTACCTTCGAAAGTAGAGATCGTCTATGATCTTTTCGAAAGCAAAATGATCGGCAGGGATACAGACCGGTTCGAGGTCACGCTATCCCCGGCTTCTACATCCCTCTACTTTACAGGCAAGAAGTCGACTCTTGACCGCCTCGGGAAATGAAGCCATTGTCTCAGTCAAGACTAACAATCGGAATCAAATGTATGTCTAGAATTGCCGCATGTACGGTGTTCTTTCTTCTTTTCGCGCAATGCAACAAAGAGAGGGACTGGAGGGATTTTTATCCAATACTCATTCCACGCCTTGAAATGACCCCTCGTATCGATGGAGACTTGTCGGAGTGGAAGGACCATGCGTTTCACGATGGTGTCTGGGATATCTACAGACTTCAGCACACCCCCTGGTACGATCCGGCAGTCAATCGTCTGACAGACCACGGGAATGAACCGTCACCCGAGGAAGATCTCAGCGCTCGCTACTACATGGCGTGGGATGATGAGTACATCTATCTTGGTGCCGAAGTGCACGACAATATCAATGACGTTGTCGATCCCCAGCATGAGCCGAAACGATGGTACTTCAAAGACGCAGTATGCTGGTTCATTGAGGCGCCTCGTCACAACAAATCGAAGCAGTTTGGTCGGGGGGATAATGCTTTTTGCTTTGTGATTGACTCCACCAAACCCTCCTACGGCGCATGGTGGCGACACGGTGATGCTCAGCATACATATATTGAGGAGCCTCTTCCACCGCAAGCAGTGTCATATGCCATACGAATGAATCCGTGGGGGCGAAGCCGTGGGGATTTCATCCTGGAGGCTCGCGTGCAAATGGCTGCCACCTTCGGCAAGAGTGATCCCGACTGGCGTCCTCCGAAGATCGGTGACGAGTATGGCCTCGAAATTGTCCACACTGATCCGGACGGTGGCGACTACGGAGGGCACTTTCTCATCTACGGCAAAGGTGACGACGACGCAACATGGGGGAAAATGAAGTTGGCAGGCCCAATCAAACCGATAGAGCGGAGGTCAAACTGAGTCCCAAGAGAATGACTGAGAGAGGATAAGAAAGTGAGCCGCCCGATCATTTGGTCGGGCGGTGCTGTTTGAAGAGAGAGATACACAAGGTTCAAGCTGACGACCTGGTGGAATGCTGCGGGAAAACCTCTAGCTTGATGCTGTCTCCACGAAGTATCTTCTCTTGAAGAATAGGGATACGTTGACGAGACTAATGAGGACAGGTACTTCGATCAAGGGACCAATGACCGTCGCAAAAGCGACTCCGGAATTGATGCCGAACACTGCGATAGCGACCGCGATCGCCAGTTCAAAGTTGTTGCTCGCAGCTGTAAACGAAAGGGTCGCTGATTTTGCATAATCGGCTCCGACCTTCCGTGCAAGATAGAAGGAAATCAGAAACATGATGACGAAATAGATGACGAGCGGCAAGGCGATGCGAAGGACATCCAGCGGAATCTTGACAATATACTCGCCTTTGAGCGAGAACATGACAATGATCGTAAACAAAAGAGCAATGAGGGTGACGGGCGAGATCTTCGGAATGAATTGATGCTCGTACCACTGTTTGCCCTTGATCCTCAGCATTGTGAACCGCGTTACGATCCCGGCAATGAATGGAATGCCGAGATAGACAAAGACGCTTTTGGCTATCTGTCCGATTGTGATATCAACCGCAAACGTCCGTAAACCTAACCAGGAGGGAAAAACCGTCAGGAAGACGTAAGCATACACGGAGAAAAAGAGCACCTGAAAAACTGAGTTGAACGCCACAAGCCCCGCCGCATATTCCGTATCCCCCTTTGCTAATTCGTTCCAGACAATGACCATCGCAATGCACCGCGCTAAACCGATGATGATCAAGCCAGCCATATATTCCGGATAGTCGCGAAGAAAGATTATTGCGAGGACGAACATGAACGCCGGACCGATGAGCCAGTTCTGAACAAGAGAGAGGATGAGCACCCGAGTATTCTTGAACACATCCCCAAGCTCCTCATATTTGACCTTCGCGAGCGGAGGGTACATCATGAGGATCAAACCTATAGCGATGGGGATGTTCGTGGTGCCGCTTTGAAAAGAATTCCAGAAACTCACGATGCCAGGGGACGCATAGCCGGCGATGACACCGAAAACCATTGCGAAAAATATCCAGAGGGTAAGATAGCGGTCGAGAAACGAAAGCTGTTTTCGAAGGCCTTTCATGCCTCTGATCCCTTGAGGTTTTCTTCATAGAATGTGCGGAAAGCGGACTTGATTTGATCACGAACGCGTCGGTGGGCGTCTATCACTTCTTCTTCAGTGCCCATTGTCCATGTCGGATCAACGAATCCCATGTGCAACCGGTGCTTCACCTTGCCAATAAACACGGGGCAGGATTCGTTGGCATCATCGCAAACCGTAATGACATAGTCAAATGAATGTCTGAGGAACTGATTGACGTGCTTTGGCGAGTGGCGGCTGATGTCAATGCCAGCTTCTTTCATTGCAGCTATTGCGTGGGAGCTGACTTTTGAGGCGGGCTCAGTCCCCGCTGAATACACTTCAAGTGTTTGATCGAACGACCGAAGAAATCCTTCCGCCATCTGGCTGCGGCATGAATTGCCCGAGCACAGTATAAGTATTCGTGTGCTCGGAGGATCGGGATCTATCATGGTTTATCTGCGTAGACAGTGATGCTGAAGATGCCGATGTGTTCCCTCTTGAATTCTCTCAGCTGTTCCAGTGAAAGCATTTGGGCAAGGACTTCGTTCGGGATGTCGATCTTCCGTTCCGTTTGCACGATGATGTTCGTGAATCCGGCATCTTTGATGATCTGGAGATATTCCTCTTTCTGAACAGCCCCGGCGACACAGCCTGCATAGAGCGCTGCCTCCTTGCGCAGGTCGTCCGGCAACTCTCCCTGAAGCACGATATCAGAAATACTGAAGTGCCCGCCGTGTTTGGTGATTCGGAAGGTCTCAGCAAACGCCTTCTGCTTGTTCGGCACGAGGTTCATGACGCAATTGCTGACGACAACATCTGCGGTGTTATCTTCGATGGGCATGTTTTCGATCTCACCGAGACGGAATTCGACATTGGTGAATCCCAGTTTTGAGGCGTTGGCTTGCGCCTTTTCAATCATCGGAACGGTCATGTCGATGCCGATGACACGTCCGGCGTCGCCGACGATGGATCGCGCGATGAAGCAATCGTTGCCGGCGCCTGAGCCGAGATCGACCACCGTCTCACCGGGTTTGATCCGGGCGAATTCCGTCGGCAATCCGCATCCCAGCGCGAGGTCCGCGTCTGGGACATAACCGGGCAGGGAGGTATATTCATCTGTCATGATCGAATACTCGACAGACGAGCAGCCGCATCCGCTGCCGCAGCACGATGATTGGTTTTGTTGTTTCGACTGCTGAGCGATGGCGCCATACTTCTCCTTGACCATCTCTTTGATTTCTTGTTCGGTGTTCATAGCGATTCTCCTTGAGTGAGTACAAATCCATCAGCAACACTTCTTCACATCTGTCAGGAATTGGGACAAGAGCTTTCTTGCTTCATTCCAGGCCGTTGCGTCAATGCAGTAGCAGACGCGCGGTCCTTCGATCTCGCCTTTGATCAATCCAACCCGCTTCAGCTCGGCAAGGTGCTGGGATACCGTTGCCTGGGAGAGCGGCAGCTCAACGACGATGTCGCCGCAGACACACGCATTCTGTTTTGCGAGATACTCTAGAATCGCCACACGTGCCGGGTGTCCGAGTGCCTTGGCTAGATCGGCGATCCGATTCTCTCTGGCACCAAAAGCCTCTTTCTTTGAGAGTCCCATAGTTATTCTATCGTAATATTACGATAAAGGTTTCAAAGATACAAGTGAAACTTGTCCACGACAGCCAAAGTATGACCAGATGCTCCAATTCCGATTGATTTCGACCGCTTAGTCATTTACCTTCAAACTATTGCGCCGCACTCCGCGGACTCATTTCCCTTGTCCCAAACGCTGTAAACTGAACGAGCATCCTTGGAAGACAGCTCACGACAACCACAGCTCCTGCGAGCCCTCGGGCTGAAAGAAGGGCTCGCAATCCACATCAGCGCGATCATCGGTTCGGGCATCTTCATCGTTCCGGCAACGATTGCGGGACACCTGCATTCGATGGGACCGATTTTGCTGGTCTGGATGCTCGGCGGATTGTTGACACTTTTCGGCGCACTGACAGTCGCGGAACTGAGTTCCTTGCTTCCGGAAGCTGGGGGGCCGTACGTATACCTCCGGAACAGCTTCGGACGAGTCTGGGGCTACTTGTTCAGCTGGAATCATTTTTTCATCAACACCGCCGGGTCGCTCGCGGCGATTGCCGTCGCGTTTGCCACGTACCTCGGATATTTCTTCCCGGCCTTCTCATCGCAGAAAGACCTTTTCAGCTTCACGCTGTCAGCGTTTGGTCATCCCATGGAGATTTCCATCAAAGGGACACAGCTCATTGCGATGCTTGTCATAGTCGTGGCCACGCTCGTGAACGTTCGCGGCGTCCGGTTTGGCGGATGGGTCACCAACTTTTTCACGCTGGCAAAGGTCCTTGCCCTGCTGGCACTCATCGCCGCCGTTTTTTCTTCAGGAAAGGGGAGTGTCTTGAATTTTGCGCCCTGGTGGCCGGACCATTGGTCGAAAGAGCTGACCTCGGCGTTTGGCCTGGCGATGATCTCCGTCCTGTGGTCGTATGAAGGTTGGACGACCGTGACGATGTCGGCAGGGGAGATCAAAAACCCCGAGAGGAATGTGCCGCGTGCACTGTTGATCGGTACGTTCATCATCATCCTGCTCTATCTCTCCGTCAATCTGGCGTATGCGTATGTCATTCCCCTCGGACAGATTGCAGGTTCGGAACGAATCGCTGCGGATGCAGCTTCCGTGGTCCTGGGTCCAATCGGGGTTTCTCTTATCATTGCAGGCATACTCTGCTCGACTTTTGGCACGATCAACAACTCGTTTCTGAGCGACGCGTGATCGATGTACGCCGCGGGGGCCGATGAGGCCTTTGCCCCAAGTTTCGGTAAGGTGCATCCGCGTTATCGAACGCCGTATGTCTCCATTATTGCGCTCGGCGTTTGGAGTGCCTTGCTCACGCTCAGTGGCACGTACGATCAAATTGCTTCGTATGTTGTTTTTGGGTCGTGGATGTTCTATGCGTTGACGGCATTGTCAGTCATCATTCTGAGGAAGAAGATGCCTGATGCGCCGAGGCAGTACAAAGCGTGGGGATATCCCTATGCAACACTCCTATTTGTGGCAGCGGCCGGATGGTTTCTGTACAGCACGCTGATTGAAGATCCCCGTGATGCGATCATTGGGATCTTCCTGCTTCTCATGTCCTTGCCCTTCTACTATTATTGGAGAAATAGCAAAACAAATGCGCACCAAGGGAGACGTGAGATGGAAGACGTGAAACGGAAGGACTCTTGAGAGCAGATTGCAGTCTGCGAACTGCCATCTGCAGGCTGCTTGCCTCCAACACTTGAACACCACAGGGAGCGACTCCTATGATTGAACCTCTTCGTCCCTCCACCAAGATGCTGAGCGAATCGCTGCTGAAGAAAATTGTCGAAGAAAGCCATGTGCTCTTGGAGCAAACGGGCGTTTTCGTCGAGAACCAGGAGGCGATCAAGCTCTTCCGCACCGCAGGGGTGAAGATCGACGAGTCATCGAGAAGAGTATTCATCTCGCCTCGGCTCGTCGAAGATGCGCTGGCATCGGCGCCAAGGACCATCACCTTGTATGATGCCCGGGGGGAGCGGTCGTTTCACGTTGGGGGTGACCAGGTACATTTCGATCCTGGTTCTGCGGCCTTGAATATTTTCGACCATCAGACTCAATCTGAACGGAGGCCGGTAACGCAAGATCTTCTTCGCTTCTCGAGCTTGATCCAACGGCTGGAGAATTTTCACTTTCAGAGTACCGGGCTGATCAGCAGCGACGTCCCAGAGGCAGTCTCTGATTGCTACCGCCTCTTTATTGGTCTTCAGTGTTGTTCCAAACCTATCGTGACAGGGCTGTTTGTGGTTGAAGGATTCAGACCAATGTTCGAAATGCTGACGGTTGTGCGGGGAGGTGCGGCAGAGTTGAGGGAAAAACCGCTCGCGATCTTCGACGCCTGCCCGTCGCCGCCTCTGAAATGGAGCAATCTCACCACCCAGAGCCTCATCGATTGCGCGTGTGCCGGCATACCTTCGGAGTTTGTATCGATGCCGCTCACCGGTGCGACGGCGCCTGTGACGCTTGCCGGAGCGCTCGTCCAACTGACGGCTGAAAACCTCTGCGGTGTTGTCATCGCACAGCTGGCGATGCCCGGAGCGCCCGTCATTTTCGGCGGCTCGCCTTCGGCTTTCGATATGCACACGGCCAATCCACCGATGGGAGCAATTGAAACGATGATGATTGACTCGGCCTACAGCCAGATCGGCAAATCTCTCGGCCTTCCTACTCACGCGTACATGGGCCTCAGCGACTCAAAATGTGTCGATGCCCAGGCGGGACTTGAGACAGGAATCGGCGCGATTCTTGGTGCACTCTGTGGCATCAATGTCATCTCCGGCGGAGGGATGATGGACTTTGAGTCGACGCAAAGCCTCGAGAAGCTCGTGATTGACAACGACATCTGCGGTATGGCGTACCGTCTGATTGAAGGGATCAGCCAGCGGGACGAGCCGATCGCTCTTGATCTGTTCTCGGGTTCGGAAGGAGAGATCGATTTCCTCACGCATCCTCATACCTTGCAGTGGCATTTGCTTGAACAAAGGTACTCGCACGTCATCAACCGCGACGGCTACGACCAATGGGTGAGCTCCGGCAAGCAAACGTTGGCGGAGCGTGCGTTGGTGCGCGTGGAGGAACTGCTGAGCGAGAAGCCTGACTACGTCCTGTCCACCGAGGTCATAGGCGAGCTCAGGAAGATTATGGAAAAGCACGCGAAGCGGTACGGTCTTGAGAGGTTGCCCGAAAACTGATTGCCTTTTGACAGGGGTGGGAGAAAATCCGCACCAGCTCGACAAAGTTTCCCCTTCACAGTCTGAGGGTACGTCCGATGCAACGGAATAGACCGCAAGTTGGTGTAGGAGTTATCATAACAAAAGATGCCAAAGTTCTTCTCGGTAAACGAAAGAATGCCCACGGCGAAGGCACCTGGTGTTTTCCTGGCGGGCATCTGGAGTTCTGTGAGCAGGTTGAAGAGTGCGCGAAACGGGAGGTGCTCGAAGAGACCGGAGCGCACATAAAGAACATCCGACGAGGCCCATTTACGAATGACGTTTTTGAAGAGGAACGCAAACACTACGTAACGTTGTTTGTTATTGCGGATTATGAATCAGGGGAGATTGAAGTGAGAGAGGCGGAAAAGTGCGAGCGGTGGGAGTGGTTCGAGTGGAACAAGTTGCCAGAACCACTTTTTCTTCCCGTCCAGAATCTGCTGAAACTTGAGTTTGACCCGTTTTCGTGATGCATCGTAACCGCATTCAATTCTATTCCAGGAGATCAGGATTTGGCGACTAAATTGTTTTCCCCACTATTCGTCAGGAGCCTCGGATTCCGCAATCGAATTTTCGTATCGCCGATGTGCCAGTATTCCAGCACGGATGGGATGCCCAATGATTGGCATCTGGTACACTTAGGAAGCAGAGCTGTCGGCGGTGCCGGATTGGTGATCGTGGAAGCGACGGCGATCACTCCTCAAGGGCGGATTTCCCCCGGCGATCTGGGCATCTGGAGCGACGGCCAGGTGAAAGCATTTCAAAAGATCACATCCTTCATCAGTGCGCAAGGATCGGTCCCAGGAATACAATTAGCACACGCAGGACGTAAGGCTTCGACGGCCGCGCCATGGAATGGGGGCGGTCCCGTGGGCAGTGCTGAGGGTGGCTGGCAGACGGTCGCACCAAGTCCGATCCCTTTTGCAGCGGGCTACCCGTCTCCAAGAGAACTATCGCGATCTGAGATTGAGGAGCAAGTTCATAGGTTCACAGAAGCGGCACAGCGAGCGCACAAGGCTGGTTTTAAGGTGGTCGAACTGCACATGGCGCACGGCTATTTGATGCACGAGTTCCTCTCGCCGCTGACGAATCAGCGCAGCGATGAGTTCGGGGGGACGCTGGAAGGACGTGCTCGGTTTCCACTTCAGGTCGCGAAGGCTGTACGCGAAGTATGGCCGTCAGATCTGCCTGTGTTTGTCCGCATATCGGCGACCGATTGGGTGGAGGGTGGGTTGGATCTTCCGCAATCTGTGACGTTGTCGCGGTGGCTGCGAGACATTGATATGGATCTCATAGACTGTTCAAGCGGTGGTCTTGTTCCACATGCAAAGGTCCCGGCTGCACCCGGCTATCAGGTTCCCTTTGCCGCAACGATACGTCGGGAGGCAGGTATCGCCACGGGGGCGGTGGGTCTCATCACAGAACCCCAGCAAGCTGAAGATATTCTTGCGCGGGGTGAGGCTGATGTCATCATTCTTGCACGAGCGATGCTCCGTGATCCGTACTGGCCGATCCACGCCGCCAAAGTGCTTTCGGTTGACGTCCCCTGGCCGGTACAGTACTTGAGGGCAAGACTGTAGGAAGATCTGCGCCGAGAGAAAACCCGGCCTCTGTGTTCACGCCCATCCCCGTCAGTCAGCTTCTCTCTGCAAAAGAGGCAAACTCAGTTTCTTCGCGACTGAGGTCGCTAATCTCTCCCCTTCAACACTGAAAGCCCAGAAGAAAAGATATTTGATCGGGTGTTGTTTCTGAATGGACCTGACCGCTTGCGCCAGCAGGCGCTTGGCCAGTCCTTTGCCCCGGTGCTCGGGCAAGACAAGGGCTGAGCAAAGGTACAGAGCATCATACTGAGCCCGAAGAGGTGTCTTCCGCAACAGCTGCTGCTCGTTGATCTCTTTCGCAATGAACTTCTCCATCAGCTTGCGTGTCGTCGGTATGACGAGAACCCACGCGATAGGGCCATTCTTGTTGGCCCTTTCAGACATCGTGCTGTGGTGGATCTTCCGAAGTCGGCTGATGGTTCTCTTGTTGACAGAGATCTGGTTGGGATCATCCTTCGTGTTGAAGAAGTCCTGTGCAAGCTGTATCATCCGTTCCAAATTGTCGATCGGCATAGTGGGCTGTTTCACCATCCAGAGTGAGAGATGAAGCAATTATGGGCAACTGGAAAACAAAATGCAACCCTTGCCAGGAGGCAGAGAATGCAGACCCCTTGCTGTGGGCAGCGGCATTGTAACTATTCTGTGTATTTAGGATATTGCTTCAGAAGCAGTTGGGCGTTGTGCCTCCGGACTGGAACAGGATCGAGAAGAAAAAGTAGGATGTCTCTCAATTACTGACGATCTTCTGACTCGGCGGGTAATCTGGAATGAACGAATTCAATCCCAACAGGAAAGAATATGATCCGCGGATGCATTCAGCGGAACATATCCTCAATCAAACGATGATACGGATGTTCAATTGTGGCCGCTGCATCACTGCACACATCGAATCGAAAAAATCGAGGATCGATTTTCGTCTCGACCAGAATCCTTCTCCGGAGAAAGTCGCCGAGATCGAACGAAGGGTAAACGAAGTCATTCAATCCGATCTACCGATCAAGGAGCAATTCCTGAGCAAAGAAGAAGCGGCCAAGAACTTCTCGCTGGGGAGGCTGCCGGAAGACGCGGGGAATACTATCCGAATCATCACGGTCGGCGATTATGACGCGTGCCCGATGCAGCGGTCCCCACGCTTCGTCGACAAAGGAAATCGGAGGATTCAAGATCACGTCCACTGATTTTCAGAACGGCATCTTGAGAATTCGATTCAAGCTCACTGGCTAGCTCAGTCATCGGCGACAATCAGGAAAACTCTTTGTAACATCTCGGATCTCTGATGAGTTTGAAGAAAGTCCTTGCCTATGCGATGCTGTGTGTGAGTGTTTTTCTCCTCGTCAAGATCTATGTTGACGGAACACGCCGCAACACGCCTGAAGTGCCTGAAGCGCCCCCCGAGGTAAAGGAGATTACTCTCGACAGACTGCCGATGGGCTACTCACTGGGGTCGTTTGACGAGCGCTTCGGCATAACCCGGGAACGATTCCTGCAAATCGTTGATGAGGCCAAAAGAGTCTGGGAAAACGCGGCCGGCAAGAGTCTTTTTGAATACAGGAAGAGTGCTCCGTTGAAAGTCAATCTGGTTTTCGACTGGCGCCAGGAGCAATTGCTCGCGGCGAAAGAACGGCGGGCAAAAATCGATGAGAGCGGGAAATCGTTCGATCAGCTCAGGGCGGAGTATGAGGAACGATCCAGATCGGTGGAGCGCTTGCGGCAGGCCTACGAGGATTCGGCACAGGTTTACAGAAACCGCATGGAGGAATTCAACGCAAGAGCAAAGCACTGGAACGATGGAGAGAATCGCAATGAGACGGAGTATCAGTATCTCCAGAACAGGAAAAAAGAGCTTGAAGACGAACAGGATGCCGTGGAGAAAACAAGGCTTCTCTTGAAAACAAATGTGGAAGAGCTGAGCGCGCTCGGAGAGAATCTCAATGCGCTGGTCCGAAAGCACAACCTGGAGGTTGAGAACTTCAACGGCCAATACATCGAGAAGAGAGAATTTGAAAAAGGCATTTTTGATGGCCGCGCGATCAATATCTATGAATATGAGAAAGAGGACGATCTGAGGCTTGCGATTGTGCACGAGTTCGGACATGCGCTGGGGCTCGAGCACGTCGACAATCCCAGGTCAATCATGTACCGAAAGCTTGCTGTTCAGGATCTGCAGGATATCCATCTTACGAGCGAAGACCTGACTGCGCTTCAAGCCAAGCTGCGACGATGAATCAACCGGATTGAAAAGAAGCGTGTGTGGACTATGAACGATACCATGTGTGGAGATCTCCGCTGAGCCGATGACCGAGCCGAACGCTGAGAAAATGGAACGTACGGGGAAACTCGCTGGCTTCGTGGCACGGTTGAAGGAGAGGCCGCAGACCGTCTTCTTTGTGGCCACGACCGTTGCTGCCATGGCCTACGGATTGATCCGTGCTTATTCGATGCGTTGGCTCTGCGACGATATCTACATCACCTTCCGCTACATCGACAATTTCTTTTCAGGATACGGACTCGTCTTCAATCAGGGAGACCGCGTTGAAGGGTATACCCACTTTCTCTGGCTTTGCCTTCTTGCGTTGCTCCGATGGTTGGGAATCGGCATGGAATCTGCCGCGATGTGGCTGGGGCTCTTGTCGTATGCGCTCATCATGGCCCTGTTTGCCGTCATCTCGTATCGTCTCGGAGGCCGGCATCGATGGAACTTCCCGCTGGTTACGGCGGCTCTTGCGCTGCACTACGATTTCGCCATATGGGTGACAAGCGGTCTCGAGACTTGCTTCTTCACGCTCCTTATTTCGTTCGGGTTCTTCACGATTTGCTTTGTGCGAGAGCGGCCGTTGCTGAAACCGCTGCTTGCAGGATTGTGGTTTGTCCTGGGGACGATGACTCGTCCCGACGGAGCCGTCTTCTGGCTCGTCGGGCTTCTCTTCCTGTTTGTGCTGGACGTTCTGAACGGAACCTCCCGCAGCCTGCTGTTCCGTCGATTGTTCCTTTATCTCCTCCCTGCTCTACTGGTGTATGTGCCTTACGCTCTCTGGAAAACCCTGTACTACGGTGACTTCCTGCCGAACACATACTACGCGAAGGCTGCTGACCTTACCTACTACAGCCAGGGATTTCTTTACATTTGGACGTACTTGAGAACGTATGTGTCAGCATGGTTTTTTCTGCTTTCCTTCCCATTCCTGTTGATCGTTTGGAGCGGGTTGCCCCGTGAAGGCATTCTCCTTCGATTGCGAAGGTTGGCGGGCGACGAAAAAGTGACTTCTGCCGTGTTGGCCCTCTTGTTCATCTTCATTTATGCGATAGGATTTGTTGCTCGGGTTGGCGGGGACTTCATGTTCGTCCGCTTTCTGTACGTTCTCATTCCTTTCTCGTATTACCTTTGTGAAGTGAGCGCAGCAACATTGCTGGCCAGCCGCCCGAAGTTGCTCTTGCTGGCCGGTCTCGCGTTTCTTCCTCTCATCGTTTTCGACAAGGACCGAAGAGACGACTATCTCGGTGGAGAGCCGGGAGCGCCAGCAGAAATGTGGGGCAGGTACGGGATTACGGATGAGTACCGGTTCTGGACACGCGACACAGGGAGGGGGCTGAGCCTCATCGAGAGTCAACTCGCGGATGGGAGAAAGCTCCGACCGTTCCTTGAGGGGGAGAAGGTAAGCGTCCTGTTGGTGGCTCAGGCCAGTTTGGCATATGCCGCGAAGTTCTACATTGGCATTGAGTCCCAGGGCCTCACAGACAAGTTCATCGCCCATCTTCCCCTCGAGCGACGAGGCAGGCCGGGGCACGAGAAGACGCCCCCATGGGACTATCTGGTTCAACGCCGGGTCAACTTTGTTTTTCCGCGGCGGGAAATCGATCCGGTGAGGTCGATCAGGTTCATGTCGGGAGCCGACACCATCGCGGGGTACATGCATCACGTACGATCCAGCCCTGCTTCAAAGACTGGAGCAACGTTTTCCAGGCAGGCTTCTATACGTGAAGTTCGAAGACTATCTCGACGACTACATGAAGTCGATGGCGCAGAAAGGGCGACAGCAGGTTGAAGACGATTTCAAGATGTTCGAGGCATACTATTTCGCGTGCAATGAAGATTTGCCGAGAAGACAGAGATTCCGGGAATACCTTGGAATTGGAACGCGGAAAGAATGATTAGAACCCATCTCAAGAACCGATGTCACTCCCGAATGTCCGTCTCGATTCGATGAATCGAGACGAGTCCGTCACCTTCGGTGACGAGATCTCGTCCCAATTCTTGGGACGGAACCTCGTCCCGTTTCGCGGGACGGGTTTCCATCGGGAGTCCAGAATGCGCTGTCTGCCTGCCCGCCATGCTTGCGCTATTTTGGCAGGCGGGGATTCCCGCTTAAGACGTGCCTGCACGCCGAAGTGCGGCGTTTCGGCACGCAGGCGTGCGGGAATGACAACTCTTCTTCTGTGCGTGTTTTTGAGATAACTTCTAGCCAAAGACCAGGGGTGAGTCTCTTCGCTGACCGGTATGAAGCGCGATACAAACGTGCAGCCGTGACAGAGTCTTGAGGTGAACGAATGGCTGGATCGAACCCTGAGAAAGAAGGATGGATGAGGCGTCTTGTTGCTGTTCTGACGAGTCCGAGCGAGAGGTCACGCATTCTCGCGTGTGCGGTCATGGCCATCGGCGCCATGATCTACGGGTTGAACCGCGCGCACGCCATACGCTGGTTATGTGATGATGCGTTCGTCACCTTCCGCTATGTCGACAATTTTCTCTCGGGATATGGCATCGTTTTCAATCAGGGGGAACGAGTCGAGGGATACACCCATTTTCTGTGGCTCTGTTTGCTGGCGCTGCTCCGATGGTTAGGAATCAGCCTCGAATCAGCGGCAATATGGTTGGGGTTGTTGTCGTACATGCTGACACTGGCCCTCTTCGCTGTCATATCCTATCGCATCGGTGCTCAAAATCAGTGGACGTTTCCAGTTGTTACCGCGGCCCTTGCCTTGCATTATGATTTCGCAGTATGGGCAACAGGTGGTCTTGAGACTGCATTGTTCACGCTCTTGGTTTCACTCGGCTTCTACACGATCTGCTTTGGACGCCGGGAGGCGCGACTGAACCATCTTGCGGCCGGTCTGTGGCTGACCCTGGGAATGATGACGCGCCCAGATGGAGTGGTCTTCTGGATCATTGGATTGTTCTTTCTTCTGGGGCTGGACTTTCTGAATGGTGGTCCTCGCAACTACTTGGTGAGGAAGTTATTCTTCTATTTGATTCCCACAATTGTGCTTTTCATGCCCTATGTCGTTTGGAAGATCCTGTACTATGGAGACATCTTCCCAAATACATATTATGCAAAGTCTGCTGATCTCAACTACTTCGACCAGGGCTTTGTCTATATCTGGACATACGTGCGTTGCTATGCCTCATCGTGGTTCTTGCTGCTCAGCATCCCCTTCCTAGTACTTGCCTGGAAGGTGTTGCCGTCGGAACGCACCCTGCTGCGGCTGCGCCATCTGCTCAATGATGAGAGAGCAAGGTCAGTGCTGCTCGCTCTCTTGTTCGTGCTTGTGTATGCTGTGGGATTTGTCGCAAAGGTCGGGGGAGACTTCATGTATGCCCGATTTCTCTGCCCCCTTATTCCTTTTTCATTTTTCCTTTGTGAAGTAAGCGCAACCACATTGTTGGCGAACCATCGACGTCTATTCGCGTTGTTTGTCCTCGGACTTCTTGTTCTCGTCGTTGTCGACAGGAAAACGCGCGATGATTTTCTCAGCGCTGAGCAAATCTTGCCGACAGACCTGCGCGTCAGGTACGGGATCATGGATGAACACTGGTTTTGGACACGCCATGGCCATCGTGGTCGCAGCCTGATTGGTTTTCAAGTAGCGCAGGGCAAGTTGCTTCGTCCGTTCTTTGAGGAGGAAAAGGTGTCCGTCTTGTTGATCGCTCAGTGCAGCGTTGCCTACCACGCCCGTTTTTACAACGCAATAGAGCTAAATGGCCTCACTGACAAGTACATTGCTCATCTTCCGATTGCAGAACGCGGCAGGTCAGGGCACGAGAAGAGCGCGCCCGAGGAATACATTATCCGTCGGAAGGTGAAATTCGTCTTTTCGCGTGCGTGGGATGGCTCATACAGGGCTATCAAATTCGCGTCGGGACAAGATACCGTCGATGGGAACATGATCACGTACGACCCGGGATTGCTTCAGAGATTGGATCACCGATTCCCCGGTCAGATCTCCTACGTGAAGTTCGAAGATTATCTCGATGATTACATCAAGACGATGTCGCAGAAAACGCGTCAGCAGGTTGAAGATGATTTCAGGGAGTTCAATGGATACTACTTCTCGTGCAATGAGGATTTGCCAAGGAAACAGAAGATACTTGACTACCTGGGAAATGCAGCACTGAAAAACTGATGAACACTGGATGCAAGTTCTTCCTTTCTATTGTTCTCTCCCTCCTTCTTGATCAAATCGCCGCCGGTCAGGTTGGATCAGGCGCGTCTCAACCAGGATATGCGGGCGCAATACTCCTCTGGAACGCCAAAGCATCGGGTGAAGAGGCCGCGGACCAAGAGAGCTTCGCGGCCATGCTCATGAGTGTGGGCCTCCCATTTTCTCGCGTAGGCGTTGAAGAATTCCAGGCTTCACAAGACGGCAAAGCGACGCTGCTTGTTGTCCCGCACACGTCGGCTCACATTCTCTCTACACCAAAAGTCCAGGCAATCATCAGTCGCTTGAAGAACGGTCTTTCTCTTATGACGGACGGCGAGAGCCCACTGTCGACCGCACTCCATGTGCATCTCCATTCTCCCATCCGCGTGGGTACCGTCATAGACAAGACGCAACCTGACGAACACCTCCACTGGCCCGACAAACCGAGGGTCCAGAGCCTTGCCGGCCCATTGCCGGAAAGGACGAGCGTTCTTTATGCTGACTCGGCCTCGGGTCGTCCGCTCGGTGTTGCCATGCAACTCGGGAGGGGCACATGCATCTGCCTGGGTCCGCTATTCGACGAACTCTCGGGTCGCGGCTATTCACGTTTTCCGACGCTTGTCCACGCCATGGTGAAGATCCTGCGTTGCCAGCCGCCGTTTCGGCGCAACGCTGTCGATGCCTACTTCGATCCGGGCTATCGCTTCAGGATCCCTATCGAGAAACTCGCTGCCATGTGGCGCGAATGGGGAATTCGCGCTGTTCATGCCGCGGCATGGTACTATGCCGATGCACGGCCCCATGACTACAGGCGGCTCATTGAAGTTGCACACAGCAATGGGATCCTCGTCTATGCCTGGCTTGAATGGCCGCACATCGGCCAAGGATTCTGGGATCAACACCCGGAATGGCGACAGAAGAATGCACTTCTCCAGGACGCGAAGCTCGACTTCCTCCATTTGATGGATCTGCAGAATCCCGATTGCATGAAAGCAGCCCTCGACGATCTCTCAGGCCAACTCCAGCTCGATTGGGACGGAATCGACATTGCAGAGTTCACGATTACCGGCGCAGGAGGGGAAGCGCTGGAGGGACCTGTGAGGCCTGACTACTTTGTGAGTTTTGGGCCGCCGATCCGCGCAGAGTTTCCGAAGGTCGCCGGATTTGATCCGCTCGAGCTTGAGAACCCCAGCTCACCGCATTACTGGAAACGAGATTCTGCAGGCTTGGAGATATTCTACCGCTATCGGACAGCCGTCAACAATCGTCTGCTGCGGCAAGTCATCAAGTTCATCATCGGACTGGAGAAAGCCGGAAAAAGAGATTGGGAGCTGATCCACACGATCGTTGACAATACGCTCCATCCCGAGTTCGACCATCTGCTGGGTTTCGATCTTCAGGAGACGCTCAAGCTTCTCAAGGAGTTTGGAATCACATTGAATGTCGAAGATCCGTACATGGAGTGGTCCGAGCCACCCGACCGCTATCGCCGGCTTCGTCAAACGCTGGTTTCTCTCCTTCCTGGTCGGACGTCGATGATCGATATCAACATCGTTCCGGTGCATCCGCATACCCAGCCAGGTTTCCCGGCGGCGCAGGCGACGGGCACGGAGGTTTTGCAGCAATTGCAGGCGGCCGCCGAACAACGAGGGCGTGTCTGCTTCTACTGTGAGTCAACTGTGTATGAACAGGATTGGGAGCTCATTCCCTATGCCATGGCGGCAGGCGCAGTCATCGAGAGCGCCGGCATGGAGTGGAAGGTCAGTTCCCCATTCACTGTCGTGCTGCGTTCGGAGAGTGCAGTTATGAACCCAATGCTCGATGGGAAGGAGTGGCCGTGCTTTGATGACGAAGGCGTCATCCTGCCCCCGGGCGCACACAGGCTATCGTTCACTCCAAAGAGGTCTGGGGAGGGTGGGAGGGGGGCTGACATCCGATTGGTGGCGATTTCGGATGAGTTGCTGGACTGCGAATGGACCAGGGACGGCCTTGACCTGACCTATGACTCACCGGCGAGATGCGCGCTTTCATTCGGTTCTGTGCCGGGAAAGATGCTCTTGGATGGATCGCCGCTTAACCTGCCAGTGTTGAAAGGGAGCGGCCGATACATTGTCTTGGCTCCTTTGGGAAGACACCGTCTATCAATCGTGAAACGTTGAAGGAGGCCAGTTTCCACCGACGAACGCAGTCGTGAGCTGACTGAGGTGAACGTCTATGGCATTGCGAGCGAAGCAAAGTAGTAACCATTTGCAGAATCCTGCAAGTTCTGTTTTGACTGTCCGATGTGAGCGTCTCTTCACGTGCAGACATTTGAATCGAGAAGCCGGGAACCATCTCCTGAGGTGAGGCGTTGATATTTGTAATCAGACAAATTAGTCTGATTTGTAGTCTATCTCATTATTTCCAAACAGAATGGGGAGGCACACCATGAAAACTCGACTGACGATTCTCCTTATCGTTCTGGTGTCATCATTTGCTTGGCTGTTTGTGGTGCCCGGCGTAGTTTATGGACACTGCGACACGATGAATGGTCCTGTTGTGAAAGCTGCTCAAAAGGCATTGGAGACAAGCAACGTGAACCTTGTGCTCATCTGGATACAGAAGAAAGGTGAAGCTGAAATCAGAGCGGCTTTTGAGAAGACTCTTGCCGTTCGGAAACTGAGCCCGGAGGCAAAAGCGCTGGCGGATATGTATTTCTTCGAAACGCTCGTGCGTATTCACCGTGCTGGAGAAGGGGAGCCGTACACCGGCTTGAAACCCGCCGACGATGTAGAGCCCGGAATCAAGTTGGCAGACGAGGCAATCGAGAAAGGTTCGGGAGAAGAGCTCGTAAAGATTCTGAACGAAGAGATGCACGAGAGTCTCGGTGCACTCTTCACAGAGGTGAAAGAGAAGAAGAGCTACAAACCGAACGACGTTGAAGCAGGCAGAAATTACGTGAAGGCATATGTAGTGTTCATTCACTATGTTGAAACGCTCTATCAGTCGATTCAGAAGCCTTCTAGTGAACACGCTCACTCCATGCACGAGGCTGAAAAACATTAACGCTGAGCAATGCCTTGAAGAGCGTGAGCCAGGATTTTGTATCTGGGCCGCGGTCGGGCAACCGGTGTATATCAACCATGCATTCAGTGTCTATCATGGGCAAGACGGGCATGAAAGCGAAGGAGGGCTGTTTATGGAAGAAACGATGAAAGAGACGATAAAGAAATTCAACGATGAGTTCATGTTCGTTTGGTATAAAGGACGAGAGCATATAATTGCCCGCCAGGAGTACGAGAGGGTGTTTTCGATGCTACTGCCAAAGTACTTTGTTCCCTTGCCCAACCAAATGGCTGGGTCGCTAGACCAGACAGAGAAACACTAATGGGAACCGACATCCGGAATATCGTGGTCATTGGCGGGGGTTACGGTGGAGTCACAGCCGTGCTGAGGCTTGCGCGACTATTTCGTTGTTCCCCAGACTATCGTATGCACCTTATCGATAAGAACCCCTACCACACACTGAAAACACAGTTGCACGAGGCCGCTGTCCATAAGCGTGGTGTCACAATCGATGTCGGTCGGATTATCCGAAAGCAGAACATACTGTTTCATCTCGGTGTTGTCTCGG
>CAVUAC010000027.1:0-21552 GCA_963739335.1 uncultured Bacteroidota bacterium | reverse complement strand
GTGCTCCTCCGGGGCAATGCCGATTCCGGTGTCTCGAAAACGCACCACGGCCTGACCGTCTTCATGGCTGGGAACGATGGCGATGGAGCCGCCTTGCGGGGTGTATTTGATGGCGTTGTCGAGAAGGTTGCCGAAGACCTGCCGCAGGCGGGTCGCGTCCACCCAGGCTTCGCAGGGCGTGGACAGATCGGCCTGGACCTTCACGTTTTTCTCCTCGGCCACGTATTCGTAGATCTCGACGACCTCGCGGATCAACTGGCAGAGGTCAACGGTTTGCCGGTCCAGCTTCATCATGCCGGCCTCCGCTTCGGTGATATTCATGAGCGTGTTCAGGATGCTCAGCACGCACTGGATTCCTCGACGCAGTCCGCCAGCGCCTCGCGCGTCGCCGAATACGAGCAACGTTACGATTATCTTCACCAGCCTGATTAGCACAGCCTGCCACCACATCATAAATTTTTGATGTATCGATACTTGGGTTTTTATTGATGAGTTCTTTAATAACCAATGCCAATAAATCGTCGGGACGTACTGTGGCTAATGTTCCTCCGAAATTTCCTATTGGAGTTCTTACTCCGTTGATGATGTATGCGTTGTTCATTATTGATTGTTATATTTAATTTATTCCTTGTTCTTTTTTCTTGATAAAAAAGAAACAAAAATCAAGAAAAGGTCATCGGTCAACGCACAAGGCGGACGTTTCACCGCTACCTTTTCTTGGCTCACGCGCCGTTCTTAGTGTCGGTTCTGTTCATTTACTGATAAATTCTTTTTTTAAAGAGTTGTTAAAACTACTTTCTCTTCAAACTTCGCTTCTGTTTTGGCTCTTACCTCTTCCAATGTTGAGCCCGGCATTACTTCAATTAAAGTTAATTTATCGTTAATGTATTTAAATACTGCAATATCGGTGATGACCATCTCTACATTGTTCAATGCTGTTAACGGCAATTTGCAAACAGGTACAATTTTAGAGCTTCCATCTGGGTTAGTGTGCGTCATAGTGATAATTAAACGCTTTGCACCTGATGCTAAATCCATTGCTCCTCCAACCCCTAAAAGGCAAATAAGTTCTTAAAACAGACATAAAACAGCGCTATCCAGAAGAAAAGTCCTACCAGCCCCGTATCTGCAGCTGTATGGATAAATGAATTGTGCGCAACGCGAAAATTATGCTCCATTAAACATATCCTTTGCCGACCCCAAATATAGGATTACTCTTTTAACATCTGAAACCTTCATTCCACGCATCCACCCTGCCGAATGCGGATTCCTCTTCAGCCGTAACCATACCCATCCGTGATGGCCCTCGAAAATAAAGACCAAAGATGCTAGACCTGCTCCGATTATAATGCCGATAATTTTTTGCAATTTGGTTTTAAATATAACTGTAAAATATAAAAAGACCACTGTCATTAAAGCCAATATTCCGCCGCAAATTTGGTAAGATAAATAGCATATAGAATTAAAGCGAGTACCGGCAGAGCGATTATTCTTCTGGCAAAAGGTGGATTTAAAATAAATCCTAACAAAAGGGAACAATAATTATAAGCGCTAATGCCAAATCATTAGAATCATTGAATATTCCTATCCACTTAATCCTGCCATCCTTATCCATTGTCTGGCCTGCCCAGCCAAGCCCTGTGTTATGCTGGTAAATTCCATGGATGGCTAACAGTGTAGTTAAAATAATAAGAAGAGTTATAACAATCTTAAACCTTCTCTCTGAATTTACAATATTTACAACAAGAAAATACAATACTATCGTCTTGCCGAAATCTATAAATGCCGCGACCATTCCGCCAAAGTATGTATGGACTCAAATGCGATAATATCTGTGCGCCCCAGAAGCCAACCATCAGGAAATTCTGCGGTGATTTAACGAGGCTTTTTTTTGAAATAGCTAAGCTTAATGCAAGAAATATTACTGCGACAATGGCGGTAATATCCATCAGCTGCCAACCGTAGAATAGAGGAACCCATTCGCCCGGGCGTATGTATATAATAGCTATATATAGGAGTAAAAAGAAAAATTCATTGTTAGTGTTTGTTCCTATGTTTTGAGATTGCTTCGGTTGCTTCGCTCCCTCGCAATGACGAGGGGATGACGAGTGGATTGCTTCGTCGCTTCGCTCCTCAATGACGAAGGGGACTTCGTTCGCAATGACGGTGGTGTTGAGATTGCTTCGTCGCCCGAATTGAAACGAGGGACTTCTCGCAATGACGATGAACCCGCTCTTCGCAATGACGAAGCAATGACGAGTGTTAATATAATGCCCAAAGTGTTAAGGCTGATGTCCATAAAAGAAGCTGAACGGTAAGGAACAAATAGTTGTAAATATTCCATAAAGATACCATATAAAGTAGAGGTAACAAAAGATATGACATAAATCCTCAATGTAAGCTCAGAAAAACATCGCAGAATAAGATAAGCCATAATTCCAAATGCAGGTATATGTAAAAGATTAAAGAAAATCCTGCCTGCTTCTCCGTCTATGTCGTTTTGCGAACCCGGCTTTAATGAAACAGCTAAGACTACAGAAACGAATCTTGATGACAGACCGCACAATCTCTACCGCAACACCATATCATTTCGCCGCGAACCAATTTGTGACGGACTTCACTCAATGTCAAACGAGGAAACGAGCCCCATTTTATGCGGCTGAAACTCACCTTTTGCTTTTTGGCGAGGCCTATTCGTGCTCGGGCATTGGCTCGTGCGACTCCCTCGTGAACGAGAACAAGAACAACATCACTGCAAATGCAATGTACGCCGCGGTGAATTGGTACGGGATCTTCTGCATGAACCCTTCGAGTGTCCACGGGAAGTACATAATCCCATCGGGCGAAGCTGAGTGGATGATCCCGAAGAAGGTGAGTACTGCCAGAATGAGCAGATACGCAACGGATGCTTTGAGCCGGCGATCGATGAGCTCGGCGAGCATACCACCCCACAACATTGCGGTCAGGATAAATCCGTTGCCGAGAGCGACCGTCACGAGCAACTCTGGAAGAGACTTCCCTGACGCAACAAGAAGCTTCTGGAAATTCTCGATGGGCACGAAATCCGGATTGCCGAGCTTGATGGATAGGAGTCTCGCCACCGTCGGGAAAAAGGCAAATGCGACAGCCGGAGCATGCCGCGGAGGACAGGCGAGGAACGATTGAACCATGATGTCAAGCGCAACGAAGATGAGAATCGGAGCGAGAACAGCACGGGGAATGAGCTCAACGAAAAATGAGACATACCCCAGGATACCTCCAAGCCCAATGAAAAGCCCCGTGAGCAAGGTGTAACCAGCCCGCGAACCCATCCGCTTGTACGCCGGCTGGCCGATGTACGGGGTCGACTGAGCGACGCCGCCGCAGAGCCCCGCGATCAACGTGGCGATCGCCTCCGTCAGCAGGATACTCCTTGTATTGAAATCATCTCCGGCGACACGTGCGCTCTCCGTCACATTGATACCTCCAACAACAGTCAGCAAGCCAAAAGGAATCGCAATCGGGAGATATTTCAGCGCACGGGTAAATCCCTCGACAAATCCAAGCGTCGGTATCGGAAGTCCAAAATGGAGATCCATCGCCGGCGCGCCGGCATAGGTTCCACCCATCCATCCGGTTGGTCCAAACATGTAGTACAGCACCGTCCCAATGAAAATTGCTGCAAAGACGCTCGGGAAGTTCTTGGGCAGGCGAATGCGGGCGACAAGCGCGTAGAGAATCAGACCAAGCGATATCATGCCCACGATGGGCATGCCAAACACATCCACTAATGGCGTCAACCCAATCAGCGCAAGACCAATGCCTGCCAGCGAACCGAGCAACCCTGCTTGCGGCACTACTCTTTGCACCCATTGACCGATGAAGGAAAATACGACCTTGAGGACGCCGATCATCACCATCGTCGCCATACCGATGTACCACGTCATCATCGCGGCGTCGTGTTCGGACATGCCTTCAGCTTTCAGGCCGACAAACGCCGGGCCAAGGACGACAAGAGCAATACCGATCGTGGAAGGTGTATCAAGGCCGAGCGGCATGGCTGTCACGTTCGTGTTGCCCTTTTTCCTGGCAAGCCGGAAGGCCATCCACGTATAGACCATGTCCCCGAAGAGCACCCCGAAGGCTGTCCCGGGAAACATTCGCGTGTACACGATGTCGGCCGGAAACTTGAAAACAAAGACCAGGATGCCTGCAAGGAATGAGAGCACGGTCAGGTTATCGAACATCAGGCCGAAGAACCCGTTGAGGTCTCCCAGCGCGAACCACTGATAACGTTTCGAGGTGTCTTTCATTTTATCATCCTTAGATATTCGACCTCACCCGTACCTCTCCTGCGAGGAGAGGGATTCTATATTCTCATCGCTCAAAGTCGTTTTTCTCGAGCCAGCTCAGCGTCCATAGAAATCAGCTATTGCCCTTTGTTCAAGTCCGTCCCCCTCTGAGGGGGACTACAGGGGGTCTGAAAATAAGCCTAACCAAGTGTCACATGCTTAGAGACATACGCAACACAGTGCAAAGAGACTAGCTGACGAACATCCCAGCGATGGACGCCGTCATCCAAGTTGCGATTGTACCGCCAAGCAACGCGCGAAGTCCAAGCTTTGCGATATCGCTGCGACGATTCTCAGCGAGCGGGCTGATGCCGCCAATCTGAATTGCAATCGAAGAGAAATTGGCGAATCCGCAGAGAGCATAGGTGGAGATGACGATTGCCTTTTCAGACAGCTGGTGTGCAGTGACGGCATCCGACATCGCCGAGTAGGCAACAAACTCGTTCAGCACCACTTTAAGTCCCATGAGACTTCCGACATTCAGCGCATCTCCCCATGGCACACCAATCGCGAACGCAATGAACTGGAACACCAATCCAAACAGAAGCTCGAGCGAGAGTGGTTTGCCAAAATGGGCAAGGCAGACGTTAGACAGTCCAGTTGCATCTCCCAGCAGGCCGAGGAGGAAATTGACAAGCGCAATGAACGCAATAAAAGCGATGAGCATTCCGCCAACGTTCAACGCAAGCTTCACCCCATCCGACGCGCCGGACGCTGCCGCTTCGATGACGTTCGAATACGTTTTTTCGATTTTCAGTTTCACCGTCCCCATCGTCATGGGCTCCCCTGTCTCCGGGAAGAGCATTTTCGCCACAACAATCGTCGCAGGTGCCGCCATGATCACAGCCGCCAGCAGGTGGCCGGCGAAGTAGATTTGAGAAGCATCAAGCGTGAGGCCGTATGATTTTGCATAGGCAACGCCAAGCAGCGTATAGTAGGCGATCATGACCCCTCCGGAGATGTGCGCCATGCCGCTTGTCATAACAGTGTAGAGTTCAGACTGGGTCAATGTCGCCAGGTATGGTCTGATGACAAGCGGTGCTTCGGTTTGCCCGATGAAGGTTGCCGCGGCAACGCAGAGAGATTCTGCTCCGCTGGCTTTCATGAACTTCGCTATAACCCAAGCCATCCCCTGCACCACGCGCTGCATAATTCCGAGGTGATACAGGATAGCCATGAGTGAAGCGAAGAAAATGATCGTTGGCAACACTTGAAAAGCAAAGAAGAAGCCGAGGCTTCCCTTGCCGCTCGCTGGCTGTGCCAGCGACCCGAAAACGAACTGGGCGCCGTTCAGAGCGAAAGCGAAGAGGCGAACGAATGCTTTGCTGATCGCGTCGAATACTTCTCTTCCGATGTTTGTCTTTAGCACAAAAAGAGCGAAGACGAACTGCATCCCGAGGCCGATGATGACCAGTCGCCAGCTGACAGCCCGTTTGTTGGGGGAAGAAAAGTAAGCGATGCCAGTAACGATGATGAGACCGAGAAGCCCGCGTCCGACGGATGAGAAATCCATGTTCTTCCTCTCGTGTGAGGTGTGAGTAAGCGATTTGGGCGAAGCGAGGCACGAGTGCAGGTGCAGAGCGCGAAAGGAATCACGTCGCCTCAGATGGCGGAAAAGGTATAAAGAATTCCGTAAAAAGGGAAGGATTTCCGTTCAACAAACCGGTAGCCGCGAGTGTCTATACGTTGTAACTCGGCGCACCACTTGCTACCTTTAGGCAAGCGAGACAAGGCTGTTATCCTATTGAAGGGGAAAACGGACATGATTGCAGGTGCTTTGTGGATGCTCATTCTGTCTCTTTGCACACTTCCGCCGGCCGCGACCACGGCAAACCGGTCATCCGGCGAACTCAAACCCGGACAAAATGACGTCGAATTCGATCATCAGGGCCGAACAAGGACCGCTGTCATCATCGTACCGAGAAACGCAGCGATGCCGCCGGAGGGATGGCCGCTGGTGATGATGCTTCACGGCGGCGGGGGATCGAGCAAGAATGTCATGGAGAGCACCGGCTGGGCAGAGCTTGGAGAAAAAGAGGGGATCGTTACCGTTTTCCCGAACGGCACGCCGAAAGATGAATCGAAAGCGGAAAGTTTTTCTCAGAATCCTCAAACATGGAACTTGGGCGCGAAAGAAAGTCTCTCATCGGGAGCATCATCCGCTGCTGCGAAGAACATTGACGACGTGGGGTTTCTCACAGAACTCATCGAACGGGTACGCCGTCAGCTGAACATCGATCCGAGAAGAATCTACGTTGCCGGCCACTCGAACGGGGCTGAAATGGCTTATCGGTTTGGATCGGAACGGAGCAATCTTGTCGCAGCTGTCGGCGTCATGGCCGGTCATTTCTACGCCGAGCTAAGACCGCTCGACTCGCCGGTCTCGCTTTTTCAGATCGTTGGCGATCGCGATCCATTCACACCGATAGCAGGTGGAGAAGTCGGTATCCTCGGACGCAAGGCGACGGCGCCACCTGCCCTCGAGAGCCCACGCATCTGGGCCAAAACTCTTGGGCTTTCCGACGACCCACGCGTCGTCCAGGACGACAAAAAGCTCAAGATACTGCGCTGGGGACCTGCGGAGAACGGCGCCGAGGTCCGCTCCATGATCGTAAAAGGTCATGGCCACGCGTATCTCTCCCCGCAGGACAAGTTCCATCCTCGATTTCTTTTCGGACCAACTGCGAGTTCGATCAATGCCACAGAAACGATGTGGGCTTTTTTCAAGGAGCACCTGAAACCGAATTGATCATTTGCCGTTGCGTGCACAACAGAAGGCTTCCCCTGTTGAGCAAGAAACTGCTGACGGGTGTACAAAAGAAAAGCTGGAATCGCTCACGACTCCAGCTTAACATTCTGCGGCAAGATCCTGGTTACTTCAGCTTCTCTGCCAGATCCTCAAGAAACTTCTTGACCTCGATCATATCGGCGCGAATCTCTTCATCCTTGACCTTCTTCTTCTGCGGAACGGTCAACAACTCCAGCTGCTCGGCCGTTTCCGTTTCCGGCACATACTCCTCCAACACACGTTTAGCCCCTTCGATGGTGTAGCGTTCGTCCCGGAGCAGCTTCTTGATGTACAGGATGAGCTTGATGTCTTTGTTGGTGTAGATTCTGTTCCCCGCGCGATTCTTGGCGGGTTTCAACTGCGGGAATTCGGACTCCCAGTATCGGAGCACGTACTGTTCCAGACCAGTAATGGTGCTGACTTCGCTGATAGAATAGTAGAGCTTCTTGATACCAATGTGTTTCATGGCATATTCCCTCTTCCGTGAGGAGTCGACGATCAGGCTCTTGGACAAAAGTAGTCAAAATTGACCTGATTTGCAATCGACACTGAAAAGCCCGGGCCTCAAGCCTGCTATTCCACGCTCTCAATAATAGCGAATGCTACAACGGTGTTTTCGGTGTGGGAAAGGGACACGTGTACCTGGCACTCTTTCAGTTGCTCGGCAACGAAATCGTGGAGAATGACCTTCGGTGCTCCCGATGGTTGATTGATGATCTCGACATCGCGCCACCGGAACTTCCCGCCCCAACCGGTCTCCATCGCCTTGCTCACGGCTTCCTTCGCCGCGAACCGCGCGGCAAAATGCTCGTGCGCTTTCTTCTTTGACTTACAGTACGCAATTTCAGTGTCCGTGAACATTTTTTTGACGAGTGCCGGACCCCAGGCGTCCAGTGCAATCTTCATGCGCTTCACATCCACCACATCAACACCAATGCCCTGAATCGCACCCATCACTTCACGACCTCATGTTCAATTCTTTGACGATATCGACAACCTGCGTGATGTCATCAACTTCATAATCTGCATGAGAAATCACCGTCCCGAACGTATCGCCATAACGCGCGAACACAGTTTTCATGCCAACCTGTGCCGCGCCGACCACATCGCGCTCGGCCCAATCGCCCACCATCAACGACTCTTCTGCTCGAACACCGAGGCGTTTCAATGCTTCGATAAACGGCTCACGATTTGGCTTTCGCATCTTGGTGTCGTCGAACGTCACGACGGCATCGAAGATGTGGTGCAGGTTGAGATAGCAGAGGCGCAGCCATGCTTCGCGGCCGGGGGCGTCCGAAACCACCGCCAGCCTGAGATTCATCTTCATCAGCCCGATCAACGTGAGGTACACGTGCGGATAGAGCACGAGCGCCGCTTCACGCGCACGGCGGTACGCGATGATCCCTGAAGCCAGGATCTTGTAATCGACCTTGCTGAACTCATCGAACAACAGCTGATCGAACACGCTCTGGAACTCTATGCCCCGCTCGGCATAGATCGCGTCGATGCGCTTGCGGATCTCGTCATGGGAAAGCCGGAGCCCGGCATCCCGCATTGCATGGATGGCCGCGTCGATCGCCTGGTTCTTCATCGCCATGAAGTCAACCAGCGTGTTGTCCAGATCGAAAACGACTGCTTTGATCATCGTAGGAAATGAGGCGTTTCGGCCAGCAGCTGTTGGCTTTCACCCACCAGCTGCCAGGGACTAACCTTTGGATTCAACCAGAAAGTGAACTGCAAGTTCGTAGCTCATCCCGCCAAAGCCGGCGACTACTCCTTTGCAGACCGGCGCAAGGACGGAATGACGGCGGAATTCCTCTCTGGCGTGAACGTTGGTAATGTGAACTTCGACGACGGGCGTCTTGAGCGCGGCGATCGCGTCCCGCATTGCGTACGAATAGTGAGCGTACGCGCCGGGATTGACCACCACTCCATCGAAGGCCCCATCTATCGCCTTGTGGAGGATATCGATCAGCGCACCCTCAGAGTTCGATTGGAAGAACTCGAATTTCACATCGGGGAATTTCTTCGTCAGCCGTGTTTCGATATCCCATAACGTCGTGGTTCCGTACAATCCCGGTTCACGTTTCCCCAGGAGATTCAGGTTTGGGCCATTCACGATAAGAATCCGCATAGAGACTCCCACAATAAAACATTCAACTAAGCGACTTTGACGACCACAATCGTCATGTCGTCATGCTGTTTTGCTTTCCCGACGAACTGACGCATGTCGGCGAATACTCCGTCCATTATTTCCGCTGCCGTCCCGTGAGCGTACTTCTGAATGGTCCGGCAAAGACGCTCCTCACCGAACTCCTCCATCGTCTTGTTCATCGCTTCAGGGAAACCATCAGTGTAGAAAACAAAAAGGTCGCCGGACTGGAAGGGTATGGTCACTTCCTGTATCGACCTCGCGAACGTATCCCCTGCATCGAGTCCGAGCGCCAGGCCGACAGGATTCACGACCTGGACCTGATCGGCCTGCGTTTTCCGCATGATGACAGGATTGTGGCCTGCGCGTGCCAGCGTGAGACTGTGCCGCTGCATATCGAATATCCCGTACACCATGCTGATGAACACGCCCCGCTCCACGTTCTCATAGAAGAGTTTATTGACCTGGGTTAGAACCGCCGAGGGTGAGTTCGAGACTTCAGCGAGTGCGCGCACGAATCCCTTTGTCAGCGTCATGAAGAATGCCGCCTGCGTCCCCTTCCCCGAAACATCCCCGACGACGACGCCCAACTGTTTGTTCTCGAGCGCAACGAAATCGTAGTAGTCGCCCCCGACCTCCAGAGCAGGAGCGCACCGCGATGCAATATCCAGCTCAGCCACGCGGGGATTTGCCTTGGGCAAGAAGCTCATCTGCACGCTGCGTGCGATCTCCAACTCTTGCTGCAAACGCTGACGCTCAGTGATGTGCCGCGCAAAGACCGGCATAATCTCGTCAAAATCGGTGATCTCGCGTTTCCTCAGCTGGCTCGCAACACCCCCTATGACGAGAAGGACAAGAACGCCAATGACGATTAGACCTGATGTTGTGTATGTCGGATTTCCCGCAACGAGAAGTGCACCAGCTTCTTCGAGAACAGTGAACGTGAAGAGCGACAGGAAAGCGGTGAGAGCATCATAGCGATAGAATCCCCAGATACTCACGGCACCGACCAGCATCTTGATCAGCATACCGAGCCACAACGGCGAGAGATGACCCTGCTCCGTCAGCGCCATCACAAATGAGCCCACCCCAATGATGAGTATCGTCGAGGAGATTCGTCTGCGAAGAAGGGAAAGTACGAACAGAATGAAGATCGAGACTTCGAAGGCATTGGCAGTGAGTCCGTGCCCCAAAACGTACAGCCACGCTGCGGCTGCCCCAAAACCATCAAACGTAGAATCACCACTGTACGACATCCAAAGGTGCGTCGTTTTATCAACTGTGAACGTCAGCAGGAGTGAGAGAGCAAGGCTCCCCACCCCCAACGCGATTCCACACACCACATTTTCTCCCACCCTGGAATGGGCGCCGTACCCCTTCGACAGGAGATCAAAGGAGATGAGTTTCTCTTTCCATGCTTCGCGCACAACCGACTCGCTCACCGCCCATACAAGAACGAGAGCACCCCCGAAGAAAAGCGGTCCGAGAATCAAGGGAATGAGGAAGTCCCACCCCATATCGGTTTGCATCGTGAGATAGAGCCTAATGCCAACAATGCAGGCGGACAGTATGCCGATAGCCGTCGCGAGACGGAAACCGAGTTCAAACGAACGGAACCGCTTGAACGCAACAACGATCATAATCACGATCGCAATGGAATAGATGATCGGCGCCGCAATCCGCGATGCAAGCTCAACATCGGACCTCCTGTATTCTTCAGGGATTTCGCTCTTTGCCCGATAGCGCACAACGGTGGAGCCAGCAACAGAAACCAGCACGGTCGCGGGATTCTCGACGGCCGGCGTTTTTATGTTCCATACGAATTCATAGTCGACGCGCTTCTTTTGCTCGATTCGTTTCTCAGAGGAGGGCTGTGCAGTATCAGACAGCCACCACCAGCCGCCCGCAAACCGATGCACGAAGGATTCAGCCAAGGCCTTCGCCTCTGGCTGCGTCAAGCTGGACAGAGAAATTGTGTCGGGAAGTTTTCGATCGAATTCCAGCAACCGCCCATCAGTGCCAAGTTGTACGAAGATGCTCCCTCTGATAATCTCAGCGATCTTTTCCGCTTGCTTTGAGGCGTCGCCCTGATCACCTGACACGAACCGGATACCCGATGTTTTTTTCCAGGTGACATCCCAGTGATGCACCGGGATTCCTTCTCGAACGAGTTCATTCGACTTCTCGACGCCGTGCCGCTGCTGCACCTCGCGGAATAACTCATCATCGTATTTTAGTTGCGCTTGTGGGCTGAGCCCCTTCACATCTATCTCAAGGCTGGTCAGAAGCTCACGAGTCCGCTGCTCAATTGCCTGAGCATCAAGTGGCAGCCGGAGACCCCCATAGATATGGGCGAGAGGAAACAACCGGAGGACCGCAAAGGAGGCCACAACGATGAGAAGAAGGAACGGAAGAAGCTTTTTGACTCTCTCCATAGGGATTTATTTCTTTAAGAGAACGCGCGCCGCAAGGTCAGCAACCTCTACCTAGAGAATGTCCGCCTCTAGAGGAAACTCAGTATGGCAACCACGCCAAAGATGAAGATCAACCCCCCTGAGATCTTGTTGATCAGTCCCAGGCCAGTGGCATTGATCTTCTCACGGAACAACGTTACACCATAGCTGAGCAGGAAGAACCAAAGCGATGAACCAAGAAAAACGCCGGCGATGAGTGTCGCTGCAGACCCAACACTGAGCTCGCCGTTGCGGAGTCCAAACCCGGCAAACACGCCGACAAAGGCAATGATCGTGAGAGGATTGGTGAGCGTGAGCAGAAACGTGGAGACATACGATCCGATGAATCCCTTGCCATTGAGCGGTTGTGAGCCATTGGCGGACTTGGCACGATAGGTCTTGACCCCCAGGTAGCAGAGAAACGCGCCGCCGATTAGCCGGATCCACACCTGCTGCGTGATCAACGCATCGGAAATGATCGTGAGACCGAACGCTGCAACAAATCCATAGAGTGCATCCGCCGTTGCCGCTCCGAAGCCTATGATCATTCCGGAAAGATGCCCGTCCGCGATGGTCTTCCGAATGCAAAGAATCCCCATGGGTCCGATGGGCAGGGCCAGTGCAAACCCTATGATGATGCCTATGAACAGGAATGGGTATTCCACAAGCCTCTCGTTACGGTGGCGCAATGGTGTCTGAAGGGCCGTTCACCGGGGGCGTCAGACCAATTCTCCGCCGAAGGCGGACCCACCAGACTGCGTAGCGGGCCCGCCTAAGTCCTTCGGACGTCAGCGGGCGGGCTGGTCAGCCTTCGGCTGAAACATTCAAAAGGAAAAATGAAAAGTGACAGAGCGCTTCGGGCCTTTTTGCCTGGGGTCAGACACGGACAGACGAAACAACAGAGACTGCACCCAGCCGCGATGCTATGTGCGCACGAGCCGGGCAAGCTCCTCCTCGATAAAATCTCGGACTGCGGGCTTGAGGTAGCGATCTTCGATGCCAATCTCGGCCAATCCCTGAGCAAGGACGGAAGCTTTCTTCCCCGGGGGGAGCTTCTTGTTAGCGACGATCAGCCTTTCTGCTTTCAGGACACAGAATCCTCCCTCAAAATCCCCCTTCTCATAGCGAACGGCAATCCCGCAATTGCCTGCCAGTGATTCAAGTTCTTTCAGCATCTGTTCCTGTGTCATAGAAGCTTGGCAAACCTTCCTGCATCGAAGAAATTCAGTTGCACAGAAAACATAGGAGATTTTGCGTTGACTTTCAAGTCAACTTTTGTTCCCGCAGACGTTGAGCCGTCTGTCGCCACCACGCTTCGAGCCTGTCACCACTCCAGAGTGTAAACCAGGCAAGGAGCGCGCCCGCAATCAGATCAATGACGTAGTGATAACGAAGGTAAACCGTCGCGAGGATCAACAGACTTCCAAGAACGAGCACAAGCCAGCGCGTGTTCAACCGATAACGAAACCCCAGCGCCATCACAATGATCGTCAGCTCCGTATGACCGCTCGGGAACACATCTCGTTGAACGACGTCCATGACATGATCATGCGCCTGGGGAATGGACTCACCGGCATTGACGATGGCCCGAAGCAGGTCCGTGAGAAAGACGCCCGGGAGGTCGGTACTGAGGGACGAAAAATCGTGAAGCGTAAACCGCGGTCCGATGCCCGGAAGAGAAAAATAGCCGATGTAGGAGAGGTAGAAACCATAGACAATCAGGAATGCCGCTTTGTCAAAATTCTCGATGGCGTAGCGGCGATAGATCTCCACACCAAGAATGATGAAAAGGATGTAGTACGAGAAATATGCGATCTGTAGGATTTCAGTGAGAACGGGATGCGCGAACTGCCCGATCCATTGCGTCGGATTGACTCCGAACATCCATCGGTCAATAGCAATAAACAACTGATCGTAGTCGGTGGGATGGATGGGATGCACCATAAGGTAGAGCTCCTTGAAGATCAACAGGATGATCAGGTAGCAGTACCATCGGTGCAGACCAATCAGCAGCCGTGTTCTTTTTTCTTCCGCGAGCCACGCAAGCCAGAATATCGCACAGATGGCAGCGAGGTTCACCGCGATGAGGACAAACCAGTGTTCAACTCGCGCGCAAAAGAAGATGTTCAGCGCCGTCAAAATGAGCAGGAAGGCGATCGAGACTAGATCAACGGGAGAAAGCAGGGCAACGAACCGTCGTGCGTTCAGGGATGCCATTGCAGAAGGGCTTAGAGTTTATCCGTTATGGATTCAGAGAAACGGTCCAGATCTGCTGTCAGGTCAAGAAACTCCCGAAGCGTCAAGCTTTCCGGTCGCCTGCCCAGATCGAACCCACTGCGATTGAGCAGATCGTCTGTGAATCCGAGGTAGCGTAAGCTGTTGCGGAGCGTCTTCCGGCGCTTCCCGAATGTTCCTCGAACGATTGCCCTGAAAAGTTCCATATTGCAGTCGGGGAGCTCATGTTTGAACCGGAGCCGCACGACCGCAGAATCAACCGTCGGCTTTGGGTAGAACGAATTCCGGGAGACCTTGAACAAAAGCTCAGGCTCGGTGTAATACTGCAGGAAAACAGAAAGGATGCCGTACTCTTTGGTCGCGGTGCGAGCCACAAAGCGGCGCGCAACCTCAAGCTGTACCATCAACGTCGCATCCTCGACGACATCGTGTTGATCAAAAAGCCAGAAGAGGATTTCGCTCGTAATGTTGTAAGGGATGTTCCCTACCACCCGAAGCTTTCCTTTTCTTCGGCGGGTGAACTCCCCGAGAGAGACAGCGCGGACATCTGCGTGAACAAGCTCGATAGAATCACCAAATGTCTCCTGCAGGACCCTTACGGCACGTTGATCAACCTCGATCGCGATCACGCGTGAACATCGCCCCTGCAGAAGCTTTGTGAGTGCTCCGCCCCCCGGGCCGATTTCGACTGTCGTATCATCAGAGCGAAGATGCAGACTCTCGACAATGTTGCGCGCAACGTTGTCGTCACGAAGGAAATTTTGTCCAAGGGATTTTTTGGGCGGTAGCATACGCGCAGAGACCGGGTCAATATACAGAACGTGACCGCAATTTTCAATCAAACGATGATAGCATTGCATTTCGGACGAAATTCCGTTATTTTGGCTGACGCTATTTGATGAAGTGATATGGCACAGACCCGAAAACCCCAGCTTACGATTACGACGAAAACAGTCAAAACCAATCCTTCTATCTCAGTGGTCATTCCTCTTCTCAACGAGGATGAATCTCTGGGCGAATTGTACGGACAGATTATCACTGCACTGACGCCATTGGGAAAGCTGTTCGAGCTGATCTTTGTCGATGATGGCAGCACGGATCAATCGTTCTCCGTCTTGCAGGAGCTGCACAAGAAGGATCGGCGTGTCAAAGTCATTCGTTTCCGCAGGAACTTCGGCAAATCCGCAGCATTATCAGTCGGATTCCATGAAGCACAGGGTGACACCATCATTACCATGGATGCCGATCTGCAGGATGACCCGGCAGAAATCCCCGGGCTCATTGACGTGTTGAACGAGGGGTACGATCTAGTGTCGGGATGGAAAAAGAAACGGCATGATCCTCTTTCGAAGACCATCCCTTCACGGCTCGCCAACTCCGTCACGGCCATGATGACCGGCATTCCGATTCACGACATGAATTGCGGACTGAAGGCATATCGCAAGGAAGTCGTAAAAGGGGTCAGCGTCTACGGCGAGTTACATCGCTACATCCCGGCCCTCGCCCACTGGGCCGGCTACCGAGTCGGCGAGAAGATTGTTAACCATCGTCCCCGACAGGTACGGGCACACGAAATTTGGCATCGGCAGATTCTCCCGCGGCTTCCTCGACCTTCTGACGGTCCTCTTCACCACACGCTACATCCGACGGCCGCTGCACCTCTTTGGCGTCTGGGGAATCATCTCGTTCCTCATCGGCGTTGTCATCGACGGGTATCTCTCCGTTGAGTGGTTTCTGGGCCTGACCTCCCTCAGCAACCGCCCCTTGTTCCTCCTCGGCTTTCTCTTCATCATCATCGGCGTTCAGTTCGTCTCGTTCGGTCTGCTCGGCGAAATGATCAACCGCCAGCAACACGATGAGACGACCTATTCCATCCGGGAAATTCTCAAGTAAGGAACCGGAGAGCCGACGTGATTCCCCTGATTCCATTGAAGCCCGACTGCCGGTTTTTCCGAGGCGACATTCCATGCAAACCCCATAAGCAGTTCGGCGTCCATTGCGTGGACGAAGCGGGGACGGTCTGTCCACACTACGATCCGATCAAAACGCAGATCCTGATCATCAAGCTCGGTGCAATCGGCGATGTCATTCGCACCACGCCGCTGCTCCACACGATCAAAGCGACATACCCTTCCGCGAAGATCTGGTGGCTCACACTGACGCCTGAAATACTCCCCTCCATCATTGACGAGCGGCTGGATTTCTCCCTGAAGAACATCGTCTCCCTCCGTTGCCTGCACTTTGATGTGCTGTACAATCTGGACAAGGACCGCGAAGCATGCGCTCTTGCCGAGCAAATCTCAGCGACGACGAAGAAGGGCTTCCAACTCAAGGAGGGTGTGATCTCTCCTGCCAATGCAGCTGCCGAAGGCAAGTACCTTACAGGCGTGTTTGACGACCTTAGCAAGGCCAACAGGAAGAGTTATCTGGAAGAGATTTTCGAGATCTGCGGATTCACGTTCACAGGTGAACGATATATTCTCGACCGGCCATCGAACATTGCCGGGTCATGGAAGATCAATAAGCGCAAGCGTGTTGTTGGACTCAATACCGGTTGCGGCGGGCGCTGGACTTCCCGTCTCTGGGACGACAAGAACTGGGTTTCGCTTGCACGCGCGCTCAAGAAAAAAGGATTTGAGGTCATCCTCCTGGGCGGCGAGCAGGAACACAAGAAGAACCAGAAACTTGCCCGTCTCTCCAAGGCAACGTACTTCGGACATTTTCCCCTGCAGCAGTTCATTCATCTCGTTGATCAGTGTGACCTCGTCGTCACGGGCGTCACGATGGCTATGCACATTACCATCGGCCTTGGCAGGAAGATCGTTCTGTTCAACAATATTTTCAACAAGCACGAGTTTGAGTTGTACGGACTCGGCACGATCATCGAGCCCGATAAGCCGTGCCGATGCTACTTTCAGCCGACCTGCACAAATGCTGACTACCGTTGCATGGAACATCTTCCCGTTGAACGCGTCGTTGACGCATGTGAACAGTTCCTCCGAACGTGAACCGCTCATGCCGCCTGGAGTGGACCTTTGACGACCTGTCCTTTGTGCCAACAGCACGTGTCGCGCGACTTTCCGATCTATTACGAGTTCAACCACAAGCGGTACCAGGCAAAACGGTGTTCCCACTGCACATTTGTTTTCCTTGATCCACGTCTGACGCCGGACGAACTTCAGCTTCTCTATAGTGATGAGTACTTTCTCCACGACGGCGCTGATTTTGGCGCACACACAGCCACCGACTATGAGACCGCAGCCATCAAGGGCTCTATCAAATTCCCCGAGATTCTTGGTTGGATCAGACGATTTAAACCCTCGGGTGATTTCTTCGAGATCGGCTGTGGCATGGGGTATTTCCTGGACTATGCCCGGAAACAAGGGTACGCCGTGAGCGGCATTGAATACGCCGAGCTCGGCGTGCGCACCTGTCGTGAGAAATTTGGCCTGGATGTTCAGCGCAGCTCCTTTGAGGAGCTTCCCCGCGGCTCGACCGCTACGATGTGATCTTCATGGGCGATGTGTTGGAGCATTTGATACAGCCATTGGAAATGTTGAGCAAGGCACGCTCAATGGTGAAGTCGGGCGGAATCGTGGCAATGGAAGTTCCGTCAATGTTCAACAGCTTCACCGGTCGTCTGGCGACGGTTGGAATGCGCGTCCTCGGGACGAAAAAGAAGATGGGCATGCCTCCCTATCACGTCAACGAGTTCACACCGGCGACGCTTCGAGCGATCATCAAGCAGTCCGGGTTCAAAGAAGCAGTGATCGTACAAAGAATTAAACCGCCGTCAGGCATCACGCTCCGGGGAAATGTGTTCGAGAAATTATCGAAGAAGGCGCTGCAGTATCCTAACTACATTGTTACCAAGGCTGTCGGCCTTTTTGGCGACCGCCTCCTCGGCATCGGTATCAAGTGAGCACGTATGGCGAAACAGGCTAAACAGCGAGAGATACCGCAGACTTCGCTCTTCCCTTTCTTCCCCGAAAGGCTGAACAATCCATACGCCGGACTCTGGCTTGCCGGGCTTTACTTTGTCGTCATGCTCATTGTGAGCTTGAAGTACCACATCGTGGGCGATTACAACGTCGAGACAGATTTCTACTGGAGCTACGTTCCGCAGGCCAGACACATCCTTGAAGGCAAAATCCCCATCGAAGATTTCCACGGGCCGATGTACCCCATCGTCCTCGCTCTCATCTCGATCCTCACAAAGGACTTGTTCCATGGCGGCGTGATCCTCTCGACGCTGGCTGCCGCTGTTTCGCTATTTCTGATCTTTGAGCTTCTCAAGAAATTATTCCGGCCCGACATAGCGTTGATCGGCACGCTCTTCGTTGCAGTCAATACGACGTTCATCCGGTACTCATACACCGCCGGGACCGACATGCTGTTCATGGCGTTCGTAACTGCTTCGACATACATGCTCCTCCGCGAAGAACAGCGCCGGTGGATCAACATTGCTCTCGCCGCCGTCTTCGCAGCAATCGGCTACCTGACACGCTATAACGGCCTCTCCGCAGCAGTGGGTGTTCCGCTTGCGATCATCATCGCGAATCCGTACCAGCTCCCGATGCGGGAAAGGATCAAATCTGCCGCAGTCTTTCTCGCCTTGTTCCTTCTGGTGATCGCCCCATGGGGTATCTATTGTCAGATTGAAAAAGGAAGCTTCTTCTACAACAGGAACTACCTCAACATCGCGTACGAGATGTTCGCGAAGGGGAAGGTCAATTGGGATCAATACTGGTACGGCGAGGCTCAGAAATTCGCATCGCTCACGCAGGTCATCTTTGCTGACCCCGGCCGGTTCATCTCGACATTGGTTTCAAATCTGTTCGATCACGCCATCAGCGACATGAATCTCCTCCTCAGCTGGCAGGTGGGGGCATTCACCTTGATGGGCATCATCGCATTCTTCAAGTACCGGCCGGGTGCACGCGTCTTGAGCTACTTTATCATCAGCGCGGCATTCTTCGCAGTGCTGTTACTGGTGTTCTATGGCGAACGGTTTTCAATGTTGCTTCTGCCGGTCTATGTCGCCCTTGCCCTGAAAACGCTCACCCTGCCGTCGGTGGTGAAGTACCGTTTCTGGAAGGTGATGCACGGTGGGGGCGTTATCGCCATCATCCTCATCCTCTGGACCGGCTTTGACTCGATGGAGTTCAACCGATCCAACATCGACTCAGGCCCACAGGAGGTCGTCAGCATCGGCAACTGGTTTCATCAGAACTTTGGGGACACCGAACAAGGCAAGATTGTCATTGCGCGCAAGCCGCACATTGCCTATTATCTCGGCATGAAGATGGAGATGTTCCCGTACGTCAGCACGTATGAAGAACTCGTTGCCGAGATGCGGAAAGTGAAGGCTTCCTACCTCTATTTTAGTCTGATGGAGGCTGGCATGCGGCCGCAGTTCCAGAACTTGTTGGATCCGCGCAGCGCACCAAAAGAATTGAAACCGCTCACGTACACAACAAACCCGCAGGCAGTCCTTTACAAAGTTGACCTTGGGGGGACGCCATGAAGATTGTCATCGTCGGGACGGCCTACCCACTGCGCGGGGGCATCGCTCACTACAATGCGCTGCTCTACAAGCACCTTTCGAAGCGGCACAGCGTTGAAATCGTCACATTCTCGCGACAATACCCAAAGCTTCTGTTTCCTGGGAAAACGCAGGAAGAGCAGGGTGGGCACGACAGCGCGGTCCCAAGCGAACAACTCATCGATTCCATCAATCCGTGGACGTGGTTATCCTCTGCGAAAGCAATCGCCCGCAAGAAGCCCGATCTGTTGATCTTCAAGTACTGGCTTCCGTTCTTCGGGCCTTGCTTCGGAACCATCGCGCGGCTCGTTCGCCGCTGGACCGATGCCAGGATTCTATTCATCTGCGACAATGTCATTCCCCATGAGAAACGCATCGGCGACACCGCGTTTACCCGATACGCTTTTCGCCCTGTGGACGCTTTCATTGCACAATCGGGAGCGGTTGAGAAAGACTTGAGATCTTTCTGGCCGCGGGCGAAATACGAGCTCGTCCCGCATCCCGTGTACGAGATTTTCGGCTCAAGCCTGCTGAAGGACCAGGCCCGCGCGAAACTGCAGCTCATCGACGAGCGTGTCATTCTCTTCTTTGGATACGTTCGCCGCTACAAGGGGCTCCACACACTGCTGGATGCAATGCCGACAATTCTCAAGACGATGAAGGTGAAGCTTCTTGTTGTTGGAGAGTTTTACGATGACGAACAGAAATACCGAAATCAAATTGCAGAGAATGACATTTGGGACGATGTCGTCGTCCATTCCGACTATGTCCCCAACGAAGAGGTCAGCCTGTATTTCTCGGCCGCAGATGTTGTTGTGCTGCCCTATGTCTCGGCAACGCAAAGCGGCATCGTGCAGATCGCTTATCAGTTCGACAAACCTGTGATTGCCACAGACGTTGGCGGGCTGGCGGAGGTCGTTCTCAATGGCCGGACCGGATACATCGTGAAACCAGAGGCACCCGAGGCGGTTGCGGATGCTGTTGTGCGGTTCTACAAAGAAGGACGGGAACAGGAATTCGTACGAAACGTCCAAGAGGAGAAGAAGAAATACAGCTGGGAAAACACTGGTACAGGCTATTGAGAGGCTTACACGATAGCAATCCCAGAGTCGCGGTCATTCCCGAAAGCTCTTGTCGGGAATCCAGAACCAGGCTCCACGACTGCCCGTGGCCGCATGAAGTTCTTGGTCTGGATACCCGCTTAATACGTGCGGGTATGACAAGATGCTGCGATATCATTTGCAGACGGTTCTATCGGAAATCCATGTGAGAGCCCGATTCTTCGCGGTGGGTTCTACAAATTGCGCCATATGAAATACGATCCAATTAAAAATGTCATCGGCGATGTAGTTCGCGAGAGCGTTTTCCTCCGAAGGCTCTTCTATTGGCTGTTGGGTGTGATGTTCCTGCGCGAGTGGCACGTCAAGCGAGAACTGCGAGCATTGCTGGGTGTCGACAAGATCCCCGACGAATTTTCGACGCCGGATGCGGATTTGGTCAGTATTCTTACTACTGCGCATCCCGTTTTCCGCATTCCTCGGTGTACGGTGTGGACGTCAAAGCGGAACAGATTGAGGATTGTACACGGTTTTTTCGAAGTGCGGGCCTCGCGAACGCACGATTCGCAGTCGAAGACCTGACAGAAGCACACCATGAAAACGAATTCGATCTCGCCGTCTCCGTCGATGTCATGGAACATATTCGCGACGATGTCGGGGTCTTCAGGAATCTCCACAGGAGCCTCCGTCCCGGAGGCAAACTTCTGGTGAACACTCCTTCCAACCTCGGCGGATCCGATGCCCACGGTCCGGAGGATAATGCTCCCCCATGCCTGGTGTTCCTTTTCGGTTTCCGGTTTCGGGTCACGCCCCGCGTCCAGTTTGTGTTCCGTGGGCCCTTCGGTTCGGTGTCGCGGGGTCGGGTTCCGTGGTGGTGGGGTTCGTGGGTGTCGGTTCGTGGGGCGTGGTCGTGGGTGCGTCGGTGCTGGTGGCTGTCGTTCTTCGTGGGTCTCGTGGGTGCGCTGGTGGTCGTGGGGTTGGTGTTCGGGT
>CAVUAC010000026.1:0-13494 GCA_963739335.1 uncultured Bacteroidota bacterium | reverse complement strand
AGACGGCGACAGCAAGCGTTCGCTTCGCGTGCTCTTGACCGATAACGTATTCATCGAGGGCCTTCTTGATTTCAACCGGAGTCAGTGTGCCGCCTACGGCATGCTTCCTCGCGCTGATGGCGGCCATGTTGTTCCGGATGATATCGACGGAACTCGAGACGCACAGGTCGCAGATGTAGACGTCAGGGCCAGCAATGATGCTGTTGACCTCATCCGACGAGCGTCCGCAGAACGAGCATGTAATCTTGTCACCCTGTTTCGGCTTTTGGCTCATGGCACACTCGACCGTTTGTTGATCGGTTTTCTCTGAATCGTCCGAACGATTACTTCTCCTTCTTGACATCACCGGTTCGTTTGACGAGAATGTTGTCAATCAAACCGTAGTCCTTTGCTTCCTGGGACGACATGTAGTAATCGCGATCTGTGTCCTTCTCAACGACCTCCACCGGCTTTGCGGAGTGGGAGGCGATAATCTCGTTGATACGCTTCTTCGTCTTCAGGATCTCTTCTGCCTGGATCCGGATATCCGATGCTGTCCCCTGAACTCCGCCCCATGGTTGGTGAATCATCACGCGCGCGTTGGGGAGGGCGCTCCGCTTTCCTTTTTGTCCTCCTGCAAGCAGGACGGCAGCCATACTTGCTGCCATGCCGATGCACATCGTAGAAACCTCTGGGCGAATGTACTGGATCGTATCATAAATCGCAAGGCCGGCAGTCACGCTACCGCCGGGGCTGTTGATGTAGAGGTGAATATCTTTGTCGGGATCTTCGGACTCGAGGAAGATCAACTGTGCGATGATGAGGCTTGCGATCGGATCGTCGATCGGTGTTCCGATGAAAATGATGCGTTCCTTCAGCAGGCGCGAATAGATGTCGTAGGCTCGCTCACCGCGGCCGGTGGTTTCGACAACGATGGGAACAAGCTGATTGTAGATCTCGGATATCTTTGCCATGGAATGTCTTATCCTTTCACAAGTTGGTTCGATAACGTTCTGTCGTCCACTTCTTTGATCTTCGTGCTGCTGACGAGCAGATCCATCACCCTGTCGCCAACCAGGCGGTCTTTCACTTGATCGGACGTTTTATAGTACGCGATTAATCGTTCCTTATCAATCCCAATTTTTGGGGCTTCCCGCTCTGCTAGGGCCACCAGGGCACTCTCATCGACCGTCAGGTTTTCCGCGTTGATGATTTCTTCCCGCAGCAGTGCCCACTTTGACTGGAAGATGGCGTAGGCGCGATTCTCCTGGAAAAACTTCTCAGCGTCGAAATCGTCAGGAAGCTGCTTCTTCGGGTATTGATTCTTGACGTCCTCGAGAAGATTCTCCAGCACACTGCGAGTGAGCGACTCGGGCACCTGGAACTCGTGAAGGCGGATTATTTCGCTCACGATCGCATTGATGCGGCTGCGCCGATTCTTCTCTCTCCAGTAATTCTCAAGATCCTCGCGTATGCTCTTTCGGAAATCCTCCTGTGTGCCGATCTTGTCCTTGGTGATCTTCTTGACGAAATCGTCATTCAGCTCCGGCAGGACGACTTTCTCAACTTTGGTGACCTTGACCTTCATGTTCACTTTGTGGTTGTGATCGTCATGCTGGTGCTCGAACTTGATCAGGTGCTCGTTCCCGCGCTGTGTCGCCTGGAGGGCATCCTTGAACGGTTCTTCGAGCTGAGGGTCGGCAAGGTAAAATCTGGCGTTGTCGGTTTTCTTGCCGATAATAGGGAAGCCGGTGTCGTCCAGTTCCTGCAGTTCTGCAATAACAATATGCTCGCTGTCCGTCACCTTCTCCACTTCCTCCCGTGTGCTGTTGATCCTTCGGATGCGGCGGAGCTCGTCTTCAACCTCTTCGTCACACAGCGTGTGGATGACAGCATCTACGGACAGCCCTTTGTACTGTTGGAGCTGAATGACCGGACGGACATCGTACTGGATCTTGAACCAAAACTTCTCTCCTCGCTTGTAGTTGAGATCCACAAGCGTTGGTTCGCCAAGAGGTTTCAAATCCTTCTCTTTGACAACCTGACGGTACGTTTCACCGGCAATCTTGTCGAGGTAATCATTTTCGATCATCTCGCCATACAGTTTCTTGACAAGCTCGAGGGGAGCTTTGCCCTTTCGAAAGCCGCGAATCTCAACTTTCGGCCGGTACTCCTTGTACGCTTTATCAAAATGCGGTTGAAGCTCGCCCACATTCAGTTCGATCTCGACTTCTCGTGAGACATCCGAGCGCGCGTGAACACTGACTTCCAAGAAAACACTCCTTTCTTATGATTGAAACGGTAGAAGCTCAGAGAGGAGGGCGAACCCCCGGAGAATGCACCTCTCTGAAACGCTTCGGCAGGCAAAGGGCAAATCGTCCGTCCCGCCTCTCGGCGGGACGAGAGCTCGATCCGCATTTGGCGGATCAGAAACCCTCACAGGTTGCTCTATCCCGCAAAACTATTGTGGGCAGAGGGGGACTCGAACCCCCACGGGTTTCCCCACTAGCTCCTAAGGCTAGCGCGTCTGCCAGTTCCGCCATCCGCCCTTGAAACGAAAAAAATCCTCAAAGCTGCAACCGGTTTGAGGATTCCCGAGCACATCAAATATATAAAGAATTACGGAAAGATGAAAGAAACGCTAGCGTGCGTTCTTCTGCAGCTCGTTGAGCTTATTGAGATAGTCCACAGCCTCGGGTCGGATGGGGTCGATGAAGATGGCACGATTGAAGTAGTCTCGCGCTTTCTGGTAGTTCTTTGCGGTCTGATGCGCCAACCCAAGCTGGACGTTCGTCTGATAGTTGTGCGGATTGAGTTCGAGGGCGCGCTCGAACTGTTTGATGGCACGTGCGAGGTCGCCATCACCCATGTAGGCAAGCCCGAGATTGAAATTGATTTCCCAAAAATCGTTGCCGCGCTCGAGCGCGCGTGTCAGAACATCGATCATTGCTTTGTAGTTCGCAGACTTACGATAGAGAATGTACGCTTCTCGGTAGGCGCTCAGGTACATCGTGTCGGCTTGATAGGCCCGCTCCAAAAACGTCTGTGCCCGAATGGGATCGCCGGTGCGCTCAAAGAACTTTCCCCATCGGTATGACGCATAGGCGAAGTCCGGTGCAATTCTCGACGCTTCGCGGTACCGTTCGGCTGCCACCTCATTGTTGCCGGCGCCCTCTGCTGCAGCGGCTTCGTCAAGTAACTTCATCACCTCGGGACGGATGTCGCGCTGGCGCAGATCAAGGAAGACCCTCAACTGATCGAATCGTGCCGACAACTCGGACTCATAGCACGTGCGGAAGATGGTGGTGATTTCTTCTCGTGCGCTCGCGAAATAGCCGGCATAGGAATCATTGATCGCCCTGAGCATCGAATAGTATGGAAGGGGAAATGATGCCGTGTCCTTCCGGAGGTTATTCAGAAACTCAGGCGGGAAAAGAGGTCCTCGCCGCTGAAGTCGATCGCTGCACTGGCGGATAAATGTGGTATACGATTCCTCCAGATCATTCTTTGTCAACCGCTCCTTCATCTGTGGCGGAATGACGACCTTCGATAATGAAATACTCGTCGTATCGGCAAAATCCACTGAAGAAAATGCGTAGGCAAGTATCTCTATCATCGATTGGTAACGATCACCGTTCTTTCCAGTCGCAGATCCTTCAATGATCCATCGGACATTTTGGTCGTCGAGCGCGAGTTGCAGCGAATCGCGCAGTACGCGGGTCCTTGCTACGGCGATCGTTGCATGATCGAGCAATCGCTTTACGGATGAGTCGGCGGCGGTGACGTTCAATGCCGAGCTCGTCAGGGAATCAAGGATGTACTGGAACGCCGGCTTCACCTCATCGAGTTGGGCAATCTTCTCCTTGAGCCCGCGCTTGTCTGCTGCAATGACTCCGGCAAGGGTGGAGAGACCCTGATTGTGAAGCAGCTCGAATATCTCTGTTCGGCGATCGCGAAACTGGCTCAATTGCGGGAATATCTGAAGAGCCTCCGTTCGAAGAGCCTGCTCGCAACCGGTGATGCCATCGCGGTAGCGCTTTTCTCCAATTGCTCGTTCGGTTGACTGGAAAGCATCCATGAGCACTGGATATCCGGGCCAATACTCCTGAGGTATGACAAACGTGCCCTGAGTTGTCGAGTCAGCAAGATGAAACTGAGCGATGAAAGGCTGGTGAAGCTTAAGATCCTTGGGAAATCCTATCAAGAGCAGTGAACCAGCAGTGTCGCTGGTGATCTCGCCTTTCCAGCCGATTTGCAGAACCTGGGTGTTCTGAAGGAGGGTCAGTTTTGGTATTTCATCTTTTGCGAAGTCCGCATCGATCACCCAATCGCCGGCAGCTCGAAAAACAAAATAGAAGAATGGTCCGCCGTTGACGTTCTCACTGGTGAGCGGTATGGTCCGGTTCTGATTCGAGAACTCGAGCTTCGCGAATCGCTCACCGCTGAGACCGAAGAGACGGGATTCACGTACCTTGAATTGAACGGAGAGAACCTGTGCAAACAGCACAGTCGGTATCAGGTACCATGCGGCAGCGAGAGAACAGAGCTTGCGGGTTTGCATGCCGAGTTGGAAATGGTTCAGAGAAGGGGAATCATTCAGAGACGCAGAAAATATAGAAAATCGGATGCCCAGATGCAATAAATTACCATTCTTGACATTCATTCGAAAAAAGTCGAACATCGTCTAGCAAAGTATGCCACGCCGAATCGCACCATTCATTCTCCTTGTACTCATCTTCTGCATTCCCGGCCGTGCCCAACAGGCACCCTACGTCGAGCCGCTTCATTCTGTCCAGACATCTCTGTCAACAATTCGGGCTGGCGCCGGAAGTCAGGCGAATCAGCTCATCGCCGTGCTGTCACCCGAGAAGTCGATCAAGGTTTATGATGCTGCAAATCTCTCCGAATGGGCGACATTCCACGTGGGAAACGTTGCGATCACCGATTTCGTGTTTGGCAAGCGAGCTCCCATTCTCTATGCAGCGAGAGCAACCGGACAGATTGACATTTGGGACATCGCCACGAAACAGAAGAAAATGGAGCTTGCTGGTTCGAACACCACCGTCTTGAGTTTAGTTGAGGAGTCTCAACAGCGCCTCCTTACGGCAGGATTCGACAAAATCGTCAGGCTCATCGACATCGCGTCGGGGAAAACGCTTGCGTCAACAGGCAGCCTGCAAGATGACATTCGAGCCGTCGCCGTGGTCTCTTCAGGTGCAAAAGCCGTTGTTGTGACGGAACATGGTTGGATTTGTTTTCTCGGCCTCCCGAGCCTGAACGAGCTAAAGAAACTCGAGAGCCATAATCAGATTCTGTGTGCGGCCTTCAGTTCTGACGGAAAATGGATGGCGCTGGGAGGACCGGACGGGACGGTGCGGCTCTGGGATGTGGAAACAGGGACAGTCCGATCATCGTTTGAGGAATCGAAGCGCCAGACAACTTCGCTGGCCTTCGATCCGAGGAATCGATGGCTTGTCGCTGCTTCAGCAGACAGCATCGTGCGAATGTATGATCTCTCCAAAAATACGCTTGCCAAGTCCCTTACTGTTCAGGATGGATATGTCACCGCTTCATCATTTGTGAGCCCTGATCTCCTCTGGGCCGGCACCTCGAAGGGGACGATCAAAACCTGGAGAGTTCTCGATACTCCACCAGATACCATCGCGCCAGTGATTTCCTTTGTCCAGCTGGGCGAGCCGATGAGGGTGTACGGAGCCTCCGTTCGGATCAGTGGGTTGGTTCGGGATAAGTCCAACATAAAAGAGATTCTGGTGGATGGGGGGGCAGGGACGCTTCAGGTTACCGATGCTGGGGAGCGGGATAGCGTGCCGGGGATGGTTACTAAGGCGTTTGTCCTCGATGCAAAGCTGGAGAAGGTTGGTGCGAACACGTTCTCATTGAAGGCGGTCGACGAATACAAGAACGTCGCACACCAATCGGTCTCGATCCAACGGCTTTCGAGTGATCAAGTCATCGAGATCACAAACCCTCCAAACAACTATGAGGCTGACAAGGTATCTACCAAGTTCGAGTTCAAGCTCTGGTGTGAAGCAGCGTCTTATCAAGTGCTTGTGAATCTGGTCGAAGCTACCGAAGTGCGCAACGTGCAACAGAAAACCCCTGGTGAAGTCTTCTCGCAAGAAATCCCGCTTGTCATTGGTTACAATCAGGTCCAGATCAATGTCGTCGCGAAGAATGGTGAGAGGCTGACAAAGACCTGGGGTGTGAGTCGCAAGGTCTATGGTGCTATCTCCGTTGGTCCGGTTTCCAAGCCGCCTTCGAAAGAGCGAGGAGTGGAGCCGCAGCTTTGGGCAGTCGTCGTTGGAGTTTCTGAGTACGAGAACAAGTCCATACCATCGCTCCGTTTCGCGGATCGCGATGCTGAGTCATTTGCCGAGTTCCTGCAAAAGCCTGAAGGCGGAGGCTTCCAGCCGGATCACATGCGAGTCCTGATCAATAAAGATGCAACGCTGGCGAACCTGAAGCAAGCGTTTGTCGAGTTTCTGGCGCAGGCGATAGACAAAGACCTTGTAATGATCTTCTTTGCGGGACATGGTGCTCCTGACCCGGCCCGGCCGATGAATCTCTATTTGCTGACGCATGATACCGATCCCAGCCGCCCCGGCACGACTGCCTATCCAATGTGGGAGCTGCAAACGCTTCTGACACGGCAGCTGACAGCGAAGAGGGTCGTTGTGTTCTCCGATGCTTGTCACAGCGGCGGCATCAGCCTGGACTTTGCCACTCGAGGTGTCAATACGGCAGAGTCCAACCAGATCAACCAATATCTGGCTGACCTTGCCCGCGCCAAAGAGGGCATTGTGATCTTCACCGCGAGCGCTGCGGGGGAGGTGTCCCAGGAATTCCCTGAGCTCGGTCATGGTGTGTTCACGTACTATCTGCTTGAAGGAATGAAGGGGGAGGCTGATCTCAACAACGATTACACCGTGACGATTAATGAGCTGATGCAGTACGTCGAAGACCAGGTAAAACGCAAGACAAGGGGAGCGCAGAATCCTACTCGCAGCCAAACGATCTACGACAAAGACCTAACGATTTCGAAGATCGCCCACTAAGTAAAGGTAACTGTATGAGCCGCTTGATACTTGTGGCCGTGGTTCTGCTGACTTCGCTCGTCGGAGCTCAGGAGAAGCCCAACGTCAGCTTTGAATGGGCATTCGCAACATTGTCCGATGCCGGAAAGCAGCCCACCCTCGTTCCCATCCTACGCGATACGACGCTTCAAACGGGTGACCAGCTCAAGATGATGGTGCGGTTGAAAACGGAGTGCTTCGTTTATGTGATTCACGAAAACCCAGCGGGCGAGATTTCCCTGAAGTTTCCATATGACCTGAAGCAGTTTACAGCGGACTACAAGATTGGGAAGAACTACTACATTCCGAAGGCCCGCGACTGGTTCAAGCTCGACAACAACACAGGTCGCGAGGCGTTCTACGTAATCGCCTCGGGTCGGCGCCTTCTGGACCTTGAAGTGCTCCTGAGCAAATACAAAGATGCCGATGTATCGAAGAAACCAGCAGTCGCAAAGGATATTGTTGCAGAGATCCGGAACGTGAGGAAGTATTACAAGACGTTTACCACGCTTGCCGAGCGCCCAATCTCTATTGGTGGCAACGTTCGCGGCTTGGGAAAGGAGCCGAGCGGCGGCTTCCCGGATGTCGCGCAAACAGCAATCGAGATTTCCGCTAACAACTTCTACGGTAAGACCTTTACCATTGACCATAAGTAGCGAACGACGAACGGCACCCGTCATCGCATTGATTGTGGCGTCGTTCGCTGTCATTCAACTTCTGTTCTGGACTCTCCCGAGCGTGTTTGAGCCGTGGAACGCTCAAACCGTCGACCAGTTCTTCCTCCTTCGTTCTGCTGTTAAATCACTCCGCCCCGCCTATGACAGCGCAATTGTGCATGTCGACATATCTGACCGATCGTTTGACGAACTGGAGAGCTCCTATCTGAGTCGTTTTCAGTATGCGCAGGTTGTTCGGAATCTCGCAGAGATGAAGACTGCCCTTCAGATCTGGGACTTCATTTTTCCCGCGAAGACGAACCAGGCGGAAGACAGCGCGTTTGTTGCCTGCGTTGCCAATGCAGGCAATGCATACTTTGGTCTGGGCTTCAATGTTGCCGGTCAGCCCCTGAGCAGCCAGACAACAACGCGAGCCACGCGCGTCAATGCGTATCTTGCCGCGACAATGTGGAACATCCGCGTGGACGGAAACGGGGATGACCTTCCTCTTGCGCGTCAAGCGAAAACGACCTTCCCCGATCTGGCAGCCGCCTCCCGCGGCCTGGGATTCCTCAATGTTGACTTCGACCGTGACGGGGTGTACCGAAGAGCACACCTCCTCTTTCGGTATGGTGATGGCTACTATCCAAGCTTCGCCTTCCGTGTTGCGTGCGACTATCTTGGGGTCTCGCCAGATCGTGTCATCTTGAGGCCGGGGAAAAGTGTGACGCTCAAGGATGCTCATCGGCCGGGAGACAAACCGCACGACATCATGATCCCGATTGACCGATCAGGAACCATGCTCGTGAACTATGTCGGCCCGCTGAGAACAAGCGATACCACCTCTTCGATGCTGCATTTGGATTTTGCAGATGTTCTGAAAGCATCGGATGACAGAACAGAGCTTGAGCTTTGGAAGGACATTCTCACCGGAAAGATAGCGGTTGTCTCGGAGGTGGCCACAGGGGCATCCGATTTCGGGCCGGTTCCGACGGACAATCAGTTTCCGCTGAGCGGCGTTCACTCCAACATCCTTAACACGATTTTGACCGGGAATTTCCTCCGCGGGGCGGGCTGGCTCGAGATGGTCCTCATCGAACTCGTCCTTCTTTTCGCTATGGCGCTGTTTGCATTGAACTTCTCGGCCCGCAATTTCTCGATCAGCTCCTTCATGTTGATTTTCGGATACCTCATTCTTGCGCTGGCCGCTTTTCTCTATGCGAAGATCATTTTCGATGTGCTTCGTCCGATCTTGGAGATGGCGTTCGCTTCGTTTGTCGTTGTCGCGCATCGCTATGTCACCGAACAAAAAGCCCGGGAGGTCTTGCGACGTTCTTTCGAGGCGTACTTCCCGCCTGCGGTGGCTCGTCGGTTAATGCTGAACCCATCGTTGGTGACCGAGGGAGGTCAAAAGAAGGTGATCACGATCATGTTCACAGATATCAAGAGCTTTACGACATTCTCCGAGGCACTCTCACCTGACGAGATTCGAAAGCTGCTGAACGAGTACTTTCAGGCAATGGTAGAGATCCTTTTCAAGTACGAGGGCACGGTGGACAAATTCATCGGCGATGGGCTGATGGTGTTTTTCGGTGACCCAGAGCCCCAGAGTGATCATGCGTTGCGATGTGTCCGCGCGGCGATCGAGATGCAAGAGAAATGTCGGGAGTTGAAAGTGCGTTGGGAACGTGAAAGGAAGTTCCCGCTGATGATTCGAATCGGGATTAACACCGGACCGGTTATCGTCGGCAACATGGGATCATCCCGACGGCTTTCCTACACCGCCCTCGGTGCCGACGTCAATCTGGCCCAGCGTTTGGAGGCGAACGCCCCCGCTGAAGGAATCCTCATTTCCGAGAGCACCTACGAACTTGTCAAAGATTCGATCAAAACCCACCCTCCTGAGCTTATTCGCGTCAAGGGGTTCGACAAACCCATCAACGTCTACGAGATTCGGCTGGGAGAGTACATTGCCGAGAGCAAGGCTTCAGCCACAACGTGAGCCTGCAGCGAAGTCTTCCTCTTTCTCATCGGCTTGCTTTTCGCATCCTGATTTCTGATATTCTTTCGCGTTTTCAGGCTCTGTGCGCATCCCCTTGGTAACTACCACTGAGGCGTTTTGAATACTCGATCCATGCTGACCCGTGATATTAAGAAAGTTGCCCGACGCTCCTGGAGCGTGCCGCAAGCATTCCAGTTTTGTGAGAATCTCGCGCGGGAGCACTATGAGAACTTTCCGGTTGCATCGTTTCTGATTCCAAGGGAAAAGCGGCCACCAGTGTATGCCATCTATGCCTTTGCGCGGATCGCGGATGACTATGCCGATGAGGCTGGGCTGACAACGGCCGAGCGCATGGACAGCCTGGGAGAATGGGAAGAACAACTGATCGATGCGTATCGGGGTCATGCCCACCATCCGGTTTTCGTCGCCTTGCGGGAAACAGCGGACCGTTTTGAGATGCCGATGGAGCTTTTCCATAACTTGTTAAAAGCGTTCCGATCCGATGTGACGACGCATCGCTACGAGACCTTCGATGAGGTGCTGTCCTATTGTGAGAACTCCGCAAATCCCATCGGGAGGTTGATACTGCTCCTGTTCAACTATCGCAGCGAAGCGACAATGGAGCTTTCGGACTTCATTTGCACTGCTCTCCAATTGACGAACTTCTGGCAGGATGTTTCTGTTGACTTGGAGAAGGATCGGGTGTACATTCCATTGGAGGACATCCGCGAGTTCGGTTATTCCGAGGAGGAGCTGTTCCAGCGGCGATACTCTCAGGCGTTCAAAGATATCATGGGGTATCAGGTAGAGCGAACCGAACAGTTGTTCCGCGAAGGAAGACCGCTTTTGCTCCAGGTTGGAAAAGACCTCAGGATGGAATTGCGTCTGACGTGGAACGGCGGCATACGAATCCTGAAGAAGATCGAGCAAGCGGATTACGACGTGCTGACGCGTCGCCCGGCACTCTCATTCTACGATAAGGCGACGCTTCTCCTCTTGTCATACTTTGGCTAGCAAACGGTGGCTGCACATACTGTCGATATGGTTCTTCCGGAATTGACGCAAACGCACAAGAGCAATTTCTTGCTGCCGATCCTTTTTCTCCCTCCACCAAAACGTGAGGCGATCGAGACGATCTACGCGTTCTGCCGCTACTCCGACGACATCGTCGACGAAGAAGCCGACGTCAAAGAGAAATACCGGCGATTACTTCTCTGGACAAATGAATTGCAGCTCGCGTTCCAAGGCATCTCTCGCTACGCAATCCTCAACAGGCTTGTTAGTGTTGCGAAGAAGTTCAATATCCCGACGCATCATTTCCATGACCTGCTCAAGGGGATGGAAATGGACCTGGTGAAGAATCGCTACGAAACATTCGGAGAGCTTGAGCAGTATTGCTACCGCGCTGCGTCCACTGTCGGTCTCATTTGTGCCGAAGTGTTCGGGTACCATCATGAACGGACCAAGCAATACGCGGTCAATCTTGGCATAGCGCTTCAGTTAACGAACATATTGCGGGATATCAAGGCTGATGCAAGGAAGGGGCGCATCTATCTTCCATCGGAGGATCTGCGGAGGTTCGGCTACGCGGAGGAGGAGCTGATGAACTCCGTGTACAATGAACAATTCCAGGCCCTCATGCGGTTTGAGTGCGCGCGGGCGCATGAGGTACTATCGTAAGGCAAAGAGCTGTCTCGCTGAAGATGACAAGCCGCTGTTCTCGATGGCGCGGGCCATGGGGAACATCTACTACTTGCTTTTGCTCCGCATCGAGCGCGCTAACTATGATGTTTTTACAAAGCGAATCCGGTTGGCATCTCCCATCAAGTTCCTTGTTGCGATGGTTCTCCGTTTGCGGAACAAACTCCCGAAGAACTTCCATCGGTACATCCGTACCGAGCTTCCAGCCTAGCACATTGCGAATTTCGAATTGGTGATTTCGAATTTAGAAACTCCTGCCCTTTTCCTCTCTCTTGTCGGCAGTCCGAATCAAATTCGCCCGTCCTGCTTTCAGCAGGACGAGGTCTCGTCGCGACGGACAATCGACCATTCGCCCGCTTCCACTTCGTTTCAGCGGGTGAACAATTCGAAATCTGAATGAACTCCTATGGGCGCTGATGTAATTGTCATTGGAGGCGGACTGAGTGGACTGAGTGCCGCCATTGATCTCACCTCACAGGGAATCTCCGCGCTTGTCTTGGAGCAGCGGCATCATCTTGGCGGGCGAACCTATTCGTTTGTGGATGATGTGACGGGAGATGAGGTCGACAATGGCCAGCATCTCATGATGGGTTGCTACACGGAGACGAGATGGCTTCTTAGAACGATTGGTTCGGAAAATCTCGCCTACCTTCAGCCCAACCTGCATATAGAATTCCTGCATCCACAACGAGGCTCGGCGTCGCTTCGGTGCCCACCAGTTCCATCCCCACTGCATCTCCTCGCAGGACTGATGAATCTCAAAACATTGTCGCTGTCCGATCGGATCAAGCTATTGAAGGTCGGTCTCGAGATTCGGAAGTCTCCGTCAGAAGTCGAGCCCGCAATTGCCTCGCTCACGGTTCACCAATGGCTCGACACGTTGGGGCAATCGGCGATGAACAAGAAGTATCTGTGGGATATTATTGCGATCGGCAGTCTCAATGATGACCCAAGAAACGTGTCGGCGCTCCTCTTTTACAGGGTGTTAAGGGCCGCGTTTCTTGGAAAAAGAGAGAATGCCTCGCTCCTCATTCCCAGGGTCGGTCTCACCAGGCTTTTCGTTCAGCCGAGTGTTGAGTACATCCGATCACGGGGAGGAGAAGTGCTGTCAGATTCCGGTGTGGAGGAAGTTCTGTTTGATGGTCCTCGGGCCAGAGCAGTTCGTTGTGCCGGCGGCACAAAGCACGAAGCCAAAGCGTTCGTGAGCGCGGCACCGTGGTACGCGATTTCTCCCTTGTTTTCGAGTGTGGTGAACAACGCCTCGTGGACGGCTGCGAGTCAGTTTCAGGCCTCGCCCATCATCACCATCAATGTGTGGCTTGACCGAACCGTCATGGATGCAGAATTCTTTGCCCTGCTGGATTCGCGCATCCAGTGGGTATTCAACAAGTCGAAGATCTATGGCTCTACCGATGGTTCGAGGCAATACCTGTCGATTGTGATCAGCGGGGCGGCCCCACTGATTGGAATGAGTTCGGAAGAACTTGTAGAAGTAGCGCTTGATGATCTCAGACGTTTCTTCCCACAGCTTCGAAGCGCGAGGCTTGTCCATTCGCTTGTGATCAAGGAGAAACGGGCAACGTTCTCTCCACATCCTGGGATTGAAGCACAGCGTCCTACCTCTGAAACGAGTGTTCCCAATCTTTTTCTCGCCGGAGACTGGACACGTACTGGCTATCCGGCGACGATCGAAGGAGCAGTGTTGAGCGGGAGAAGAGCTGCTCAAAAGGCTAAGGAATATCTAGCCACAGAATCCCACGATTAGACCCAGGATGGTCCCGCCCATGGAAAAGCCCATGCCGAAGAAGAGGGACGGATCGAAGTGAATCAGGCCGTCCGGCGCCGCCGCGGCTTCGGTTTGCGGGCAGAGTTTGGGGTCAAGGGTCAGCTCGGCATGAGGCGGAGCAGGACCGCGTTGTCCGCGGCGGCCTGCCAGTGGTTGGCGACCATGACATTCGCCGCGGAGGAAATTGTAAAAAGCGAGTTCCGCGGAGCGCGGCCCGTGCTGAAGCGGGAGTAACGCTCGGGGTTTTTGACCAGGGCGGAGGACACGCCGGCGATG
>CAVUAC010000025.1:0-22730 GCA_963739335.1 uncultured Bacteroidota bacterium | reverse complement strand
CTGGCGCTACGGTGTGGAGCCCTACGTGATCGTGGCTGATGTGTACCGATTGCCCGGGCGGATCGGTCAAGGTGGTTGGTCCTGGTACACGGGTTCGGCGGCGTGGATGTACCGGGCCTGGGTCGAAGATGTTTTGGGGTTGAAGGTACATGGGGACCACATGGAGTTGTCTCCGGTCATCCCCGGATGGTGGGGGGGCTTCCGCCTGCGCTATCGTCATGGGGAAGCCGTCTACGAGATCCAGGTCGAGAATCCGGAGAAGTGCGGGCGAGGTGTGTCGTGGGTGGAGATGGATGGTCAACGCGTACGGGATGGAGTGATCCCGCTGGATCGGGGCCTGGTGAAGCACCGGATCCTGGTACACATGGGGAATCCAGAAGATACGACTTAAGACGACTTCTGAGTCCTGGATGAACTTGCAGGTCGCTTGTGATCTGGATGAGGCCCGCGGCGCTGGAGCACGCTGCTTTGGCGGCGCGCAACGTCCAGGCAACGAAGATGTGTTCACCGATGAAGTCGGGTTTTGTCTCTTTGGTAGTCATTCTGAGCCTCGCTTTATTTGTGGATTGGGGAGTGGCGACAACAAGACCACGATGGGATCTCCAATGGAAGCGGGTGCCCAACGCTTCCTTGGATACGTCACGTTCTATCCTTTACCTGTCACAAAGTCCAGATTTTCCTTTGAACTGATGCAGAAATTGTCTATCTGAATAGCGTCAAATAACAGTACACCGTCTATTCTCTTTCGAGAGAGCTTGTCGGCACTTGTTGTGCAGGATGGGCACGTCTCCAGAATCTCTCGCCTTCAGAATCCCGTTCACAAGCGTGAATTTGAAAAGCGGAACCGCTGACGAACCGCACGAACAAGTGATAGCTTTTTCAACCCTCAGCGGACGTGAAGTCACCGTTTCTGCTGTGCAGTTTTTCGTGATCGCGCCGTCTAGGAGGGCATTCACGTCACCTTGCTTGTCCTTCGATTTCTGGGTATGTTGCCGAAAAACTCAGCATATCCGAAGGGCACACTATTGGTAACATTCACTTCTTCCCGGCTCCAAACCCTCTTCGAAGACCTTGCAGGAAAGCGGGTTGCCGTCGTTGGGGACCTTATGCTTGACCGCTATTATTGGGGGTTTGTGGCTAGAATATCGCCGGAGGCTCCGGTTCCAGTGGTCGAAGTGGAGTCCGAGTCTACATGGCTGGGGGGTGCAGCGAATGTGGCGAATAGCATCGCCTGCCTGGGGAGGGATACCCCTGGTTGAGAAAGGATTTACGCATGAAATCGCTTAGCTCTTCAAACTGCGAACATAAATGCAGTTCAGAAGAACATCATCGCGAAACTCATAAAAGCAATAAGTTCATCCGTTTTCTTTTTCCTTTGACGGGATTGGTCTGCCTCGTTTGGTGGCTTGTTCGCGTCATTCCAAAGCCGAGCCGCGCGGAATATCCTTGTATGAAAGTGGCCGCACCAATTGCCAGCGGTTTCGTGGCATATGTGGCCAGCATCATGATCGCGGTCTTCTCTTTCAAAAAGGCGCGCCACTATCTCCATAATTCAAAATATGTCCTGGCATCAGTTCTGACATTCGCGGCCATAGCGGCCGGTTCGCTTACGATTCTCAATACCGATACGGTTTCCCTGGCGCGGACGGCGGTCGACTCGTTATTCGTGCCGACAGACTCAGCGAACACTCCGATGGGAACCGCGAGAGGCATCTTTCCAGGACGGGTGGTATGGGTAAGGGATTCTGCCGCCGCGACCTGGGACGGCAAGACAGGTTATTGGTGGGATGACAAGTACACTCATCAGGCAAAGGTGGATTCGATGTTTTCAGGGTCTCTGCGCGCCCTCACGGAAAAATCGAATGACAGTTCTGCTTGGGTTGCTCTATTCAAATACTTCAACGAAGAGCATGGAAAGGGGAGTGTCGGATACACACCCGGCGAAAAAATCGCAGTAAAGATAAACCTGAACCAGATTGCGGGTGTGTACGCCGGTAACCAATCATTTACGTCTCCGCAAGCGGTGCTCGCTCTCCTCCGCCAGCTTGTGTACAAGGCGGGAGTAGCGGACAGCGATATAACCATCTACGATCTCATTCGGTTTGTACCTGATGCAATCTATTCTAAGTGCAAAACCGAATTTCGAAATGTGCATTTCATGGGCTGGAATCAGCAGAGCGGAAGGGAAAAATATGTTCGCGACACGACCATTGTTCACTGGTCGCAGAAGCTGACGATTGAGATCGGCGGTGGCAATCCGGCCCACTTGCCGACCGCAGTGACGCACGCTGCTTACTTGATCAACCTCGCGAGCTTCAAAGGCCATCGGTACGCGGGGGTAACGTTTTGCGCGAAGAACCATTTCGGGACGCTCAGCTGTGACGACAGTACCGGCACTCCTTACGTGTATGCGCCCCACGCAGCAGGTGTTCACCCGTATGTCGCTGTACACAATATCATCATTCCAGGAAGTGCCGAGTGGACATTTTACGGGAGACCCATGGGCACATACAACGCGCTCGTGGATCTTATGGGCCAAGAGATCTCGGCGCGAAAACTCTGCTCTTCATGGTCGAGGCTCTGTATGCAGCACAGAGCGAAGGAGATGCTATTTCCTTGAATAGTAGATGGCTTTCCCCGCCTTTCAACAACGGCTGGACGTCGAGCCTCTTCATTTCACAGGACAACATAGCCATCGAATCGGTGGGGCTCGATTTCATACGTGCCGAAGCGGCCATCAATCCGCACGACACGACCGTTTACGGTGCGGTGGACAATTATCTGCATGAAGCCGCACAAGCAGATAATCCCCCGTCGGGAACATACTATGCCCCGAACGGCGACGGCATCCGATTGCAGAGTCTCGGAGTGCACGAGCACTGGAATAACTCCGTTGACAAGGAGTATTCGCGAAACCTGGGAACCGGCAACGGCATAGAGCTCGTGAAACTGACAAGCATAACTACTTCCGTCCGTCGGGAAAACGATCCGATGGATTTTGTGCTATCACAGAATTATCCAAACCCGTTCAATCCTGCGACGACGATCAGTTTCAATCTTCCGACAAGAAGTCGAGTCCACCTGTCGATCTTCAATGTCCTGGGTCAGCAAGTTGCCGAATTGGCCGACGGAGAAGAAATGAGCGCGGGAAGTTATGAAAGGCATTGGAACGCCAATGTAGCCTCGGGTCTCTACTTGTACCGCCTGGAGGCGGTTTCAGTCCATGACCCGAATCAACGACTTACTCAAGTCAAGAAAATGTTGTTATTGAAGTAAGATGTACGATGAGTTGCAGAAGAAGTGTTCATGGCCTCGATGCCACAGGAACACGAATTCGGAAATCTATGACGCCTTTTTCCGAGGAATCCCTCTGGTGTGGCAATCCGCGCATCCCACAAAATGGATGTTATGCGGACTCCTGCTGTCTGCGAACGTAGTATTCATCTTGGTTACATCGAGTCCGCAGTTCGAGATAGCGGGATGGCAATTGACGCAACTTTGCCGTGCGTTGTTGCTGTGACTGTCGTGGCATGCCAGGCAGCTGATTCCCTCATGTACCCCGCGTGGAGTTCTGTCGTCGCTCGTCCCGGCCATATGAAAAGCGTTCGGAGCATGACATTGGATACAGACTCGTGCGCGCGGATCGTTCGAATCCTTTAAATACCTCTTCCCATCGAAGATTTTCGGGGCCGGCAAATCGTCGGCCTCAATGTGAGTTTTCTCATATCGATAATAGCAAAGGACGTCTGAGGAGTCGAACCGACCGACATAAAATGCTTTCTTCGGATCCGAATAGTCGGGAGAAATAGCAGGAGAACCCTGACGATGCATTTTGTGACATGCGAGGCAAGGGATCACAGGTCGCGCTGCCTCCTCGGGCTGTCTCATAGTCCACGGACCTTTTGCGCTCACCGGTGAAATCAAATCCTGGATGGTTCCGCCATAATACATTCCGTGACAGCGGAGACAGTCCGGATTGGGCTGCTCACGGGAGTTGTGTTTGTTATTCAGGAATATTGCCGCATAGGTCGCGGAGTGTCCTCCCGAAGTCCATTTGGCGTATTCCATCCCGTGACAGCGTTTGCAGTTGTCGAGCATATCGACGACTTGCGTTTCATCAAGTCTGATGTCCTGCATGCCGGTTCCCGTGAAATGATGGACCACCATTCTTCCCTTTTCCGCCAGGCCGTGAAGACCGTTGCTGAACGCCGTGCCATGACATTCCCTGCAGCTGAACGATCGGTGGCCGCTGTGAGCCCATGCGGCGGACGAGCTTTCGATCTCATGGCACGAAGCGCAAGTCGTTTGAGGAGAAGCCGTGTCCCAGAAGATGTTGAAACCGATAAGCAATACCAGAATCGATCCCAGCACAATTGAGATGCGGTAGAATAGCTTGCGAAACCATTTCATTTGCATGCCCTCAGAGAAACCCAAGTGACCGGATACTTACGCAAACCGGTTCCCCTTTTGCCATTCCTTCGAGATGTATTCACCAATCCAATACCCCAGAGTCATGATAGTGAGAGCGGGGTTGAAGCCGCCGTTGGTTACATGAAGACTCGCGTCCGCCACAAAAACATTTGGAGTTTCGTGAATACGGCCATACCTGTCGGTTACGGAAGTATGTGGGTCGTCTCCCATTCGGCATGTCCCTGCTTGGTGTTGTCCACCGCTCAGACCTTTTCCGCCGACGCTTTGCCATGTGATAGAGGCGCCGGCTTCTTTCAGGATCATCTCCGCCTTGCTCGAAAGAAACTTGCAGCCCTTGACATCCTTCGAATGCCTTTGACCCGATAAGCGGACGACAGGTATCCCCCAGTAGTCCTTTACAGACGGGTCGACCTGGACACGCGAATCAAAAACCGGCATTTCCTGGATCGGGCCAACCACCTGGACGTTTCGCCGGAAATATTTCCGTTGAAACTCTTTGTGGGCTTTTCCCCATGTCGGAGAACCAGGTGGACGAATGGCAGTGAAATAGTACGGGAGCCTCGTAAACTCGTTCGCCAGGATTCCTCCTCCGATGATTCCGGTATTATGATGACTGAAATCGCTTATTGCTATCGACGCGCCCGGTCCGACATCATCAAAAATGTCTTCATCGAATAGGCCGAACGCGCCAGTGTATGCATGTCCCTGGAGATTTCTCCCGACCGAATCGTATCGATTGCCGATTCCTGCCGGAAAATATTTCGACTTCGAATTCAGCAGAAGCCTGGGAGTCTCTGTGGCAGATGCGGAGACGACAATAATATCAGCGCTCTGCTCCTGCTTGTGTCCCTCGCGGTCGAAGTAAATAACTCCTGTCACCCTGCCCGAGTCATCTACGACAATCTCGCTCACGACACAATTCGCGCGGAGCTCACAATTTCCCGTCGACAACGCAGTCGGAATGACGGTATTATGTGTTCCGGATTTTGCATTGAGAGGACAGCCGAAGCCACAGCACGAGCGCCTTCGCACACATGCCGGCCGGTCATTGTACGGCACAGAGTTACGCAGCATCGGGATTGGAAACGGATGCAATCCCATCCGCTTCATTGTAGAATCCAGCAACTCCGCTTCTTTGTTGTAGGCGAACGGGGGCATCGGATACCGCTTTTTTCTCGGAGCAGCAAATGGATTGAGCGTTGCGTCGCCTGCCACACCGATTTCCCATTCTGCCTTCTCGTAACAGTGCTCGATATCTTCGTAAGTGATCGGCCAATCCTCTAGCGTGGACCCTTCGACGGCACCATAAGTGGTTTTCATCCGGAAATCCTCCGGCATGAACCGCCACGCCATCGCCCCGTAGCTCACGGTGCCCGATCCGACACACGCGGCGACGCTATTGTAGTCATTCTCGCTGGGCAATACGATTTCTGTCGAACCGTCGGAGTTCACCACAACCCTGCGATATCTTTCGTCGTCCGGCCCGAATGCGTTTCCGAGCACCGTCGTGCGTTGGGAGACGAGTTCATCCGTGTCGTGCGCGTCAAACGAGACCCAGTCTCCACGTTCAAAGAGAACAACGGATAATCCCCCTTCGCTTAGTTCCTTGGCAACGACTCCGCCGGCTGCTCCGGCTCCCACCACGACGGCGTTTACACGGCGATTGCTCATCTGTCGACTCCATATCGGTTTTCTCCAACGGTCTGGACAACGTCGAGTCCCATCATCCTGTAACTTACGAAGTCCTTGTTGCCTCCGTGCCGGGGGCTTCCGTAAAAGCCTTGCATCGAATGCGAACGCAGCAACTCGAAGAACCTGGCGGAGAAGCCGTCTTTCCAATTGTCGCCATCCAGTTTGCCCGACTCCATGTCGAGGAGAAATCCGGTTTGATCGTCCCAAGGCAGTTTCTCGAATCTGTCATGATATTTCCTCAGGCAGAAGTTTTCGATAGCTGCAAGGCCTCTCGTATAATCCTGTTGGTACCTACGGTACGGTCCCGCAAGCTGAATGTCTATGAAATCAGCGACTCCGGCGTCCCGACCGCCGGGCCATTTGTCTGTGGGGATAATTTGTTCGGCAATGGATTCCACCAAATGATATTCATCATCGGAAAGAACATTCCTGGTGGGTTGTGAGGGATTAGCGCAGCCTTCGATAAGTGTGATACTCCCGGCGCCGAGTGTGAGAGTGCCCATCCCGAGTGCTGCAATCTTTATGAATTCTCTACGAGAAACGTTGTTGGGGTCATCCATGTTCCATCACCCGATAATCGTTTGGAAGATACCGCTGGTTCCCTCTCTTTTCAAGCGGCATCTGTGAATTTCGTGGTTGTCGTGAAACAACGGTATGTCGTCAAGGTCAATTGGACAGAATACGGTTTCTGCAACTGACGGTGGTCATTAATTGTGATCGATGGTACCCTCTTGGTGCGTTCAGGGTCCATAGCATTCGATGCTCCTTCCGTGAGACCATGTCCTGATGCCTGCCAAAATACACATCCGCCGGCGTAACGTTGTTGAAGGATTCGTTCAACCGTTCGATGTGTCTTAGTCCACAAAGCGCGATTTCAACTTCCCACAATGTGTAATACTTCTCGAGGCTGATCCCGTTCTTCTTCGTCCGATGATACCGCCCGATTTTTCACTCGTCGACTTGTGATGTCGTATTTGGCGGCACTATTTGGTCAGCAATCGATCTGCCGCCATGGCAAGCAGCATGAAATCCGTTGCCCCGCCCCCCATTACGTACTCCGTTTGTTGCCAAAAATACGGCCATACTTTTAGCTCGGGGAGATCGGGACGGATCAGTGCAGTCCCGCTTGCCACACCGCCGGGGATATACGCCCAGTCGGCCCGGTTCGCTCCGTAGGCCACCGTCAAAGATTTCACACCGACGCCCGAGGCAAACGATGCGGTATTCTCCCCCGGATGACACCCGAGAACGAAGTTCATCGCATTGAACGCATACTCCGACGAAACAATTTTCGGGAAACCCATATGAAGAAAGAGTTGCTTGACCCCGAGCGATTGAACGCCCCAGCCTGCTCCCCAGATATACGGCTTATAGGGAACGCCGTACGGGTTTTCTTTTTGTTGCTCGGCAATCCTGCTAGCTGCTTCTTTCACTCCCTCCTCAATCTTCGCAGTAAATTCTGGGTCGTTAAGTTTTTCGGCAAGCCTGCCGAGCACTTCAGCACAAAATTCAACGTTCGAGCTGATAAGGTCCACATTCGCGAGGAGTATTCTTTTGTAATCATCGCCAGAAGTGGTGAGATAGAGTTCCGCCACCGTGTTTATTTTGTCTTTCGGTCTTGCCGAAATGTTCTTTACGTACAGATCTTCCGAAATTGAAAGGCATTTTTTTGCGAGATCGTTATCAAAGCCCTTCAGCACCCGGCTTGCAGCTGCGAGAGTTTGCGCCACATAGAGTTCTCTTTGCGGATTCACTTCAGTGAACACCATCCTGTCATCATTGGGCAGGGGGCGGTGCAGGACCTGGATCAGTCCCTCCTTCTCTATAGATGAGGTTGTCCGACATGGTCGAAGCGTCCCCAAGATGGACATACTGCTGAAGTGTCGGACTGATGATCCCCCGGTATAATCTCCCCATGGATTCATACCCTCCGACAATTGACAGCACGCCGTGCTCGACCTGCTGGAGAATATCGGGCTTGCCGTCGGGGACGTGGATCTGCGCGACTCTCGTTCCCTCGTCAATTGAAGTCTCGTCATAATCCCTGACAAAGAATTCGTATGCCAGCGCAAGTTTGTAGACTGTCTCGGCCTGGGATTCGACACGGAGGTCATAGTCGCCGGCATCGTGCCATCCTCCGATATTCAACCCCGGGACATGCTCACCGGGCTTGAATATTGTAAGCGTGGACCCATGCTGATAGTACCCGTCGAAATGATTGTGATTGATCGGCGCCATCGTCGCATCATCCATATGGCAGAGACCGTGCCAGATTCTGTATCGATCTTTCACCTTCATGTGACACATCTGGACAACGAGAAAATAGTCGAGCGTCGGCTGCCAGACTTCTTTTGCGAAGACGCTTTTCTTTATTTCAAATACATTCGATTCGGTCGCGCCGTACCGCACTTGATACAATCCCTCTTGGGTCACGTCGGAAAAATCGAAACGAAGATAGGAGTACCGCAGGAAATGCCCCCACAAGGGAGGGGCTGCCTCAACCTTGATGACAGTTTCGGAATCTTCGCCGATTCGTACCAACCGAACAGGCTCGTATGTCCTGGCCAATTTATCGAGTTCGATGACCGCGAATTTCTTCTGCCTCGGATGGTACCCCACTTGTGAAACCTGAACGACCGGTTTGTATGTCCACGTGCTGTTCACACGCGGGGAAATGATCCATTCAACGGCCCCTTTCACGGCGCCTTCAGGGATCGGCGACCGAAGGACGAACCATCCGCTGTTGTACAGTCCTCTCCCGTCGAACAATTGTAGAGCGCTTGTATTGGTGACAACTACAATCTCCTTGCTTGAAGAACCCGGTGCAATGACCAGCCGCTTACCCGTTGCCATCGGTGCGATCTGCAGGTTCCCGTCTTCGTCACTGAGCATCGGGCCGTCCGACTGGCGGGGAAAGGCCCCTGAGACGCCATCCATGAGATAGTGCTCGCCGAAGTACTCTCCCGGGAAGAATTCGAGATTGAACCCCACTTTGTTCGCCCACTCCTTCGGGAGCGGATTGTCGAGATCGACGTCAACTTTTATGCTGTTACCGATAGCTTCCGTCCTGATCGTGTAGCGAAATCTCAGGTTTGGATAAAGGATCGGGTTGAATCCCTTTCTGTCCTTGCTCGAGTCGGGATACCATAGGTCAACGCTGATGCTGTTGTGCACCCTGTCGATATGACGCTCTCTAACCTTCGGGACGGGGGACCACTGTCCGGGTGTGGGCTCAAGGCGCACATCACCGCTCGCGGCAACCCTAGTGCCGCTTTGCACAATGGTCAATCCCCCTTGATGCCCTTCCGGGTAAAAATCGTCGAACACCATGACGTTAAGCCCCTGGGTTTCAAAGTAGCCCTCGTCATTGATCTTCAACGTCGGGGGAAGCTGACGGGTTTGTGCAAGAATGCCGGAATTGACCCATACCAGAAGGGAAACGATGGTAACACAAAAGGTGCGCATTGCCGTGGAATGCTTTGGCTTCATTTTTGGGACCCGGAATTATTTAGTAGTAGTGGTCAGCAACAAACTGCATTCCCCGCGCATATCTTTCTGGCTTCACACTTGCATGGAATGCGTCGTCGAGAATTCGCAGCTCATACTGGAAATGAGGATAGTTTCGCTTCTTCAGAACCTCCCCGAAGTGACCTGCCCCCCGAAAAGTGATCCAAGCATAAGTTAGTAAGTTTTTTATCTTGGGTCAAAAAGGAGGTAACGGTGGGTAGACAGCGACACTCGGCGGAGCAGATTATTGGTAAGCTGCGTGAGGCGGAGGTCCTGTAGGGCAAGGGGATGCCGATGGAGGAGATCTTGCGGCAGCTGGGGGTTAGCGACGCCACGTATAATCACGAAGTGATGGCTTTGCCACAAGTGGTGTAAAGAGTATGTAGACCTCGATCACCTCAATAGCAGACTTTCGGGGTTTCTAATGTTGAAGGCCTACTCCCAGCACCGTGAACGTTCACATCCAGAACATCCGCAAGAAAATCAGGCCACTCCTCCATTAAGCTGACAGAGGCTGTATCCTCCAACCCCCATTCCGCATTTCGGCGACTCATTCCGCGGCTCATCGGAAAGGTCACAACTCCGGTGTTTTGTTGTCGTATCTTCGTGTGGTCATTCACCAATGGAGGGAAGGGATCCATGATTTGTCAAGTCCTTAGGCGTGTGCTGCATAGGGATATCCACGGAGTCATGCTTCTTCTTGTCTGGCTGTCTTGTCTCGCACAGGGACAGTCGCGAGAAAGAGCGACTATAGCGGGGAGGGTTGAGAATGAAAGCGGGGAGCCGCTGGAATTCGCCAATGTGCTGATCGTGGGGACCCTTGACGGTGATGTCACCGGGCCGAAGGGTCAATTCACGTTTCGCACGTCGCACGTTGGTCAGCAGGTTGTGCGGGCGTCAATGGTAGGCATGGAAGCGGCCACAATGAACATCAAGATTGTGCCGGGTGATTCCCTCTACGTGAAGTTGGTGCTGCGGGAGTCGGCTGTGAGCCTCAATGAAGTCCTCGTGACGGCAAGCGCATATTCAACCGGCGACGAAGCGAAGGCGATCACGCTCCGGTCTCTTGACGTTGTCACGACGCCGGGGGCTGCTGCCGACATCTTCCGGACGGTGCAGACATTTCCGGGAGTGGTGTCGGTGGATGAAGGTTCCGGCCTTTTTGTTCGGGGAGGCGATGTCAGCGAGACCGTGATCCTTCTGGACCAGGCGACGCTTGTTCATCCGTACAAATACGAAAGCCCGACAGGCGGGTTCTTTGGTGTCATTCCTCCCTTTCTGGTCGGCGGGACCTTTTTCTCAACCGGAGGGTTCTCGGCGAAGTACGGCAATGCGCTCTCTGGCGTGCTCTCAATGGAGAGCCTGAACCTTCCTCCCCAGGTTAGTTACAACATCGGTGTCGGACTCGCGGCGATCTCGCTTGGCGCAAACGTCCCCGTCATACAGGACAAACTTGGTGTTCGATTCTCCGGAAATCTGAGCACAACGGCCTTGATGTTCCGCGTGAACGGAGTCCGCAATCAGTTTACGGATCCACCGAATGGGAGGGATGCGAACCTCAGCTTGATCTACAAGTACTCATCCACCGGCCAGGTCAAGTTCTTCAATTACGTGACGGACGACCGGATCGGCGTTCGCGTCGACGAGCCATCGTTCGAAGGAGAATATCGCGCAGTCGAGACAGACTGGCTCCACAACCTCCAATGGTCGGATATTGCCGGAAATTGGCTTTTCAAAACAAGCGTTTCGCTGAATCGTTTCAACGTTGACCGACACCTGGGGAACATGAACCTCAGTCCCTCCGATGTTACATACAAGATTCGCGCTGACGCCGAGCGGATGATAGGTGAGAACATTCGGATTTCAACGGGCGCTGAATATGAGCGACTCGAGAACATCCTGTCTGGCACTTATCCGAAGAACGGCGACGTCCTCGATCCGAGCGCTGACATCTATCAACTTGATGAGCGATATGCCACAGGGCGGGCGGGAGTCTACGGAGAGGTGGAGATGCAGCTGATTCGTCGCGTGGTCGGAAGCGTCGGTCTCCGAACCGACTATCACAATTTGTCCGCGCAAGCTGTTGTTGACCCGCGAGCGTCGCTGCGGTATGATTTGTCACCTGGCACGATCGTGCGTCTTAGCTGGGGTGTTTATCATCAATTTCCGGCACCGATCCAACTCAATAAAGAGAGTGGCAACCCTGCGTTGAAAGCCCAGAGGTCACAACACGTGATCGTGGGATTGGAGCGCTCGAACGATTTGATGATTGTCCGGCTGGAAGCATACTACAAGGTCTATTCTCGTCTCATCTTGCCGAGCAAAACGACGGATTTCGCGAATAACGGAGGTGGCAACGCGTGGGGGATCGATTTCTTCTTCAAGTACGGGTCCTTTCTGCAAACGCCGGTCAACGGCTGGATTTCCTATAGCTACCTCCGCTCTAACCGCCTCCAGGCGCGCGACGAGCTCGAGCGTTATGTATACGAGGAAGCGCCTTCCCCCTTTGATATCACGCACAACCTGACCATTGTGGCCAAAGGCCAGGTCTCGCTCGTCAGCGGAGGAGTCACGTTTCGCTATGCGACGGGGAGACCCACAACGCCGATCGTCGGCTCGGTCTTCCAGCCGAAGGGAGATTACTACCTGCCCATCGAGGGACCGGTGAGCTCAGAACGCATGCCGGATTTTGTCCGTCTCGATGCGACACTCAGCTATTATACGACCTTTGGTACGGCAAACTCAGCCGTCTTCTACTTTGCAGTATCTAACCTGCTCGATCGGGCAAATCCGGTGATGTACCAGTACTCGAAAGACTACACCGTTCGGCGACTCCGAACAACCGACTTCAGGAAGTCGATTTACTTCGGCGTCGCCATTTCTGTTGGATCTCTTGGCGCGGGGATCTAGCCACAGATAAACCTTGATAGGAGGGACCATGCGTATCCATTGTACCGCGATCCTGGCGATCGCTTTTGTTCATATCGTTTCTGCGCAGACCGATAGTTCAGAGATTGTGCGGAGCATTGTGCGGGCAAAAGCCATGATTCAGAAGGCAATCAATACAGCGGATCAAGAGCTGTTCACGAAAGCGGAAAACCTGCTGGAACCTGCCCGGCACGAACGTCGATTCGCCCCTTTGGGGAACTACTATCTTGGCTACGCAGCTTACAAGCGTTCCACTGTGCTCCTGCAGGTAGACAAAGACAAAGCGGATGTGTATCTTGACACAGCGGTGGTTCGCCTTGAGGAAGCCATCTCACAGGACAATGCATTCGCAGAGGCGTACGCGCTCCTTGCCGGTTGCTACGGACTGAAGATTTCGATTGCACCGATCAAGGGTATGATCCTGGGTATGAAGTCTGGCACCGTGCTCAGCACTGCCAAAAAGCTCGCCCCAACGAACCCGCGCGTGGCAATGCAAGGAGCTATCAGCACATACAACACGCCGTCGATCTTCGGCGGAGGCAAAGAGAAAGGCTTGGAGGAGATGAATTCTGCGGTGGGGCTCTTTGACCGTTGGACCTCAACCGATTCCCTGCAACCAGACTGGGGGAAGGATGAAATCTGGGCGTGGATTGGTATCGCGCACATGGACAGGAAAGAGTCGATTCAAGCAAAGCGCGCTTTCGACAGAGCGCTGGAAATCAACTCGGATAACGGCTGGGTAAAACACGTGCTGCTGCCCAAGCTCGCGGCTCAGGCCGAAGCAAAATGACCGTGCCCAAGACATCGATCTGGAAACACACAAACAACCTCCATCGCTTAACTACTCAGCCACGATGAAACCACGAATCACTCTCCGCGGCGTTGGACTCTCTGCGCTGGCCTGGACTCTCTTTGCTTTTCTGGGAACGATCCCATTGATGATCGGCACTTCGATTTCTTACGGTCTCGCGCTCGTGAGCGAGTTCTCACAGAACTTCTTTCTGGCTGCAGTGAGCGTGATCCCATGGCTCGTCGTCATCCGGTGGATGGACGGAAAGAAGTGGGTTTGGATCATGTCCGCCCATGCTCTGTTGGCCCCGGTCTATGCGATCGCGGTATTCATTCTCTATGCGGAATACTTGAATCTGGTTACTCCGAATGGATCGAAATATATTACCCCGTTCGCTCAGTGGCTCATCTTTTTGTTTGCCACTGTCTACCTCCTCCAGTTTGCGATATACCATGGGATTCAAATAATGGCACGGCTGCGACAAAAGGAAAAAGAAGCGCTCGAACTGGCGGTCCTGGCCAAGGAACAGGAGCTCTCAGCGCTGAAATCCCAAATCAATCCCCACTTCCTCTTCAATACCCTAAACAGTATCAGTGCAGTAGCGTCCCGGGACGCCGAGGAGACGAGGACGATGATAGCCGAACTGGGCGATCTTTTCCGTTATGCGACCGAGATATCGAAGAGGGATCTTGTGCCGTTGCAAGAGGAGCTCGAGTTTACAAGGTCCTTTTTGAGTCTCGAGTCGAAGAGAATCGGCGACCGTTTACAGATCGAGTATAGAATTGCTCCTGAGGCAATGCGTAACCGGGTGCCACCTCTCATCTTCCAGCCACTCGTGGAAAATGCAATCAAGCACGGCATTGAGCCGAGCGAGGCGGGAGGAAAGGTCTCGATTATCATCGAGGCCCACGGCCCGCGCCTGACGATTCAAATTGTGGACACCGGTGTGGGGTCCCGGCCTGACGTGGGCGGCTGCATGGATGGGATCGGGCTGCGGAATACCGACCTTCGGCTGCGAACACTGTACGGTGAAAGCTCAGCCCTCCGAACGAAGGCGGCAGAAGGGGGAGGATTCGAAGTGACGTTTTCCATTCCGATTGATCCCGAGGCTTCCTGATGTTGAAAGCTGTCATCGTCGATGATGAGGCGCTTGCCCGCCAGCTAATCAACGAGTATTTGGAAGAATACCCGCAGATCAGCGTCATCGCAGAGTGCAGGTCGGGTCGGCAAGCCGTCAAGGTCATCAACGAAGAGAAGCCGGACGTCGTTTTCCTGGATATTCGAATGCCGGGGATGGACGGATTCGAGGTCATTGAGCAGCTTGATCATGCACCTCGGATTGTTTTTTGCACGGCACACAGTGACTTTGCACTGAAGGCGTTTGAGGTGAATGCTGTCGACTATCTCTTGAAGCCATACGATCGGAAGAGATTTGCCAGAGCAATACAAAAAGTCCTGGAAGTCCATCGCTCCGAATCGGACGAGTTTGATCGCCTTGTCAAGGTGCTGCAGGACGTGCGTTCACCCAAGGCGAAGTTCGAATCCGTGTTTGTTCGATCAGGAAAGAAGATCACTGCGGTGCGGACGGCTGACATTCTGTGGATTGAAGCGAATGGAGACTACAGCGACCTTCACACGAGCGACGCTTCGTATCTCAGCAACTTGAGTCTCAGCGAGCTGGAGGCTAGGTTGGATCCTGCCCAGTTCGCCCGGGTCCATCGATCGTTCATCGTCTCAACCCCCGCCATTGCACAGTTGATGAGTGATGGCGAGGGGGGGTACGAGGCGGTGCTGCGAAACGGTGCGCGGGTGCGAGTAAGCAGGACATATGGAGCCAAGATCAAACATCTCATCTGGTGACTATCCGAACACTCGAAATCCTAGCGGATCAATGCGGTTCAGGAAACTCCGATCCCTGTAAGCTCAAACTTTGAGCGCTCCTCTCCGCTCAGAAGTCGAAGAACCTATGCACCCGTCTGAACTCAATCTCCTCTCAGAGTTTGCGTTAACTGTATCAAACATCAAACCCCCCACTGGATCAATCATCTCATCAAATGTTGCCACCACTGTCTGACCAAAGCACTCCACCCGATTACTCAAAGTTCTGACACAAACGACGGGCAATGGCTCTTGAATTGGGGATTCGGTCAAGAAAATGAGGGTCTCTTCCCAAAGAAGTTGAAGAACTTTTCGTGGTTCATAGGATGAGTGATTGAATTGATATCTTCTTTAGAACACATATCGGGCCCTCGCTACAGGCTCTAAAGAAGAATCCCCGCCTAACCGACGTCCGGCACGATATCAGTCGGGCAGGCTCATCGGCGAAGATCCCGTTTCGCCTTCGGCTCACGGGACAAGCCGGTGGGGATTCTTAGTTTTACTCAGCAATTCTGTAATCATACCCCATCTTTTTCCTCGAAGTTGAGCATCGTTTGCATTTGATTTGAGGCAATCGTAGTCTTACATTCACACACCGTGCCCGCCTCTGATAAACCTCCTATAGCCCGTGGAATCCGGGATTGAAACCTCTGGATTCTGCGTTGTTTGCATCTGCCATGCCTCACCTTTTGGCGGAGCGACGCGATGAAGGAGGTTTTTGTGTTCATAAGCGGCAGTTACACAGCGCTGCTATCGTGCTGAGGCCAATAACTTGTTTTGGTTTTGGATGGGAAAGTACCCGCTTCGGGAAGAAGATCAAGAATATCAATCTGAAGTCAGCTGATTTCACAAAAGACAATGAAAATGCAATCATACTCCTGGCTCTAAGTGTTTCTGAGAAGAGGAGATCAACGGAAGCCAAGGGAGCCGAAGTCCAATAGTGATTCGGTTTCAACAGAAGACTGTTCCAGCACGTCGATTGAGCTGGAATAGCTAGATGAGGTGAGTTGGTACAACTTACTAGACCACTGTCTACGGGGAGACTTACAATGCACAAGATTCATGTTATCCTAGCGCTTCTGGTAATCGTAGTGCCTACAGGCAGAGTCTTTGCACAGTCCACGGCGAAGAGTCCAGCCGTGGCGGACACGACAGTTACAACGCCAAATGACTTGGCTGACGGGGATTTGCTGATCTCGCCAAAAACCGTAAAGCAGAGTATCACGGTTGGAAGAATTTCTTCGGACATCTCTGGCTTTACCTCAGCTGCCGTTCAGATAGCAGTTGATGCTGCAACGCGGCGCGGTGGCGGCACCGTGGAACTGAAGCCGGGGACGTACAAGATCTCTGCTCCGATCAGATTGGCAAGCAACATAACGTTGATTGGAGCTGGAGATTCCACCATTCTGCGCAAAGTTGATGGATGTCGAAGCCTGCTGGACGTCGACGCAGACTACGGAATGCTAAAGGTAACTGTGCGAGACGCTCGTGGTTTCAGCCCCGGCATGGGTGTGCAACTATCGGATTCTCGGCATAGTTCTGCCTGGGATGTGACCGTCGCGACGATCGTCGATATCGAGGGGAACACAATATTCCTTGATCAGCCTGCTCTGAGAGACTACGACTGTGCTCATAAGGCCGCATTGTCGAATACCTGCTCGATCGTCGAAGCCATCGGAGTTGAGAATGTCCACATAGCTAATCTCGTTGTGGACGGCAGCAAGGCGACAAACGATCTGCTCGGCGGTTGTCGCGGCGGGGCAATATACCTCCAACGGGCCGGTCGGTGTTTGATAGAAAATGTAAAAGCAAAGAATTTCAACGGCGATGTTTTCGATTGGCAAATTACAAAAGACATAACTGTACGAAACTGCGAAGCTTCGAACTGCAGCGGCCTGGGTTTTCATCCAGGTACGGGATCCGAAAACACGCTGATCGAAGGATGCACCTCACATCACAATCTTGACGGTGTATTTCTTTGCTGGAGAGTCAAGAAGAGTACGATTAGGAATAACGTTTTGTACAGCAACGACCGCGACGGAATATCAGTCAACAAAAAGGACACTGATAACATTTTCAAAGACAACCACATCTACAAAAACGGTCGCAACGGCGTCTCGTTCGATGACTATAACGAGGCTAACAACAGCCATCGCAATCTATTCGTGGATAATGTCATAGAGGATAACGGCACAAAAGGCTCTGGGTGCGGTGTCTTCATCAACTCAAATATTCGGGACATTACCATCCGAAACAACACAATCCGTGACAACGGAAACAAGACGCAGAAGTGTGGAGTCTTGGTTGGCAAAGGCGCCTTGAACATCCAAGTTCTTGGTAACACTATGAGCGGCCACTCGGATGGCGATATTGTCCGTAAGTAACAAACGGCAAACCGCCGCTCGTGGGCTAATAGAGGCAGGCTGGTTCCAAATCGAAGTTGTCGCAAAGCTCGGCTTGGCGCATCCACTCGCTCAATGCTGTTGCTCATCCCGATGCGACCGGAGTCGCATCGGGACAACGGCACTGCGGTTTGCCGCAGACGTTAGTAACTATGTTGCAGTAGAAACAGTTGAGCCTCGCTGGTGAGAGTGGTAAATCGTGGTGTTGCGAACATCACAAGAACCACTCAACAAAAGGAGGCTCAGATGAGAGGGAGGGTACATCATATGGCGACCAAACATGAACAATGGAAGCAGAGAGTATGGAAGGCACGTGTCCCTGCTTATTTCAAGGGTCTCTTGATTGATGCTTCGGTTCGGAAAGTTGTCAGGTCGGCGGGCGGAGAAGGTGGGCGCTCTAGTTTTTTCAACCCCGGCTTCGAACTAGGAAGGAACGTCGGTCAACATATAGACGATGATGTTTGCGAGGAGTTAGAAAAAATTCTGGACGAACCAGCTAAAGTAGCTGGGTGGCTAAGGAAGCACCTGAATCGTTTCTTCGGTCTAGTTCCGGCGAAGAGAAGACCCATCTTTGTCGAAGGATTCACGAAAGGGTTTGAAGAGAATCACTGAGAGTCGAACTGAATTCATGGTTCGGACATCGTGGGTCCCGAGATAATACTGTATTCTGTGAGGGAGTTGAGAGGCAGGTTGAATACGTGACAACCGGGAAAGTTGTGCTTGTGGAAAATCCGTTCATATGGAAATGAAGGGGGATCGAGCCATTGCGAGACTACTACTACTTCCCGAACAACAGGCAATCGTAGTTCTGTACGTCCGAATGTTCTCTTGGCTTCTGCAATAGTGTCCTTGCTTTCTTTCGGTCGGAGATCCATCTGCACACCAGAAAAAAAGGTCGATGTGTCTAGAAAACTCCCCATACTGATCTTGTGCATGGTTCTTCTTGCCTTCGGAAAAGGACGTGAGAGGCTGGGGGATGGTGGGAATGTGCGTTCAGTTGCTATTATTCAATCGCAAAGCCAATCCGGCACACCCACGGGGGCAATGAAAAGCATCCGTGAGTTTGGTGTCTCGCCGACAAATAGCGCAGAAAGGAACCGCGATGCGCTCCAGGCAGCGATTGACTGGGCAGCGGCGCGCGGTGCGGCATTATTCGTGGAACCGACGGATGAACCGTATCCCGTTGCAGGTGGGCTGGTGCTCCGAATGAATGCTTCGCTGATCGGTGTCCACGGACCGGTCGGAAGGGGTACGCGCCACCAGACAAAACCTCAGCCGGTCGGCAGCGTCTTTCGTGTCGAAGACCGGGAGAAACCGTTCATCACAGTCGAATCGGCCACGCAGTTGCGAGGGATCCAGTTCTGGTATCCTTTCCAGACACTTTCCGATCCAACAAAGATCATTAAGTACCCGCCCACTATCCAGGTTTCACACACACGTCCCGCACAAGGGGTCACGCTATCCTGTTTGACGTTTTTTGGAGAGTACATCGCAATGGATTTCAATGCGGTACGTGAATTTCCATGCGAACAAATCCTCTTCGAACATTGTTACGGATACCCCCTGAGCGGTGAGTTCATCCGCATCGACCACTGCTACGATATCCCACGCATCCTGCACTGTCATGTGAATCCTGCCAACCAGCGCTTCATTCAAGGCGGGTACAGCCGGGCCGTCATCGATGCGGTCGTGGCTTCGAAAACATTTACTTATGCCATCAACCACACCGACAATGCTGTTTTGATGGATGTCTTCACCTTCGGCGTCTACGGCGGTACGTATCTCGGTCCCCAAACCTACGGTCAGTTAACGAGTTTCAACTTCGATTGCGTCACCATCGGCATTCACAAGCTGGGTGATGGGACGTTCAATCGAAACTGGCAGATTGCCCAGGGGTCTATCATAGCCAACACTGGCCCCGCGCTCAAGGATATCCATCCGTTTGTAATTGAAGGGGAGGGGCATACGGCCGTGACGAACGTGGAAGCGTTCTCTGGTCCCAATGGTGCGTTGACCACTCTTGGCATGTCACACGACTTTCTCTTGGTGAGGGGCGACAAAAAGCTCACCGTGAGTTTGTCTGGCTGCCGGATGCGGAATTACGAGTCGTCCAAGCCAATCACGAACCTAAATAGCCAGGCTGTGATTCAGGCTGTCGCGTGTATCGATAAGAACGAGCGCCCGTTCAATCTGTCGGTCGGCGGCGGCGGGTCTTTGCGCTAGAATTCACTCCGCACTCCCAGGTACACCCACGAGCAACAAAGCGCCTCCGCAAGTCGTTCAAAATGCAAAGCGATCACAAGTCCTCCAGTCTTGATGTCGCTCAATGAGAGAGCTAAGTTCTGTTCGAACAGAGCCGGCATTTCTGCGAGAGTGCGCCAATGTCGGCTAGATAAGAGGCGTGGTGGACCTCTTGGCAGCTGGTGGCTGCGACATTGAGTGAGCATCAACCGAGCACATAGCTGGAACGATGAGAAGAAAGCGCCTACGTCTTACCGGCTTCAATTATTCAGAATCGGGTGCCTATTTTGTAACAATCTGCGCAAAGGATCGGGCGCGTTTGTTTGGGGAGATTTTGAATGGTGTAATGTGTGTGAACCGGTTTGGTGGAATTGTCCAGGAATGTTGGAATGACCTGCAGAATCATTACGCAATGATCGCTTTAGATTCATTTGTGGTGATGCCAAATCATGTGCATGGGATTATCGTGATTGTGGAACGTGATCGTACCGTAGGGGAAGGTCTCAGACCTTCCCCTACAGGTGTGGAACGACACGGTTTGCCTGAAATCATGCGAGCGTTCAAATCGTTTTCTGCACGACGTATAAATGAAATTCGGTGCACGCCAGGTCTTCCGGTCTGGCAACGCAATTATTTCGAGCATATCATTCGCAATGACAAATCGCTAAATGACATCCGTGAATACATTGCTGCAAACCCCCAACGATGGCAGTACGACAAGGAAAATGTGAGCCTAAACGCGAATGATAAACTGGACATGTGGTTGAATGCCGAAGGGCGGAAATCGCTCCGCGAGAAAAAGCCCTGACCCGGGTATTTCGATATGATAGGCCGGACTGTATCTGGTATTGGATAACCGAAAGCCTTTGCAGCGGGCGCGGGGGGTGTGCTTTTCTCGTGAAAGCTTGAGTTGATATCCACATGGTGCAAACCCACTTCATAGGAACAGCCCAATGGCTAGCAAAGCTTTGCCCAAGCGAATCGGCGCATATTCCTACTGACTGTTGATTGAGTACACACGCAACTCCGCTTCTGCACTTTGGATCGATGGTAACGCCAAGGACGTTGAGATTACTGACTATCACTGAAGGACAACAGCAATGATTCCGAAACATCGAAAGCCAACCCATCCGGGCGAAATTCTGCTTGAGGAATTCTTGAAGCCTGCAGGCATGAGCCAAGTCGAGCTTGCCCGAAAAATGGGCATTCCTATTCAGCGGATCAACACGTTGATCAACGGCAAGCGTGATATGACCGCTGAGACGGCAATCCTCCTCTCCCGCGGCTCAAGACGTCCTCCGAGTTTTGGATGAACTTACAGATTGCCTGTGACCTATATAGGGCGCAGCGCACGCTGGAGCATGCGGCATAGGAAGCGCGAGGCATTTCACGCGAGCTGAAATGGTCTCTTGCGCGGGCCGGTTTCATACACAGAACAATGAAAAGCCCTCACCGAATGGTGGGGGTTTTCTGTTCCAAAGATGATCTGGCGGGGACGAAGAGAAACAGAAGCCATATCGTCAAGACTGCTACAGGACATTGATTTTGTTGGGTTTTCTCGTACGATTTGCCTTTCAGCGCGAACTGCAGTAGTTTTGTGGTGTCCTTTGTTCCTGCCAGCGCACCGATGATGTTCTCGTTGTAGCTGCTGTCTTCCTATTGAGAGGAGGTCGTCAGGATTGAGATGACCATCTGGCATTACCTCTTTTCCACCGAGAGAAAATCAAGAGCTGTACTATCTTCAATATGATCGGAGGATCACATGGCAACAGCAAAGCGTGTTACATACTTCAAGGCGAAAATCGAGGACAAGCCGGGGGCTTTGCTTGCTCTCGCGAAGGACTTGAAGGCGAAGAATCTCGGCCTTCTCAGTCTCAAGGGGATTGGTCAGGGAGAACAGGGCGAAATCCTGGTGGTTGCCAAGAGTCCGGACAAGCTGCGAACCGCATGGAAGGCTTCAGGGGTTCTCGTCGATGAAGGGACGGCGTTCTACCTGAGCGGAGTCGACAAGACCGGAGCGCTCCATGCTGATCTGGATGCCCTCGCCAAAGCCGGCGTCAACATCGTCGCAACGGAAGCCGTGGCAGCCGGCAAAAGCTATGGGGCGATTCTGTGGGTTGATCCGGCGGATGTCGAGAAGACCGCGAAGGCGCTCGGCGCAAAGTAAGGCTCCGTAGAGCGATCGCTGAGGGAATGCGGAAAAAGCAGACGCCCCTGTGAAGGGGGCGTTGTGGTGTGCGTTTAGCTGCGATCTCAATCAGCGAATGATAATGAGCTTCTGATACGCCGTTTCACCTTTGGCGTACTTCAACTGGCTCGTCACAGGATCGAGATAGTCCGCCGTCACGGTGAAGTGGACAATGTACACCCCGCTTACAACTACCTGGCGGGACGTGGTATTTGACTTCCACGTCTCGTCTCCGCTTCCATTCTCGTGACTGATCGTGTTAATGAGGTCGCCGTTTTCCGTATAAATCCTGATGAGATTTTTCGCGCCAGAGCCCGCCACCTCTCGCTTTTTCCTGGCTACCTATTCCTTCTTGACCTTAGTTTGATTCTTCGACTGTACAGTTGTAGCTTTGTATAAGCATAGCCCAAGTTGCGAATCATCTTCCACAGAGGGGAACTACCCTTGAGCGAAAAGCACATTCTTGCGCACGAATTGGGGACAAGCTCCAACAAAGCAGTGCTGACGACGGTCTTTGGGGAGATCGTGGCGACCGCTCAAGAAACGTATCCTTTGCATCATCCGATGCCGGGATATGCGGAAGAGGAGCCGTCCGATTGGTGGCAAGCCGTTTGCACAACAACACGCCGAGTTCTCCAGCAGGCTGGAGTTGCCGCTGAGGATATCGTGGGGG
>CAVUAC010000024.1:0-4356 GCA_963739335.1 uncultured Bacteroidota bacterium | reverse complement strand
GTACGAGTAAGCAATCCGATCTTCCTGAGAATCAAGAAAATTCTCTGGACCGACTGTCTCTTTGATTGTTTTCAGAACTGTTGGAGAAATCATCCTGTGACTTCAAACATGCATTTGTTTGCCGTGAAAAAAGTAACCATTAATGGGTTGAATGTCAAGGAAACAGGAGTATCGAGGTTGATCGTTTTGATGCTCCAAGCAGGCACAAAAACAAAAACGCCCAAGCAGCGACCTGTGCTTGGGCAGGGCCCCGAACGTACCTTAATGCTAATTGACTTCGAGTTGTTTTCGAATCAACTCACAAAGTGAGTCTTTGATTTCTGGGTGCCTCGGAACTGGAGCGTTTCTGTTCCTCTTTGGATTCCCATAAATATCGTGCTTCCGTCCGTGGCGTTTTAGATAACAACCAGCGTTCACCAGTTCCCGAATGAATTCTTTCCTTTTCAGGTGGGGATCCCGAACTCAAGAGTTTTGACAGTCCAACGTGGGACGGACACCCGATTTTCTCTCAACATCATGTGGTAGGCATCGGCGATATTCTCTTTCAGTTCTTCCACGGTCTTGCCTTGACTGAACACACCTGGGACTTCGCGCAACTTGCCAACGTACATGTCGCCGTCCAGCCAATATTCAAGTGTGAATACTCTGTTTGCTTTGCTTCTGGCCATATTGCTCCCCGTCGCGTTCAGACCAGACAAATATACACAACGTTGACAGGATTGTCAATCAAAAGATTGCCACTAATCCCTGCTCTCTGTGTTTGGAGATCCTTGTTCAGTTATTCGGTCTCTGCCTTCTTGAACAGATACGCACACTCAAGTTTCTTCACCGATGCACCGTCGTGCACCAGATACTGCCCACCACTCCATATCGAAGCGCTTCCTGTCTCACCGCGTCTGTTGAGAGCATAGAACCGTACATCGAACTTGAACCTTCCCCGATCGTCCTGCAAGCGCTTCTCACGACAACGGTCGTTGATACGCTCGCACGCAAGCAGGCATGCTTCCTCAGGTGACTTTCCTTGACGCATCCATTCGACGATCATCACAGAGCTGCAGTTCAAGAGGTTCGCTTCACCTCGTCCGGTCGAGCCAGCTGCACCGACTTCATTATCGCAGTACAATCCTGCACCGATGATGGGCGAGTCGCCTACTCGGCCTGGTATCTTGAACGCTAAGCCGCTTGTGGTGGTGACGCACGAGATACCTCCGTTGAGGTCGATCGCACTGCAGTGAATGGTGCCGTAGTGTTGGAGGTATTTTTTAAATACTTCTCCGATGTCCTTGTCTTCGATGCTGTGCGGGGGAAGCCAGTCATCCTCTTTGCTGAGATTCTCCTTCCATTTGAGCCACACCTGGCGAGCTTTGTCCGTCAGCAGGTCTTCCTCTTTGAAGCCATGAGCCTTTGCAAACTTCAGCGCACCTTCGCCCACGATGAGGACGTGGTCAGAGCGCGACATGACCATCTGCGCAACCTTCGAGGGGTTCTTGATGTTCTGAAGCGCTGCAACACCCGCCCCGCGATATGACGGGCCGTGCATGACAGCCGAATCGAGTTCGACAACACCCTCTTCGTTAGGAAGGCCGCCATAGCCAACGCTCATATCGTTCGAATCCTCTTCAACAATGTTCACGCCCGCGATGACTGCATCGAGCGCATCGGAGCCCTGTTTGATCATCTCCATCGCTTTCTCAAGCGCTCTCGGTCCATTCGCACTTGCTATAGCTATGGGTTTGGTTTGTGCTGCCTGCAGCTCTTTGCCGAGGATGCGAGCAGGCCAGAGATTCGAGGTGAGAATTCCCGCACCTGATAATGCGGTGGTCTTCAGAAAATCTCGACGCTTGATGGGATCCATAAGAGGTCTCCGAAGGATTGTGGGAGGATGACCTCAAAATGTAGGGAGAACACTGAGCAAAATCAACGATGAAGCTTGGTTTCATTGAACTTCACCGGAAAAAAATCTATATTCAAAACAATTGAAACCACATCTCGGAGCATTCCTCATGGACCAACAAAGACGCCGCTCATGGGCGGAGCCATTCAAAGTCAAAGTCATTGAACCGCTAAAGATGACGACGCGCGAGTATCGTGAGCAGGCGATGAAAGAGGCCGGCTACAATACGTTCCTCCTGAGATCCGAGGATGTCTACATCGACCTCCTCACCGACAGCGGCACTTCCGCGATGAGCGACAATCAGTGGGCAGGCATGATGCTGGGTGATGAAGCGTACGCGGGGAGCAAAAACTTCTACCATCTTGAAGAAGCGATTCAAAAGTATTATGGGTACAAGCACGTCGTACCAACTCACCAGGGACGTGGAGCGGAACACATTATCTCAAAGGTTCTTATCAAGCCTGGCAATTACGTCCCGGCAAATATGTATTTCACAACGACGCGATTACACCAGGAATTGGCTGGAGGAACATTCGTCGATGTCATCATTGATGAGGCGCATGACCCGATAAACATGCACCCATTTAAGGGGAATGTCGACCTCGGAAAGCTCGAAGATCTGATAAAGAAAGTGGGCGCAAAGAAGATTCCCTACATCAGCGTCGCAGCGACCGTGAACATGGCGGGCGGACAGCCCATCTCGATGGAGAACATAAAATCAGTCCACGCTCTTGCGAAGAACCACGGGATTCGGATCATCCTCGACGCGACACGTGCAGTTGAGAACGCGTACTTCATCAAGATGCGTGAGAAGGGTTATGAGAACAAATCGATCGCTGAAATCCTCTTCGAGCTTTGTTCGTACTCCGATGGCTGCACGATGAGTGGAAAGAAGGACCTTCTTGTAAACATTGGCGGCTTTCTTGCGCTCAATGAAAGAGAAGTCTTTGATGAGGCGAGTAATCTCGTCGTCGTGTACGAGGGGCTTCACACGTACGGTGGACTTGCCGGTAGGGACATGGAAGCGATGGCGCGAGGAGTCGAGGAAGCTGTTCAGGAAGATCACATCCGCGCTCGCGTGGGTCAAATCGAATACGTTGGCAAGAAGCTGCTTGATAGCAGTGTGCCGATCGTTGTCCCCATCGGTGGCCACGCAATCTTCCTCGACGCAAAGCGATTCCTGCCGCATATCCCGCAGCGCGAGTTTCCGGCACAAGCGCTTGCCGCCGAGATCTACATCGATTCCGGGGTTCGATCGATGGAGCGCGGGATTGTTTCTGCAGGACGGAACAAGGAGACCGGCGACCACTACTATCCGAAGTTGGAGCTTGTGCGACTCACATTCCCGCGCCGTGTCTACACGCAGGCCCACTGTGATGTGACTGTCGAGTCAATCCAAGAGGTCTGGGACAAGAGGAATTCGGTTCGAGGGTTGAAGATGGTGTACGAACCGAAGTACTTGCGGTTCTTCCAGGCGAGGTTTGAGAAGCTGTGATATAGAACCAGAGCCCCGTCCACGTTTGGCGGGCCGGGGCTCTCCCTCCGCTCCTTAACTCGCTTATTTCTCGATCGGCGCACTCACCAGATTTCCCCACTCTGTCCATGAACCATCGTAGTTTCGAACCTTCGGGTACCCGAGAAGGTATTTCAGCACAAACCAGCTGTGGGAAGACCGCTCGCCAATCCTGCAGTATGCGACGACCTCGTCTTTGTCGCTTGTGATTCCTTTCCCCTCGTACAATGCCTTCAGGTCAGTAAATGATTTGAAGGTCCCGTCCTCGTTCACTGCCTGCGACCAGGGGATATTTCGCGCGCCAGGGATGTGGCCTCCACGCTGTGCGGTTTCATTCATTCCTGGAGGTGCGATAATCTTGCCAGTGTATTCGTCGACAGACCTCACATCGACAAGAGCCACGCTCTTCTTCTCAAGGATCTTGAAAACGAAATCACGAGTGGCTCGCAAGGTGGGCTCCAGCTTTGCCGTCTGATATCTTGTCTGTGAGTAGACCGGAACATCCCGGGTGAGTTCTCGACTCTCCAGCACCCACTTCTTTCTCCCCCCATTCATCAGCCTGACGTTGTTGTGGCCGTAGTATTGCAGGAGCCACAGAGCATATGCAGCAAACCAATTGTTGTTATCACCGTAGAGCACGATCAAGCTGTTCGCGCTGACGCCTGCTTGTGAAAGATATTTTTCTAACTGATCTGCAGAAATGATGTCGCGCCGTACAGGATCCTGGAGCTGCGTTTGCCAGTTCCAGCCCACGGCGCCACGGATGTGTCCTTGCTCATACTGGGTTGTGTCGACATTGACCTCGATAAGTCGAATGCTCTTGTCATCGAGGTGCTGAGCAACCCAATCGGTGCTCACAGAGCATTTCCGGATCAGCATAAGTGGTTGTCGTCATGATCTGTCTCCTTTATGTGGATCTCGCTTGTTGTTTTCTTTCTGGTTCGTTGTC
>CAVUAC010000023.1:0-17920 GCA_963739335.1 uncultured Bacteroidota bacterium | reverse complement strand
TATGAATTGCTCATCGGGGGTTAACCTTGAAGCATGAAGCTGTGGTCCCCATCCTACTTTACCCACAACCAGCATATCCGGATCATTCCAATGCCCTGGTCCGGCAAACGGAGATGCCTTATCCTGTGCAAAACCGATTGTTGACAAACTACGCCATGTATCAGTAATATCCCCGGTTGTTCTCCATAGATTACCACCAACACTTGCACCCCATCTCCAGACATCACCCCTACCGTACTGGCAAAGGCTGAAAACTACATCTCTCCCGCTCTTATCAAGCATTTTCCTCATAAGTATATAAGGTTTTTTAAGAGCTTCAAGATCAGGTTTAGGCGCGATCGTACCATAAGAACACCAGTCATACTTTAAATAATCAACTCCCCATTTCTCCCAGGTCTTAACGTCCTGAAGTTCATGCTGATAACTACCACGCTCTTTCATCATCACCATGAGCGATGCGATGCATGGTGTGAACAGAGTGATCGTGACAAGCGCGACGACGATTTGATGAGGTGTCAACGGCAGGTTGTACAAGCCTGCAGCACCGAAGTCCCGCCTTACCATTCCCATGACGAAAGCGGTCGAGGCTTCACGGGGTAGTTGGAGCCAATGCGTGGTCAGCGGGTTCAGCAAATCTTGCCAGACCGTGAGCAGTCCCGTTACTTGAAGTATACCAACTCCCAACGCGCCTACGAAAAACCATGGTGTAGCTTCCTTCATAAAGAAATAGCTGCGGTAGGCCGTTTTTCGGGCTACGTTGTCGATACGGGGAACCCGCATTGGCGGCAAATCAATGAGTAGTGGTGTTGTTGCGCCGGGGAGAATTCGATTGAGGATTGTCCCGACGGCGACAAAAATGAGGAATATTGTTACCGAGTAAATGAGGATGGCGGCGAAACCTGCACCCGCAAGGAACGCCGCTACGACAGCAAGTTGGGCAGAACAGGGAACGGCGAACTGAAGGATCGCGGAGGCAATCGTCTTCTCGCGCTCGCTGGCAAGGAGCCGGGTTGTCACTGTTGCCATAGTGACACAGCCAAAGCCAAGGATGAGCGGAATGATTGCCGCGCCGTTGAGGCCGAGGGCGTTAAGGCTACGGTCGACGAGTGTTGCTAGGCGGGGAAGGTATCCGCTATCTTCCATGATGGCAAGGGAAAGGTAGAACGCGATCACGAGAGGCAGGAGCAGAAAGAGAAGATATGTGACGGTCATTGTGACGACGCCGAACTCGCCGACGAGAATGGTGCCCAGGGGCGACGTTGGGGAAACATAATGCGTAACGAGCCCTCGGATCCACGGTTCCCAGAGGTGGTTGCCAAGTGTTATCTCGGTGAAGGACACGAGGTCCTGGGCGACGACCTTTCCGACAAACAGGTAGATGAGATACAATGCGGCGAGGAGGAAAGGAATTCCGGTCCAGGGATTCACGGCGTAGCGTCCAAGAAGCGTAGCCAGCCTTATGGAGACGTTCTTCTCGGAGAGTGTGGCGTTGATGACAAGATTGACGCGGTTCCGTCGTTGGATGTAGAGGGACTCTCGGTCGTGACTTGGTGCAAGGCCGTGACGTTGAGCGATGGCCTCATCACCTTCGAGGACTAACAGAGCCTCCGCTTCTGAACCGGTGAGGTTGAGCATCGAATGGAGTCTGGAGTGAAGCGACGGGTCCTGCGTGCCTCTTCTAGCTTGCTCCAGAGCAAGTTCGATTTGATCGAAGCCAGTCCGCGTGGTTGCCGTTGTCTGAATGATGGGCACGCCGAGGCAATGGGAGAGCAGCTCCGCGTCGATCTCGAGGCCTAGCTTCTTGACCTCATCCATGAAATTCAAGATGATGGCAACTTTCTTGCCCATATCAATGAGCTGCTGGGTAAGGAAAAGGTCGCGCTCAAGGTGAACAGCATCGACGATGTTCAGGACAACGTCGGATTGAAGGACAACGTCGCGGGTGACAGCTTCTTCATCGGTGAAAGAGGAAATCCCGTACACACCAGGTGTGTCGAAGACATCGTACGCTTTGAAATGTCCTTTTGTGAACTCGATCGTCGTGCTGGGATAGTTCGAGACGTCCACATACATCCCGGAGAGGTAATTGAAGATCAGCGACTTACCCACGTTGGGGTTGCCGACGAGAGCGACGCTTAATTGCGCAACCTCATCATTGGATACGCGGTAGCCGGGATGCCGGTGTTTCTCCACGTGAACGTGTGTTGAAGGTCCGAATGAACCGTCGGCTGCGTTGTTGTGCATGGGTGTTGGCTAGGCCCTTGACTGATTTTCGGTGTTCGCGTAGGCGACGAGGATGGACCGGGCAAGTGTCACGCCGATCGCGATTTCCTGTCGATGTTTCTGGATGACGATTGTCCCGCCGGGCAGCCTCTCGAGGCACCGGATGAACTCACCCTTCACCACACCGAGACGAATCAATTGAGCCCTGCACCGACCCTCGGGGATTTCAAGGATGACCAATCGACTTCCCTTTGTGACCCGATGCAGTGGAATGGATGTTGTTATCATGTTTGAGACTGATTTCTCGAAATTGAGCCAGAAACGCCACACATTATATAGGACCAAAATAGTCTTATTATACCTAATTGTCAACAATACAAATTGAAAATGCAGGGAAAAGGTTCCATTTTGGAAGTAATTCCTGATCCAAAAAGTTGCTTCGCGGGCGCCAACTATGCTGGCCTGCTGATTGCTACTGCCTTTCGACAAGCCAATCGAAACAGCCCTGAAGGGGGAAAACTGTATGGTAAGCTTACTTGGAAAGGTCGTGTTCATCACTGGTGGGTCAAGGGGGATTGGTGCTGCGATTGCGGTTATGATGGCAAAGGCCGGAGCTACGGTGGCGCTCACCTACAGCAAGCGCAAGCAAGATGCTCTCGGTACGGCTCATAGGGTCGCGCGCTGCGGGAGTGAGTGCCTCATCATACGCGCCGACGTCGCTCGTCCTGCTGATGTGCGCCACGCGGTCAAAGCGGTTCTTGATCACTTTGGCAGGATCGACATCCTCGTTAACAATGCCGGGGTTTGGAAACGCGGCGTGATGGGGAAGATGACCGAGCAACAATGGGATGAGACCCTTGACGTCAACCTCAAAAGCACATTCCTTTTCTGTAATGCTGTGGTTCCCGTGATGCGGAAACAGAAAGGTGGAAAAATCATTAACATCGCGAGCACGGCAGGACAGCGCGGTGAGCCGTTTTATTCGCATTACGCGGCATCCAAGGGAGGGGTGATCGCGTTCACGAAGGCGATCGCGGCAGAGCTTGCCCCGCAGGGCATCATCGCGAACTGTGTCTCGCCCGGTTGGGTCTATACGGACATGACTTCACACGTCTTGAGCGACCCGCGTAAGATTGGACAGATCAACAAACTTATACCGCGCGGTCGCGTAGCGACGCCGGAAGAAATTGCTGGACCCGTGGTATTTCTCGCCTCGGACCTTGCCGACCACATTGTTGGTGCTGTGGTCAACGTTAATGGCGGAAGCGTCCTCTTTTAATAAGGGGTGAAGATTTTCTTGATTTTCCGGCGAAAATCGCTATATTTGCCTCAACCTTTCCGTTTCTTTTCCGGAGCTCGCGACTGAGCTGATTGAAGTACACAGGAAGATCAGTCCACGTTCGATTCGGCAAAGAGTCACAGTGGTTGCGTACTATGTTTCGACAGTGAGTCGATGGGACTTCACGTTGTTGTGGCGAACAAACTGTTTGAGAACGAAAAATAGAAAATCCTGATATCCATTACACGATCGCAGAAAGGATCTCCTCCATGAACCGGTACCAAGAACTTCTTGATCTGATTCAGACGTTTCAGAAGGACTTCGAGAAATTCTATGTCAAGGGAAACAAGTCGGCTGGAACACGCGTGCGAAAGCACATGGCGACGCTGAAGCGAAAAGCCCAGGAAGTGCGGAACGAAGTACAAGAGGTCAAGAAGAAAATGGCTGGCGAAGAACAGGCAAATCCTCCGGCTTAAGGTTACCGGAAGTAGTTCCGATCAACCGAGATATTGACGCCGGGTGGAAGCCTGAACAGGTGGCCATCCGGCACTCTCGCTTTACCTCCTCACATGTTTTCTTTCTGATGTTCCCGCGTCTACGCTAGTTCTCTTCCGTCAAGTTGCTTGCCCGTGAGCGCGCTCTGGCGTTTTTCCTGTGCCTTTCAACATCCATTATCCCTGTGAAAATCCCTCTCTGCCTCCCTCTTCATTATCCTCTCTGTCGGCTTGCGTGCTCTCGCGTAGGTGGAGCCATCGTTCGCATGTCGCAGCAGATGGCCACACCGTCGCAGGTATTCAAACTGACTGAGCGAACAGGAATCGTCCTCGGCATGCATTCGTGGAAGATCAATTTACAGCAGATCGGCGCATTGCTGTTATTCAACGAGATTTCGGTGCCGCCAGCCTTTCCTGGATTGAACGCTCAACCTTGTTCTTCACGTTGGGAATACACAACGGTGGTGAGCGTAGTCCGCGGCGAATGGCTGAAGATGGAAAAAGAGAGTTGTTTCTAGTATATTGTCAAATGCAACTGGTGACGTGCCGAGGTCTGGGTTACACTACGAGAGGATTTGGGGGAATATGAAAAAGTATGTCGTGGTCGGTTTGATCGCAGGGGTGATGATCTCCGTTCTAGCAATCTACTTCCGGCAAAAGAAACTCGCTGGTACAGAATTCTACGGTTTCTTTGATTCATCGACCGTTGCCGATGAGTTGTTCGGCGATGCATTTGAAGAGCTGCCAGACAAACCGTGACGGAGGTGAGGCAAGTGTTGCCTCAAGGGTACTTGACGTACCGTCCATCCGTTTTTGTTCACCAGCTCGTTACGTGCTTGCTTCACATGAACAGCGAGTGAAGCCTGATAAAGCGGCCGCTGTCTCTTTTCACCACTGCGTGCGCTGCCCACGGTGTGTCGTCCACCACAGTCTGAAACCTCGGCGAATTCTACATTCCGTCCAGGCTGTCGATGAAACCACTCCCGCGGTAAATGTGAAAGTAATGAACGACCTCTTCGTTTCCTATGAGCTCTCCCGGTACCAGTTCTAACGGCACGACATTGTTTTCGCAGCAGGCTGAAGCGCTGCGGGTGGAGCGCGCGAAACTACAGAGTGCCCGCCATGAAATCTACCTCTTCGGGGGAGAGCTTGTTGGATCGTTTGCCGGCTTTTTCTATTATCGGTTCGAATTGCCGGAGGATCTCTATCTCCGTCCTGTCGACCGGGTTTCCTTCACGTTCAGCCAACTGCAACCTGTGACGCTCGAGGGCAAGATCCTGAGCCTCGAGAATCAATTCGTCCTCGTCGCGCTGCCGATGGATTTCGGTCCCATTCTTCCCGAGATCAAATGTCAATGGAGCTACGACGACCATCTTGCGCATGTCATCGATGTGCTTGCAGGTGCCAACAAGCTTCATCCGATAGCTTCAATTGTCCTTCAGCCTGACCGACCCGAGAACGCGCACCCCGCGGGATTCGATCCGGCTGTGCAGCACAATACCACGCCTGATCAACTCAATGCGCTAAAGAAAGTTCTGCAGAACCGTGTTTCGTATCTCTGGGGTCCGGTGTGCTCCGGCAAAACGCAGACGCTCGCGCTGACTGCTGTGAGTTTTCTCAGGGCGGGCAAGAGCGTGCTGCTAGCAGCTCCCGGTGGTAACCAGGCCGATCAGTTGCTGCTCAGAACTCTGGCTCTCGGAAAGGAACTCGGTGTTGAGCTCTTCGGCCTCGCAACGAGAGTCGGGCTTCCCCTTGCGCAGGCGGGTGCAGAGTTGGGTTTGTTCTCGCTCGAGCAAGAAGTTGAGGTGAAGCGGAGCGATAAGAAGAAGCAGCTCGAGGAAGGTGTTACGTTGTTGAGAACCTATTGGAGGACCAAGGTTCATCAATACCTGCATGACGATTTCTACACGAGACTGAATGACTTGCGGGAACGGGTGAACGAGAACAAGAAGCAGCTCGAGAAGATTCGTGATGAGATTACAGGGCTCAAGGATACCATTACCCGAGCTCAGAACGCGTCCATGATGGAGAAAATCAAGGCGGGCTTCAGCAAAGAGGGGATTGCGACGGCGCAGAAACAGCTGAGTGAGAAGCTCGTGCTTCAGAAAAGGTTGCAGCCGATACAGCAGGCGCTGACAACCGAGCTCATGCGGGCCGAGGCCCAAACCCCCATTGATCCAGGTGAGTTGAAAGAGTACCAGGCAGCCGTCAAGCGGATTGGTGAGTTGGGCGGGTTAAGGAAATTGACGGAAGATGTCGAACGGCTGAGTGCCGTAGACGAACACGGACTGTTATCGGCGAAACGGTGCATTGCGACGACGGTGATGGGTGTGTTCTCCGATCACCGCCTGCGCGGCAGGCATTTTGATCTTGTCATTGTGGATGATGCCGAACAGGAACAACTTCCCTATCTTGCCGCGCTGTCGCTGCTGGCCGGTGAGGCAATGGTCATCGCTGGTGATCCTCACCAGCTGGGGCCCCAATCCTATTCCAGGAGCGACCTCGCACTATCATGGCTCCAGCGGGACATATTCCATGCCGTTGCGCAGACGGATCAGCCTCACGAACTGGCCGACTGGTCGCAACGCAACGCGGAGTGGTGCATTCGGCTCTCTTCGCACTTCACCTTTGCGCCAAAGCTCTCCCGCTTCATGGCGTCTGTGTTCCTGGACAACAAGGTTCAGGTGTTTGAACAACCCGGTGCGAAAGGAAGTATCGTTGTTATTGACGCCAGCGATCTCAAATCGACGTCCCGGCAGTATCTGGGGAAGAAAAGCCTGGTTCCTTACAACGAGTCGCAGACCAGGCGAACCATCGAGCTTGTCAAACACATCTATTTGCGGGGCCAGATGCATGCTTCCGATGTGGGAGTGATCGTTCCTTTTCAAGGCACGACGCTCTACGCCAAGCTGCAACTGCGACTCCAGGGCATTCGGCAAGTCGAGGTCGGCACACCCCAGACGTTTCAGGGGCGTCGCAAGAAAGTGATCATCTTCGACGCGACCATGGCTGGCGTGGACTATACCATGCGCCAGTTGGACGACAAGAAAGTTGGTGAGCACCGGATCGCACGGATGCTCAACACGGTGTTCTCGTGCGTGGAGCATGACCTCTATATTGTCGCCGACGTATCGCATTTCCGGTCGGTGTACAGGGATCGGCTCTTCACAAAAATTCTCCTGCTGCTGCAAGGCCAATCGGATCCGCCGCCTCCTTTTGCTGCCGCTGCGAAGCAATTTGACGATCTTGATTGGGATTCCCGTGAACGATTCCTGAACATTTCGCACGTGGGGGCAGGTACGGCGTGTGCCGGTCGCCGAGCGCCATCCACGCCGACCGGCGTTGAGCGCGATGCTGAACTGGAGATGCGAATGAAACTGATGGCACGACAGCCGGCGCAGCAGCCGACGGGGGCGCGAAACTTCGAACAGGAAACATATTTTGCCGTTCATCGTGTTCTCGGGATGCGCAAGGATGTGAATCTGCTTTCGCAGTTCGTGGGGGGGATCTCTTGTTCCGTCATTCCCTTGCGACGGAGCAAGCGGCGGCGCGGCTGCCTATCGACGGCTGCTCCAACGAGGAGGAGTTTCGAAAGATCATGGAGCGATGGAACCTGCTGGTGTACGAAATGTCCGGCGCAGGAAAGACGGACCTGTCGTTCTTTGCACGGCAAACCCCCGAGGCGCGCGTGCGGTGGGACATCTTCAGCCTGCGAGCCTACTATTCGTCGGCAATGGAAGCTGTGATGGAGGAGAGCAAACACCGCATCGCGACTTCCGTGTCAAAAGTCTTTCAAGAATGTTTAGGGAAGTCTCAGCCCGCCAATCCCACAGAATGGTCAACCGCGTATCTCAACTTCCTTGGCAAGATGGAAGCATACCTCACGTGGATTTCGGAGCAACTGCGGCACTGAACGATTGTGGAATGCGGATTGTGGATTGCAGAATGTAGATTACAGATTGATTCCCTTGAGCGAATGGATTTGCCTAGACTTTGACAATGAATGCTCAGGACTTGAAAAACCGGACAAAGGCGTTCGGGTTAAAATCATCCACCTCGTTGAATCGTTCCCGAATAGTAAAACTGCTGACATCATTGGCCGGCAGATTCTGAGAAGTGGAACATCCGTCGGAGCTAACTACAGAGCCGCGTGTCGGGCCAAGTCGAGAGCAGATTTCATTTCGAAAATGGGGAATGTCGAAGAAGAGGCTGATGAATCGATTTATTGGTTGGAAGTCCTCGAAGAATCTAAAATTGTGCAATCGGCTCGTGTGAAGGAACTTCAGCGAGAAGCAAATGAACTCGCTTCGATCATCGTAAGCTCCATCAACACAGCGAAGAGGAACAAGAAGAGCTAACTGCTTGAACGCGCTGTTGTGCCTGACGAGTGAGGTCAAGGAGTAATCCGCAATCCGAATTTCGTAATCCGAAATCACGATGCTACACCAGCTTGTCAATATCGTCCTCGTATTGTTCTTCGTCTTCCTCAACGGCTTTTTCGTTGCTGCGGAGTTCGCGATTGTCAAAGTGCGTCTTACGCAGATTGAGCCGCTGGCGGCAAAGGGGAACCGTCGCGCTCGCATGGCCCGCGAGGTTATCACACACCTCGACCGCTATCTCTCTGCGACACAGCTTGGCATCACCATGGCGAGCCTTGCCCTCGGTTGGGTCGGCGAGCCTCTTGTGGCCGATGAGTTGCTCCCCGTTTTTCAAAGTCTCGGAATAGTCAACGGACATTTGATTCAGTGGACCTCGTTTGCTATCGCCTTTTCCATCATCACGTTTCTTCACATCATCCTGGGAGAACTGGGCCCGAAGTGGATTGCAATCCAGAAAACCAGTGCAACTGCTCTTTTGGTCTCGTATCCTCTCTCCCTCTTTCTGGCCGTTTTCAGGCCGGTGATCTGGTTCCTCAATGTTTGCGCAAATGCTCTTCTGGGAGTGCTGGGCCTCCGGGCAACGGGAAGCGCTCAGCTGGCACATTCCGAAGAAGAGCTGAGACTTATTCTCGCGAGGGAGCAAACTGGTTCAACAGCCAGTAAGAGCATTGTCCTCAATGCAATGGACTTCCATCTGAAACAGGCCCGGCATTGCATGGTGCCCAGACCGGAAATGGTGGTGCTTTCGCTCGTGGCTCCGGCACCGGAAAATCTTGCCGTGATGCGCTCCAATAAGTTCTCGCGCTACCCGGTGTATCGCGACACAATCGACAATATTATTGGCCTTGTCTACACGAAGGACATCTTCAAACGCGACCGTGACCATAGTCTAGACTTCACGATTGAGTCGGTTCTGCGTGACGGAACTTTTCTCCCCGAAACAGCGAGTTTGGAAAAAGTCCTCGAGACGATGCTTCAACGCAAGACCCATATGGTCATCCTGGCGGACGAGTATGGCGGGACGGCGGGACTTATCACGCTTGAAAACGTCCTCGAAGAGCTGGTCGGCCCCATCCAGGATGAGTTCGATCGTGAGGCACCCGAGGTCATCAAACTCAGTGACAACGAGTATATCGTTGATGCGAGCGTGACAACAAACGAAATCGAGCACCTCTTCAACCAGGAACTGTCACCGAAAGACATTCTCTCCATCGGAGCATTTGTCCTTGAGCATCTTGGACATATTCCGTCGAACGGAGAGAATCTCCGTGTCAACGGCATTGAGTTCACCGTGGAGCAAGTGACCGATCGTGTCATCGACCGCATTCGCCTGAAAAAGCTGCCATCACCGGCCAACGAAGAACCCGAAATGTCGTAGTCTTCCGCGCCCCAGGCACAACTCCGACACTTCATGACTCCATTATTCCCAACCAATAAAAAGTAATACTGTATTCTTAGTCGTCTCTGCGTTGAAGAATTGCTGGAACCGGCACTAATTCACTTTTTAGAACTGACTCACGAGGCTGCAGGCGTTTTGTACGCCCTTCCAATCATACCACATCTGGTTTCTCGACCATTTCGGCTGATTGGTGCGCACAAGAAGCCCCGCATTGCGGTGGCTACTGGTTTTGAGGGCTGGGAGAATCGACGTCGCTGTGTCTTGAAGCGTAGCCTTCGCCCCCGGTTGCTAATGCCGCCTGGCCGATAAGCCGGATAGATCAACAAAACTCCCGGGACGATTGCATGTCACAGTGATATGACTTCCAGGCAATGACCCCTTCACTCAATACGCTGCAGAAATCCTAAGGAGAAAGCCATGAAGAAATTAAAGAAGGACTCGCCAAAGGAATCTAAAACACAAAAGCCGGGCTATGGTTGGGTGCCTGATCTTCCCGATCGTCGGGATTTTCTCTACAGTGCAGTTGCACGTGTGCCTGCGACACTTCCATCTTCCGTCAACTTGCGAGCAATGTGTTCTGCAATCGAAGACCAGGGCCAGCTGGGAAGCTGCACCGCCAATGCTCTTGCAGGCGCGCTGGAGTTCTTAGAGCGAAAAGACGGCGTCTCATTCATCGATGCAAGCCGGCTCTTCATTTACTATGACGAGCGCGTCATCGAGCACACAGTAAGATCCGATTCTGGCGCGATGCTGCGGGACGGGATAAAGACGCTGGCGAAGCAAGGCGTCTGTTCGGAAAAGAAATGGCCTTACAAGGTTTCGAAATTCACGGCGAAGCCGATTGCACCATGTTATAAGGAGGCGCTGCAAAGGCAAATCACGTCCTATCATCGCATTCTCACCGTGGATGAAATGCGAGCGTGTCTGGCTGAAGGATTCCCGTTTGTGTTCGGCTTCACGGTGTACGAGGCCTTCGAGTCACAGCAAGTCGCGCAAACAGGAGTCTTAAACATGCCGCAGCCGGGCGAACGTTCGATGGGTGGACACGCCGTGATGGCAGCCGGTTATGACGATGCACAAAAACGATTTATCGTTCGCAACTCGTGGGGGACCGGCTGGGGACAGAACGGATATTTCACGATGCCGTATGATTATCTGACTACCAGAAACCTCTCAGATGATTTTTGGACGATACGACGCGGAGAGAAGTTGTAGTAATGAGCAGGGAGAAAAAGTGCGGCAGAAATACTAAGAAGGAGAAGTGCTATGCTGGAATCACTTGATGCAATCATCGCCACGCTTGCCGTTGTGCTCGCATTGAGCCTCATTGTCCAGGCAATCCAGCAGATCATCAAACAATGGCTGGACCTGAAATCCAACTACATGCGGTTTCAATTGTTTGCCCTTTTCGGTTTGCCATCTCCAGAATCAGACAGCGGCTGGTTGCCAGGCTTGCAGCCTATAACGAGACTTTCGCGCGATGTAGATGACCGGGCGAAGAACATTGTCGGTGAGCTTGAAGCTGCAGTCAAGAGCTTCGGCTACAGAGATATGGAATTACTCGAGCGCATGAGCGTGGACGAGATGAAAAAAATCATCGGATCGCTGCCGATGTTCGCCAAGGCGAGAGACGAGTTGAAACGTGCGTTGAAAGACGTTGACACGTGGTTTGACATCACGAAGCGCGCGTTTCAAGATCTGTACGAGAGGAAAATGAAGGTCTGGTCGTTCTTCATCGGTGCTGTCGTTGTTCTGCTCCTGAATGCCAATCTGCTCGACATCTATCGTGAGTTCTCTGTCAGCAAGGTGCTTCGTGATGCGGCGGTTACCTGGGCAGAGCGAGTTGTGTCTATGCCGCGAGACTCTGTCGTTTACATCGGACAATCAGGGAGCAACGATGCAACAACCGAAGTGAAGAAGACTGATGAGCAAATACAGCAGGAGATCCGGCAACGCCTGGCTGACATTGAGTCGGTTGTGAGCGCGAGAACGTTTCAGATTCTGCGGTGGCGGCAGGGTCAGCGTGAGGCACTCTTCTCTCAATGGTTCAGCGTGCAATGGTGGAAGAACTGGGGGAAGAGCGTTCTGGGCTGGCTTGGGATGACGCTGCTGGTGAGCTTTGGTGCGCCATTCTGGTATGACTTCTTAAAGACAATTGTGGGAATAAAGGAGAAGCTGAGGAAGTGAGAGGCAAGGAGAAAAAAATAGAAAACAAGAGGATAAATGTGGTGTAGAGGCTCGAGATTTTTTTATTAGATTACAATTTTAACGCGACCGTGCCAAAGCGCATGGACAACTATCCTGTTGACGGGGGAAAAGGCATATGAATACAGAAGCCTTTCATTTCATTCGCAAGCATTATGCCCCGGCTCGAATCTGTTTGGTCGGGCTAAGTGACCCACTTTATGAGCTTACCTGAATGGGGCAAGCAAAAATCATTCCTGACCACGCACGCTCAAAATGGAACCACGCCTTCTTGTTGGGGGAACGACGAGGGAGGGCAAAAGAATACCTCAGAAAACTAAAACTCTGGCTTCAAGAATCCGAAAAAGATGCGGTGAAAGTTGAAGACTAGGCTTCTTCGGGCAAAAGCTCCTGGGTAGAAATCTGTCGGTACCTCTCTGATCAAAACTAAGCCCAGTTTTGTCCGCCTGAAGACTCTAGACTTATTCCCCACTTTTTATGGTTCAGCATAGATCGCGAACCACTCAGATACTTTTGATCACTTTCACCACCCGCCACACAAACGCCACATCTTTCTTCCTCACCACCATGGGCTCGTACTCGGGATTCAGTGGGATGAGATGAAGGAAGTGATCCTCAATTTTTACACGCTTCACCGTATCCTCATCACTTACCCGCACGACACAAATATCCCCAGTGCGCGGTTCAAGTTTGGGGCTGACGACAATGATATCGCCGTCCTCGATGCGCGGAGCCATACTGTTTCCCTTCACCTCCAGAGCAAATGCGTTTGTGTCCTTGATGTCGTCGACGGTAATGTACTTTTCGACGTAGTCCGGGTGGAACATAAGACTCGGTGCGCCACCGGGGACCGATGAGAGCAACGGGAGCGACACGAGGTCGACGTGCTTGTAGCGTCCTGTTGGCAGGGGAATGACTTTGGACCCCGATTGTGGCTTCGCGAACATATCGCCGTCGCCTGTCAGCAACCAGTGCGGTGTCACGCCGGTGACTTTCGCGATGCGCATCAGGTAGTTGCTGTCGGGAACCTGCTCGCCCTTTTCCCACCGCTGGACGGTGCGCGTCGCAACGTCGAGCTTTGCCGCAAGTTTTGCCTGATCCAACTCCTTGTGTGTTCGCGCTTGCCGGATTCGCTGTGCGATCGATTGTTTCATGGCTCTGTCCTTAAAACGAAGGCACTGTCAGGTACTGGTTCATTGGTGAGTGATCATGAGCGCTGTGCCTTTGCGCGCAATGTCATCGTATGACAATTTTGTCAATTTTTCGCTTGACAAGGCGACAAAAATGTCGTATCCTGGGTGAGGCAAAGATAGGTAATTTTCTGGTTGCTGTCAAGTGCGTTTTTTGAAATCACAAGGCGCAAAGTATAGAGGAGAGGAAATGATGAATCGCGATCGGGAAAAAATCTATGTTGGGATGGGAGGGTGGGATCTGGAGCCGTTCAATAACGTCTTCTATCCTCCAAGGCCCAAAAAAGGCTTTCGGAAGCTGGAGTACTACAGCCAGTTTTTCGACAGTGTTGAGATCAACGCCACTTTCTATAATACGTCACTGACGCCCGACCATGCGCGGCGATGGCTGAACGACGTATCGGGGAACAAGGATTTCATTTTTACGGTGAAGCTCTTCCAGGGCTTTACCCATACCTACACGGCGGGCTACGGTGATGTGCGCGCGGTCCATTGCCTGTTGGAGCCTCTTGCATCCGCCGGAAAACTGGGCGGGCTGCTTATCCAGTTTCCCTATTCCTTCACGAACATCAACGAGCGCAGGATGTATCTGATGCAGCTGGCAAAAGTATTCCAGCCGCATCGCCTGTTTGTGGAGGTCCGGCATAATTCATGGAACAGCCCGTTGATGTATAACTTCTTCCAGGAGAGCAAACTCCATCTGGTGAACGTCGACCTCCCCGGCATCAAACAGCACATGCCGCTGACGTGTCAGGCATGGAGCGGAGCAGCGTACTTCCGCCTGATGGGGAGAAATGTGCTGACGTGGGATCGTCCATTCACCAGGCATCAGAGCGGGAAGTACCTTGTCAGCGATCGGTACCACTACCTGTACAACGATCGGGAGCTGGAGAGCCTTCTCTCGCTGATCGAACAGATGAAACAGCGCGCGAACATAACGTTTGTTGTCTTCCACAACGATCCGGAAGCAAACTCACTGGTCAACGGATTTCAGTTGCGGCATATGGTGCGTCACAAGCACCGCGTTCTTGTGCCGCAGAATCTTATCACGGTGTTCCCGGCGTTAAAACAGATCAGCGCGCCGGTGAACGTGCAGCACCCGTTGTTCGCTGAGGTGGCGTAACCCTCACCCGTCTCCCGATAAGGAGAGCGCGACGAATCTAACATGGGGCTTACGCAACACACCCCTCTCTCGCCCCGCGAGTCAACACACGAGAGGGGACATCTAGCGCAAGGTTTTTCCCATGCGAAGTTGGCTTCGAACAGTCCCCTCTGCAGCGAAGGCGTGCGTGTAGGAGAGAGGGGATTTACCTGTCCGCCGTCTTTGTGGCGGAGGGGTGTGTCATTCGGGGTGAGGGAAAAGGCTGCTAGTGTTCCACCGGTTTCAGACATTCCGCCGCGTCATTGCGGGGATTGCTGACGAGGGAAGAGACGCGGTACGCTTTCAGTTCCTTGGCGGGGAAGGGGGCGAGGAGTTTTTTCAGCTGGTCGATGTCCTTATACGTCCGGTCGAGCCACTGCTCGATATGCTGTTCAGGCAGGATGACGGGCATGCGGTTGTGAATGGGGGCCATCAGCTCGTTCGGTTCGGTGGTGATGATGGTGAACGTGGGGTGTTCCTTTCCCTCCGCATCCTTCCAGATGGAAAAGAGTCCGGCGAACAGGAAGGGGGCCTCGTCCTTCATCCGAATGCACATTGGATGTTTTTCCTCAACCTTCTTTGGTTTGCCGTGGACGTCCTGGGTCGTCGTCACTCGCTGCCACTCGTAGAACGCGTCAGCAGGAATGAGGCAGCGGCTGCCTTTGAAGTACGGTGCAAACAGTTTGCTTTGATCCAGCGTTTCGGCTTTGGCATTGAAGGAGGAGAAGCTTGGCTTGCCGTCTTTCGACCAGTGCGGGATCAGCCACCACTGCATCGGCTCGGCGACAAGCTCATCATGCCGGACGGCGAAAACAGGCAGGCGCTGCATGGGAGAAGCGTTGTAGCGTGGGAGCTCTTGAAACACCTTGTCGGTAAGTTTTGCTTTGTTGAGCGCAATGTAGGAGACGAGAACTTTCTTGCCGTCGATCAGAGCGTAGCGGCCGCACATAGAGTGTCCTCCAGAGAACGTGGTGGTTGAAAAGTATGAAATTACTATCCCAGAAACCAATAGCGAGTAAGGTGTCCGACATCCCCCAGAGGGAGTTCCCATTAGATGTCGGACATCTGCCAGGTGCCAAACACCTGCCAGTTTCATCGCAGACGTTGGTGCAATCGTTTGTCGCTCCCCCTGGAAAGGTCTGTCTTTTGTACGGCGATAATCTCATTTTCCAACTCTCGCTCAGAATGGCGGCACATGCGATGGCGCAAGGAAGACCCATTGCCGTGGTGGATGGGTGTAACCGGTTCAATGTTCATCTTCTCTCACGCTTCGCACGGGAGCGGCACATCGACCCGGATGAATTCCTTCACCGGATTTTTATCTCCCGTGGTTTCACATGCTATCAGATGGAGCAGGCGGTCAGCAGCAGGCTGCCGGCATTTCTCGAGTCCATTGGCTCGAACATCGCGATGATCTTCGGTCTGCTCGACACCTTTTATGATGAGCAGGCCTCGTTCCGCGAGGTGCAGCAGATCCTCCGGCGGTTGCTTGGTACGTTGCAGGACATCAAAGCCGGCGGCGTGTCCGTGCTGCTGGCATGCACGGAGTGGAACGTCCTGCCAAAGGAACGCAATCAGTTGTTTACAACGCTCAAGACCGGGATGGATACCATTTACCGGTTGGCGGTGGACCACGACAACAGGCCGTCATTGTTTCTGGAGTCAGGTGTGATCAATGAACAACACACACTACTCAAACAGCCCCCAAAAGAAAGGCGTGACAATGGAAAGCTTATCACCCAACATTTTCGTTAGGGATATCGACGAAACGATTGCATGGTACAAAACGCTTGGCTTTGATCTTGTCATGACCGTTCCTGAAACGGGCGACTATGTCTGGGCCATGATGACCTGCGGCAGCGTTTCTTTCATGTTTCAGACATTTGCCAGCCTCGGTGACGCCTTGCCGGAAGTCAGCAGAAATAGCGGCGGCTCACTTCTCCTGTACATCAAGCTGAAGAACATCAGAACGTTTTTTGACAGCATCAAAGATAGAGTCACTGTTGTGCGTGGGTTGGAGAAGACTTTTTATGGAGCAACTGAATTTTCAATCAAGGACAACAATGGTTATGTCTTGACGTTTGCCGAGGATGAAAAGTGATGAAGCGCGAATGACAGAGAAGTTTCCCGCAATCTGGTTGGAGAATGAAACGGAACAACCATTAGAGGATGCCATGATTCAAAACCAGCAAATGAAACAACTGACCTGCATTCCAGGCGTTGGCAAGGCTATTGCAACAGATCTCTGGAATATTGGCATCAGGAGGGTCTCTGACTTACGAGGACAAGACCCTGAGCAGCTTTTTGACCAGGTCAACAGGCGTGCAGGGACGGTTCAGGATCGGTGCCTGCTCTATGTCTTTCGTTGCGCGGTGTATTATGCCGAAACAGACGAACGACTGCGAGACAAGGAGAAATTGAAATGGTGGAATTGGAAAGATAACAGGAGCCGCGGCTGACGCCGAAAAACGACGCGTTCACTTTTTGGCATGACGGCAATTGTGCGGATGAAAGGAGCAATCAGGTATGGGACGCACCGTTCCGACCTTCACGAACATCATCGACAGCGAGATCGCGAGCTGGTCGAAGTACCGGCGGGGACTCCGTAAAGAAGATCAGGACATCTTCGATGATGTCTTCCGCGCGGCGAAGCTTCATCTCGCGGAGAATTTTTATGCGATGCGAACAATTCCGTTTGAAAGCATCATGGTTTCTATCGCTGTCGAGCAGCGGAAGCTGATACAACAGCTGCAGGATCGGATCGTCCGGCTGGAAGGCCGGCTGATTGATGAGAAACCGTAATATCCTTGTTTACCTCTGGGAGAGAGCTTCGCTCTCGGCGACACAGGGACATCGTTCACGAAGCTATGGCCCACACCATCACCGGCTGGTTCTTCGACTGTTACCCTTCTCCGCAAGGCATCACGCTCTGGCTGATTGATCAGAATGGCGACAAGCATCGCTGCTTCCGCAGGTTTACGCCGTCGTTCTTCCTTCATCTGAATCAGTCCGATGCGCGGCGTGCAGAGGTTCTTGGCACGCATTGTCCTATTCCTGTGACGATCACGCAAACGACGAAAACAGAAATCTACTCCGGCGACCCGCTCGATGTGCTCGAGGTGCACGTACACGACCCGATGCGTTTCCGGGACGTTGTGTGGTACTACGAAAGGTTTTTTCCTCACTTTGCGTTTTTCAATTCTGACATCCTTGTTGCGCAGCTCTTTTTGTATGAGACGCAGCTCTTTCCCCTCGCGTTTGGTGAATATGAAATTGACGAGCACGGGGAGTTCACCGGTTGGGCTTTGCACGATTCGCGGGAAGCGACAGACTACCAACTCCCACCGTTCTCCATTCTGTTGCTCCGGAACGCGAATGACTTCGTGCCGCCAAAATATCAAAAGCACCTCCAGCTCGAGGTGATCTATGATAATCGCACCTATGCCCTTGAGCAGGAAACCCCGCAGGAGGTTCTGGAAGCGCTGAACTGGCATCTGCATCGCTCCGACCCGGACATTATCCTGACCGACTACGGCGATGCAGTCCTGATGCCCAAACTGACGGCAATGTCGCAGCGGCACAAGGTCCCACTGTTGCTGAACCGTGACCA
>CAVUAC010000022.1:0-25514 GCA_963739335.1 uncultured Bacteroidota bacterium | reverse complement strand
GAGTAACCAGGACGGCGAAATCGAGTCTCAGAGGTGGTTCCTATTGTTACTCTTTTGCTCGTCCAAAAGAGTAACCAGAAAACGACGGCGAAATCGAAACCCGCGTGCCTAGCCTCCCACACGTGTGCCGTAATATCGGTGCGTCAAATTGTGTACGGACACTCAGGTGCAGAGTACCTGCACCGATATTAAGCGCACGGGATTGAGCCGCCGACCCGCACCGCCATCGATTTCGCGGGCTCTGGAAAAGAAAAAACAGGAGCAAAAACACCGCGTCTCGAAACTACGGCAGATGCGTCGGAGGGACTTAGGGTGTGATCACTTTTGCCCCGGATTGTAGTCGGGTCCACAGTGAAGAATTCGGGACCGAGAGAGTTTTTCTTTTGCGATGCTTTTGTCAATGCGCTATTCTCCCTCTCCTCACGAAGGAGTGGGGCAGCCTGCCCGCCGTCTTTATGGCGGGGGGTGAGGTCTCCAAGAGTCAAGAGTTTACTACACAAACTTACACAACCAAGTCAGGAATGATATATGCTTAAGCCAAAGAAAAAGATCACGAAGAAAGAAATCAAAGAGGACAGGCTCGTCACCACCTACTTTGAGGCGACAACGTGGTATCAGACCAACAAGAAGATCGTCAATGGTGTTTTGACCGGCATGGTGGTCCTTGCCATCGTCATCGTTGCCTATGCCAACAACGTGAGCTCGAACAGCCAGAAGGCAACCGCAGACCTGGGAAAGGTCCTCGGCTACTATGACCAGGGAAAATACGACGTCGCGATCAATGGTAATCTTCAAGAGAACGTCCGGGGCCTGCAGGCGATCGTTGATGACTACGGCAGCACGAAAGCAGGCCAGTTGGCGAAGTTCTACCTGGCTGACAGCTATTTTGCCCAGGGAGAATACGACAAGGCGCTCAAATACTACCTGGATGTGGATGTGAAAGACGATTTGATCAGCGCTTCAACCCTGGCGGGTGCTGCTGCCTGCTATGAGGTGAAGGGCGATCACGAGAAGGCTGCCTCCACGTACGAGAAGGCGGCTTTCAGATCGTCGAGGGACATCAACGCCGCTGACAACATGTTCCACGCCGGTCAAAACTACATGTTGGCGGGTAAGAAGGACAAAGCGGTTGAGCTTTTCAAGAAGCTGAAGAAAGATTTCCCGAATTCTCTTGTCGCACGAGACATCGATCGATGGATTGCAGAGGCGAGCGCCTGAGGCTTATCGTTCATTCGAGGGCTGTTGACGGCAGGGCTTTTTCAGCAACCTTCTAGTGTTGTGTCTGGCATGTTCTTTGAATAAGTCGCGCGGTTGGATTTTTTGCGTCGCACGATCACAGTATCTGGGTTTTGGTGAATTCCAGAAAAATCAATGCACACACCCCTTACATCGCCTCTCCCCGACGCGCAGGCTTACACACAGAGGGGACTGATTCCGCAGACCTCATCCTAGCCTTCCCCTCGTCCCGCTTGAAAACAGCGGGACGTCCCGCCTTCTGGGATTTCGCTCGCAGGCGGGATTCTGAGAGGCGGAACAAGAAGCGCGGAGGGGAAGGAATGAATGTACTCGAGAAGAATGATCGCCGGCCGATGAGGGATCTTAGATTCCCTCTCCTCCAAGGAGAGGGCGAGGGTGAGGTCAAATATGCGAGAGGGTCGTCAGACTCCAGCAGCCGTCTGTTCGATTCAATCGAACAGACGAGCCTCGGCAAAGCCGGGAGTCTGACCCGCTCCGGCGAGCGGAGCGAGGCGAGCGGACTCTGACGAGGAGCGAGGGGTGTGTGCCTTTTTCCTGAAAACCTGAATTGATATCTGCATAGATTTCTGCTTCGTGACGGTGACTTATTCAAGGTCTTTCTAAGACACGACACTGGTGCCACTGAGGTTAATAGATCATCTACTCAGAAAGGCCTCCCGCTTGCACTTCGAGCGAGAAACGGCGCGTCGGCTGCGGGCTCGCATGAAAGGCTGCAACTTTTTGCCGCATATGACGAAGTAGAAAGAAGGGTGTTTCTTCTCCACGCTAACGAGGAGTGAAATCCAAGTCTTGGCATGTCTCGTCTAAAGAAGATTCTGCTGCTTGTCGGTGCGCTGGTCCTTCTGTTGGGGGTCTATCTCATTGACATTGTCCGGATGGCGGTCAGCCTGGGTCAGGGTGGCTGGCTTACATTTCGGGAACTGGCCATCTTTGCCTCGTTCGTTCTCCTTTTTCTCTACCTTTATGGAAGCCGGGTTTCGAAGTCGCTCGCAGTTCCTAAGAGCATCGGCAAGCTTCTTGCGTATTCCCTCGTTGTCCTCGTGCTCATCATTATTGCAGCAAACTCGAGGCCGGCCTGGGAGCCGGAGGGGGCCGTCAACAAGGCGCCTCAGGGCGCCGTAGCGAATCCGAGCTGGCAGCCGGCGGGGACAAACGTGGAAGAGTCGCGGGGCGCTCTTACGACCTTACTGTACTCTTTTACTGCCATCGTCCTGGGGTTGTTCTCGATGACGACTCTCTTGACTATTCGGGATCTGGCTTTCTACAAGCGCAAGAAGTGGACGAGGAGGAGCTTCCTAGCGTTTGTCATCACTCTTCTGCTCGCCAACGCGGTTACCATGCCTCTCCTCCGCGGGGAAGCGAACATGCTCGTATCGTTTCTCTTCCCGATCACGATCATCCTGATCGTGGTCAACTCGTTCAAGCACAACTGGGTGGTCTATCTCTCGCGACGCGAGAAGATGTACTCCATTGTCTATACAGCGCTCCTGTTTCTGACATTCCTCGGCATCAATCTGATCGTGAATCAGGGTGTCATGGAAGGGGCCCTCTACAGCTATCATCCACCGCTTCAGAGCTTCATACGGCTGAATGCGATTTTCGGGGCCGTCTACTTCGGGATGGCGTTCGTCAGTGCGCTGTTCCACATGCCGACTGCGGAGGTCTATGAGAGGAAACAATCTGAGCTTACGTCGCTACACAACCTGAGCAGGTTAGTGACGCAGGTGTTTGATTTTTCCGATCTCGTGGACAGCGTCACAACCATGACGATGGAAGTTGTGGGCGCAAACAGCGCCTGGTTGGAGCTCATCAAAGGACGCAATGAGCAGGGTGAGGTGCTTGTCGAGGTTGTATCGCTGAAGAACATCACAAGGCAGCAGATCGAGTCGATTGCGGTGAACAGCGATCTTTCGCTTCGACAGTTCGTGATCGATTCCAAACGGCCGCTGGTCATCGACGATGTCGGCAACGACCGCCGCACGAAGCACATCAAGAAACTCGGTGTTGCCGTTGGGTCGCTCATCTGCGTGCCGCTCTTATCGCACAGCGAGTTGATCGGCTTTCTGCACGCGACGAAAGAATTCCAGTATGGGTTCGACCAGGATGATATTGATGTGCTGACGACGTTCGCTGACCACGTCACCATCGCGATTGAGAACTCCAAACTCATCGCCCGGTCTCTAGAGCGTGAACGGTTTCAACAGGAAATCATGGTCGCGCAGCAGATGCAGAAGAGGCTGCTGCCGCAGCGAATTCCCAGATTTCCCACGCTCGATGTTGCAGCGGTTTCGGAGCCGTCGCTCGAGGTTGGGGGGACTACTATGACTTCGCCGCTCTGGATGAGGACAGGCTGGGAGTGGTGGTTGGTGACGTCTCGGGGAAGGGCGTCTCTGCGGCGTTCTACATGGCCGAGGTGAAGGGAATTTTTCAGTCATTGAGCCGCGTAGCAGCCTCGCCCCGGGATTTGCTCTTGCGCGCGAACGAGGCTCTCGCAGACAGCCTCGAGCGGAAGGCGTTCATCAGCTTGCTGTATGCGATTTTCGAAATCAAGCGTTCCACCGTGACGCTCGCCCGCGCCGGACATTGTCCGATGATCCATCTATCCGAAAACTCGACGCAGATGGTGCGTCCGACCGGGCTTGGTCTCGGCCTCACGCACGAAAAGATTTTTGAGGACTCAACGCAAGAAATGAGCATTGCACTTCACAAGGGAGATGTTTGTATATTCTATACAGACGGTCTGAATGAATCTCGAAACGCTGAAGGCGAGGAATTCGGGGTTGACCGCCTTGTCAATGTTGCACAGAATGCGCGGCGCAATTCCGCCGAATCGATCAAAAACTCGATCCTCCAGGAGGTTCGCAACTACACGGGTGATTCCTCGTATGCGGATGATATGACGCTCGTGGTGGTGAAAGTACGTATGAGAACACCTTATCCTGGTACCTGTCGACGCGGGCAAATGAATCATGAAAGTAGAAAGGCTCGGCGGCATGCAATCTTATCGACTCAAGAAGGAGCAAACCACCATGGCTGATTTCAAGGTCCTCCAGCGAGATGGCGAAGGCGTGAGCGTGATCGACCTCAAGGGCTATCTGGACGCCCACACAGCTCCGGATCTCGAAAATACCTTCGTGAAGCTGTTGACCGACAAGAAATTCAACATTGTCGTCAACTGCAGAGACCTTACCTACATCAGTAGCGCTGGTCTGGGTGTCTTCATGGCTTTTATCGAAGACGTTCGGAAGAACAAGGGAGATATCAAGCTGACGAACATGTCTCCCAAGGTCTACAACGTTTTTGACCTGCTCGGATTCCCGATCCTGTACGAGATCTACAAAGACGAACAGGAAGCGATCATTCGTTTCCGCGAGCAAAAGAAGCCGTAGTCGACCAGCGTTGAGACACTCAACCATCAGAAGCGTGTTGCACTATGCCCGGTAAGGCGCAAAAACTGACAAAAACAATCGAGAGCCGCACGGAGAAGCTCCTGGAGGTACGGGAGTTTGTTCTTCAGGCTGCGCGGAAGTTTGGCTTCTCTGTAGAGGAGTCGTCGAAGATTGTTCTCGCAGTGGATGAAGCCTGCACGAACGTCATCAAGCACGCCTATCACTATGCCCCCGACCGCAAGATCGAGATTGTGATTCAACCCAACAAGGACAGGATCCAGATCACCGTCATTGACGACGGCAAATCGTTTGATCCTTCCATCGCCAAGTTACCCGACCTCAGACAGCACCTCAGTCACTATCGACGCGGGGGATTGGGCGTCTATTTGATGCGCACCCTCATGGACAAAGTCGAATACAAATACGCGCCGGGAAGGAAGAACGAAGTCCGGCTCACCAAGTACCTAACCGCCAGTGAATCGAGCGCGCAAACCTAAGCTTGCAGTAACCTCTCTCTCGGCATCGGAGAAGCGGCTTCGCTCCCCCTCCAAAGCGAGTCCGGCAGCATCCGATATGCTCTCGCTGTTCGAATTCAGCAACGTTGTCAATTCCTCGATGGACCTCAAATTCATTTTGGGGACAGTCCTGCTCACAGTCATGGGGAAAATGTTGGTTTCGAAGGGAATGGTCTTGCTCAAACGAGAGCCCGGGGAATTTGAGGTCGTAAACGCGAAAGGTGTTGATGCACAGACTGTTGGGCAGAGAATCCATATCGAAAGGCCCATTCGAGGAATTGGCGACACCGAAAGAATCAAAGCTTCGCAGGAGTGGCTCGGATTCTTTCGTGACCGGGGCCAGAGGTTGCTTGTTCCCATTCTGGCTCAGAAGCGAGTTGTTGGTCTCCTCAGCCTCGGCCAGCGTTTGGGCGGCAAGCGGTTCTCCAAGACCGACCACCAGCTCATCAACTCTCTCGTCAACCTTTCAGCTGCCGCAATTGAGAAGGCGGTAATGATCGAGCAGTTACGGGACGTCAACCGAAGTCTGGATCGAAAATATCAGGAACTGAATACCTTGTTCGACCTGAGCAAGGAGTTCAACGTCATCCTTGATGCCGACAAGGTTGTTCGCCTCCTGACGTTTTCGTTGCTGGGTCAGATCGGCGTGAGTCGCTATGCATTCTGCCTGGAGGACAACGGCAAACTGAAGCTCGTCGCGTCGAAGCTCGATCAGGAAATAGGATCGCACGAGACGCTGCGGCAGTTGTGCGCCCTCAAGGGAGCGGATCTTGTCGAGAACCTTCTCAAACAAAAGAAGTTCAGAGCTGTGGGTGAGCAGTTGATGAAGGTAGGAATCGTCGCTGTTGTGCCGATGCAGATCCAGAATCAGGTGAAAGGGGCGGCCCTCCTGGGCGAGAAGCTGCGCGGCGGTTCGTATTCCAAAGGGGACCTCGAGTTCCTTTACTCCCTGGCAAACCTCGCGATCATCTCGATTGAGAATGCTCGACTGTTTCGTGAGGCAATTGAGAGACAGCGTCTCGAGGACGAGCTCGCTATCGCACGGGAAATTCAGCAGGGACTTCTTCCAGCCTCTCTGGCGAAGATACCTGGAGTTGAGATTGCGGCGATCAACATAACCTCGAAGCAGGTGGGTGGCGATTACTATGACGTCGTGCCGATTCAAAACGACGAGTACATCCTGGCCATCGGTGATGTGTCGGGAAAGGGCACACCTGCGGCCCTTCTGATGGCAAATGTCCAGGCTTCGCTCCGTGCCTTCGCACCGATGGGGCTTTCACTTTCTGACGCCACAGCCCGTATCAATGATTTGACATGTGCGAATACGGGTCAGGACAAGTTCATAACGTTCTTCTGGGGAAGTTACAGGAGTTCGACGCGGGAGTTTCGATATGTCAATGCGGGGCATAATCCGCCGTACCTGCTGAGGGTTGACGGATCGGTCGAGCGACTGGACGTCGGAGGAATCATTCTCGGTCTGATGAAAACGTCGACCCCCTTTCAAGAGGGAAGTGTGATTCTCCAATCGGGCGATGCCGTCGTCATGTTCACAGACGGAGTGAGCGAAGCGATGAACGAAAAGGAAGAAGATTTTACAGAAGAGCGACTTGAGGAGGTTCTGAAATCCGCCCGCAACAAATCTCCGGCCGACATCATCGGGAGCATCCAGCTTGCTCTCGAGGCTCACACCCAGGGCACCCCTCAGTCCGATGATATTACGATGCTGGTGTTCAGGGTAGTGTAGCAGCGAGTATCGTATCCCTCCACGGTGTCCCCACCACGTCTTCGTTGAAATTGGAGAGCGTATTTGCTACATTGCGGGGGTTCCGTATGATCGTTGAGAAAGGTTAGAAAAGGCTCATGAAGTATCAGTTCCTCGACATTGAGAAGAAATGGCAGGAGTACCTGGGATAAGCACCAGACCTTTCGTTCCGAAGAATCTCCAGGGAAACAGAAACTGTACGTTTTGGATATGTTTCCGTACCCATCGGGTGCCGGACTGCACGTTGGACATCCTGAGGGGTACACTGCTACTGATATCCTCTGCCGGTACAAGAGAATGAAAGGGCTGAATGTCCTGCATCCCATGGGATGGGACGCGTTCGGACTGCCGGCTGAACGGTATGCGATGCAGACGAACATCCATCCTCGTGTCACAACGGAAGACAACATTTCCACCTTCCGGCGCCAGATCAAGATGCTCGGCTTGAGCTATGACTGGAGTCGGGAGATCAACACGACAGATCCGAACTACTATCGCTGGACGCAGTGGATTTTCCTTCAAATCTACGACTCATGGTTCGATCCGCGGCCCAAAAAGGCCAGACCGATCAGTACCCTCGAAGCAGAGCTCGAGACGAAAGGAACGACTGGGCTCAACATTGAAGATGGTTTCGCGGCTGAAGAATGGAAGAAGAAGAGTCGCAAGGAGAAACACGATTTCCTGGCGCAGTTCCGGTTAGCGTATGTCGCTGAGATTCCTGTGAATTGGTGTGAAGGACTGGGAACGGTGTTGGCGAATGAGGAGGTGGCGGAGTGGACCGAGAAAGGATACACCGTTGAACGCCGCCCCATGAGGCAGTGGATGATGCGGATTACCGCGTACTCCGAACGCCTTCTCGAAGACGCAAAGGAGCTTGACTGGCCAGCCTCGACGCTGGAGCAGCAGAGAAACTGGATCGGCCGTTCCGAAGGTGCCGAGATCGACTTCCCGATCAAAGGGCGCGCGGAGAAGCTTCGTGTCTTCACAACGCGGGCAGACACGCTTTTTGGCGCCACATACATGGTGCTGGCTCCGGAACATCCTCTTGTTCAGATGCTGGCGCAGCCTGAGGTTCGTCAGACCATAGAAGAGTACCAATCACAGGCGGCCCGGAAGTCGGAGTTGGAACGAGGCATCGAGAAGGACAAGACCGGTGTTTTCATCGGAGCTTGCGCAATCAATCCCGCCACAGGCAAAGAGATTCCCATCTGGATTGCTGACTATGTTTTGATGGGGTACGGCACGGGAGCGATCATGGCTGTTCCAGGCCATGATGAGCGTGACGGGGAGTTCGCCAGGAAGTTTGGGCTTCCCATTGTGAAGGTCGTTGATGGCGGACCAGATGCGCCCGAGATTTTCGTTGATGATGGCGTCGGCGTGAACTCTGCCAACGATGAGGTGTCGCTCAATGGGCTTCGAACCCCGGAGGCGAAACGAACGATCGCCGCGTGGCTCGAAAGGAAGAAGCTCGGCAGAGCAACGGTGCAATTCAAACTGCGGGATTGGCTCTTCTCACGTCAACGGTATTGGGGTGAGCCGATCCCCATCCTTCATTTGGAAGATGGCACGATGATGGCGCTGAAAGACAGCGAGCTGCCCCTTCTGCTGCCTGACCTTAAGAAGTTTCAGCCGAGCGGGACGACAGAATCACCGCTGGCGTTGGCGGTGGACTGGATCAACGTCACCGATCCGGATACTGGTCTGAAGGGCAGGAGAGAAACGAACACGATGCCGCAGTGGGCAGGGTCGTGCTGGTACTACCTGCGGTTCATCGATCCGATGAACGCGAAGGAGTTCTGTTCGGCGGAAAAAGAGCGCTATTGGATGCCGATTGATTTGTACGTTGGCGGCTCAGAACACGCGGTGCTCCATTTGATGTACGCCCGGTTTTGGCACAAGGTCCTTTATGACCTCGGCTGCGTTAGCACGAAGGAACCATTCACCAGGCTTCGGCATCAGGGGATCATCCTGGGAGAGGACTCGCGGAAAATGTCGAAATCGCGGGGCAATGTCGTCAACCCGGACGATGTGATCTCCCAGTATGGTGCAGACTCCATGCGGTTGTTCGAGATGTTCATGGGACCTCTTGAAGAAATGAAGCCGTGGAGCACGAGGGGGGTTGAGGGCGTGTATCGTTTCCTGAACAGAGTCTGGCGTCTCTTCGTCGACGAGGACACGGGACTCAATCCGCTCATCGTGGACAGACCGGCGACGCCGGATTTCGAGCGGCTGTATCATCAAACCGTCAAGAAGGTCGGAGAGGACATTGAGGAGCTCCGCTTCAATACGGCAATTTCTCAGTTGATGATCTTTGTGAACGAGGCAATGAAAATGCCGGAATTGCCGCGGAAAGAGATGGAACAATTCGTCTTGCTACTGTCACCCTTTGCGCCGCACCTCGGGGAGGAGCTGTGGGAGCTCCTTGGTCACAAGAAGTCCCTTGCCTGCGAACCCTGGCCGGCATATGACGACGCGAAGACCGTTGAGGACAAGCTTGAGATTGTCCTGCAAGTCAATGGAAAGGTAAGAGGAAAGATCGAGGTCATTCAAGGGACAGAAGAGAGGGAGCTTGAGCATTTGGCCCGGCTTGAGCCGAACATGCAGCGCCATTTGGAGGGGAAGAAGATTATTCGTACGGTCGTAGTTAAGAACAAGCTTGTCAACATCGTCGTCGGGTCCTGAGGGAAGGATCGTTGATTGAAATCGCTTTCCGTCATCGTCATAACGAAGAATGAAGAGCGCAACATCGTCGAGTGCCTGGAATCGGTGCGGTGGGCGCAGGAGATCGTGGTTGTTGACGGTGGCAGCGATGACAAGACCATCGAGCTGGCGAGGGGGTACACGCCGAAGGTCTATGTGAAGTCGTGGGAGGGCTTTGGGGCATCGAAGAACTTCGGACTGCAGCAGTGTACGGGTGATTGGATCTTGTGGCTGGACGCGGATGAACGCGTAACGGATGAGCTGAGCCGCGAAATCCAGGCTGTTGTAGAAGAAGAAACAGCATGCGTCGGGTATGAAGTCTCGAGAAAAGCATTCTTCCTGGGCCGATGGATCAAACATTGCGGCTGGTATCCGGGATATGTCTTGAGACTGATTCGACGCGGGGCTGGCAGGTTCTCCGACAACAAAGTGCATGAGCGTCTGGAGATTGAGGGGCCGATTGGGAGGTTGAGAGCCGATCTTCTGCATCATACGGATCCGGACCTTTGGCACTACTACGAGAAATTCAATCGGTATACGAGTCTCGCGGCCGAGGAATTGTCGGATCAGGGAGAGGTTTTCCGAATAGGTCAGCTCATCGTCAGGCCGATCTGGACGTTCATCAGAATGTACTTCATTAAATCAGGATTCCTCGATGGTGTGCAGGGACTCATATTGTGCGTTCTGTCTGCCTGCTATGTCTTCACCAAATATGCGAAGCTATGGGAGCTATCTATCGGAATCGAAAGGAGTAAACGCTGATGGCAGAGAGTGAAAAAGATACTGCTCTGTTCATGGGTTTGGTCCTGATGTTCCATGCTGCAGCGATGCAGCACATGGGAAAGACAAAGAACCCTATTACTGACAAGGTTGAACGCAGCCTGGACCAGGCTCAGTTCGTCATTGACACGCTCGACGCTCTGGCATTGAAAACAAAGGGCAATCTCTCGGATGAGGAAGCAAGGTTCCTGACGAATGTCATCAAAGAGCTCAAGCTCAACTATGTGGAAGAGCTGGCGAAGGATCAGAAGCAAACACCCGGGGCCGAGGGGAGTAACGCCGCAGACAAGAAGGACTAGCAAATGACCTTTGGAATTGCAGGAAACCTTCGGAAGGAGGGAGTACCAATAATCGCCGAGAAGGTGCTGCGTCGATTCGAGGACGGGGGAGTGGATTATGTCGTTGAAAAGCCCCTTTCCGAAGTCCTTCGTCGGCGATCGAGGCTGAAAATCGCCGGCCGAACCGTCTCTGTGAAGAACCTGGCTAGCAGTTGCGACATGATCATTTCTCTTGGTGGTGACGGGACCATTCTGCGCTTGGCGCGCCAGGTAGCCGAGAAAGGAACACCCATTCTCGGAGTGAACTTGGGTAAACTCGGATTCCTTGCAGAGGTCTCTCTGGATGAGCTCGATGCGTGTCTTGATGAGGTTCTGAAAGGAGACTACTTCATCGTAGAGAGGATGATGCTCCAGGCATCAACGTCCAAGAGCAAAAGGATTTATACCGCCCTGAATGACATTGTAGTTGATAAATTCGCGACATCCCGGGTCCTCGATCTCGAGACGTATGTTAATGGTGAATACCTCGCTACCTTCCCTGCTGACGGCATCATCTTGTCCAGTCCTACGGGCTCCACCGCCTATGCACTCGCCAATGGCGGTCCGATTGTGGCACCTCACAACAAATCAATTACGATCAGCCCGATTTGCCCACACTCTCTCACAGCAAGGCCAGTGATTGTGCCGGACGATTCGGTTATCCGAATAAAAGTGGCGTCGTCTCAGCACAAGATTCGACTCACCGCCGATGGGCAGGATGAATTATTGGTGTATCCTCCGACCGAGATCAGAATCAAAAAGGCTCCATTCACGGCCAAGCTCGTGAAGCGGCGGAACACAAGCTACTACGATCTCTTAAGGAAGAAGCTGAACTGGGGGAGGGATGTTCGGACGGAAAAGGCCTGACGGCGCCTTCCTTCAATGCAATACTCAGTTGTTTCGTGCACCTTCATCAATCCACTTCTTGATGCCGTTGATCTGATTCGATGTGAGCGGCGACAGGTTGAATGGCATTTGAGGCGCCAGACGCCCATCGATCCGCTGAGCGAGGAGGCTGTTATTGCTGGCGCTGGGATTGACAAGGCGTGGCTGGTGGTTCATCAGATTGTTATAAGACGGAGGAGTGAGGTCAAGGCCGGCTTGCGGCGTGCTGCCCGCGTGACACCCGCCTAATGCACAGCGTTGCTGAAACAGGGGATCGATGTACTTGGAATAGCTTATGTTCGCATCGGGGAAGACGATCGAGCTGCTGTTTGGATCGGCGATCTGATCCTTGCAGGATGTCATGGTCATTGCGATCGCGAATGCTATTGCTGCAGAGGATGTGACGTTTTTTAGATTGACCATCACGTGTTTGTTCCAAAATCTTGAATGGGATCTCCTGTCTGAACCTTGCGCCCTGTTGTCCTTACTCAAAAGTACTCAAAACCGTGCCTGCCATCAACAAGTTTCTCGTTGACTTTGCCCCGGCCGTTGGGTATATTTGGTGCCGTCTGGGCCGTTAGCTCAGTTTGGGAGAGCGCCACAATGGCATTGTGGAGGTCACCGGTTCGACCCCGGTACGGTCCACTTGAAAATCTATGATCTCTGGCGCAAGCTAAAGAACTTCAGAAGGACAATCTCATCAGGTTGTCCTTTTTTTCTTTGTTCTCAAGAGGTTATCCCGTTCAACCTTAACTTTTTATGATCCCATCGCAGATCAAGCTCACTGTCGACGAGAAGACGAAATCGGAAGTATTGTCGATAACATGGGATGACGGACATATCGGTGCTAGTTCACTCCGAACGCTTCGGGACCATTGCCCCTGTGCAGGATGTCAGGGGGAAACGGTCTTGCTCAAGACCTATGCTCCAGTCCAAATGCCTGAGAAACCAGGCAAATACAAGCTCGTAGGGGCACAACAGGTGGGATCCTATGCCATTGGCCATGTCTTGGGCTGATGGGCACGCTACGGGCATTTATACGTGGCAGGCTCTTCGCTCGCTTTGCGAATGCGATTCCTGTCGCCTGCAGAACCCGGATCCTTAGAACCGCTTATGCCTCAGACTGCAATCCAACGGAATTTCACAGCAAGGGCATTGCGCATAGCTGATGCTCTTGAAAGGCACCTTGGCAGGCCCGCACGGCCGCGGAAGCGATCGAATCCCTTGGATACCCTCATAGCCACACTGTTATCCCAAAACACCAATGACCATAATAGCTATAAGGCTTGGCTTGGCCTCCGGAAACGGTTCCCGACCTGGAGCAGCGTCGACGCCGCTTCGTGGCAGGCAGTCGCGAAGGCGATCAAAATCGGAGGTCTGAAGAACCAGAAGGCGAGAAGAATCAAGAAAATCCTCCGCTCAGTTCGCCTGGAGGCCGGCAAATTCGATCTGGGTTTTCTGAAGAGGAGATCAAACGAAGAGGTCATGGATTATCTTCTGTCGATGGATGGGGTAGGCAGGAAGACGGCAGCCTGTGTGCTGGTCTTCTCCCTCGGTCGTGATGTCTTTCCCGTTGATACACACATCCACCGAATCTGTAATCGATTGGGCCTCGTCAGGACGAGAAATGCGGACGAGACCTATGACGCTATGCAGCCACTGGTGCCGAGCGGAAGAGCTTATTCCTTCCACGTCAACCTGATTCGCTTCGGCAGGCAGACCTGCAAATCGGCCAATCCATTGTGCGGGACCTGTCCACTTTTTGATGAGTGTATCTATCCTGCCCGATACGAGATCGTGAAGGCTGGGAACAACATGCGCATGGGAAGTCTCAGAAATCGCGATTTCCTCATCACCAGAGAAATTGCGAAGGGGCGCGCTCGCAGATCGCCTCATACCATTCGATAGAACCGAAAGCCAGAGAATGAAATTCACCTCCCGTTATCTTCGATACTTTCTGGAGTACAAATGGCGCATCCTCGCAGGTCTCATCTCTGTGGCTGTATGGAGTCTGTCAGACACTGTCTCAGCTTTTTTGATCGCCCAGCTCTTCGGCGTGCTCCAGAAAATCGGTGAGCTGGTTAAAGCGGGGAAAGATATTGTCCTCCAGGTTCCCATCAAAGCGGGGTGGTTTCAGTTTACCGAACTCAGTATCGCTGGTAGAAGCGAAACAATGCAGGTGATCCTCGCTTTTGCTGGCGCATTGCTGGCGATCATCGTCATCAAGGTCTGCTTTGTGTATATCCGGGAATATGTCATGAGTTCTGCGCAACAAAAGATCCTCATGAGATTTCGCACGGAGCTTTTCGACACCGTCCTGCTCTTGCCTATCCGCTATTTCGACCAGCAAAAGACGGGCCGCGTGATGTCGCGCATCACGAATGACGTCAACAACATGGAGCAGTCACTCTATTTGACGGTGGAAATAGCGCAGAATCTTCTGTATTCCCTCATCTATGCTGGAGCCTTATTCTTTTCCAACTGGGAGCTCGCCGTTTTCACGATCGTCATCTTCGCGTTGTCGGGAGTGATCTCCAGAAAGTTTGGGGACCGGATACATTCTTACGCCAAGGTCCTGACCAATACCATTGCAGATATCAGTGCGTTTCTGCAGGAAAAAATCTCGTCGATTCGAATTGTCAAATCCTTCACCCGTGAGAAATACGAGCGGGAATCTTTCCGAAAGAAGGTGGATGAGAACTATCGATACTCGATGAAGATCGTGCGAACTATGGCGCTGTTGAGTCCAACGAATGAGTTCTTCAACACGTTTGTAGCATCGCTGCTGATTGTTTTCACCGGCTACCTCTTCCTGCGAGGTGATGTCACGATGGAATCGATGATTGCGTTCCTCATCCTCGTGAACTTTTTGGCGAAGCCTGTGAAGGCACTCGGAGAGAATCTAGCTCGTATCCAGAAAACCCTTGTATCGGCCGGATTGATATTCGAGATGCTCGATCTCGAAAAGGAAAAGCTTCAGGACAATCCGACCAAGACCGTCATCGAAAAGGGGGGAGTCGAGTTCGACGATGTCTCTTTTTCCTACGGCGGCGAAACGGCGGCTCTGTCTCACGTGAGTTTCAGCGTGAATCCGGGTGAGAAGGTTGCACTCGTTGGCCCAAGCGGGAGCGGTAAAACCACGCTGATTAATCTTATTCCTAGGTTCTACGAATTGACCTCGGGTTCTATCCGGATCGATGGGCACGACGTGCGAGAGATGAATCTTACAGATTTGCGGTCTCAGATTGGAATCGTGCCGCAGGAAGTCGTCCTCTTTGCGGGTACGATTGAAGACAATATCCGATACGGAAAGCTTGAGGCGACCCATGATGAGATCGTTGAAGCGGCAAGAATGGCGAACGCTCTGACGTTCGTGGGACAGCTCGAACACGGCTTTTCAACGGAAATCGGTGAACGCGGTGTCCAACTGTCGGGTGGACAGCGGCAGCGCCTGGCAATTGCGCGCGCGATTCTGCGAAACCCCCGAATACTCCTGCTCGATGAAGCGACCTCAGCACTGGACAGTGAGTCAGAACTCATGGTGCAGGAAGCATTGGACCGGTTGATGCAGGGTCGCACCTCTTTCATCATTGCGCACAGGCTCTCAACTGTTTATCGATGTGATAAGATCTTCGTTCTCGAACGCGGCGGGCTCGTTGAACAAGGGACCCACGAGGAGCTCCTCCGAAACGACACGGGTCTGTACAGACGCCTGTATTCTCTGCAGTTTACAGATGGAGGCAAAGAAAGCCGGGGAGCGGTGTAGATGGAGTTCTTGAAGCCTGTGGAAATCGGTTTCCGTCGTTTCGTGCTAAGGCTGCTTGGACTCTTTGTCAGGCGAGGCAGACCATTGCCCGCTTCTCTGGATTTCTCGAACAAGAAGTATCTCTTCGTCCGACAGGATCGGATTGGGGACGTACTGGTGTCCACCCCCCTTCTTCACGCCCTGAAAAGTCGGTACCCCCATGCCACCGTTGACTTCCTGCTGAGTTCCAATAATCACTTTGTGCTGGCGAACGAGCCGCTCGTCCGAAAGCGATGGATCTACCAGAAAAACCTCTCAAGTGGGTGGGATGTTTTACGCTCGATACGTCAGGAGCACTATGACTTCGTCATTGACCTGATGGACAATCCGTCGGCGACGTCGACTGTGTTCTGCGCATTTGCCGGAGGAGCATGGAACGTCGGACTCTCAAAGGAGAATGCTTATACGTATGATGTTGTGGTACCGCTGCTCTCCCGAAAAGAAGTTCACATCATCGATCGACTCGCAATGCTCCTGACGGTCTTTGGCATTGATTTGAAAACCGTCGAACTGCGTGTGCATTACAATGTGCTGCAAGAGAACAAAGAATCTGCCTCTCGGTTTTTCGTAGAGCATGGTTTGAGTGCTCGCCAGGTCATCGGGATCAATGTTTCTCCGGGAGAAGGAACTCGTTTCTGGGGTGAGAAGAACTACCAGGCCCTTATCCGTTCGTTGAGAGCAACGCAGAAAGAACATCCAGTCCTTGTGTTGTATCAACCCGCCGACCAGCCCGTTGCAAAAAGAATTGTCGGATCGTTCGATGACGTTTTGCTGTCTCCCGAGACCAGGACCTTTGATGAGTTTGCCGGATTTGTGGAGAAGCTCTGGCTCCTGATCACGCCAGATACCTCTGTTGTGCATCTTGCAGCGGCATTCCAAATCCCTTCAGTCGTCTTATATGTTCAATCCGACAAAAGCCTTCGGATTTGGCAACCATACGGCTCTCTCAGCGAAACGGTAGTGACGGATGTCGATGACCTGCGAACGATACCACAGCAAGATGTCTTTTCAGCCGTGAATCGTCTCATCGAGAACGTTCATGCCATTCCCGATCGGACTGGACACTCCATCTCGACCCCCTCATGAAGAAGTTTGTCGAAATCCTGGAACGAGCGTTCCGCCGGGGTGTTGTCTATCCTCTTCTGCGCGTTGTGTTCCGGAACCCCGTCTCCAATGTGAAATTGGACCTTCAGCGAGTCAAGAGGCTGCTCATTTTCCGGTTCGACCGGATTGGTGACGTGATCGTGACGACACCGATTCTGAAGGCGCTCAAGCGCAATCATCCTCAGCTTCGGCTTGGAGTTCTCGCGAGCGCATCGAACGCAGAATTGCTCGAGAACTGCCCCTATGTCGACGATCTCTACGTGCTGCAGTCAAACTGGATCAAACTGTTGCGGCAGGTGCGCCAGCTCCGCAGGCAACGATATGATGTCCTCTTGAATTTTGTATTCAACCGGACCACGTTTCCCGGCATCCTGGCAAACCTCATCGCTCCAGCGGGGTACAAGGTAGGGCAGGGTCCTGATCGCTATGCGTTCTACTTCAATCGATTGCTCAAGCTTCCCCGATTCGAACAACCTATGGTTACGTCGTTGGCCGTCTGCCTTGACCAGGTGTTTGGAATAGAGCTGAACGAGGAGGAGCTCGAATACGAAATCAATGTCGATGATGTCGCGAGACGTGCAGTGGACAACTGGCTGGCAAAACATTTGTTCCATCGGCGGTCAAGGTCCAAACCTGCGATGATGCCCTATGTGCTTTTCAATCTTTCAGTGAGTGATTCAGAGAGAAGAATTTCGACCGACCAGGCTGCTGCGCTCGCGTCCCATCTTTCAGGCAAGTCTGGCATCCGGACAGGTACCTGCTCATAGCACCGGACGATCGGGAAATGGCTGAGGCCGTGCAAGGTCGACAAGGTTTCCAGGATTGCATCACATATCAAACGACGGGGGCGATGCCGTTGGGACAGCTTGCCTCGCTCGTCGAAGGAGCCCTTGCCGTGATTTCCCCGGATACGTCAACCATTCATTTCGCATCTGCAACGCAAACGCCAGGTACTGGGCATCTACACGCACTCGCAGGGCACGAACAGGGAATGGTTGCCGCACCACGTGCGTCATGAACTGCTCATCGCGCCTCCCGGTGAACCTGTTTCCAGAATTCAACAGTCGGCCCTTCTCGAAAAGGCTGATGAGTTCATCAGCTCGATCCTTCGAACAGGGCAGCGAAAGTCTTCGGAAGCTCTATGAAGCGCACGATGGCCTTCAGGACAACCACCCAATTCGGTCTCTTTCTTTTTGCGTTGAGCCTTCCAATCTCTCATGTGCCGGCTCAGTTTGGCATCGGGGTTGCCGTGGTTGGTTGGCTCTGCGAGGGCCTCGTCAACAAACGATGGAATGTCCGATGGCACCCGGCATTCATCCCTCTCATATTCTATTTGGCATGGAATGTTCTTGCAGCAGCACTCTCGGAGCGGCCGGCCCATTCGTTGGGCGCGGTCCTCGACAATGAATGGCCCCTCTTCATCATGCTCATGCTGTATTGGACCCTGGAGGATCCGCAATTCCTGAAACGGTTGGTGTACGTCTTCTTTGTGTCTTCAGCGGTCGCTGTGGTTTATTCGCTTTGGCAGGTCGTCGGCGGTCTTGAACTCTATCGTGGAGTGCACCTTGATCCGATGGGTTGGGGTTTCTACAGGGCCGTGGGTTTCTATGGCTTCTATCTCACGTTTGCAGCTTTTGCGATGACGGTGTTCTTCCTTTCTTCCAGCTATTCTTTTGAGTTCAAGAAGTGGCCGTTCATGCTGTTGGCGGCACTAAGCTTCCTCGCGGTGATTGGGACGTTCGCTCGCAGCATCTGGCTTTCATTCTTCGCTGCGATACCGATGTTTGCGTTTGCGCGGAGTCGAAAGACAGGCCTCGTCGTGACGATCTCACTTCTCGTCCTCATCGTCCTTGGCCTTGTCGCCGTGCCGGCACTGCGATATCGAGCAGAATCCATTCTGGAGCCGGGACAGAATCAAACAAGACTAAACCTTTGGAAGACAGCCATCAAGGTTGCAGAGCACAATCCGATTCTCGGCGTCGGGGAGGACAACTGGGATCTCGTCTTCGAGCGTTACCGGGTGGATGGCTACTACGACACGACCGTGCACCCGCACAACGACTATCTGACAGTCCTTGTCTCCTCCGGTGTGCCGGGGCTGCTAAGCTTTCTTTCGCTCTGGGGGATCTGTCTGGCTTCAGGGTTCAAAGCAGCTGGGGGCTCGCAAAACCCGATGATCAGGGCGGTTGCTGTGGGAGCCACGTATTCTCTGCTCGGTCTGATGGTGGGGGCAGTCTTTCAGAACTACTACGGAACGTTTATCAATTGCCTGGGTTGGTGGTTTGTTGTTGGACTCCTCCTTGTTGCACAGAAGCTTGGCACCGCTGATTTACAGGTGTCGCGTTCGATCTGATCGCACGGAAACAGTTGGCGATAGCCGAGGAAAGTCTATTTGAGCTGGGAACTCTTCTCGGACGATCTGAACTGATCGAACGATCCTCTCTTGTAGTGATCCCCACCAATATAGCGTAGGGCACTCGCAAAGTCTTTGGGTTGCATATAACCAGAGATTGTTGTGATCGGCTGAGCGGTTGGCTCAAGAAAAACCGTCGTTGGGTATCCAGTCACTCCGATCGCACGGGCAAACGTCGCTTCGTCGGTCTGGTCTCCATTGAACGTGACGGCCTTGGAAGATTCTGCATTGAGTTTCACCGCCACGAAGCTCGAGGCTATTGCCTTTCTGACTTCTTCATCGGTGTAGACTTCTTTGTCCATTTTCTTGCACCAGCTGCACCAATCTGTGTAGACATCGATCAGGATCTTCTTGTGTTTCTGACGGGCCAGTGAGATACCCTCATTGCACTCGTGCCACTGTATTTTCTCTCTCGATCGACTAGCTTGTCCCGGTTCTTTGGCATTGGGGAAAAGAGCTACGAGTCCAGCGGCAGTCAACGCGACAACGGTCAGCAATGTTGCAGTTCTTGTGTTCATCACGATTCCTTTAGGTGGTCTTCTCGAAGGAAATCAAGTTGTTCCGCGCCCTATGTTTGGTTGCTTCTAAAACGTCATTGTGGCACAACATGTTCCCGATGCTCGTGAGATGCTTGAAACGCCTAAAGGATTCCATGACTATCGGCTCATCCCACTTGAGAACCTCACGTGGATCAAGGAATCGGTCGGCGGGTAAGCAGCGCGAGCTGTGTTGATGGGATCCGCTGGAATGCTGCGTAGCGCTTGCTCTCAAACACAAGAGTAAAGTCAACAGGATTGACATCTTCTGCGGTGACCCATTCGTAGCGGATGAACTTGTCTTTCTCCACGATCAGGAGACCGTCGCTGGAGAGGTCTCCCGTCTGTTCCGAAAGCCATACACGGAACTGCGAGCGATTGGCTGGCGGAGCTACTCGCTTAACCCTGATATCGTCTCTCCATCCAATGTCAACGCCGTCCAAGTAGAACGTCAGCTGGGGATTGCGGTCGAATCCTGCCACCACGATTGTTGACGGCTGCCGTTCATCGATGAGATCCGCCAGTTCGCGCGCGCCGTCTTTGTACTGATATTGATCGTACCTTACGACGTTATAGAAACTAAGAACAAAGGAGGGCAACAAAACGAGGATTGAAATCGCAGGACGAAACTGATGGAGCTTGTCTTTGTTGTAGACGAGGAACGAAAGGAAGACAGTCGATACGAGCAAGACCATAAATGGCAGGTACATCAACATTGTCGTGAAGTCAGGGAGGTGAGCGTGAAGGATGTCAGTTGCGATGGTTTTTGTAAGGTTGCGCCATGATTGGTTCGATGCCCAGAGAAACGAAATCCCGGTACCGCCTATGAGGAAAGCTGCGAGCCTGTTCGAGGTACATGCCGGTACTCAATTCTGCAATCTCGCGGGCTGCTATGAGGGAAGCCGGTAACAACATGGGTAGAAGATACACGGCAAGCTTGGTCCGCATGAGACTGAACGTGACGAAGAACAGTGCAAACCAAACGGCCATCAGCAGCCATGAACGATCTTTGGACTTAAAGATCCGATACAATCCGAAGCAAAGCCATGTCACACCCAGAGGGAAGAGGACAACGAGCTGGTTCACGAAATAGAACACTTCCAGCGGTTTCACATTCCCTTCAACGCCAGAAAATGATCGCGTCAGCAGCGCCGAGGCGCCGAAGAAGAAAAGCGGATTGCCATGCCCCTCCACGATGGTCATGTAGACATACCACGGAGCTGCGACGAGTATCGTCATTCCAAGAGACACGAGGAAGGCTCTCCAGAGACCTTTTTCTTCGTCGGCTTGAGTGGCCGCTTTCCAAAGAAAGAAACTCAGCGGAATGCCAAGACCGACAAAGAGCTTTGTCATCAAGGCTGCTCCTGTTGCGGCGCCGGCGATAAGAGCAAAAGATGTTCTCCGCTCTGATTCAAGCCTCAGGTAGCAAAGGGCAGAAGCTGACATGAAAAACACCAGCGTCGTATCGAACTGCCCTTGCCTGGCAAAAAAGGTAACAAAGGGATTAAGTCCGAAGAGCATAGCGGCAAGAAAACCGATCTTCGCGCTTTGCAGCTCTTTGCCAAGTCTGTAGATCACAAACAATGTAAGTCCGCCGAAGAGAGCGGAGAAGAAGCGCGCAGCGAACTCGGTTACACCAAAGAGAAGAAAGGAGACGCTTGTGACCCAGACGTAGAGCGGGGGGTGAAGCGAAGAATAGAGACCACCGATTGAGAATTGAGTCTGATCGAGAAAACCTCCGAACCTGAGGATGCCCTCTGCGCGAACGGCGTAGAGAGCTTCATCCCAAGCTTGAAGGTCCTCGAAACCAAGGTTCAGAAACCGAAGAAGACCCACAGCAAGCAAGGCGAACACGTAGAGCCGCTCCGTCTGTTTCGCCGAAGGAGATTCAAATATTGTTGGGTATAATCTCTCCATCAGTCTTGGACGCCATGAGTGAACCGCGAGGAAACACCTCTGTCTGGGATCTGAGACAATGCCATGCTCATGGTAAAGCTCCATCAGTCGACCGTGCACGGCCTCGTATGAATGGTGACTTTTCGACCCACCGTCGACCCCGCGCTTTCAGTTCAGATCGCAGCGTGGAATTGTCTATGAGCTCGATCATTCGGTCGAAGAGCGTTTGAGGCGTAGCGAGCACAAAGGGGTTCTCCGGCAGCCACGAAACATAGTCAGGCGTCATTTCCGTTATCGTCGGGATCCCCATGGCAAGGGTTTCCAGTGAATTGCGCCCATACCCCGTTCCTCCGAGATTACCAACTTGTTCGATTGCCAGATCGCAAGTTAGCTTGATTCGAAGAACTTCATCGTGCGGCTTGTTCTCGACGAGGACAAACTCAATATCGCGTGACCTTTTGACTTTTTCCATCACCGGCAGGATGAGGTGCGTTCCCTTCATCGCGCGGTTCGTAGGGGAATGCACAATCCGGAGACGCTTGTTCTCCTCTGTGCGCATCACGTAGGGGCCCACATCGAATGGGATGTAGATGTAGTGGATGTTCGGATGACGAAGGAGGTGGTCGCTCTCGTTCGTGAGATTCAGGTCGCTCAGCTTGTCCATCACAGGGTTGACTCCACGCACGCGCAGATCGCTGCCCATATAATGACAAACGATTTTCTTCCCTTCACTCTTCCATCGTCTGGCGAGACGCGAATCGCGGAAAAAGTCGACACCACCATCATAGTGAATGATCTCGTAGTCATTCAGCTGAAATCGTTTTATCGCTTCCTTGACAACCGTCGCACGGCGCATATCATCGAACTGAAAATACATGGACTCAAAGATGCTCTTTGGTTTGTGGACGGGGAGGAATGTCTTGGGATCGCCGGAGGTGCGGATCGACTGCTGTTTCATGAGTCGTTTATTTGTACGCCACCACTGTGCGATGCGGTTCCGGGGGAGAGGAAGGTCGAGGCAGATGTCTTCTGGGAAAGTCTGGGCGTTTTTATGGAGCGTGACAAGCCTAGCATGAGCGCCGAATCGGCGCTGCATGTCCATCACGTTATAAGGCACGCCGGCAACGTTGAGTGGAGCAACGTGGAGTACCCTCATGCTCTAAACGAATCGCTTGTAGAATGTGCTTCGCAGGATTCCGTGGGAATTGAACTTTTCTTTGAACCGAATGAGATTCATGGACGGTGTCATCGGGTTCTCAGCTTTGGTATCTTGCGAGACTCCGATATCGATCCAGGAATATCCGTTCCCGATCGCCCATTTCATCACTTCGTACATAACGATGTGAATGGGGTTTTCCTGTTCGTGCTCGTACAGAAGCATGTTATAGAAACAAAGTGCCACTTGCTTATTGCATGAGAACATGAGCGATCCAGCAATGGGCTTGCTCCCCTTGTAGACAAGGAAGAGGACGAGATTCTCGGGAAGAAGCTCTTTCAATCGGTAAAGCTCCTCGAGCGTGTGGGTCGGCTTGACGCCGTGCCGGGCTTTGTTTTTCACAAGAATCGGATAAAACGCATCGTAGTCATCTGTGATTTTCACCGTGAGCGTTTTTTCACGTAGGTACTTGTGAATGTAGCGTCGGGCTGTGCTCTGTAATGTCGAAACAAAATCTTTGGTGTCGAGCGGGATCGAGTGTGAGATGTAGTGTTTGTCGTACATGAAGCCGCGATACGCGAGTGCGTAATCAATGTTTTGCGAGATTACCTTCTGATAGATGAACGGTGGCGGCGTGAGAAGGGCTCGCTCGAATGCGTGGTCTCGGCAATAATCGGCGAAGGAATCAACCATCTCCAAAGCAGTGGCGAAATCGATCGTTTCCGTGACGAAGGATCCGTACGAGGCTCCGATAGGAGATTCGAATGTCGTTCCCATCGCAGCCCCGGGGAGCACCGCGACGATTTCTTTTTTGTCGAGAATCAGCAGATGGTGCCAGTTGAACCTTCCTTGTGGATGGTAGTCAAAGAATCGCTGAAGGTGGAACATCGTTCCGTTGTTCGAATGAAGGACGAATCGATCCCAGCGTTCTTTCCATTCCTCAGTATATTGAATGACCTGGAGTGCCATGGTGGTCAGAATTGAAATCCGATTGAAAAGAGATGGCCGTCCCCCAATCCAAGCGAAAATGGGACGTAGGCGTAGTCGAATTGAAGGAACTCGTACCGAATGCCTAGCCCAGCGGTAAGACCTCGGGAATCATATCCTGTCTCGTAACCGAATCGTATCGAAACTGTCTTGTCATACGTTGCTTCAAGGCTCCCCAGGAGGTGGTTCTCGCTGTATTGTAGATTCTTCGCAAGAGCGGCGCTCACAGAAAATGCGTAAGCATCGTAGTTGAATGCATAAGCGGCCCCGAGCCTGGCAAAGTTCGGCAAATCCGAACGGTCGCTGCGGAAGGCCTGCAGGGATCCGTAGTTAGTGATGGCGAAACCGGCCTGAAGCCCGTGGAGAGGCGTAAGGTATGTGAGGCCCACATCGAGACCAAGTCCGGTTGCGTCATCAACATACAGCTTCTCATAGACATACTTCGCTGACACACCGATGGCAACATCTTCTGCGACATCGCCTGCATAGCCGAGCTGCAATGAAGCAAACCTCGCGCTGAATGTACCAAGCGCAGGACCGGGTTTCTCTCTGATCTCAATCCCCGGAACACTGTTGGTTGATACCGCGAGCCCGATCGTTCCAAAAGAAAGAGGGATTTGTGTTCCGATGAATTCACTTTGCACTTCTTGAATCCACTGTGAATGAGTGAGAGCGACGACCAGCGAACCTGTGGTGTAGAGATTCGCCGGGTTGAGGAGCCACGACGTGAATTGTCCTGCATCAGATACGGTTGCTTCACCCAACGCGGCGGACCTTGCGTTCAGCGGGTATCTTGAGCTGTGACGAACTCGTGGACGAACCCTGTGCACGAACGAGGATCGGAAACGTGAGCAATATGAGGAGTGTAAATCTTTTCACGATCATTCAAAGCTCACTGTCAGAGACAACAAATGGATGCCGTTGGGCGAATAGGGTTCAATCACGTATGCGTAATGAAGCGCCGACTTCCATGAACCCACCGGTGTTTGCAGCGAAAATCCCAAGCTTGGCTTGGCGTTGATGCCTCCGCCCAGGGCAATTTGATCAACGCCACACCGAATCGAAAAACTCTCGTGGAGAGCGATCTCTGTTCCGATTCGCGAGAGCCAGATGGAACCGATCCATTCAACTTCTCCGGCGATTCGGCCGTTGATGAAATCCGGAGCGTAGCACAATGCCAACTTGCGTCGCAGGGGGAATCGATCCGACGTGGTGGTGCCATTGTTGCCGTACAGTTGGGAAGTATCCCATTTGTATTTTGAGTTGATGTCACCAACGACGAGCCCCAGTGTCCATTCATCGTTGAGTGTATACAACGCGCCAAGATCAAATCCCACCGTCGTGCTCTTCACACCACTGAACAGTGAATAGTAGAGGATTTTTGTTGAAACTCCTATCGCGAAATTCTCTCGTACCATCGAGCCAAAAGAAAAGAGGAATTCATTTTCTGAAGTGGAATATGTTTCTGTCGGCTGTCCATCCGAACTTCGCCCTTCGATCTTGGAGACACCCGAGTTGATGAGGGCAAGAGACAATCCTCCGGATGGGCGTAGGCTTTGTGTATAGCTTGCGAAATTCAAGCTGCGGTCAAGTGGAAGGAAGCCAACGGATGCCACCGCCGTTGGGTGAATCTGGAAAGGCACAAGGGCTGGATTGTAGTAGCTCAGGCCATCCTGGTTGGTGATGGCACCAAGGGCATTTGCCATGCCCATTCCTCGTGCACCAAATCCCATTCGCAGAGCAGCGCCGGCAAGTCCGGCGAGTTCATAGTTGTTCTGCGCCTGAGCACTCGATTGGCCGAGCGAGCCTAGCGCGAGGCACAAGAACAACGTGAACCGGGATGTCGATGTTTGTCTTATCATTGGAGAACGAGAATCTTGCCCCATAATGGATCGTTGCCCTCAATCTCGACCCGATAGAAGTATATGCCGTTCGACACGCGGCGCCTGAGGTCGTCCCGCCCATCCCATATCTCGTCCTGTTCAATGGGCCCTGATCGCATTGCATTGCGG
>CAVUAC010000021.1:0-38052 GCA_963739335.1 uncultured Bacteroidota bacterium | reverse complement strand
AACCATCGCTTGAGCATGTTGGAGAATGCGAGCTTTGTCAGTTCGGCAAGGACTTTCTCCTGTGTCGCTTCGACTTTCTTCTGCAACTGCTCTCTGCGTTTCTGGATTGCTTCCTGCACGTAGGGATTCGTTAGTAACCTGCATGCTTCCACACGCGCATACGTCTCGCTTGACCTTGAACCCAGCAGCCTTGTAGGCCTCGGTTCCATTGAGGTCAACCAAATATTCATCGACGAATCGCTGACGCTTCGGAGTGAGTTTTGCTTTCTTGGGGCATAGGCCATAAAAAAGGGAAACCCGACCGTGGCCGCGGATTTCCCTTCTCAAATTGTTGGAGGAAGAAGACTGATCAGGTCTTCTGGTTGCGAATATAGTCTATTGCGGAGCGAGTTGCAGAAAAACCCGTCAGAATGAATTTGAAAAGAGGGGTTGACAAATGGGGGTTAACGCTTTACAGGATGTTGTGTTGCAGAGTTTTGGAAGAGTCCCAAAAACTTTGTCAATCCAAATTGATGCGCTCCACTCTCGCACTTGTCTTTTCCTGTAGGGATCACCTCACCCTCCACACCCGGGGAGCCAGATGACGGCCGCGGGAATCCTTCGGATCGCGACGAATCTCGAACTTCATCCCGAACCGACGAGCAGTTTGAGCAGCAGCCCAACAGACGCGCTCATACTCGGAGAGTTTGAATGTGAAAGAATCGCCCACATTCATCGTCTTGAATCGATATTTCGGCTTCCGTCCAGACGAGACTCCGCGCTCACAGCGTTCGATCCCGTTCTCAATGCGATATCGTGGCGACATAGTAGTCAACCTCCTGTCAATTGTCTCCGTTGTTCCAGCCATTTGTTAATTCGCCGAACCCGCTTAGCGCACTTGCGGATCGAAGGATTGAGCCTGAGCCGATCAACAATCAATCCTCTGGCTTGTTTTTGCGACAGTATAAGCAGCTTTGGTTTCAATGAGTTAAGTCGCGAGTTCGTTTTTACTCATGTTAGCTGCAAGCCGATTCATTTCTTATTGCGGCGGCTCGCTTTCTTCCTTGCTGCCTGCATCTTCGCCTGTTGCTCAGGCGTGATCTTACGCTTGCTGGCTTTCCCACCTTTCGCACCGATGGAAGCCATATAATCTGAAATTGACTTGTTAGTCTTCATAGACGCCCGATTCGCACCCCTCTGAATACCCAGAAGCATCGGATGGTTCATCAGCATATTTCTCCCGCAATTTCCATACACCCGCCCCAACCAAACCCTGCCGCCGGATTTCTGCGTTTGCCTCTTTTTTTGACCCAAACACGCCCATACTTTTCCCAGCGGAATCTATTATTTCGTACATGGCTAACTCCTTTTGTTTTGTGAATTGTCAGGTCGTTTACCTAACTGTCCACAGTATACATAAGCCGCTTATGAAAGTCAAGAGAAATCGGAACTATTTTCACGCTCGCCGCCGCTTGGATTAAAGAACGGCCAGCAGCTAACAATCACAAGCACGACACGAAGAAGCGTTCCATTTGCCGCTCATTCGTAGAAAACGGGGTGCGGCAAACGGCGTGCTTGCATGTCCGTTATGCGCCATGCGTTGAAGTCATAAGATTGCTCGCCCCCAACGCCCTGCGTTTTGTTGTCTCTGAATGTTCTTGCTTCAATTCGCTTGCTATCCATCGCCGCCCATGTTCTCGGCTGCCACGCACGTTGTGCCTGATCCGGCAAAGGGATCTGTACACAAGATCACCCTCTTTGCTTCCTATCAGTATGATGCGCTCCAACAATTCGAGCGGCTTCTGGAACTCGTGGAATTTACCCTCTTTGAAATTGCTCTGTGGTATTGCTATTGTCCACACATCGAAACGCTTGTCATCCCATTTCTCTGGGAAGTTCAACGGTTGACCGAATGAGCAGTGAAAAATAAACTCGTAGGTTTTCCCAAATCTATCACCTCCACGACACCGCCCACCAGCGTTTCGATAATGCCATACCACACGGCTCTTGATCTCATATCCCACCTCACGCAAGAGCATCTCGAATCTTGCCATATCTTCCGACGAGAACGAAATGAATATGTGCCCAGTCTTCTTCACTTTTGCTTTCAATGCCGTCAACCACTCTCTGTTGAATCCCCAGTAGAAGTCATCGAACAGTTTCCATTCAAACATATTCGGCGGCACATAGAACGGGTCGGCAAACACAAGGTCAATGCTCTCGTCTGGCAATCGTTTCAATGTTTCTCTGCAATCCTCTTGATAGACCACTCCGGTTTCCATCGCTCAAAAACGCTCGCAATCTGGAACACGCACAGGCGCATAACAACCGGCACAATGACATTCGCTCATTTTGATATTCTGGTTGGTGCTCATTCAATTACTCGTTCTGTTGATAGAAAGCGTGGTACTCGTAACGTGCATTGTGCCTATTACGTTATACGCCATGCGTTGAATTAAAAGTTGCGGGCGCGAACCCATCTTGGCGTGAGCCGCAGGCCGGCTACTTTGTTTAGGACTCGATGATGCTCACGCAACACAAAACAAGTCCATCAATTTCGTCCGGGCGCCCGCAACAATACGCACAGGCGCATAACAATGGCAACAATGACGGCGGCGATTGAACTGACGTGACTCTGACTTCTACAACTTCGCCGCCTAAACAGTTTTGCAAAACCTAACCCGCTTCTGTGAAGTCCACGTAATAGCTCTTGTCTTTCTTGAACTCTTCCGCCGCTGCGGGATTCACAACTCCCAGTTCGATTGATCCATAGGGCGTGTACTTGAAGAATGTCTTGTTCTCTTTCGCTACCATCGGCCACCGCCATCAGGCTGATTTGGGCCGTGTCGCCTTCGACCGCGACATTTGTGCAATAGAATTTTGCTCGTACCATACTTCTACCGCTCCTTTCTTTTTTTTGATTTGCAAAACTGCTTCATTGTTGCCTGATCCGTTGTACGCAATAACCTCATTGGGTAGCTATCGCACGTACTGATTGTCGGATTCGGTCTCTGGCGAAGCGCCATGCTTCCATTGGGGTGCGCCCCTTGCGACTTATCAACTTACCTTTGGCAACAATGTACCATCCATATCTTTCATCTGTTCGTCGTATTAAAAGCGGGCTTCCTGCTTCAAACTCTTTTGCCGTTGGGTATTCACCGAGAACTTCTTTCTTGGCTTCCCCACGCTCAGAATTGTTGTGGTTACTGCGCACAACAACCGGCTTTGATGACGTTCGATTCATTTGGTAAACTCCTTATGGACTGTACTTACTCCATGCAACCGTTAGTCATAAAAAGCGTGGGCGGTTGCACGGCACAAAGCCTTGAACGTTATGTGCCATGCGGCTCAAGTGTAAGCCATCCACGATTCATCTTGTCGATAATCCACCTGTGAAAAATCATTGTCATAATCACGCTCGTCGTGTTCTTGATGCCAACCAAGTTCAATCATTTTTAATAGGTCAACATCACTTAATGGGCGACTTGTCGCATAGGCGTAGATAACGTCATGGTCTGCACCGACATTGTATCCATTGGGTTTGTTATAATATGGTTGCAGTATGGTCAGTCCAGCTATTAGATTTTCTACAGTCATGTTTTTGTCTTTCCATGAGCGCACGGCACATAACAACCATAAACACGCCGCTCATTCATTTGGTAATAGCTCCTAAGTTGTATTCGCTCAACACGTTTGGCAATCGTAGAGAGCAAGGGCAAACGTGTTGCGTGTTTATCTGTCCGTTATACGTCATGCGTCGTCTTTTTGAGTGGCTTCGCCAGAAATACGCACGAACGCATAACTGGCGCAAAAACGTCGCTCACTTGTTTGAATATCACGATGCAACTTGGAAATGGTGCTCCCTGTTTCCCATCACCAAACCTCAGCCGCCCACGCACAAAGCGAATCTCGCTTGCCTTCATCGCCCAATCATGCCACCATCTCGTGTCGGTTCGGGCGTGCACGAGACACACAACCGTTGCCCCACGCTGGCTTTCCTCATACGCCTTCTGCATCCAAGCGTATATCTGCTTTCCGTAAGGCGGGTTCATCCAGCAAGTGCCCGCCCACTCCATCGTCAGCCCGTTGTCATCCTTGTTGAAGTACACCCCGCACTTTCGATTCTCGAAGGTTGCACACACATCAAGTTCAAAGTGAAATTCGTCGTTCAGCGCATTGAAGACGTACTGCGGGGTTTCCCACTCTTCCGTTCGGCTCGTGAACATCCCGCCCGTCAGCTTCGGTTTGGTGTCTTCAAAAAGTGTTCGCTCAATGCTTCGCATTGCGTTTTTGCGCCGTCACGTTAGCCGCAATGCCTTTTCTTAGCGGCTCGCTTACGCATCCATTTTGCCCCATCAACAAATCCTCGACGCCATACTTCAGATGTTTGACCAGCATGTCCCATAAAAGCGAGCGCAGTTCCCTCTATCTCTTCATCGCTCGCCGCATCTTCAACAGAGTCGCTGCGCCTAACACTGGCAACAACGGCGCTCGACTCATTTGACTCTGACGATGCACTCACGTTTGAAGCGTTGCCGCCTAAATGGTTTTGCGAGGCCAAACGCGCTTCAAGTTCATCAATGTCCGCACATAGCATTTCGAGCATTCGCACAATGCTTTCCCGCGTCAACCGAAATATGCCACCTTCTTTCTCGTCAATAGGTGTCTTCCATAAAGTCAGCATCCTCTCTCTGTCCTCTTTTGTTGTCATCATTCGCCTTCCTTTCTGATTCGCAAAACCAGTTCGTTGTGCTTCGGACCGTTAGGGGTCATTCCGCTTTTTGAGGCGGTTGCGCCGCGTACCAGATTCCCTGTTTACCTTTCGCCTTAATCTTGGGGTTGCTTCGACCCGAACCTTCCGAAAGACTCATTCTCGTCACTTGCTCGTTGATTGATTCTTCGAGTATGGAAGGCTCTATGTTAGGTCGGTTCTCTAAAATCGACCGTTTGATCGTATCAATCGCCATTCGCTCCACGTCCGCGTGTGACATGCCGATTAGACGAGAGGACACATCCGCGATACTTATGCTCGCGGATAAGCCGATTTGCCTGAACATTTGCACCAAGAGTCGTTGGATTGAATCGACATCGGGTCTGTCGAAGTAGACAATCTCATCGAATCGTCGCCAAAGTGCGTGATCAAGAAGTCCCTCATGATTTGTGGCGGCTATTGTTAATGCTTCGCCCTTGAAACTGTCGAGCATCTGCAGGAATGAATTCACGACGCGTTTAAGTTCACCATGTTCTTCTTCGTTGCTCCGGCTCTTTCCGATTGCATCGAATTCATCGAATAACATTAGCATTGACCGAGAGCGGGCAAAATCAAAAACCTTGCGCAGATTCGCCGCCGTTTCGCCCAGATATGAAGAAACAACCGCGTCAAAACGCACAAGAACCAACGGCAAGTATAGCGCCCGCGCGACCACCTCTGCGGCTACAGTTTTCCCGCAACCCGGAGGGCCACAAAAGAGGACCTTACGCGATGGCCGAATGCCGTGTGATTCCAGAAGTTCCGTCTTTTGATTCTCCACGATTATCTTTTCAATGCCATGTCGTACGCGACGAGTGAGAACTAGGTCTTCCAATGAACGTTTCGGCTCACTGATCTCGACGAGATATAACCCCCTTTCCTTGTCCTTCGGCAGATCGCTCGATTGGAGGCCCAGCGGTAGCAGGCTCTCGACTGACAGAGTAGAGGATCTTGACCCATTTTCCAAAATCTTCTCAATGTCCTTCGCGAAGATATGATGATTCTTCCGTCTCTCTTCGATGACAAGTTCTCTGACAGTGGCGTCAAACGAAGAGTTGTCCCCACGCTTGTGTGCAACTAGCATCCGACGTATCAATTCGCTGGTAGTGCTCATAGCAGATCAGCCTTCTTCTGTTTCAAAAAGATATACATAAGTGGATCGCTTTTCAAGCCCCTTTCTGCCGCGACCAGCGTAGACTCAACCTGCTGCCCTCACCTATGAAGCTTGCAGGATTCGGATATGTATCTGGCCTGGGGATGCATTGGCAATCCGCTCGACAATTTGAACTGCCAATGACATTCTCTTGCATTCACGCGTTTCTCATCCTTTGACTTTCACTCATATACTCAAATGCCGACTCCGTTGCCCTGTTGTCCCATCGCTGTCCGGCGTGAATGAGAATACGGCCCCCGGCCAAACATAGAAATTTTTCGTGTGTCCTCGTTTCTATCGTTTTCCAACCCTCAGCCACCCAACTCGCCCACGGTTGCCATAATGTTATCACCGGCAGTGTTTCCATATCGCTGCGTGGTTGCCTGACCGTTAAATGCAACTTCACTTTCGGAACGCCACTTGAGATTTCTGAAACCATCGGATACCCGGGATCTCTGTCGGTTTGCCAGTTGCTTTGATTCCAACTTGACCGACTTCTCGAATCATCGCGTTATTTATTTCCCAAAACTGCATTGGGATGATGTTTAGCTTGATGATCTCATAATCCCAAACCAACTTCGTCGTCGAACTCGCACCCGATGAGGAAACCGTTGTCTTGGCCGCAGGAGGGTGAACATAACTCGCGGCGATTGATGCGTTTTGCAACGCCTCGGCCTTTTTTGTTCCAGCTTCTTCAACGCGCTCGGCTTTCGCAGCGAGTTTCGCGGCAGCTTCGGCCTCGCCTTGCTTTCGGAGCACTTCGGCCTGACGGAGCAGCTCATCAGCTTTAGCCTTCGCCTCAGATTCCTTGCGAGCCGCTTCCTGAGCTAGTCGCTCGGATTCCCGGCGGGCTTCTTCTTCCTTCCGTCTCCGTTCATCGATCAACTTCTGATGATAATTCTCGACCTTCGTCCGAGATCTTCCGATGGCAGACTGCACCCGATCAATGAGAGGTCTGAAGGCTGAGTCGGTCATGTTGCCCCAGTCAAGTGCTGGTTGCTTTATCGTCTTCCGGCGGTCTTCCAGTTCGTCGCCGATGGCCTTGAGTTGCATTACAAGATTTGTCATGCCCCTCTCTCCGTCCTCGTTGGCGATGATCAGCATGTCGGCCTTTGCCTCAAGAATCTTGATTTGGGACTCCCGGGCCGAGAGATCAAGAGTCTGGACGGACTGAACAACCTGCAAGAACTCTTCCCGTGTCGCTTCGATTCGTGTCGAGAGTAAGCTGCTTCCGTTTGATTTTGCCATACATCCTCCTTGTTTAGAAGTTGAATTCCAAGATCTGTCCGTCGTTCTGCATGCCTCTCTGGATTGCTTTGAGATAACTAATTGCAGCATGCTCTCGCGTCACCTTACTCATAAAATAATCCACGGTGATGTCCAATTCCTCTGCCTTGACCGCATACCAATAGCCACGGTTTGAGGAAGCAATCGGGGAACCCTGCTTCCTCGCCCAGTGCACAGCAGCACAGAAATTGACCGCTCCGAGTTTGATCTGCGTCCTCCATATCAGCAATTTCAGCTTGCCGAATGAGATTGGCCCCGGATTCAACTCGCCCCGCTTCTCAAGATAACTTGCGAGTTCAATCGCGAACGCTTTCACAGTTTCCGGCGGATTCTCGAAGTCAAGTGTCTTTGCCACGATTTACTTCTCTGCTTTCGGTAAATGTCACAATCGACATTTCGTTGCTTAATGCTGGCCTGAAATTTGGATAGATCAGCCGAGCATCAAGGCGAATTATCGTATATCTGATGGGCAACTTCCTCCGCAACCAAAACGGAAACCAGCGATCCTTGAATGCTTCCCACCAATCCCGCGGATATTGGATGCTGTAAATCCCCATGCTCTCTCCCCATACATAACCGCGGAGGCTAACCATGAATCTGTCCTCTGCAAACCCCCTCCACAAGTCTTCTTTGAGTTCCAGGTCAAAAAGGTATTTGGAGAATTCTTGAATAAACGCGAATTGCATTTTCTCAAGATTGACTTGCTTTAACGTCTCACTCATTTCCTGCTTCCTTATTGGGAATCACTCCGATAATTGCCTCTCGTCTCACATTGATCTTCTTCAACGTGGGATGGTTCAAGAGTTCGACCTCATACATCCTGAAGAATTCACCCTTGTGCTTCGCCGCAACCTTGCCAATAACCGTCGCCGTATAGATCCCGGAATTCAATTGGACGCGGACTGTCTGGCGAGAGTTGGTCATTTCTTCTTGAACTCCTTCGCATGCGAGCATTTCGCCCAGTGTGGAGTGTAACCCTGATCTCCGGCCTTGACTCCACTCTGCAGCGTCCCGTCGGGATGAATCAACTTGTGCCGATTGTTGTCCTCCAGTTCCGTCCCCATCTCAGCCTCGACGGGCATATACGCGCCTGAAATTATCCTCACGAACCGGATGGAAGCCCCGCATTTCTTACAGGACTGGATATCGCTCACGCGGTTGTCGTCGGTCATCTCTTCCTTTCTCCTTTCCCCGGCTCAACGTGCATCTGTTTTTCAAGGCTTCCGACCTCGCTCAAGACTTCGCTCACGACCTCCTGCGACGCTGGCTTGAACTTGGGGCAGACTCCTTCAGTCAGATGTCGAGCATAGTATTCGTCAACAGGAATCTGTTCATGGCAATAGTCGCACTCGCGTGTTCGCTTGGACCTCACCGTCGCTAGATTGGACGGAGACTTGAGTTCAAAAAGCCCCTGCCAACCATTGCGAATTGATTGCTCGATACAAGCGACTGGATCTAGCTGCAAGGCAAGCCACTGGAGTTGTTTAATTGCCTGCGATTCAAGCAGAGGCTTCCGTTTCTCTCTTCGGAAAACGATCCATTCATTCCAAGATTCTTTAAACGCACCGGTCGCGAGTACATGTACGTTAGAATGATTAGTAAGAAAGGAAGAAAGAAGAGCGTCACCGTTGCGCAACGGTTGCGTTACAGTTCGACCCCCTAAATCCTTTTCTTTCCGGCTCTTAGCGGTTCTTCGCTTCGCTTGTTCAAGGACGCGGAGGCCATGCTTTTTCCAGTCGTGAATGAGGATTTTTCCACCCTTTTCATCGAGCCAACGCGTCTCAATGAGTATCTTTTTGAGGTCTCGGACATCGATAGCATTGCAAGCCATTGATATCTCGTCACTTGTATAAGCGGTCAAATCTCCGTCTCGCGCGTACGCGGAGGCCCAAAGCCAGAGCGAAACGAGGTAGCCGAGAGTCGTCGCGAGGTCTTTTTTCAGGCGCACAGAAGTGCGGACAACTTTCGGATGAGAACGCAATTCTTGATGTACCTCAATCCACGCCATCATTCACCTTTCCGCCCAATGTTCGCGACAAAGAGAACGACCCAGATGATCACGAAAATCGGCAAAGCACTCCCAAGAGCACTGAGAACCTCGCTGGCAGTCGGTTTCTCTGGCGGGAACCCAAATATCAGCAGGATTAGCCCGTAGAGAACAATGGCAACACCCGAGCAGAGCAGGACCGCATCTCCCACGGCGAGACGGGCCGCGAACCAGAGATCGCGCCTCATTTGCTCAACTCCCCCTGCCTCTTCTCAAGCAAGTCGCTAAGTTCCTGCGCCTGGTCCTTCGTAACTTTCTTATCAGCGTACGACCGAGAAATCCGCTCGGCAATAGTTGGCAATTTCTCAACCGTCTGCACACCCTTGATTATAGCCCGGATGATGAGATTCTCCTGCCTCTGTTCCTCAGTCATACCCGAGGGGTTCGGCTTGGATTCCTGCTTTGACAGTTGATTCTTGCGAATCTCTTTCAGCGCATCCAGACTCGCTCGTTCATCGGGCGTAATCAATTTCCGGTCGGCCTGAATCTCATCCCAAGTCGATTTCAATGTCTCAAGGTCCCCGGCGGCTTTGACCTGAGAGCAGAGGGATTCAAACAACTGGCCGGGTTGTTTCTCGTCCTTCCGTGCGGCAGGAGGTTCATTTTGGCCGGACTCAGGCTCTGATTCTGGTTCGGCCTTTCCTTCCTCGGCCTCGCCATCTAAACCCTTCTCATCCAGGTCCTGCGTAAAGATGTCGCTCGCCGCGGTCGCTGTTAGCATCGCGTCGATATGTGCCCGCTTCTTCGCCATTTTGAGGACGGTATTGTATTCATCGGCGGGGTTGTCGTTCTGACTTTTTCTCCTGCTGAACGATTTCCCACTTGCCATCAACCTTACGAACTGCGAAACCTTTTCCACCGATCAAATCCTGGGCTTTCTTCGGATCGCTTTTCCGGTTCGCCCAATATCGACTCGGAACAGGTTGCCCCGTTGTCTTGACTTCGCCCGTGCGGAAGCGATATTTCCGTTTCCATCGTTGAGCAGGAGCCGACACCCTGGCCAACAATCTCATCAGTCCCGTATTTCCGCAAGGTGCATTTGATAATGTATTCCCGGTGTCCGTTGCCAAGATCACGCGGAAGGAGATCGCCCTCGAATTCGGGGATGAAGTGGAAGAGCAAGCCCAACTTCTCGGCGCCGGGCTTGAGCAGGGTTGGCTTGGTCCCGGGGATGATGCCATAGTGCTCATCCTTCTTCATCGCCTGAGCCATCAACTCCTGGATGAGGCGGACTTGTTGAAGCACCTCGGAAACATTCCCAATGACCGTGGGCAGATTCTGATTGTGCTCAACCCTTGTCATTATTCCTGGTGCGGGCAGAACATCATTTTTCTTCTTAGCCATTTGCGATTCCTCCGTACTTGGGGAATGTGATTGCAAGCGTGACACCTGTGGAGACTTTCTTCGCGGGCTTGACGATCTCGCCGCCCGGAAGAATCTGCTCGACTTTCAGCGATTCCAGGAATTCCTGGCGAGCCTTGATCTCGGACTTCACAGAAGCGAGCGTTGCCAGCAGAGAGTCAAGCCGCGGGTCCTCGTATTCGTATTTCGTGGGCAGGTTCCGCAACTCGGCAATACAACCCATCACTTCAGCCTTCTTCCCAGGGGTCGCCATCATCGCCCTTTCGCATTGAGCGTCGATAGCGGCGACAAGAATCTCCGACATCTGCTTGAGCAGGACGAACGCGGTCAGATCGTCGTACTCATCGCGCAATCGGTCGATGATGATCTGGGCCCTCGCTGGCCACTGGCTTTTCGGCGTGACCTTCCGTGGCAGTTCGAGTGCATCTGAATGCTTCGGCTCCTCAAGAGCCTCAGGATTGCGTCTTGCTAGTGCCATATACCTCCTTCCAGGTCAAATTACTTCTTCGACTTCCTTGACCTTCTCAGCCAAGGCAATCACCGCGAGCATTGTGGCCTTCGGAATTGCCGAGCGACAGGTTTCATATGCCCATATCGTATGAGATGTGATCCCGAGATACGCCGCCATCGAGAGCTGCGTTGCCTTGATGATCTTCGCTCGCAAATGCCGGAATTCCCTCGCGTGAGGCATACGCTTTGCCAGTTGTATCTTGCTGATCTTCATTGAACTTCTTCTCCATAGCTTTCGCAATGATTTGAGCCAACGACAAGTTCTTGAGGTCGGCGTCGATGTTGAATTCCCCGCTCGCCTCTGCGTCTGTGATGACGAGGAATTCCTCGCCCTTGACCTCGCCACGGGCGAAGTGGAACAACTTGATCTTCTTGTCCATCAGGTAAGCAATCGCCGTGATGAAGAGCAGATCAATCCCGAAGATCATCACAAGCCAGAATGTGAAAGTCTCTCGATCAATCATTTCCGCCTCCGTCCTTTCTTGATCGGTTTCGGTCTTGCATTGCCGAGTTCGAGATCATGCTTCATTCGTTCGATCCTCGCCTGTGCGCCCGTCACAAATCCTCTGCGATTGCCCGGCTTCGGGACTTCGAGTTGCGTCCCCTGGGAAATCAATTGACGCCCTTGCCTCTCGGCTTCCACGAGGCAATTTTGACTTAGATGTCCATTGTCGCGGTTCCTGATGATCTTAATTCGGAGGGACGTTCCGCTCACGAGATACACGCGACCGGGTTTGGCATTTCGAGCGACCATCAGTCAAGCCCATCGCGATTGGAATCGAACGGCGACCGCAACGCCTCAACCTGGGCCTCGGAAAGAACCTGAGTCTCAAACTTCCGTGGACACAACCTCTCAATCTCTTCCGCGAGTCCCATCAGCGTTTCGGCTTGACTGACGGTGATTGACCCGCGAGCGCAAGCCCTGAGAATCTCTTCTTTCTGCTCGCGGACTTCTTGCTTGGTCTCTGATCCGCGAATCAGAGCATCAATCTCGTCGTATCTGCTGAAGCCTGAATTGAATGAATACATCAGCGTTTCTCCAAAATTAAACGCGTGGTTCTCTCAGGGGTTGGAGAATCAGGCCGCACCGTTGAGCCTGACCGCAGGATGCGACCACGCGTTGAGTTCATTGTGGAACATGCTTGACCGCCCCTCGCCATGCTGCTCGTTCCGTTGGGAACCAGCCAGTCAGCCGGTTTCCCCACCTGCGAGTGTAGACAGCCCATCCCCATCGACCGTGAACGCAGATGGCCCTCGACCAACGCGCTCGGACTTTCTCGGCGTTAGTCATCGGGTTGCCCCTTCTCTTACTTTGATCTCTTTGAGCCATTCGCTCCTGAGTCTTTCCACGTTCCCGCCACATTTCGCCGTGATGATTGCCCAAGCCTCGTCGCCGATGTGTGTTTGACCGGCGAGAGCGTGCCCGATGTGTTTGTCGGAACAATGGAGCATCGAAGCGAACGCCTGACGTGCATCCTCGTTCAAGTGATTGGCCTGATACTGCGCCAGGATCAGCGTCAGAAATTCCGCCTCCGGAGTTCCGAGAGGTTCAATCCGTTCAATTCTATTTTAATCGCTGCCATCCGTCCCGCTTTGTTTCTGCAATTCATTTGCGTACGCGCCCAGCGCGTTATATTGCTTTCAGATTGTCAGTGTGATCGTTAAGGAATGGAATCGTGAGAATTGCAATCATAAAACAAAATGTGCCGACTGGTGGCCAGTTATTCCCCGGCTGGGGCCACTCCGCGGGACTCTTTCGAGTTTCGACTACCGTGTTCATCTCATTCAGCCGCAGAAGAAATAATTGCCGGGCCAGATGTCGCCTGCATATCGGCACGTTGGCGACCCACGGTGTGAATCTTTTTGAGTGAAGACATGTCCGGCGCAGAAAAGAAAGGCCCGAACCCGCCGCCTCTCGGCAGCACGATTGATTCGGGCCATTTGAAAAAGTAACTCAGAATTTTACTTCGTCAATCGCAGCTCAAATTTTATATATTATCAGACAAATGTCAAGTTAATTTTTCTCTTTTTATAGGTGTGACGCGCGTCAACGCAAAATCACCAATTCGCCCTATATTGCGAGCACCCCCGCACTGGTCCCTATGTTCAGCACAATCGAAGATTTCTGCCAAAAATACGGCGCTAAGCGACGCACCTCCGGCTCTATTTCGACACCGGGGTCCTTCCTCTTCAGCTCGTGAAGGAAGTCGATCTACGCGAATTCATGCTGGAAGACGACGCGAATAACTGAACACGTGTGACCGCGCCAAAAGGCAAATTCCGTCGTCCACGTGCCTCAAGCCGGGCGATGTGCTGCTTGCCGTGATAACCAAGCAGCTCCGCGAGTTGTTCCTGCGTCTTGCCAAGCCGCATTCGTAGCCGTTTGAGATCATTGCCTGTCATAGCCAGCCTCCTGTGTTAGCTCCCTCCGCCGATCTGCGAGCGCACGGAGGGAGGAAAATCTCTCAGTCATCCCTACTGCAACACAATGGTCTGATTATATGCCTCTGTCGCAGCATCGCCAGCGTACAAATGCTGCGCGGCAAAATCGTTGACATCCGCAATCTCGTCGAGGGTATCCAGGTCTATAGTCTCCCCTGAGTTAGGTTCCCGACGAGCCGAATCCGGGCTGATGAGGTACAATGTATACTCGTTTGCAAATCCACGATCATCGTACCGATACATTCGCCAACCGTTGGATTTGAGACCAGTCAGATAGTCAATCAGTGCCTCTCTCTCCAACTGATCGTGGGACGGATTAACGCCCTCTCCCCTCTCGCTGATCTCGCTCATCCGCATCTCATCCCATATTTCATCCGGCACGTCGGCGGTGGTGATTGTGTCGATGAGCACGTTGGGGCGCTCGTACCGGATATACTCCGCTACCGGCGTACCATAGACATACAGCACATTGCCCTCCCAGCAGGCTCTGAGCCGCAATCGTTGACCAGTCTGCCATCGGCGTCTATCTGCCAATCCATCGAGCATCCGCACTCGTGCTCATACTTAATGGCATAGTTACCGCGCGTGATCGCGCTAAGAATTGACTGTTTGGCTAACGTTGATTTACGCATATTTTTGGTGCCGACTTTAATGAGACCTGGCTCCGGTCTGATGGTCTCGGCGTCCGTCGCCGATCCGGCATGTTGTATCTGAGGCATGCTCTCTCACTCTGTTGGTATTAAGTTAGCATTTTGCTAACTCAGAGTCAAGTGAAATCGACATGGGATGTCGATTTTTCGGCCCTGGGATGCCCAGGACGGATGATCCGGAGGCCGGAGTCGATGCACTGGTACCTCACGTTTGCAATGCGCCGAAATCACGCTATTTTTAGGGTAAGCATTTTGCTGACTGCGATTTTGAGGGATTTTCGCAGGATCGGAGAGAGTAATGATACATAGCCGCGCTCAGGATCGTTTCACCTGGCCCATCCTGGAGTGATTCTGTAAGGCAGGGAAATGAGGTTTTCCGCCCAAAAACCTGAGAAATTGTCAGGTCAATGCCACGGCGAACCTCGCTCAAATAAACCAATTTTGGCGGGTAAACGCCTTCCCCTGGCCACTTGAATTCTCAACCTCGTGGCGGGCAAATTTGAGCGATTAAGGGGTCGTAGAACGATGGAATGCGGGATCGGAATAAAAAACGGCCTCAGCCGCTTAGGTAGCTGAGACCGCTCTCGGAGGGACCGCAGGTTGCGCCGCGGACGCCTCACATTCAGGAGAGAGATATTGCGGTGAGCACTCCCAAGAGAAACGCGATGGCAGTCACGAACCAGTTGATCGACGTTGTGGTTTCAATCGTCGTGACGTGCGCGGCTTTGAGAATCGCGTCTTTGAAGATGCGCGTCTTCGTGATGATGCGCGTCCACGGATCACAATCAATTGTGTTAATCTCCCGGCCGCGAAAGGAAACAAGACTGTCGCTGAATTCAAGGGTGTCTTCGAATGTTGTCGTGAACGGGTTTGTTTTCTCGGCTAGCAGAGCTTCAAGAGCTATGTTCCTCGCTTTCAACGAGTCTATGTTTGTCGAGTCGTGTGGGAACGCCGTCAAGGAGGTCTCACGCATTGGATGCGCGGAAGGAGGAACGGGCATCCCCACATGCGACTCGGATTTCGGTTGAATAATGATGGGCTTCTCAAACCATTCGACTTTCGTCGTGATCTTCGGCTTGGCGATCCAGTGGCTCCACGCCCACGCACCGGCGATGAGTGCAAGAACTAGAACCGCAAGGGAGATGAAAATCTTATCGGGTCTCAAGTCCAATCCTCCGCGATATCGACGGCCCGCCTGAACCAACCGTTGGCGAACTTCTGCTGAGTTGGATCGCGATTGATGATGGTCGCGTACCGTTCATGCTGCATTGTCGAGAGTCGGCCAAGCATCACAGATTCGTCGGCGAGATTGAAAGCCGCCAGTGTCTTTGGCCCGATCATGCCGTCCATCACAACAGCCAGAATGTATTGAACGAACCGCGCAGCGGTTTTGACGCCCATATTGACACCGATGTCGAACACCTTCCAGGCGGCGCGTTCCGAGGCAACAGCATCGAGGCTCATCGTGTCCCAATAGTTCGCCTTGTAGAACGCTTTCGCCTGATCGAACGTTGGTGGCCAGGGCTGGACTTCGGGATGATGGACGCGGGAAATTCCAAAATAAGTATCGCCGCCCTTGTCAGTCAGATCGTCTGAATGGAATCCTTCCCACCCCATCGTTCGCTCGAACGCTTTATTGAAGTTCGCCATTTGCGTTACCTTTCGATTTCAGAAACGCCCGCGTGTTCGCAACATCGGCCCCACTGTACCCTGCAACCAGAAGGGCTATGAACCCCGCGTAATAGGTGAAGTAGTCGAGATCGAGATGCCATACGAGGACGACGTAGTAAGCGACCGTCACAAGCGCGATTGACAAGAGCGTGAACTTCGCCTTGACCTTCTTGTCGAACCAAGCTAGCTTCCCGTTGGTTCTTTCTTCCAGAATATCACGGCCCGTCTCAGCCATTGCCAGAGTGATCCTTTCTGTTGATACGGTAGGATGTAGCCGTAGAGTAGCTCGAACAACTGCCCGACGAACCAGAGCAGGACGAGCGCCAGTCCGACCTTCAGCGTCCAATGAATCGACAGCCAGCCGACGGCAAGGTAGACAAGACACCAAGCCTTCACCGTTTCCATCAAGTGCCAACAGTCAGCTGTCCACGGCAGCGAGGGATTCCACCTCACGTTGCCACCCGTTCCGAGGAACCATTCCTCTGCTCCCAGGTGCAGCGCAATCCAGCCGAGCCAGCTCTCAAGTTTCCAATCCCGGCAGGTATCGCCGAATGCTTTGGCGAGCAGGTAGATGAACAGAACGATCAGAATTTCGCTAATCATCACAAGCCTCTCTTCCTTAATGGGATGCCAAAATGCGTTTTGAGCAGTCCCAGGTCCTCCTGTATCACGCTATCGCGAACCGAACGCTTGAGTTCAAGCCGTTCAAGGATCTCAACTCGATTCTCAGTAATTTCGATTCGAGCCATAATGAGAGAATCCCGTCGCATATTGACCTCAATCAAATCTCGGTTCTCGCTCACCCAGAAAAAGTTCCGCACCGGAATTGCCAGAGCATTGGCGACAATCACGACAATGCTGATAATGAAAGCGATTCGCCAAGCTACCGTCAGCCAACCTCTGCCTCCATTCAACCATTGCGGGGGTTTCATCGTCAGGATTTCTCCTTCGGCGGTTTTTCTTTGAGTTTTTCAGCCTCACGAAATGCGTGAACGACCGCAACAACATGCTCAACGCCTCCCTGCCAGCCCTTGAACTGTTCGACCCACACCTTGAGCTTCTCGTATTCCTGCTCACGGTCAACCTTGAGTGTTGGTTTGCCATCCTGATCCATCAGATCCTTGTGGAGATCGGCGAACTCAAGGATTTCTACCCCCGACATCCGCGCCACGTTGGCGCGAACGATGGATTTGAGCATTAACCAGAAAAAATTCTCCTGCTTGACCGTGCGCTTCGACTTGTCCTCACCCTCCGAGTCATCAATGTAGTTGACGGGAAATGTTGCCGGTGGAACTTTAATGATGCGAGCCATAAATCCTCCTTATTTTTACGCTAGACTTGTTCATCAACATTAACTAGCAATCACAAGCACTCCATTCGGGTTAATCATTGGTCGTCTTTGCTGGGATGTATAATGTCGTACCGCCGACAACCATAGTGATCGTTCGATTGGGACTTGTCGGAGATACTGCATTGACAGTATTACCAATCTTGATGGCATCGGAAAAGGTAACGCTCGCCCCGGCCCCCACAGCATCTATTGTCGCAGCCCCGTCAGAAGCAACAACAATCCTGAGATAATGACTCGTATCGTATGCAACCCATAGCTGATCAACGAGTGGATTGAGTATCGTCAGTTTTGCCGTGCAGTTCTGACCGGAAAAGTTCCCCATCCATATCCGCCCGACTTCGTCCAGAGCCAGAGGCCATTGCGTAGCATAGCCCGCTCTGTCGATGCCGAACTTCAAAACAGAACCGCCACCGGTGGTGAAAAACGCTTGGTTCTGAATCAGCCAGGATGAAACTATGTCACCACTGGAATAGGAATGATTGGTCAGAGCAAGAACGGGAGAAGACTTTGTTGGCGAACCGCCGGTTGACGTTGTTGGATTGACCAGATTAACAACTCGTGCTTCGCTTGAGTCGTTTACGGTTATTACACCCGTTGTGGTAATGACCGTTGAGCCACCAATCGTTCCGCTTGTGATTGCGGAACCAGAGACCTTACCAGCCGTTGAGATCGTCGCAAGATAAGTATCGGTGATCGCAGTTCCGTGCCAAACACCCGTTGTGATCGTTCCAACAGAATTGCCAGCCCCATCCAACGTAACATTGCCAGTGACACGCAGAGTGCTGGTAATCGAATTGTCCGGCCAGCCGATGACTGTATTCTGGCACAAAAATATTCCATACGTTGCGAGATTCTCGCCGGCAAATCCATAGTAGCCGCCACCCTGACTCTTCGTGTAACCGATTGCTGTCCTGCCTTGTTCATCGATCACAAATGGCGTGCGAATTATTCCACTCGATGGCAGCGAGACGGTGAAAGCCAAAACGCCGCCGGCAGTTCCGGCTGTTCGGAACCCCCAGTTGGTCATATACCAAGAATTTTCTTCGCTTGCCCCACTGGTTAGATTCCAAGAGTAGTGCTTTAGTTGGACCGATGGGGACATCTCTTGAACTGTATTCTGGGCAGCAGTGCTATTCAGTAAAAGATTACCCGATACAATGTTGCTTCCTATGACCGGAACTCCGACACCCGAAGTCCCCGGTGCGACGATGCCATCGAGCTCTTCGGTGACTGGATCGGTGAAAGAAAATCCGGCACCACTACCAACGGCATTAAATGTCACACCACCGGTTGCCGAAACTGTAGTGGAAAAGTAATTGCTCACGTCATATCCGAGTCGAAGCTGCTCGGTGGTGGATTGGACATGGAAGGCTGAAAGCGGCGTGACATTGATTCCCACCCTACCGGCAGCGAAATCCCCCTCAATCAATGTGGCAAGGTGTGTGTTTGCGATAAAGAGCTTGTCTGATGCTGTGCTGTAGTAGCCCGCACGAAAACCAAGATATACACTCCTATCTCCAGTCGATGAATAACCAGCTTCTGGCCCAAGGGCTGAATTAAACTGGCCGTGAACATTTGAGAATAGAGAACTTGGTCCGAGCGAAGCATTGTAAATCCCATCCGTAAGGGAGTATTGGCTATTGTAACCTAACGCGAGATTATAGGTGCCCGTTGAGACTACGCGAAGCGAATATCCACCAATGCCGATGTTTGCACCGCCCGTTCCAGATGTGTTGCCCGCCGACTGTCCGAGATAGGTGCTTGTTCCATCTGTGCTTGAAAAGTGTAGATAGGTAAAATTGTCTGGTTGAAGTTTCAGGCTCAGCCGCCCTGTGGCTGCTACGGTGAATTGAGCGTAGTGTGTGACATCATATCCAAGCCGAAGTTGCTCGGTCGTTGAGATGATGTTGACCTTACCTGTTCCTGTATTCGCTCCGATGATGACTTGATCCGTCGAGGTCGTGAGCCGCACAACCGCTCCATCATCTGTCCAACCTGCTGCAATCGCTCCTATCGCCTCCCACGTTGCCAGTCCGGTTCCACCGACGTCGGTGAGAACCTTCCCGGCTCCCGGAGTGCCGCCGGCGATTTGAATTTGATTCTTGACGTAGACATTGCCTCCATCAAAGTAGCCAGCCCAAGCTGTTCCACCATCTGTAGTAGCATTCCCATAAACTGCTATGGACTTGTAACCACCGGCGCCCGCTTCAAAGTATCCACCGTAGGCAGTTGGTCCTAAATTGTTGTATGCTGAACCGTGAACACCAACATTTACAGCCCCTGCTCCTGCTGTTAAAGCAAAACCCTCAAGTCCAATTCCACCACCCGCCCTCAGATTCGTACCTCGTATGATAGGAACGGAGGCACCAGTTGGGGTGGCGGAAAAGGTAACATAAGCACCATCTCCCGCAATTCCTGGATATCCCACACCACTAACATCCGATCCAATTCTTACGACACCTACACCATTCTCAAAAAACTCCATTTCATTGTCAGACGAACGAATCTCAACCCGCTTCGCTCCCTGACTCGTGGCAAGTCCGACCTCTGTGAAATTGGCCTGACCACTTCCAGTATTTGCCCACCCCACCGTTCCCCAACTTGTGATGTTGCCCGAGCCATCGACCGTTCCATTCCAGTTGTCCGACTTGACGATGTTCGTGTCGAACGTGATCGACGCGGCTTCAACCGTCAACTGAGATGCGACCTCACCGGTACTCAACACGAAGGATGATCGCATCCTCATTCTGAATTATCATCGAGAGCAGCTTCTTGTCGCTCTGATAGATAAGTGAACCAACATACCAATCTTCATCGGGCGTCCACGAGTTGATGTGCAGGACAGTATCGGCGGCTCCCTGATTCATCGAAATCGTGGCCTGCTTGACGTGACCATTCTTCAGGTTGACCAGGATGCAGGTATCGCCGGCATCGAACAGGTGCTCGCCTATCGCGTTGATCGGAACCGAGGTGATAGCTACGTCTGATTCAAGATTGGCGCTCAGCGTTGTGATCGCGCGGCTTGAACCGAGTTGAGCCACGTGATCCGACACTTGCATCAGGTTGGCAACTTGTCCACTGCTCGACGAGAAGACTCCCGTCGCTTGGGACTCTGCAAGCGAGCTTTGGAAAGAGCCAACGTCATCCCGGACTTCCCGCCATTCGCCATACCAGGAATTCCCCTTCGGGTCGAATGTAGCCCCAGTCAAAGCATAGTAGTAACCATCGACAATGAGGGATTGATGTGCGAGGATATTCTCCCCGGAGTTTGCCGCGGAAGATCCGGTTCGGTTTCCACGTCGCGCGGAGGATCATCAGAAAGATTGAGTTCAATCAGCGGCATTTCATCCGACTCATCGCTCCGCGTCCAGAACTCAGTCTTTGTCCCTCCGACCGTGATCCGGCTCAGAGATTGCTCGTTCGGGCCATCTCCCATGTAAACAGAACCAATATCTTCTTCGACCGTAGAGGAAGTAGGATTAACTTCATAGATCGTAGTTAATTCCTCAATGTCGTCAGCTTGTGTATCATTCGGAGGTTCGGTGCTCTCATAAGGACTCCAACAAAACTCCACTGATACATTGTCCCAACGCAAACATTTCAGCAAAGCCGCACTTGCTCCCGTTGCTTTTCGGTCGTCAACAGCCTGTGTCAACTTCAGAGTCATCAGTCCGGCTTGAGGAATCGGATTTGTTATACAAGAAAAATCCGTCCAATTGGCTCCAAACTCAACTCTATTCCAAAGATCAATTGGTGACTCAATCCACCCATTGAATGTTTTGTTAAAAATGGTTAGCGCAAAATAGCAATAATCGCCAACGCGCAAACAGAAGTAAGCACTACGCGGACTGAGATCGAAATCCTTCCACCAATTTTGATCGTCATATGCATAACCCATTTCCTCGGCTGTGTGCAACTCTCCGCTGATCGCTGCATGAAACTTTAATCGAAGGCCAGTGAGCGGATCGATCTCAATGAGCGCGCTTTGGACGATTCTGGTCAAGCTATCGTAATCGGGGGGCGGTCCGTTGTAGTAATGGCTTGTTTCAGGATCAAACTCGCACGAATAGAATCCGTTCGCGGCAAACGCTGATCTTCGCACTGATCCGTTCTCGACGGTCCAATATTTTGGATTAATCGGAATATTGCCGCTATCAACATCCCATTTCTCCATGTCGCCATTTAGAAATGGAGCATAGCGTCGGGACTGATATGCGAGCTTGACGTCGCGAACGGCGTTCGACCGCGGAATCTGTGATCCCTTCTCGATCCGCAGATTCATGTTGTCGAACGTGACGCGGGGATCGAAGACGGCGCTCGTATCGAACGAGCCGTCATAGTTCCAGAAGCAGAGAGTGAAACTGTTCTTGGCATATTGCTGTTGTTGGACGATCCACCAACGGCCTGCACTTTGTTTGACAGTGAGACTCTTCGGCCTCAAAATTGCGTCAAGCACTTTCAGGCAGTCGAAGGGGTTGCCGTCGGGATCGTAGAAGATGGCTTGGTCAACATCAGCCTGAGCGAGTGGATCGCCCGGAGTCATTGCCTCGCTGAACCAATCATCCGAAGTCGCGAATGGAAGCAAATATCCGAGCTTGTTCAGACAGATGTTGATAACCCAAAGCATGCTCACCCGGCCGGTGTAGGGATCGCCCGCACCGTCGAGGAAATCAATTCCCTTGAGCCTGCCCAGACCGTCGGTCGCTGTGATCTGATAGATACGAGGTCCTGAAGCGAATGGCTCTGCGCTCAATTCGGCTAGGACGCTGCCCCGCCATTGGAGATCCCCGTTCTTCCACAATTCAATCCGATACTCGCCTTCGTCGGCCTCGAAGATGTCGAGAATATTCTCTTCAACACCGCTTTCTTCGGGGATGACAGAATAGGTGAGCTGACTACCGCGGATGGGGTTCGAGTAGGGGAAAGACCCCTCGCCTTCATATCTCAGTGTGCAAGGCGGCTCATCGGCAGTGATCGCTTGAGCAGCTCCTGCGAAATCATCTTGAAGCAAGCGAACTTCCCAAGCATTGCCTTTCTTATCGCCGAACTCAGTGTAATATTTTCGAGCAAAAGCCATCAGCTTCCTATGACTCTTCCAGTTTCTCTTGTCACGTCATCAAGCACGAGTTTTAGGTCGTGGCGGTCGAGTCTGAATTCTCCCGTCAGATGCACATTCTGGCTGCCCAAACCGCGGAGATCAGAGAGTGGAGCGATCACCTCAGGATTGGACCGAGCGCCCGCATACTCCCCTACCATCGCAAGAGATGGACCATAGGCAACAGCTCCCCCGGCGAGTTTTGGGATGGTGGCTAGACCTTCGACAAGAGCAAGCGCACTCGCTACTGATGCTCCACCAATCGCAGCAGCAGTGCCGAATGTGGCAATAGAAACAAGTGCTGCAGCGGGAGCCGCTGCCGCCGATATCGCAGCCATCGAGGCGACTGTCGTTGCTGTAGATGCCGCCTGTAAAACCTTGCTGATGACCGCTTCTTTGATGGCCTCTGTGACAATCTGGCTCAGGATTGATACCGCTGTATTCTCCATCGAAATCCAGATCGCATCCCACTCGTTGGCTGCTTGCCGATGAATCGCAAGAATACCCTCGAACGAAGTCCTGACACCCTGATTCAAAACCTCAATCCCACCCATCGCGATCTGATGAGTCTCTTCCCAGGCTTGCCGCAAACCCTGCTGTGCTTGCAGTTCAGCCTGAATCATCTGCATGCCGATCCCCATTTTGTTCACATCCATCATTTCGACTGGCTGTGTCGGCACAAAACGCGTGGGGAACTTCTTGTAAAGCCCTTCAGAAAGTTTGAGTGCTTCGATTTGTCCCCGCAGTACCCCAAGATATTTTGTTTCTATCTCAAGTGAAGTCCCTCGCTTCGCCATTTCGAGTTCGAGAGTCTTGGTCTGAATCTGAGCATTGGCCCACCAGACCTGACCGAGATCAATTGCCCGCGATTTGTAGATTTCAAGGGCTTTGATCTCACTCTCCAACATTCCGAGAATTGTTCCTCGCGCGGCCATTGCTGTAGCGCCAGCAAGGAGACTAGCAAGAGCTGCATCCCGTTTTGCAATGGCTTCCAGTAAAGCATCATTTACCTGCTCTACCGTCTTCAAGCCAATTAGCTCTGCGTTATTTCCCTTCAAATAGGCGAGATAGAGATTGACGAGCGAGCCAGATGTTTTGTTGTAGATGTCAACGCCGTGCTGCATAAGCGTGATTGATTGAGCATCGGTAAGATTGCCGCGCTCCATAACATCATACATCTGTTGCAAGACGGAAACTTTTTTCGTCCACGCGTCAGCTTCCGATTTGGAAACTTGCACATTCGCCTCACCAGTGCCGCTTAGTCTTTTTTGCCATTCATCGTAGCTGCCTATCAAATCGTCAAATGCTTTCTTTTGGTCCACCACCTTATCTGTCGAATCGCTTAGGAACGCAATCAAGCCTACACCAGCCGCGACGATCCCTCCGATTCCCATAGCCATGCCACTCGACAACTGAGTGAGCGTTGAGAGAGCGAACGTGATACCGTGGAAGGTTGAGAAACTGGAAGTGAATACCCGATTGACCTTCTGCATCTCTTTGGATGCACTGCCGGTCACCGAGGAAAGGGCGATGAACGAGAATGCCAGCGAGGAAACGGCGCCCAAGCCTTGACGGAAAATGAAGGAGTGAGTTCGGAATTCCGAACGTTGCTCTTTGATTACATCGGTTAAAGTGTTCCCCGAGGCACTTGCCTTGTCCATAGGGATGCTGAAACCCGGACCGAGCGTTTTGCCGACTTCGCCGACGGTCTTGGAGAGGCCCATCATATCAGCGCGCAGTTGACCGATTGCCTTCTCGAAAGGCGAAAGGTCCGCGCCAATCCCAATCTCAAGCGGTCCGGCAAGCTGTCCAGGCATCGACATATTAGTTCCACCGCGCTTTCAGATATTCAAAGCGTTCCTTGCTCATAATGCGCTCGACCTGCGGCTCGTCTTCGGGAAGTTGCATGAGATCGCGGGGCTGTATCGCGGAACGCCGTGAATCGCGGTTGACGTTCACGATCAAAGCACCAAGCCAACGCATACGCCTCCATTCCTCGGTCTCATGCCGACGGTAAGCCTTGACGAGCGAATTGAACTCCGAGACGGTTAAGTCCCAGAAGACTTCGGGGCTGAGGCCGAGTCGCCCGAAGGCAAGGTCGTGGACATCAGCCCAAGAGATTTTTTTTTCTCTTCGCTCAATCCCTTTACCGAGACGTCCGTTATTGTCTCACGAAAGAGCTTGAGAAATTCTCCGACCTTCTGCACGCCAGCCTCGTCGATCCAGTCAGCGACATCCTCTCGCGTGAAATCCATCGCCGTGTCGGTCACGCGACAACCTTCAGAGAGACCAATCTCAACGACTGCCGTCTGGACTGTCGCTTTGAGCAGGCCCCGGTCAAGCCCCGTCAGATGCAAGGTGTTGATCCCTGTTTTCTCTTCGAGCAGAATCAACGTATTCCACCCATACTTGACCGGGCGTTTCTTCCCGCCGATCTCTATCTCAGCAAAGCCGTGAGTCCGGTTCATTAAGAGGTCTCCTCAAGTTCGCCGTCACCCTCAAGCGTGTAGGTGAACGTCACCTTGTCGGCCATCGGAGCCGCAAGATCCAGCTTCGTCAAATACGCGTTACCTTGCCAGTAAGGAACGCCGCTTTCCTCGAATGACATCCGAATGGGAAGTTGCTCATCCCCGCTCATTGCCGCAAGAAGATCACTGAACCCGTAAGAAGCATCATCAGCGAACGCGGCCCCGCCCGATATCGACCAGTTTTTGTTACCAGCCAGAAGTTCGCGCCACCCTAGAGAATCCTTTGTCGTCACGTCAATCGTCTCGCCGTTCACCGAGAGCGAGGCATCGGTCGAATGAGCGATAGGCGTTGGACTGCTTGAGACCATCACGTAGATCAGAAGGTCTGCCCCTTTACGTTTTGGCATTTCCTTACCCTTTCAGTTTCGCCCGTTAATCGTCGCGGCCGCGCTCGGGCGTGAAGCCACAAGCCGCTTAGGTTACTGATAGTATTGCACGAATGCGCTCAAAGAATCTCGGAGCCTCCCAAGACCAAGCATTCCATAGGAAGTGCTTCGCCAGGATGTTGACTTTCCGAATCCCCCTCCCCTTGAATTTCATCGCAAAATCTTCAAAACCGGGAGGCACATCCACGTAGTCACCGGTTCCAAATTCCTGGTATGGGGCATAAGGAGCCTGGACCCAGACGCGACCGCCAAGTCCATCTGAACGAATCTGCGAGTGGATGCTCGAACGGAGAGGGCCGCCGTGCTTCCCTTTGCCTGCAACCGGGGCGAGTCTCTTCGCTCCCGTCTCAATCACAAGAACCGAACTCACAACCTCACGGGCGATAGCCGCTCGTTTCCGCGTCTCATAAGCAGTAAGCTGCGAAATCGCCCGCGCGACACTCTGTTGATTCACCTGCAGCGATATGTAGTTACCTGTTGGCATCAAAGCTGCTCGATCTCGTGAATGAATGTCACGATTCGGCGATACCAGTTCCGGGTCTCACTGTAGTCTTCAACTGGACGGGATGCTTGCCAGGTCGTGCTCAAGCGCTTCCAGGCACTTCCGAGATCAAGCTCCGCCGCGTCTATGGCCTCGACGATCTTCTCACCGACCTGATTCGCGACCATCTTTGTTCCCGCGTCTCCCTCGAAGCTGGACCAGACGGTCAAGATCACCGTCGCGATCACATCCTTGTCTTGCTTGTTATTCGATGGCCCGGATGCCACACCGTCGAATGTCACATAAAGCGTGGGAGCTTTTGATGGGGGTTTATCATACAGTGGACAGCCGAGAATCGCCTCGGTTAAGACCAAAAAATACGCTCGCTGCAAGTCGCTGGCACAATCTTTTTGAATCACGTCTGTAATTGCTCCTCAACGGTCACGAACTCCCAGAAATCACCCTGATCAATTGGCGCCTGGATTTTGTAGACCTTCGTCCCATAGACGAACCGGAAGCACCTGCTTGGATTGCTCAAGGTTGCCCCGAAATCCTTCAAATCCCTCACAGCCCTCATCCAAATCCGATGCGTTGCAATCATCATTGCCTGTTGCGCCTGAATACGCTCGTACGCGGACAGTGGGCGGATGTCAACCCAGATCGGCTTTATGTCAACCCAGGGACCAATCATCTCGCCATCGGTCATGCTCTGATACAATTCCTGCTGCTGTAGCATCGCCCGATGCCTCAATTCTCCAATTTTCGGTCTCTTGCCGGACGGCCTGAGCCTCGGTTCCGGCGTCCCACTTGATCCGCTCGACATAGATCAACCCCAGGTTTTGATGTTGTCGAGAAATGCCATTGAAACAGGCGTAAGCAATCCACCCTCCTGCTGTTCGCCTCTGCTCTGATACGCGTATGCAACGGAATCGAAAATCGCATGCTGAATGATGGCCTTCTTATCCGCGCTCAGATGGTCCATATCATCGGCGATCCCCGCCACAAATGTGATCCGGGCAGATTCTTCGACATAACTTGTGAGCGTGAATGTTGATCGGTTGAAATACACGCGCTTCTGTTCAAGCCCGCGTTGGTCGTACCGCGTGATCTCAATCCAGCTCCTGCCGTCGTAGACCTCGACCTTGCTTATTGACTGATGAGGGGGACGGGGCAGTATCACATAGTCGTTCATCCTCAGCCATTGAGCAATCAAGGTCTGAGTGAGAAATGCACAGTTCGCATATCGCTCAGCCTCGGCCCGGACTGCAGAGATGAGGCCCTCCACGATGGTATTGTCGTCGTCGGTGTCGATCCGGCAAAAAACCTTTGCCTCTTCAAGCGTAACCGGTTCCATCGCCGGGGCCGTGACAATCTGGATTTCAAGACCCTCGCCTTTCCGCTCCGCATACCGCGCTGGTTTGTTCAGACTCGCATACATTCCGATTCCCTCCTATTTATCCTTCGAGGCCGCGGCGATCTTAGTCTTTCGCTCCCGGCCTTTGCCCGTCGCTGGTTCTTCACTCTGCAACTTTGCAAGTCCAGCCTTGAGGTGTCGGTTGGCAGTAAAATCCTCGATGATATATCGAGTGCCTTTGATCACCGTAATCCCCTCGCGGTGGAATGTTTTCAACGCAACGAGTTTTTTCATTGCACGAGCACCGCCCTTCTCTTTCTGATGAACTCCATTGCAATTTTCTTGTCTACAAAAAATGTCTCATTCACCGGGATCATCTCGATCCCATGCCTCATCGTCTGCAAGGCCCGGAGTTGGATATCTTTCTCGGCCTTCGCGTTGAGTATCGCCGCCTGTTCCTCCCATCCAAGCACATTGTCCATGATGAGCGACATTATCTTGTCCATCGTCACCGGGATATTCGTGTTCTCCAGCAGCCACTTGACGAACACTTTCTGACTCGGCTGGTGATGTCCGCTCACACCCCGATATTTTGACTGAGCCTCGGGCGTCCAGTCCTTGCGATAGCCGACGTAATAGCCCGTCTCGTAAAACGAGAATCCTGTGAGATACAGTGATTTGATGGGCTGGCTCAAAAGATGGGCGATGGCGATGACGCCGCAGTTCGGCATGCTTCTCACCCTAGCCCGAATGAACTGCCTGAGTGAGAGCGGCACAGCCTCGAACCCCGTCCTACCATTGATTCGGTTCTCAAAAGAAGTCACATAGCTATCATTACGAGGGTGGACGCTGACAATGAATTTGACCTCAGCAACTGCACGGTCAAGAATCTTTTCGTCTGTTGTAATCGAACCTGCATGACCAGTCATGATGTGGTAGAGGATGTCGGTCCGGTTTCCGACATCCTCAATGACGCCAGCCTGGACGGGGAATCCCCGGTTGAGACGAACAACAACATCGTGGCTGTCGATCAACTCGCGCTGGTTCGATCCCTTGATGTGCGCCCCGGGAGCAACGACTGCAACGCTTTTCCCCTCAAGGAACTCCGTGAGTTTTGTTTTCGGGACGATGGGAACTTTCTTCAACGGTTTCTCCAGGATCTCTTCGGCATTTTTTGGCTTCGCCTGACCATCTTGGTATTGTTCCCACCACAATTTGTTGAGCGCCGCGTATGCGGAATCGGGATTGGGAAGCCACGGTTTGTCCCCGACAAAATGAATGAATCGCTTCTTCTGCGCGTTGTGCCAGACATCTTTGTGCATCAACCAAACTCGCTTCGATCTTTCCCATTCGATACTCAAGAGATGAACGTCGTTCGGATATCTAGACCACATAAAAGGATTCAAAATGTCTTGATCCGCGAGTCTAATCGGGCCGTCGTAAGATAGGGCGAAATCCTGCAACTCGTCGAAGAATTCCCGCGATGGCTTGAAGCAAAACATTCCGGTCGAAAATTGAGGCCGACCGTGAACGGGATTCGCGAGCGTGATTCCGAAGAGCATTGTCGCCGTGAAATGCGAGAAAGTCTCGATTCCCCTGAGATCCCCGACACAAATCATATCGGCATCGAGGAAGCACATCGGTCCCTCGGATTCCAACTTGAACACGAGCAATTTCTGAAGAGCCGGGATGAGTCGGTTCATCATCTGATTGTTGCTGTTTGGCGGCTTGAACTCTCCGAGCGACGCAATGGGGATAATATTGATCTTCGCTTTCCGTCCGAGCGTTTCCTCGATCTCATCCGGGTCCCCACCGCTGTTGATGATTGTCAGGTCATAGTCGATGCCCGCGTTCTTATTCAGGCTGTTCACAAGAGCGACAGCCCCAGGAAGAAACTCAGGCGTCAGAAGTGTGACAAATCGCATCATCCCACCTTGAAGAAATACCAACTCTTGAACTGCGGCTCCTCAGTCAACGAGAGGCCGGTGATTCCATTGGCTGCAATAAACTCATCGACAGCGCGCTTGACTTCAAAATCGGGAGGCCGCTGAACATAATCGTGTCCAGACATCAGCCCGCCTATCTTCACTTTCGCCCACCACACCTTGAGGTCCTCGGTGATCCCTTTGTATTGGTGGTTCGCATCGATATAGACGAAATCAAGCGAGCCATCCTCGAAACTATTTGCCGCATCAATGCTGAACTCACGGCGGAGCAGAGTCCGATCCCCGAATCGCTTCAATCGAATCTGGCAAGCGTTGAAAAGTTGAATCCACATCTCACGGCTCTGGCCTGTTGTTCTGAGGTGTCGAATCAACTTCTGCGTCTCAGGAGGCAAGCGCCCGATCTCGCTTGCGAGCAAGCCATCGACAGGACCACCGCGTCCACGATATGGCGCTTTCAATCCCCAGCAATCGACACCGATCAAAAGCCTACCCTCCCAGGTCGAAAGCAAGGTCTCGCTGAACCGTCCAGCGAAGACCCCCACCTCCACCCCGACATTGAGCAGGCCGCATGCATTCAGGAAATGGCCGAAGTCATTGCGTGTTTGCATATGTGATTCTCTGTTTCACAATGGCCTCGATCAACTTCCAATCCGTCTCCGTGTCAAGCTCGAAGAACGACTCAAGGGGCATCTCATAGCCGAGCGTAACGCCGTGAACGAGACAATGATGCTTGAGATAGCCTTCTCGTTTGAACATCCAGAACGCCCCGTTCTCCACGAACAGGCCGTGAGTATTTGCCAACCCGGGCCGCGTCTCGGAGTCCAGGAACGTCCGCAAGTGCATCGTCTCGTTGTAGGTGAAGAAGTATCGCTTCATCACGACGCCCGATGCCAGCGTATCCGGGTCGAACTTCCGGTAGAGATCAAGCGCCCGGTTGAGATGCCAGGCGTTGACAAAGACATTCGTTGCTTGAATTAGAACCAGGTCGTCGAACTTAACTTGGTTGGCGAATTCGTCGATTAGGACTTCCGTTCTCGCCTCCGGTGCTGCGCTTGCTTCACTGCGATTGAAGAAAATGACCGGCTTCTTTCTGAGTATGTGCTTGACTTTATCATCGTTCGTCGCCACGTAGACCGCGGCAGTATGCAGCATCGCAACAGCCGAATTGACGATCCGCACCGCCGGGCAGAATCCCGCGAGCTCCCGCGTGTGCTTATCAGGAATTCGTCTGCTCCCAGCTCGTATCGGAATCAAAACAACAACCTTTCTTCCGGTTCTCATTCAAACTCCTGATTTTTGAAATATCGCAACTTGTCGGCCACAGCTTTCTCGGCTGCAGAGAACATCTTCTCTCCCGTACCGAGAATCGTACTCGCGGCCCTGCAATCCCTTACGAGAAGCTCAAGTCCTCGATGCTCAAGCGACGCAGCCTGATCGCTGCCATACATCGAACGGTCCAGTGTGATGTGTCGCTCGATCACCTCAGCGCCGAGAGCCACAGCAAGCACCGACGGCAGAACCCCGACTTCGTGGCCGCTGTAGCCCACCTTGCAACCGTACCGCTCTTTGAGCGTCTTGACCATCAGCACGTTGCACAAATCATTCGGGCAGGGATAGACCGAGACCGCATGCAGCAAAACATAGGAGCATTTGAACGTCTCGAAGATTCTGACCACGTCGTCGATTTCCTTCAGCGTTGACATCCCTGTGGAAATAAATGTTTCCTTGCCTTCCTCCGCGACTGCCGTGACAAATTCTTCGTGCGTCATCATCGCGCTTGCGATCTTGTTGAAGGGCAGATCATAGTGTTCGAGAAATCTCAGGCTCGGGAAGTCCCAAGCCGAAGCGAACCACGGAATGTCGATTTCTTTGCAGTATCGCTCGATCTCGTCGTATTCATCTTTGCCGAACTCAAGCCCTTCCTTCTGCGCTCTCGTTGTCGTTCCCCACGGGCTTTCCCGCGGAGAATCCAATACTTCGCGCGGATAAACGACGGCGACGGTCCGCTTCTGGAACTTCACCGCATCACATCCGGCTTCTTTCGCCATCGTGATCAGTTTCTTCGCGATCTCGACATTACCGTTATGATTGATCCCTATTTCACCGACTATGCGAACACCGTTCATCGATTATTTCTCCCCAAAGGGAGGGGCCTACCCACAAGACCCCTCCCTCGAATTGACTTCAGTTACCAGTGCCTTCGACTAGGAACTGGCGTGAATGCTCCCGTAAACAAAAGCCTGAGGTCGGAAAATCGGAAGCATGACTCGTTCCTCAGCTCGGATCGCAACCATGTTCCGAATGGCGAAGTCAGCGTGCTGCTCGAACACCTGAACCGACGCATCCTCGCGGATGAAGAGCGTCGCCCCAAGCCCGAACGCGCCGCACAACCCCTCGCCTTGCTGCATCGACTGACTGACTGCAACAGGCAAGCCCCAGATTCTTTGGGGAAGCAACGCGTTTGGACTGGCAAACACATACCGATCATCACCTGCTCCCACTTTCGTCAACTCGATCTGCTCCCAATTGGCGGGATTCAAGACAAATCCTGTTGCTGGGAATCCAGCGAGCAGAACCTGGGTAATTGCTCTCCGCAACGTATCGATGGCATTATCTCCTGCCTGATAGCGGTTGTAAGCCGCGGCCAGAAGCGTGATGCCTTCCAGGTTGTCGCCCACACCGTCACCATAAAGCACCTGGAGTTCCTCTTCCAGAAGGATCGAATAGATCAGGCGCGTATTGATGTAACCCGTCAGTGCCGGAACGTCAGAAAGAATCTGGCGTGATGCCGGAACCCAGGTCGCGATACACTTCGCCGTCACCTGCTCCTTCGTGAACTTCAGGTTGGCTTCCGGCTTCAGTTGTTTCTCGACTGTGATCTGAGCATTGCCATCGAAACCACTCGACTCGGATTCACCCGCGAACAGCGTCTCCCGCGCATACTCAAGGAGGGGTGTGCCGATGGGCGTCGGATTCAGGAGGTCCCGGATGACCAGTTGTTGAGGCGGGACTCTCTGAATGATACCGGGAACCCGATATGGAACGATCAAGTCACCGGCACTCGTCGGATCAGTCCACACATCCTTCTGAAATTTCTTGACCAGAATCGGTCGAGACGAGGCTCCGCCCTTCTCTGCGAACTCCTTCATTTCCTCGCTCTCGGCGACAATCTGACCGATTGATTTCTCAGGCGTATATCCGCCGTACTTATTTTTCTTCAGCAGGACCTCAAACTCATCGACGCGCTCATTCGTCTTGACGACGAGTTGCCTCGCTTCATCGACGGTCTTGCCGAAGTCTGTGACCTGTTTTTCTAATTTTTCCTTCACTTCAGCCGAGCCTTCTCCGAGCTTTTTGACTTCTTTCTTTTGCTCTTCGAGGCTCTGCTTCACCCCCTCCCAGATCACACTTTGTTTCTCAACCAGTTCCTTGATCTCTTTCACCTCTGGAGTCACCTCCAGTCCATAAGGGACCGGGATTTTTCTGAGGATGGCCAACGCCAGATCCCCGTAAAAATGGAACCACGAGCGGATTGCCGCCCACTTGAAGGTCAACTTCTGCTCCATCGGAATCACGAACAGATGAAAACTCGTGCCAACGAGCAGGAGGACCATCACCAACTGCAGAATCGCGTCCATCGCTGCTACTCCTTTCAGATTGAATGAATGAACTGCTCCATATCGTCAAGCTGTTTGCGGAGCATTCGAGCGACATCTGAATGCGAGAGTTCCAATAGCGAGCGCAAGCTGGACCCGTCCGGGCTTTGCACCTGGTAACCCTTCAAGAAGTCGATCATGCCCTGCTCCATTTGCCTGAGTAGATATTCGATTTGAAACGCTGTGTCATCGGTAATTTCTTTCGCAAGCACCCGATTCATAGCTTCAACCTGCGCCTGCGCTTTGACAAAATCTTCCACGGACTTCATCCCGACGAATGGTGTTTGATCGTTCGCACCCCATACGACCGCGGACACATCCCACAATCGGACTTCGAGCAATTCCCGGGGTTGCCCCTCGGTCTCGAGTTTTTCGATCACATCGTAACCAATGGAATGCTCATTGATTGCCCCACCCTCGTAAAGGATCAGGACATCGCGCCCATAACTCGTCGGCAAAATCTTCGACTCGAAGTAGAGACCTTTTTCGTCCTCCTTGAGTACGTTGGGCTTGCCCAGCAGATAGTCCACGCGGTGCTGCTTCAGGAATGCAATTCGGTTCGCTCCCTTCGGTCCCCGTGCCTCGATCGTGTTCTTGAACGCCCCAGGCCGGATGATCTCGTTGTCGGAGTCCACGACATTGAATGCCGAAGCATACGCCTGGACGATGCCCTGTTTCTTGTCGATGTCTTTAAGCGTCATCGACGCGGGCATTCCTTGATGACCGAGCGTATCTTTGTAGCGGACAAAATCCTTGATCGCGGCCAGAGCAGGATTGAGAGCGGCCTTCGAATCTTCCTCGCCGTGATAGAATCGGACAGACTGGACTTCACTCTTGCTTCCCTTCCAGCCGTAGATGAACATGATGCCGGAGGCCGGACTCCCATTCGTGAACCGATCATATTGCCCCGGATCGGTCTGCCTGAACGAGTGCCAGTTCGCCATGTGGTCGTAGTCGCCGTGCTTGAAATCGTTCTTGACGAGCCACGCGATGGCTTCGGCCTTTGTCCACTTTTTCATTGTCTCATCCTCCTGCTGTCGCGTAACCTATTGTGCACCTGCACGAAATTGTATCGCCTGGGCTGCCAGACGGATCACCCGGATAGTCGAGCATCTCATAACCCCCAGGCGACATCGGGACCTGGAACTTGTCCGCCATTCCGACCGTCTTGTCGTTCATCAGGATGTGATCGAATTGTGGATTGCGTCCGCTACCTCCGCTTTCGATTCTGCGCGTCGCTGCATCCATCGTCGAGATCCACACCTTGTCGAGCTTCAAGCCTACTGCATCGCCTGCGGTTTGAGCGCCCATCATCGACCCCCAGTTAGAGGCCCGGATCGTTTCTGTGTGAGCGATGACCATTGCCCGACGGTAGTTTATCATCGCAAGCTCTTGATCGACTGAAATGCGGTCCGCTATATCCCGCACTGATCCGCCTTCGCTGATCTCTCTGTCAATGGCCCCGGCAATCCGCTTCTTTGTTGTCTCCTGCACGTTGCGAACCTTCTTCGCCCCCTCCGTCTGAATGAACGCCCGGACTCTTGAGATGAACAAAGACTCAACTGGATCGTCTTGTTTGCCCTTCTCTTGAGCCTTGCCAATCGTTCGCTGCACTCCGCGGTAGCTTGCCCTAGCGAATTGAGGCGTGACTGAAAAATCGATCGATGCAAGAGCCGCGGCAATCTTCCCGCTTGATTTGTCGATCGCAGAGAGTGCAGCACCTTTCATTTCCTCGGGCAGTCTGAACTTCACTCGCCGCTTTGACCGCTTCTTTCACCTGTTCCCTCAACGCCTTATTCACGAGCCTGTGTCCCGATCTCACCAGCCTCAGCCTGGATTGATTCATCGATTTCCAGAGTTCCTGCTTCTGCTCTGCGTTCAGGTTGAGGACGTGAATATTCAATGTCCATTTCCTCCACCGTAGTCCTGAACCGCATCAGGCCAATCAATCATCTTCAGGATATCCCCCTCGGTTGGCTGGCCTCCGAGGTCCGCGGGGTCCCAGGGTGTGTAACCCATCGGTATCAGCCTGACGTCGCCTTCAGCTCCGATCTCTGAGCGTCCCGTCTCGTAAAGGAACTGGTTGAGCGTGATCGCTCCCGCCTGAAATGCTTGAAGCGCCCGGGTGTGGACTGCCGTCCATTCCTCCTGCAAAATCTCGATTTCGTCGATGCTGTAGTCGAGCCACAACTGGTTCGGTTGAGTCTCGTAAGCCGGCAGGAGCCATTTGTTCAGCTCGTCCCGGAACGCGTCCATTTCGGGGATGATTTTCCCGAAATAGAAATACCGGATGGCCTCTGGAGTTGAGTTGTATGTTTTGTGCTCGGAGTCTCCGAGCAACTCCGGGGGAATCTGATAAGCCATTGCGATCTGCGAGGCCGTCAGCTTGAAGCCCTCGATCCAGTCCAGGTCGTGGGGCTTGAAAGCAGTGTCTTTCCAGTCAAACTCACCGCCGATGATAAAAGGCATGCCCGCATTCTGTGCCCCAGCTTGACTTGCCATCCACTGTTCGCGAAGCTGGTCCCGTTGTTTCTCGTCAATCTTTGTCACCTTTGCCTGGATTATCCCAGGGATGCGCCCCATATTCTGCACTAAAGCCGTGTTCCATTCAAAATATGAGTTCGATTGCGTCACAGGCCGGACCGCCGCCACCAAAGGCGACATTCCGATTCTTGGATCAAGCGGATTGAAATACTTCAGGTGGAGCACATTGGCTGGATTCTCAGGCTCCGAGTTCTTGTAGCGATACCCCGCGACTTCAAGAGGCCATTCCGGTTGAAGAATCGTGACGTGCTGAGAGGGCATCGGCATCATCTCAAGAATTCTGCCTTTGCGGTCTCCAGTCTCAGCACGAGCACCGAACACGAATGCTTCACCTGTGATATTTTTGAATGCCTCAACGCACTCGACGAATTGAGTCCAGGACTGGTTCTTGTTCGGCTTCATGAGCAACTTGTTCAACGGATGCGAATCGTCGGCTTCGAGTGATTGCTCTTTGAGCTTGCGTACCAACGCAGAGCGCCTCATCAATGGCTCGGCTTGGACCGCTTTGTATCGCTTGAATGCTTTCTGCTCCCGGATGCGATAGACTCGCCACGGGATGGACGCACATTTCGTCGTGATCTGGTTGACCGCCGAGAAGACATAGACATTCGAGGAATATCCCTTGCTGATGAATGAAGCCGTGTCTGCCTTCATCCAGCTTGCAATGAACTGAGGCATTGTAAAGGTCACGAAACGAGAGAACAAACTCACCGGGTTCAACTGCTTCAACCATTTCGGCAAGGTCATCGCAATCCCTTTCAAAGCGACATAAATTGCAGAGCACCCGATGTCCTCGGCTCAAGCCAGCCCCGGCGGACCAGGTTCCAATACATCACGGCATCGCCTTTGTTCGGGGAGCGACCAAGACGTTTCTTGATCGATTCCTTCGACTCAACGCAAATCTTGCCCGATCTCGTCTCCCACGTCGGAGTCGTCAGATCCACGAACAATTCTTTGTCATAAGGCAGAACGATCCCGCCTTTGCGGTCTTGGAGGTCCAGCATCAAGAGCCACCAGCCTTGAGAGCGCAGGTTATTGAACTGCTCGACCATCCTTCGGTCTGGGATCTCGACCTGACCTGCCCCCGACTGAATGTCCACGACATCGACTTCCATTTCGATCAGTTTGTTGACCGTTGAGGCTCCCACTCCCACACCGTCAACACCTATGTTCCGGCCTTCGATATCAACTTTCGTCATTCTCGCGTACACGACTTCAGAACCGAGCAAACTCGCGTTGCGGCACGGGAAAGATTCAACCTGCTCAAGTAATCCCCCGACACCTTGAGCGACTGCGGCCTCATCTCCCGCCTCGGAGTTTGCCACGTCAACTCCAAGTGCAGGAGGGCCGGACATTGCTTGCTCCGGCTTTCGTCTTGCCGCTGCCTCACACCACTCCCATCGGATAAGGGAGTTCTTCGATTGTGTTGGCGATAACCCCTGGGCGCGGCTGACATAGAGCGGGTTCTTCTGGTTCCGGTTGTATTTGTCGAGCAGCGTCTCAAGACCCAATGCAGTTTGAGCACCGGGAATGAAGTCGGGATTTTTCAAGACAACATTCGGATGGTCGAAACCGGAAATGCGGATCGGCACGACGCGCTTGCGCTTGCAGAACTGGTGCAGCGTGTCTGCCTGATTGTCTGGATTGCCGAACGCTACGATCACGTTATGCGGAGCCGTCGACGTGTTCTCGAATGCCGTCATCACTGCCTCATGTATTCCAGGTGTCTCTTCGCAAATGATGAGCATATTCTCGTTGTGAAACCCCTGAGCTTTCGTCGCGCTTGTTTGCACTTCTTCAGCTTTGACGCCGGCCACGAACTGCGTCGCCTCCCAAACCTTCGGCCTCGGATCGAGTCTCAGTTCCGTGGTCATCATCTGGCCGAGTGCGAAATGCGGCCACATCAGGTTCATCTCACGCCAGAGGTGGAGGGCAAGCTGATCTTTCTTAGGGGCGATCGTGACAACGGTTGAATTCCTCCAGCACTCAAGGAACCAGAACACGAGACACGCCCCGAGGAACGTCTTGCCAACGCTAACGCCCGACTCAACGCCCACCCACTGACTTTGAGCCACAGCATCGAGCACGCGAAGCAACGGATCGACATCTCCATCCCACTTGTGCGTACCTGTATTCAGGGAGCAATGACCACTGGATCGATTCACGCTTGACTCCCAATCGCTCAACGAGGTATTCAAGGGTTCCCTTCTCCAGAGCACCTGCTTTGCCAGAGCGAGCGCCCTTCTCGCTTCCGTTTCCGTCATGGTTTCCCGAAAATGTGACGCCAACCGCAAGACAGACTTTTGCGAGTTCATCGAATGGGTCCTTACTTGATGGGATCAACGGCTGTCCTTCCGGCCCCGTCAACTCCCTCACATCCCGCCAACCCGCCACGTTCTTCAGGGCGAAGATGGGCATGCTGGCGTTGAAGTTCTTCGAGAGTCCGAGCCTGACGAGCTTGGACTCCTGCATCGCCTTGCAGAATGAGAAGACGAAAGCGAAGTATCCGTTACGGTCTGCCCACTCATCGAATCTCTGGAAGTGAACCATCCTCTCGACCGAGAAGTCTTTCAGCCAGATGTTCTCCTTCTTGCCGAACCATTCGAGCATATCATCGGCCAGATGCCTCAATCGTTGCGTCCGTCCAGACCTGTGAGTATTGATTCGCCCATCGGCGCTGATAAATCTTTTCAGGCTTCCGTTGCTCAGACTTTCCAGTCGATCTCTTTGCCATTGCGAATCACTTTGTTTGAGCCGACGAGATTGCAGTATCGGGTCACAATCACATCGCAATACTTCGGCTCGATTTCCATCGCGTAGCAGCTGCGACCATGCTGCTCGGCGGCGATGATCGTGGTCC
>CAVUAC010000020.1:0-17693 GCA_963739335.1 uncultured Bacteroidota bacterium | reverse complement strand
CATGGATCATTGGTCGTTAGTGTTTCTTGCGGCCTCTCCGCCAGTAGTTTGGAAGCTCGTTGTAGAAATGCGCAGTCGTCCGAATGCCTCCGAAGAAGTTCTCCAGAACAATGAACTCATTCGGCGCATGGGCATTCCCTTCCGCGAGGCCAAAGCCGAGGAGAACCGTGTCAATGCCGAGCAGCTTCTTGAACTGAACGACGATCGGAATCGACCCCCCTTCCCTCTGATAGAGAGGCTTCTTCCCAAAACCCTTCTGCAATGCTGCGACAGCTGCCTGCACGCCGGGGCTGTCGATCGGCGTAATCGCCGGTTCGCCACCATGCAACGTGCGGACTTTCAGGTCAATAGTCTTTGGGACGATCTTCTTCAGATGCTTTTCGAACAGTTTTGCCGTCTTTTGCGATGTCTGGTCAGGGACGATGCGCATGGAGATCTTAGCAAATGCCTTCGATGGCAAAACGGTTTTTGCACCCTCGCCCGTGTAACCTCCCCAGATGCCGTTGCACTCCAGTGTCGGTCGGGCCCACAATCGTTCGAGTGTCGTGAAGCCCTTTTCGCCATAGAGCTCTTCCACCCCCAATGACTTCGAATACTTCTTGTCGTTCCATGGCAGCTTCTTGAATGCAGCGCGCTCAGCTTTCGACAACGGGCGAACGTCATCATAGAAACCGGGGATCGTAATCCTTCCATTCTTGTCATGTAATGAAGCGATGATCTCTGTCAGCGCCTGGATCGGATTGTGAACCGAACCTCCGAATGAACCTGAATGCAGGTCGCTGTTCGGACCCGTCACCTCGACTTCCATATACGCCAGCCCGCGCAATCCGTAGCAGACGGAGGGAACACCCTTCGCAAACATGTCGGAATCTGAGATCATGACCAGATCCTGCTTTCAGGAGGTCCTTTTGATCTTTCACAAAATCATCAAGATGCTCGCTTCCGATCTCTTCCTCACCTTCGACGATGATTTTCAAGTTCACCGGTAGGTTCCCGGCGGTTCTCATGTACGCTTCAAGAGCTTTGAAGTGTGCAAACACCTGGCCTTTGTCATCAGTCGAGCCGCGAGCGTACAAATTGCCATCGCGCACCGTGGCCTCGAACGGAGGTGATGTCCACAAGTTTATGGGATCAATTGGCTGCACATCATAGTGGCCATAGAGTAATACTGTCGGCTTCCCCGGAGCACCTAACCAATCGCCGTACACGACGGGGTGACCGGCAGTCTCCATGATCCTGGACATCCTGCAGCCCGATGGTTCGCATTTGACTGGCAACCCACTCTGCGCAGCGGCGCATATCGTTGTTGTGATCACTCTGTGAACTGACGCTTGGAATCGAGAGAAACTCCTTGAGCTCTCCCAGGAAGCGATCCTTGTTTTCTTCGAGATACGCGAGAACAGTTTCCATGAACACCATCCTTCATTGACTGGTTGAATCTTTCAAGAAGACAGTTGAAGACCGCGGCAATATATTAGTCAACGTTCCGAAAGGCAAGTAGTTTTCAAGATCAGAAATCAATTGTCCAGAACTGAAGATGATACTCCTCGAAGTATGCATTCTTGTTTCTGATACGACATTTGTCTAGATTGCTCATGAATCAAAGGAAACCCAGACAAGAAAAGGGCAACATCCTGATCAATATCTTGAATGTCGTACTCCCAGTCCTTTACTTCGCGCTGGTCTGGACGTACGGGAAGGCCTTCTTCAAGGATCTCCAGTGGGCCAAGAAGCTCAAGGGCAAATTGTTGTTTACGGTTGTTGTTATCCACCTCGGGTATCTCATGGCCAGGACGATCTCCTTCGACTATCTCCCTGTCACTACAATCTTTGAAATCCTCTCGGTGCTCGCCTTCTCTGTAGCTATGACCTACACGATCATCGAGCGACGATCAAAGACAAAAGAAACCGGATACTTCATCCTCAACATCGCATTCTTCTTCCAACTTGGGTCTTCACTGTTCATCCAGCAGCGTCTGGAGGTTCCAGAAATCATGAGGAGCGGCTGGTTCGGCCTTCACATCACATGCGCCCTTATCGGTTACGCCGCGATCACCATTTCTGCTGCGTACGGTCTCCTCTACTTGATGCTCTATCACGAGATCAAGGCACATCGATTTGGCGTCATCTACAAGAAGCTGCCGAACCTCGAGACGCTTGAAAGAATGACCTTCATCGCGATTACGCTGGCCTTCACATTTCTCACCCTGGCTATTCTTGCCGGCACCATCTGGCTTCCGCATGCATTCCCTGGCTATTCCTACGCTGATCCGAAACTCATGGGAACGGCCGTCATCTGGCTGATCTATGGAGTCGGGATCCTTGCCAAGGCACGGGGGATTCTGCGCGGTCGGGTCCTGATGGTCCTTTCCATCTGTGCGTTCGCCGTTGCACTCTTTTCGATGACCATCATCAATTTGTTCTTCAGCAGTTTTCACCGGTTCTACTAGAGCATTGAGCACGGGATTGTTCTTGTGAACTTGGCTTGTGTCGGTATATCGCACCTCACCGCGCCGCTTGGGATGCGCGAGCAGCTTTGGTTCTCGGACCAGGAGATCCTTGCCGCATTGCCACAGGTGAAAGCACTCGGATTCACGGAGTCTGTTCTCATTTCAACGCCCAGCCGCACTGAGCTCTATGCCTCGAGCGATCAGACTGAACTGACGACAGACTCTCTCATCGAATTCCTGCGGCACCAGAAACATGTGCAAGAGAACGTTCCCGCGGGTCATTTCTTCTCCCATGCGGGACGCGGTGCTGCGGAGCACTTGTTCAGTCTTGCTGCCGGCATCGATTCGATGATCGTTGGAGATGTCGAGATTCTGACGCAGGTGAAAGCCAGCTGCACACTTGCCCAGAGTATCGGAGCGGCCGGACCATTGATGAAAAAACTCTTCGAGTCGGCATTCCGGTGCAGCGACCGCTCACGCAGCGAGACCATGGTCTCCGAGGGTGCAATCTCTGTCAGCCACGCTGCTGTGGAACTTGCGCAACACATTTTCGACGAACTGAACCGTAAAAAAGCACTCATCATCGGCGGCGGCGAGACCGTACAGCTGACGGCGCAGCGCCTTCTGGAACGAGGGATCGGCTTACTCTACGTCACGCACCCCGTTGCCGAGCGTGCAGAGAACCTGGCCAAATCACTCAGCGGGATTCCGCTTACGTTCGACACCTTCCGTGAGAAGCTGTCGGATATAGACATTGTTCTTTCTTCTCTTCAAGCTGCACCGTTCGTCCTCGCGACACAGGATATCAAAAAGGTTGGCAAGGGGCAACGCAGCAGCACACTGTTCCTGATCGACCTGGGTACGCCGCGCAACATCGACCCATTCGCGAAGGAACTGGAGCAGGTGTTCCTGTATGACCTTGACACACTGAACGTGCTGGTGAGTGAGAACATCGCGCGCCGGCGCGCTCGAAGTACCCGAAGACTCAGTCAATCATCGCTGAAGAACTCTCCAGATTAACCAGGTCCATGAAGCTCTGGGCTTCACCCTAGCGACCATCACAGCAGGTCGGGTGCATCCGACACCATGGCAGGTGAGCGTTCCGCACCCCTTGCCGATATTCTGCCCCAACATCTCACCATCTTCGAGAGCCTCGGAGAGTCGATGTCCTGCGATGGCCTTTTGGCATTGCCACCGATCAGTCAAGACCCTTAGGGGACCAAACGGCCTTGCCCTGCCAGACAGGAATGCGTGCGACAAATCACTACACAAATTCAAAGAAAAGATGTATATTTGAGGCAGTGCAATAGCAGAGAGCGCATTCTCCTTGAGGTGGACTCTCCGTCAAACCCTGAGGTCGGGAACAATGCAAACTCGATTCCGGGGTCGTGGATTGTGGGTCAAATCTACGTGAGAAGGCGCTTCGTATGAAGGCATCGCCGAAAGACAGGAACCACCAAAGCCATTAGGGGGCATCTATGAGAACGTCACTCACGGAGTTCATTCGTCACATCGCGCTCTTGGTCACCCTTGCTGCGATCCCATCACTTCTCTCCTCTCAAACAACGCAGACGAAGCCGGGGACACCCTTGCCGGAGGACAACCTGTCTCCGATCGAATTCACTGCTATCCTGAAGGAGGCGTGGACATTCCTGAAGGAAGAGACCGACAATTACACAAACGCAATCGGGAAGAAAACCGAGTTCGAGACTACGGCAGAATTCGAGAAACGGTCCGTCGAGGCAAGACAACAATATCTCGCCAAGATTACGAAGTATGTCAAGGAAAAGAAGTACGACCAACGTGTCATCGGTGTGGTTCTCAAGGCGAGTCTTGTTCAATTTGACGCCGACAATCAAATCTACAGCGTCAGCTGTCCAATGGTCATCGAGGCCCCCTACAACATTCCCTCAGTCTTGACTGAGGTGCCGCCAAATTCCTATGTTGCACTCGCCGATTCGATCAAGAAAGGATATCGCACATCCTCCGTCTACTTGAAGTTCAGCCCGTACTTTCGTTGGCAAGTGGGACGTGACATTGCGCAGGCCGCAAAAAACGATGAAGCCAACATCTACTTCAAGGTCCGCTTTATGATCGATCTCGGTCAGGGTGAAACAAGAAAAGGATCACGGTTCGCGATTGTACCAAAGCAGGTCATTCTCTTCAATCAGGGCGCGAACACCGTCTATTGGGAGCAGACAATCCGATAAGAGATCCAGCCACGAGCTCTCTACAAAAAAGTCCGGTGCAACGTTTCGCGTTCACCGGACTTCGTGTTTTCGCGATGGCCGGAAGAGTAAGGTCGGGCCGAGCGTCTTATGCGGGCACTTCCTGTCGCGTTTCCTTGCGCTCAGGCTTCCGGAGCATTTGTTCAAGCTCTTGCTGGAATTTTGGATGTGCAATCGCGATGAGCGCTTCAGCGCGCTGCCGGAGGTTCTTTCCGTGCAACAGAGCTACACCAAATTCCGTCACGACATAGTGAACATCTGCGCGAGTCGTTACGACGCCGGCACCCGGCTTCAGTTGAGGGACAATGCGGGAGAACTCACCATTTTTTGCCGTCGCGGAGAGCGCGATGATCGGCTTCCCTCCTTTCGAATAGCCAGCCCCCCGAATGAAATCAACCTGGCCTCCGAATCCGCTGTAGATGCGTCTGCCAATCGAATCTGAGCAGACCTGGCCTGTGATGTCGATCTCAATCGCGGAATTGATCGCGACCATTTTCACGTTCTGTGCGATGATGAACGGGTTGTTCGTATAGCTGCAGGGATGCAGTTCAAACAATGGATTGTTGTGCACGTACTCGTAGAGGCTGTTCGATCCCAGCACGAATGTCGCGACGACTTTCCCGGCATGAAGAGTCTTCTTCTGGTTCGTGATAATTCCCCGATCAATCGCCTTCACAACACCGTCGGAGACCATCTCGGTATGGATGCCAAGATCCTTTTTCCCGTCCAGCAGCGCCAGAACGGCATCCGGAATGCCACCGATGCCTAGCTGTAGCGTCGACCCGTCTTCGACGAGATTTGCGATGTGAGCCGCAATTTTCCGTTCGACATCGGAGGGACTGCCTTCCTTCAGCGTTTTCAGAGGCTCTGAACACTCCACGATCTTGTGCACTCTCGAAAAGTGGATGAAGACATCGCCCAACGTCCGAGGCATACGTTCATTCACCTGGGCGACGACGATCTTTGCACTCTCGGCAGCAGCCTTGGAAGCAGCGCATTCAACCCCGAAGCTCATGAACCCATGTTCGTCGGGTGGAGAAAGATGAACAAACGCAACATCGATCGGCACAATGCGATCCAAAAAGAGCCCCGGAATTTCGGACAAATGGACCGGCACATAGTCCGATCGCCCATCCGCGATCGCCTCACGGTCCGCAGCACCGACAAACAATGAATTGTGACGGAAGTGCTCCTCCATGCCGGGCTTCGAGAGCGGATCTTCGCCCAACACAAGAATATGGTTCACTTCAACATTGGTCAGTTCATCCTTCCTCTTCGCTAGTCCAGTCGCCAGCAGAGTGGGTGTAGCAGCATTTCCACTGATGAAAATCCGATCCCCAGATTTAACAACCGAAACGGCTTCGTCGAGGGACACGACTTTCTTCTTGTATTGATCGAGCCAGTTCATAACCTACGCTCACATCCTGGTGTATCAAACCGCGTTCTTAATGAGCACATCGATGGGCTGTGGTTTGAAGTCAAAAATTCGCGCAATAGCTTCGTTCGTGCAGACTCCCTGGTACGTACAGACACCTTTTCCCAGGCCGGGGTTTTGAAGTAAAGCATTCACCATTCCTTCTTCACCCACTTCTTGAATATATGGCAGCACCGCGTTCGTCAAAGCCATCGTCGCGGTCCGAGCCACCACGGCCGGCATATTCGGCACACAGTAATGGATGACCCCATGGGTGACAAATATCGGGTCATCGACGGTCGTGGGCCTGCTTGTCTCGACGCATCCTCCTTGGTCAATGGAGGCATCGATGATGACGGAACCAGGCTTCATATCTTTGACCATTGCCTCAGTGATCAGGTGTGGGGCCTTCTCGCCTTTGAGCAACACTGCACCAATAGCAACATCCGCAAACCGCACAGCTCTTCCAATATGATAGCTTGTCGCCATGCTTGTGCTGATCTTCCACTGCAAGAGATGCTCCAGTTCCCGCAACCGAATCAGATCTTTGTCAAGCACCGTCACGTTTGCACCCATGCCAACCGCCACCCGCGCTGCCGTCCTTCCTACAGTACCAGCTCCAAGAATCACAACATTGGCTGGCGGAATGCCCGGGATACTCCCAAGCAATGTGCCACGTCCGCCTTGCCTCGCCTGGAGGAAATGTGCCCCCGCTTGAATAGCAATCTGCCCCGCGATTTCACTCATCACCTGCAAAACCGCAAGGTCCCCTTTCTGATTTTCGATCAGCTCGAAAGCGACCGCAGTGACCTTGGCCTCAAGCAGTTTTTCCAGAACCTTGCGCCGGGACACGGCGAGATGCAGGAAGGAAAAAAACGTCTGCCCTTCTCTCAATGTCTTCAGCTCATCATCTCTCGGGGGCAAAACTTTGAGAACCACGTCAGATCGGCTGATGATCTCCTCCGGGCTGTACGTGATCGTGGCACCGGCCATCTGGTAATCTTCATCGCGGAAAATTGCCCGCGCGCCCTCTTGATGAAGAACAAAAACGTTGTGTCCTTCCGATGTCAGGACCTCGACGCCAGCCGGCGACAAAGCGACCCGTTGCTCAACGGAGGTTTCTTCTTTGAGAATGCCAATATTCATAGTTCTGCACTCAGAGGGTGATTGATGATGAGAGGTAGTACAACGTGTGACGTTCTTCTCGAAGGCATTTCATACTCCTGCGCAGACCTGCAATCCTCGTATCGCACGAGTCCCTCAATTGGATCGGAAGAGAGGAGATGGATCCTTCCACCAAACCTGACGGAGCGCGACTTGGGCCCGTTTCAGAGGACGCTTCTGGTGTTCTAGACCCCTTCGCAAAATCGTCAAAAACTATGCCGATTGGAGAGTGGGAAACGCAAGCCGGGTTCCCTTGATTTCCCAGCCACCGAGATGCGATCTTTCCTACGGTTGGGAAGCGTCTTGAGCCTCTTCCCAAACCTAGAAAGGGATCGATTGCTCGACCCGCATTCTCCAAGAATAGCCCAAACGGGGCCGCCCCCGCAGGAGGATTAGTCCCCTGTTGGCCATCGTCAGACGGATCGCCTTTGGCACTGGCGGCTAAGAATTTGCCTGTGCGATGTGTCACGAAGAAGCTGAATATGGTTGCGTTTCTCTGAAAAGTTGCTATTATCTTCAGGAAGAGCCAGCACCGTGTGTGGGGGAATACGCAGCTTTATCGCGACAGTGGCGGTCTATACTCCCAGCGCCGTACAACACCTCTGGACAAAGGCTCAAGCCGCCGTATGAACCCAGTGCACGAGAGGCAGCGGAGAACTCTATGGTAACGCGCAACATCTTGATCGTCGAGGACGAACCTGCAGTTGCACTCTCCTTCCAGCACATCCTCAAACGATCGTTGGAATACAATTACCAAATCAAAAGCGTCACCTCCGCTGAGGAAGCACTCGAGTCTGTCAAAAAGGCGGGGGCATTCGATGTTGTCCTTCTCGATTTCTACCTGCCGGGGATTACAGGCGGAGAGTTCCTCAGAGCCCTTCGGTACAAAAGACCAAGGCACCGTTGTCATTGTCATTTCCGCAAGTCAGGACTACAAGATTGTCCATGATGTGTTCAAACTCGGCGCAGACGACTATCTCACCAAAGAAGAGCTCACTAATCCCTACGTTCTTGAAAAGGCAATTCTTGCCGGGCTCGAAAAGAGGGAATATCAAAAGGACATAGCAAGGACCGAAATCATACGACAGCGCATAGACGCCATTACGACGATCATCCGGACCGTTCACCACGAACTCAACAACCCCATGGCGATCATCGACCTGACGCTAAGCAAGTTAGCCTCTGCACCGGAAATCTCAGGCTCAGCGTCAAAGGCTTATGTGAAAGAGATACAGGACAACGTTGATCGGATGTCCGACACCATGCGAAAGTTGCTGAACTTCCGGGAAGAGATGTACAACGAAGACTTGCGCGGCCTGAAGCTTTTCTCTCTTTCAGAGAGACAGAACTCTCCAAAGGACAACGAGTAACCTCCACCAGTTTCACGATTCACGGTTCAGAATATCCTTCCCGCATATAAAATGCCCGCATCCGTATGTGCGGAGCGGCCACTTTCAATCGAGCCTCGTTGTCATCGCCTATTCGTTCTCAGCAACTTCCTCGGCCGTGGCCCTCTTCTTTTCATCCCTCAAAGAGGTAGCAGAACTCGCTGTCCCCCGGACATCCCCGGTGTTTGAGTCTTTCCGTCCGTTCAGTTTACTCGTCAGAGAAATACCCAACCCGACAAGAATCAACAATGCTCCAGTCCACACAAAACTCATGAATGGCTTGATGCTCGCTTCGACAACAAGGAGCTCTGATTTGTGAGGCTGCAGCGTTTGTCCTTCCAGACCTGTAATATTTATTTCAATAGATGAAGGGACGGTGTTCGATCCGACATTCATGGCCACCAAGGCGAAGCCAAGCGAACCATCCTTCGTCTTGGCGATCTGTGGTTGTGGTCTCTCCGTGCCTTTGTAGATCGTCACAGGAACGAGTTCCTCCATCATACCTCCTCGCTGCACTTCCAGGACGGCGCCGACAGCAAACCCTCCGCCGCCCGTCATCGAATCCATCCCTTTGTGGTTCGTGTCGAAACGGACGAACTTCACCCTCACGTTGCCAACAGTCTGCGATTCACCCTTCTTCATCTGAAGAAGCGCACCTCCACTCTCAGTCGTGCTCGGAGCAACTTCCTCCAACGACACCGGCTCGATATAGAAGTCACGAGTCAGAAATGCCGCGTAGTCGGGACTGCGCATCAGGTTGTTGTTATATTCGCTCTGGAACATAACAGGATCAAGAACAAACTGCGATCCTTCTTTCGATACCGTGACGGCGAATTTCCACTTGCCGTCCTGCGTGGGCTGTGAGCCAGTGTACGTCAGTTGGTAGCCGAGAACTTCCTTGGGTTGGTTGAGCGGCAGCGAGACCGTTTTCTTTTCTCCGTATCGCCCGGAACCTATGATGCCCAGGAACATCACCGCCAATCCGATGTGCGCGACGGCGCCGCCCGTGTACCGGATGTCTTCTTTGGCGAGCCGATAGAGACGGATCGCATTGACAAAAAAAGCGAAGAGCGACGCAAACGCCATCAGTCCAATCTCGATGTCATGGAGGCCCAATGCAATGAGGACGACCAGGAGAGCGAGGGCAGCGACGATGGACACGATAGAATTTCGAAGGACCTGCCGTGAGGATTCCTCCCTCCATTGGACGACCAGGCTCAAACCGAGGAGAATTCCCAGTCCGATCGCAATGGGAAGATTTGTCTTGTCATAGAAAGCGTGTTCGAGCGACGCGTGGGAGAGGATGGGCCAGCTTGTTCCAAAGAGGATCACCGAGCGCGCTGACTCCCATCACCGCGGAACTGATGGTGAGAAATGATTCACGAGTGAACAGTGGAGAGTGGCTCGGTAATGCTTTGAGGTCCTGCCATCGACGGGTAAGCATGCCGAAGCCCACGAGAAGCGAAGCCGCAATCCAAACCACAAGAAGGGCGTAAGCGATCGCACCGGGATCCACGAACGAGTGAACGGACGACGATCCGAGGATTCCACTACGTGTCAAAAACGTGCTGTAGACGACCAAAACGTACGTCGCAATCCCCAGGAAGAAGTTCGTCTTTGCAAGCCCTCCCGTTCTGCGTTGCACGAGCATGGTGTGAACGAGAATGATGCCGATCATCCATGGAATCAAGGAGGAGTTCTCGACGGGATCCCACCCCCACCATCCTCCCCATCCCAGCACGCCATAGGCCCAGTACCCGCCAAGCATGATGCCCGTGCCGAGTGCGATCGTGCCGAAGATCACCCAAGGCAGAGCGTTCTGGATCCAGTCGACGTACGTCCTTCGCCAAAGAGCAGCCATGGCGAACACGAACGGCACAGCCATCGAGGCAAATCCCGCGAACAGGATCGGTGGGTGCGCAATCATCCACACATTCTGAAGCAGCGGATTCAGTCCACGCCCGTCTGCCGGGATCGTGCCGACAGCGACTTCACCCGGGTGAGCGTCCCACAGATATTGAAATGGAGATTTCGCGATCAACAAGAGGAGGAGAAATGCCTGCACGATGGCGTAGATCGTCATCGTTTCAGCTTCTATTCCTTTCCTGTGGGTATACGCCATCAGGATGATGCCGATGATGGAGCCGCACAGCGCCCAAAACAAGAAGCTGCCTTCCTGGCCAGCCCAAAATGTTGTGATCAGGAGGTGAAGGGGAAGAGCCCTCGAGCTGTAACCAAAGACATATGCATACTCGAATTGATGCCTGAGGATATAGAACATCAACGCGATCGACGCAGCGAGAACCCCGACTGCCATCACGCCATAGCTGTTGCGCGCGAGCGCGAGAAATCGCTTGCTCGCTGTAATGCTTCGATAGTATGCATATGCCGACAAGGTCGCCGCAGCACATGCAATCCAGACAATAAGAGTCCCTGCCATTGTCCCTACAGCCTCTTCCTTTCTGTGAATGGTTTCTTTACGATGAAGAGAAGATAGCGTCTGTCAGAAAGAGTATTCCTGGCCGAACACGTTGACTTTCCCGTTCATATGCTTTGCTCTGTCGATGATTTTCCCGTCGGTGCTCACGATCCCGTAGTGACAGGTACCGCACGTCGATATGTCAACTTTGAAATGACCCTGGGGAGGTATTCCGTGGCAACTACCGCATGCGACCTCTGCAGATTCCTCCCGTCCAAACGGGAGAGCCATTGGCACCAACCATCACCGAATCAGCATAGGCAAGCGGCGCAGAAGAGGTTGCTTTCCTCAATTTCCAATTGCCGTGACAGTAGGTGTTGTTACACTTGAGCGTTGACGGATCATAGGAAGGTTTCGGAACTGTACGTCTTGCCGGCAGTGGCTAACCCCGCAAGCGTGTCATTGAACACGACTTCAACTGGCAGCGTTCCAAGATGTCCTGGAGAGAAGACCTGCGACGGTACTGTATGACATTCTTGACATTTGACGGACTTGCCGACGACTCCAGTCTTAAGATGCTTCTGGTGAGCACCAACACCACGGGCCGTCGACGCCGTTTCTCCCAGGACACTCTTCGGGGGTGCGGCAGAGAGAAGGTCGTTCGCGGCGGCATTGAAAACACCGTGACACGTATTGCATGCTTCAGGCGACTTGGGATTGTTCGAGGCATCGACGTGGCAACCGGATTGCATGCAGCTCACGTTTGTGACGCTCCCGCCCGCGTAAGTAGCACCGTGGCAGGTCTGACATTGTGCGAATAGATAGTTCTTGTACAGATAGAGCGGATGCCCGCTGGTACCGGCGAAATTCGCGGGATGGGGGTATGACGAGTGGCATGTAAAACAAGATTGACCGCTTGTTCCTCCAGTGAACGATGAGCCATGGCAGGACGCACATTCCTGAAGCTGCCATCCCTTCGTTTTCAGGGTACCTGCCGTGAGCAGCGGCCACTGCCGGATTCTCCCATCCCTGGAGGTGGGGGTATGACGGATGACACTTCAAACACGAAACCCCGCTCACACCTCCGGTGAACTGTTTCGAATGGCACGACACACAGCTGCCAAAGTTGTATTGCGCTTTTTTCAGAACGAGACCATGGAAATTCGACGATGTCGAGTCGCTCCATCCAAAGTCGTGCACTTTCAGGTCGCCCGACTCTGCTACCGGCAGACTCGTCTTGAGGTCACTGCAGGACGTGAGTAGTGATGTAACAATAATGAGGGCAGACGCTATCACAACAGATAGAATTTGATGTGTTCTCATAGGTCTCTGCTCACTTATGACAATAACCACAGAACTTTTGTCCTTTGACCCCACCGGGGCGTGCATTGGCATCCGTGTGGCAGACATAGCACGTCGCACCCGGATCAGCGTGCCAATATCCGTGATCACCAGACATAAATCCGGTCTCATGAGTCTTTGGATTCGTGCCTTTTATGCCATCGGGATCCGCGTGACACAGTATGCACGCAGGATCTGCTCCCTGGGCATCGTGACACGATGCGCAGCTCTCGATATCCCGCTTGGCAAGGGTTGCATGAAGCCCGCCGCGAGTACCAACGCCGGTCGTCACGAATCCTGCCTGGCGATGGGACGCGGGCTCGAATTTCGCTTGATTGATATCACCGCCCGCGTTGTGACACGTCGAACAGAACGTCTCCTTGCCGTGGCACGTCTGACAGTCCGACGCCTTGCCCTCAGCTGCCAGGCCGTGCGTGAACTTGAAGTTCAGGTCGTGGACCTTCGCCAACCTTGAACTCTGACCGCGATCAATCGCCGTCAGCCGCGGTGACCGGAGAGACATGAGGTCCTTGCCCGGGATATCGACCTTCACGAGATCCGAACCATTATGACAGTCCATGCATGATTCCTGCGAGTGACAGGCGGCGCACGTCGCCGTCGACAATCGAGCCGCCATTTTGTGCTCTCGTACGAAGTCCGTGCGATTGTGCTCACGCGGTCTGAGCGCTGCAAGGTCTACATGGCATCCTTCGCAAGTATTCGCTGCCTTCACATCATTGTGACACGTGTTGCACGTGGGCATCCCTGGGATCTTCACCGAGACACCGATCTCGGCCTGGTCAACACCCGTATGGCATCTCTCGCATTCCACCTTCTGGTCTTTGACGTGAAACTCATGCGAAAACACCAGGTTTCGCTTCAGTGTTTCTGAAGCCTTGTAGGTCGACTGGTCCTCACTCAAGTGGCAGTATGAACACTTGGAGCTCATCTGCTCCTCGTGACAGCTCTGGCAGTTTTCATGCGTTGCGAAGAGGCTGTCCGTCACCAGCTTGCTTGTCTGTGCTGCACCATGACAATCCGTGCAAGCGACACCCGCATCCCGGACATGGAAACGGTGAGAGAATTTTACATTCCTCGGCTGCTCCTTCGACTGGCCCACGTCACGGGATGAAAGAACAACCGTGAGAGCCAGCATACAACATACGCCGAGGAAAAAGTCGGAATGCACCCGTCGAACGGTCTGATGAATTGTGGGTTTTAGCTTGGGCATAGGATTTCGACTAGAAGATTCCAAGTTGTTGACTGAGAAGATAACTGATTCTGATGAAGAATCTCGTGTCACTGCTATAGATCTTGTTCTGGATCCACTGAGCTTGCGCATCGACGGAGAGCGTGCGCAGCGGACGATAGACTGCTCCGACACCGACGCTCAGCGCATCGTCGAGCTTGCTGTCATACTCGCTGAGTTTGTAATGTGCATATCCTCCCATCAACGTGGGTGTCAGTTTGTTCTCGAACAATGGATAGCCAAGATTGATGGACGCTGCGCTCAGTTCCCCGCCACCGCCGTTGTCGCGCGTGACGCTCAACGAAACGTGATTGCCGTTCACGCCGAACGTCATGCAGTTTTGGTCGACGTCGTTGTAGGACACGGTCCCGTATTTCGCGAAGAGTTGCCAATCCGTGCTGATCGCATACTCAGCGCCGACTTCATATTCTTTGAGCGAATTGAACGTGAAGACCGAGAAAATCGAATTGAACAACAATCTCGGCTCGCGCTCAATGTACTCTCCGGTCAAGCTCAATGGTTGGAGCACCTTGACATTGACAGACTCAAAAGGTTTGAGACGGGTGAAGAACTGGAATCGGGAGTTCTTTTCCATGAGGAGGTCATAATCGTAACGGATATAACCCGAAACGATGTCTTTGAAATCGAGGCTGATGTCGCTGCTCAGGTACTCCTCGGCGGTTGCCGACGGGCGGATCTCGACTGTATAGGGATTAAACAGAGAATCGCGTCGTACGCCGAGGTACGTCTCGGGTCTGATGTGACGCTGCAAATAGCTGATGGACAACTGCGCAAAGTCGGCGGGCGCAAGAAGCAACTGACCACCGGTCATGTAGTTGTCTTCCGGTTTGTCGATCAGCGCTGCTTTGTAGCGGATCGACGGCAGCGCGCCATAGTAACCGACGACCTTCAGAGCTGAACCAAACCGTAGCGATGCGAGTCCTCCATCAATCGTCCCGTTGCCGACTCCGGCAAAAATCGCCTGCCGCCCAATGCTCACGTCAGCGACATTGCCGATATCAGACCATTTCAAATACGCATTGTAGAGGCGCAGAATAGGGTCATTCTTCACGGGCCCGAGGAAATCGTTGAAACCCTGCAAATAGGTATGAAATGACAGCTTTTCTCCGGACAGAGAGAGCTGAATTGTCTGATACCCAAACAGATGCTGCGAGGTCGTTCCGATGGTGTCATGCCGTTCCCAGACATACGCCGACGTCACGAACCGGGCCTGCAGCCGCTGTGCAGAAGCCCCAGCAACGCTCAGGACAATGAAACAGATGACGGTCAAGAGTTTCTTCATAATGATCCAATGGAAAAGATGGTCATCAGACCGAATTGATGGAATCGAGCGACACAGAATCAACTGCAAAAGGAGCCCCGCCTCAAAAAAAGGCCGCCACCGGCGCGTCAATGCTTGTTGGATGCCATGAACCACGGCCCGATGAATTCCGTGGTCGGCACAAGAATCCAGATTCTTCCTGCCGAGAGATTATAGTCGTGAAGGATCATCCTCCACGGGTACGTTCAAGACATAGTACTCGAAAACAAAATCAACACTCACACTCAACGCCACCCACAAGGTACCAATCAGGAACAAATCGCTGTTGCCATATTCCCTCAGGATCTTGTTCACCAGCACAGACGATAACAGAAGGACAACAATCATCAAAATCAATACGCTCAGGACATGCGATGCATACTCTCCTACCCGAGGTACAAGAAAAAGACTCCGGAACATACCGTTCATGGTTGCAGCAACGGCAACGAACACCCAAACTTCCAACGACTTTTGGACTGTGTTCCTATCCATGGAAACACCGCCCTCGAATGCCTCACAGGGGAGCGACGGCGCCGCGATGCGCTCGCAGCGCCGCACTCATTGAAAGATTGATAAAGAAACGAATGCCCAGTCGAAAAGCTCAGTCGACTAGCCCTTCGGAACTGCGTGCTTAATCTTCGCCCACGACTCGTCGAACTTGAACTCTTTGTGGGTCGGGCTCTTTTCGTTATGGCAGGTCTTGCACCACGTCTCGATCGCCGCCTTGTCCTTGAATTCCTTCAGGCCCGCTGCGATCGCCTTGGCCTTGTCCTTCATAACCGCCATGGTCTTGTAGCCGGATCCTGGGCCATGACAGGTTTCGCATTGAACACCATCTTTGACATCGTAGGTACCGATGACGCTGGCATCCACTGCTCCGTGGCACTCGAGGCATTCCTTCGCCTCTGCTGCATTCTTGATGCCCTTTGCTTTGGCGATCTCTGCTGCCTTCGGACCGGTCAGCGTCTTGTACGCTTCAGCGTGCTTGCTCTTTTGCCATACGCCGTACTGGTTTCCTGTCTTTTCAGCCTTATGGCACATCGAGCACATCTTAACGCCAACGTACTTGTTCTCAACCTTAACCTGAGCCTGAGACGTGAGGCCAACGACCACCATCACTATCAACACCAGGGTAAGTACACGGGTTATCATAAGGATCCTCCTCTGTTAGTGAGCGATTGAAAGAAAGGGAGTCACGAACTTCCCCTTGATTGCCGTCGTTCAATTCTCCGAATGTACACATACAACGAAGCTGCTAGAATCGTAATCACGAGAGTTGCGACACCAAGACCAACTCTGCGAAATACGTATTCATCCAAAGCTGTAGAAGCCTCTTCATTCACGGAAGCTGTCACCGTCAGCCCTTTGGCAACCACTTCCTTGAAGCGGGCCTCATTAAACGCGTGAACCATGGTCCTCGACTCGAGCCTTGCCTGATGCGCATCTCGAAGCTTGTATTTCGCTTCTGAGATCTCCATGCCTTTTTGTTCCGCCTCATTCACCAGGGCAATCGCTTGTTTCTCCTGGGAATCCAGGCTGTCTATCAAGGTCCGCATGGTCTTCGCCGTCGCGAACCCTTTTATGTTCTGGGTCTCCGAGTGACACCGGCTGCAGACAGCATCCGCAGTGACGCCAAGCAACTTGTTCGTTGCGTTGATGATCTTCATGATTGCTGTGACACGTTTCGCATTCCGGCAGCTTTCGGTCGTCGAATGCCTTCTTGTGCGGGCTTGAGGCGAACAGGTCGGCGTTCAGCGCGTGACACGTGCCGCATACTTTTGAGACCGATTCGATCCCCGGTGGAGTGGCGGCATGATTGCCGTGGCAACTGTTGCACGCAGGCGCACCGAGATCATGCTTCTGCAGCAACGCGATGCCGTGAACACTTTTGGAGAACTTGTCAAATTGGTCGGTCGGGATTCCGTATTCCTTCATGTACTCCGCATTGCTGTGGCAGTGCGAACACGTAGAAGGGATATTTACTGCATACACGCGCGACTTCGTGTCCTTCGCATCGCGGATGTCATGGCTCCCATGACAATTCGCACACTCTGCCACTTTGGGATCACCCTTTGCGTTTCTCGTTCCATGCACGCTCGTTCGGTATTTGTCAAGTTGATCGACCGGAAGAGAGGGATTATAGGTCCGCATGAAAGCCGGATCGGCGTGACACTTCGTGCACGTCTTCACAACATTCAAAGGATAGACCGGAGATGCGGGGTTGCGGACCGAAACGATGCCGTGCGCGTGATGACATGTCGTGCACTGAGCAATCTTCTCCTTGCCGTTCGTTGCCAGCTTGCCATGGACGCTTTCCTGCAAATTCGCGAACTGATCGGTCGGCAGAGTCGAATGCAGCGCCCTCATCTTCTCCACGTTCGCGTGACAATTTGCGCACGCCTTCGATATCTCGTCTCCCTTCGGAACGCCGATGTATCCCGCCTTCTTGTCCATCGCCTGTTCCATATCTTCAACCTTGGAATTCCCACCGTGACAGCCGGCGCATGAGATCCCTTTTGCGTGGTGCACATCGCTCTTGAAGAGCTCCACGGGCTTTCCACCAACTGTCGACTCATGGCAGCTCAAACACTTATCCTGGGCAAGCACGAAACCCACCGAACAAGTGGCCACAAGAGCCAGATACACTATCATGCGGTCAAGGGTGTTCATACGATCCACCCCACGATAGTGAGGATAATGATATAGAAAACGATGGAGA
>CAVUAC010000019.1:0-8688 GCA_963739335.1 uncultured Bacteroidota bacterium | reverse complement strand
TCCAGTAAGCTCAGCTGGCAACCATCACACGAAGAGAACTTCCAGACTGCAAGCTTCGGTTTTCGTTCTTTCTTCATAGCATATCGATGCGTTCTGTATTCAGAGAATAGTCTATCGTCGCGTCCCTTGTCCTCTCACCATATCATATGAGAGAATCTCAAATCTCCCACTTTACCAGCAGATCCTTGATTTGCGGATAGCGGAACACCGCACCGTCTTTGCAGATGAACACAGGACCAAACTGACAATGTCCGCACAAACCAATCCCACACTTCATGTTCCGCTCCATAGAGAGGAAAATGGTTTCAGACTTCACACCCCTCTTCAGCAGCTCGAGAGCGGTGAAGCGCATCATCACCTCAGGGCCGACGACCATCGCAACACTGTTTTGAGGATCAAAACCAGCTTTGTGGATCAGCGTCGTCACGACCCCAACGTTGCCTCTCCATCCCTCGGTCGCTCGGTCGACCGTCACAAATACCTCAAGATCAAATCGTGCACGCCACTGCTCAAGCTCCTCCTTAAAGAGAATATCGCCTGGTGTGCGCGTTCCATAGAGCAAAACAACTTTGCCGTACTTCTCGCGATGCGAGAGTATTTCGTAGAGCGCCGGACGCAACGGGGGCAGCCCAATCCCGCCGGCGACAAAAACGACATCGTGCGAGCGCGCTTCTCCTACAGGCCAGCTTGTGCCATAAGGGCCTCGAATGCCCAGGACATCACCACGCTTCATCTTCGCCATTGCTTTTGTGACAGTTCCAACTGCGCGCGTGGTGTGCGTCAGCACCGAGCCCGATGGGTCACCGCTGATGGATATCGGGACTTCCCCGACACCGTAGACATAAACCATATTGAACTGACCAGGGGAAAAAGCGAAGCGAGACCGGCTTCCTTTCGGTTCGAGTTCAATGGTGAACGTGTCTTCCGTTTCCCTGCGAACCTTCTTAATGACGTACGGGCGAGGCAACATCGCGCTCGCGGAAACGCCGACTGGTTCAGATTGCACATCAAGAACGGACGCCATAGAGATCGAGTAATTGTAGTCGTGTGGATTCAAGTCGCTGTGACATGATATGCGAAAAGCGCTTGAGCACTTCGTAGCCTAGATTATGGTCCTGTTCGCATTTCTGGCGCAGACACTTGCCATCGAGTGCGATCGCCCGAGTGAGCTCAGTCGCCTTAGCGTCAAAGTGCCAATGGTACGGCGGGATCAGCCAGGACCATCCCAGAATGTCTCCTTCCCCAAGCGTTTCGATAGTGATGTGTCCGCGATCCGGGGAAAAGAGCTGGAGCGCAACTCGTCCTTCGCGAATGAGGTAGAACTGATTGGCCTCTTCTCCCTCTCTGAAAATGAGCTGGTCCTGCTCGAAGCGGACATTCGACGAACATCCTGTCACCAACCGCAGGTATTCCCCGCCGAGGTCTTTAAAGAACGCGTGCTGGCCGAGAATGCGTTCAAGAGTTTCCATGTGTTCTCTCCTTGATTGGACTTGTCCTACTGTTCATGAGGTACGTTTCACGGATGACTCGAAATTCCTCGGTGATGTCGATACCGACTGGGCACCAGGTAATGCACCGTCCGCATCCGACACAGCCAATGGTGCCGAATTGGTCAACCCACGATGCGAGTTTGTGCGTGATCCAGTGGCGATAGCGGGCCTTCGAGGAAGGACGCACGCTCCCGCCATGAATATAGGAAAACTCCAAGGTGAAACAGGAGTCCCACTTGCGCGTGCGGTCCGCTTGTGAACCTGTGAGGTCGGTTGTATCTTCGATTGTGGTACAGAAGCACGTCGGGCACACCATCGTGCAATTGGCACAAGACAAGCATCGGGCGGCGACGACATCCCAACGAGGATGATCGGTGTTCTGGTAGAGGATTTCGCGCGTGTTGTCAGGCTCAAGCGAACGACCCGTGAGCTGAGCAGCCGCACGCACCATCTTGTCTGATTGCTCGACTTCACCGTCCTCAGCCGGGCGATGTGCTACCGTGCTCAACACCTCTTCCCCCCGATCCGTGCCGATCTCGATGATGAAGTAATGCCCTCCATCGAGGACCTCGGTCATCGCCAGGTCGAAACCGACGCGTGCCCGTGGGCCACACCGCACGGACGAACAGAAACACGTTCCTCCTGCTCGAGTGCAATTGACCGCAATGATAAGAGCTTCACTGCGAACCCTCAGATAGGCGGGATCCTGATAGGTCCCTCCTCCAAAGACCTTGTCGTGGATCTGGATGGCGTTGAGATCACACGGCCGGACGCCAAGAAGTGCAAATCGTTGTTCGCTGCCTGGTGAGGGGAGATTTTCCGAGGCGTGAAGTCCATCCGCGTCTTGATGAACCGAAAACAGCTTGTGTGTTGGAGGGAACAAATATCGTTTCCAGGAATGCGGTCCGACTGAGAAACCGAAAAAGGCTCGATCAGTCCGCTCCTTGAGAAGATACTGAGCTGGCGCCTGCTCATCGCTCTTGCCGATGGGGAGTTGTGACGCCGAGGTTATCTCATCGAGAACAATTGCCGCCCCTTGCGGCGTCGGGCCAATGACGGTGTAGTTCTTCTTTCGGAGTGATTGAATCAGCTCGTTCAGCGCATCAGGTTCGATGCGGCACATCCGTGGTGTCGACATTGGAATCTGCCAGTTGTTCGATATTGTATGCTGCACGCGGCTCCGCCTGATCCGAACGCAGGCGATTCCTGCTCAGAGCTTCTGGAACTTATCTTTTTTCGTCTTGCAGATAGGACATTCCTCGATCTTATCCGAGCCAACAATGTAGCCGCACTCCGGACACATCACGTAAGGAACGCGGGGAAGGCTGCCCTCCTGTTCGATTGCCCTCTTCAGCAATCGGCCGTGACGTTCATCAGCCGCCAGTTGGTTCTTGAATTGTTCGACCGCTTCAGTGAATTGCTCTTCCTGTGCTTTCTGGATAAATCCGGGATATGTCAATTCCTCTACATTCTCACCGCTTTGAGCTTGTTTCAGGTATTGGCGGGCCTTTCCCAGACGGACGGAATCGATCGCCGGAGTGATCGGGTCAACTCCTTTGCTTTTCAGCAATTTGGCATCATTGTCTGCGTGTACCTTTTCTGAGCGCGAAAGAGCTCGGAAGAGCACAACGATATCACCGAGGTTTTCCTTCTGCGCCTGCTTCGCGAACCTGTCGTACCAGAGAGAGCGTTTCAGCTCCGCCCCGTAGGCAGTTTGAAGATTGTTGAGCGTAGCCAGTATCTGGGTTTGCTGCTGTTGTTGGGTCTGTGCCGGCTGTTTCTGCTCATCCTTTTTCCCACATTCAACAAGCAACAGCGTTGAAAGGAACGCGACGAAAATGAGAGAAGAACGAAGAAACGACGCTGGAGCTTTCATGGCTTTCCCCTCCACGTGATTGGATCGAAATAGTGCCGCTTGCAGAAATGTATATTGTGTTTCGATTTCGAGACTACTGGTGAAACCGAGCACCCCGCTCGTAAGACGAGCGGGACTCATTTCCCCACCTGAACTGGTGCAAGAATAGAAGATTACTTAACGGAAATCTCACTGGCTCGTGTTGGTTGTGTTGTCAAAGGGCTCGCAAGAATCATTCCGTCGCCGGATGTGAAGAATGAGCAGGAAGTGAAGGTGTGAAAAGAGAAACGTGAGGTCTGCCAATCAGTTTTGCGCAGCACCGTTGGTCAATTTCGCAGACTGTGCAACAAAAAAGCTGACCTCACATTCTCATTCCCGAAGATTGGGAACGGCCATTTCCTTGTTCTCCAAGGCCGGACCTTGTCTGGAACCGCAACTTGACTACTTGACTTCAGCGCCCTGCAAGGAGGACTTCACTCTTGCTACGAATTGGCTCCCCCCGACCTTGCCTTGGTGCTGGGACTCAAAGACGGCCATGGCGGTGATGTTGACGATATCTGTGACGTCGCAGCCGGGGATGAGCAGGTACACGGGCTTCCGCATGCCCATCAACATCGGCCCAATGGCAACCGCTCCCCCGAGCTTTGCGAGGAGCTTGTAGCCGATGTTCGCTGAGGTGAGATCCGGGCATATGAGAACGTTCGCCGCACCTTTAAGCGCTGTGAACGGATACACTTCCGAAATGATTTCGGAAGAGACAGCGGTATCGGCTTGCATCTCACCATCAACCACCAAGCCCGGAGCTCGGCGCTTCACAATCTCTGTCGCCACGCGGACTTTCTCTGCCAATGGATGCTTCGTGCCGCCAAAATTGCTGAACGAGAGCATCGCAATGCGAGGCTCCATATCCATCTGCCGGACCTTCTCTGCCGCGAGGATCGCGATCTCAGCGAGATCCTCAGACGTCGGCTCGATGTTGACCGTCGCGTCGGCGATGAAGATTGTCTGATTCTTGAACACCATCATGTATAGGCCTGCAATAATCCGGGCGCCGTCTTTCTTGCCGATGATCTGGAGAGCAGGACGAACCGTCTCAGGATAATGCTGCGTGAGCCCGGAGATCAGGCCATCTGCATCGTCCATTTCAACCATCATCATGCCGAAGACATTGTGCGTTTTCATCTGACGCTCGGCATCGATGCGGGTCAGTCCTTTGCGCTGACGCACCGCGTAGTACGCCGTGATGTATTCATCGAAGCGAGGGGATTTGCCGGGATTGATGATCTCAGCGCCGGTCAGATCCAGTCCAAGATCGGCAATCCTCTGCCTGATCAGCGTCCGGCTTCCAAGAAGGATTGGTTTGGCAATTCCCTCATCGAGAATTTGCTGTGCCGCACGAAGGATTTTCTCCTCTTCCCCTTCCGGGAAAACTACGCGCTTTGGCTCCGTTTGAGCCTTATGGATGAAGAATCGCATGATCTCACGGGACTTCCCCAGCCGTGCTTCGAGTGAATCACGATAGACCTCGAAGTCCTTGATCGGCATGCGCGCCACGCCTGTCTCCATAGCTGCTTTGGCGACCGCCGTTGCTTCCCAGATCAGCACACGAGGATCGAACGGTTTCGGAATAATGTATTCCTTCCCGAACTCTATCTTCTTCCCGCCATACGCCCGAATGACGGAATCGGGCACTTCCTGCCTTTGCCAGCGTCGCCAGGGCATGGGAGGCCGCAATCTTCATCTCTTCGTTGATCATTTTTGCGCGGACATCCAGCGCGCCTCGGAAAATGAAGGGGAAACCCAGGACATTGTTGACCTGGTTTGGATAATCCGATCGTCCGGTCGCCATAATGATATCGTCGCGAGCGCTTGTGGCGTCTTCATAGGTGATCTCCGGATCGGGGTTCGCCATGGCGAATACAATCGGCTTGTCGGCCATCGATTTTACCATCTCCTTCGTCACGACCCCTTTCGCAGAAACGCCGCAGAACACGTCGGCACCTTTCATCGCTTCTGCCAACGTCCGTGCTTTGGTGTCAACAGCGAAGTACTCCTTGTACGGATTCATTCCATCGGTTCGGCCTTTGTAGACGACGCCCTTCGTGTCGACCAGGATCATGTTCTCCCGACGAACGCCGAGCTTTTCCCATAGTTTTGCACACGCAATGCCAGCCGCACCGGCACCGCTGAACACAACTCTTACCTTATCAATTTTCTTCCCGACGAATTCCACGGCATTCACTAACGCCGCTCCGCTGATGATCGCCGTCCCATGCTGATCATCGTGGAACACCGGAATGTTCATTGTCTTCTTCAGCTGCTCTTCTATATAAAAGCACTCCGGTGCCTTGATGTCTTCCAGGTTGATACCACCGAATGTCGGCTCGAGCATCTGTACGGTTTTGATGATATCGTCCGCATTGTGGGAATTCAATTCGATGTCGAATACATCGATATCCGCGAACCTCTTGAATAAGACGCCCTTCCCTTCCATCACGGGCTTGCCCGCCAGGGCGCCGATGTCGCCGAGGCCAAGCACCGCAGTACCATTCGATATGACGGCGACGAGGTTACCTTTCGCCGTATAGAGATACGCATCATCAGGGTTATCATGGATATCGCGGACATGGCTCAGCGACGCCCGGAGTGTAAGCCAGAGAGAGGTCGCGCTGAGTTTGACAGGGTTTCGAGGAGATGACTTCGATCTTTCCCCTCCTACCAAGGGCATGGTAGTCGAGTGCTTCTTGTTTGCGGATCATGAGGTGGCTCCTTTCGATCGCTTTGGCAGTTTCGATTTGGAGGAAGAGATTTGACAGTTGGAGCAAAGTTCTGCAAGCGGATGCGCCTTCAACACCCGCTTCGGAATGGGAGCGCCGCAGCGAATGCAGTTCACGGCTTGCTGTTTCCCCACACTACGCAGGAGTTGTAGCACCGTCCCAACAAGCAGCATGTGTTCGCAGCGCTTCAGAGGATCAGTGGTGCACAGCTTTACGGGAAGCTGACACACCGAACACACATACTTCTCGCCTTCAGCAAAGGAGGCTGAAGCTGCGGTGGCAGCGATTTCGGTCAGTACCGTTCTCAACTCCTTGACCGTTGACGGATTGGATCGTTTCTTCGAGGTCCTGGCCATTCTCACCCGCACGAAGTTTTTGTGATATGAGGCGGCACTCCGCCGACTACTTGAAACGGTTCAGCGCCTTCATGTAGTTCGCCCGCTCGAACGCCGCTGGATCAGCAACGGACGCCTGGCTCATGCTTCCCTTCATCTGTTCAATGGAGAGGTATTCATGTTCCACCATCCATTTGTTGAGATCTTCCAGAACGGTCGTGACATGTGTCGGACCGTGTTTGAGAAGTGCTGAACACATCATCGCCACGTCTGCACCGGCCATAATCATCTTGATGACATCCTGTGCTGTATGAATGCCTCCGGTACCGGCCAGGCTGGTTTTCACCATCCCGTGGAGAATCGCGACCCAGCGAAGCGGCAATCGCATGTCGTCCGATGAGCTCAGCTCAACATCGGGCACGACTTCCAGAGCTTCGAGGTCGAAATCAGGCTGATAAAACCGATTGAATAATACCAGGCCGTTGGCTCCAGCTCGATCAAGTCGGGTCGCCACGTGGGTAAATGAGCTGAAGAATGGGCTGAGCTTTACCGCAACCGGAATACGGACTGCGCGCTTGACAGCGTGGAGAACGTTGACGTAGCGGTCTTCGACCTCCTGACTCGTCAGCGCGGGATCGGTTGGAATGTAATAGATGTTCAGCTCAATGGCGTCTGCCCCTGCCTGCTCCATTTTCTGCGCATAGTCAATCCATCCGCCGGTCGAGATTCCGTTCAAACTGCCGATGACGGGAATTCCAAGTGCCATCTTGGCCTTGTGAAGCAACTCGACGTACTGGTCCGGCCCCAGGTTGTATTCTTCGGGGGTCGGGAAATAGTCAAGCGCTTCAGCGTGGCTGTTGGAGCCATATGCAAGATAGTGTTCCAACTCTGCCGCTTCGTGTTCGATTTGCTCCTCAAACAACGAATACATCACAATTGCCGAGGCTCCGGCATCCTCGAGTCGCTTCATACTGTCGAGAGTGCGCGAGAGTGGACTTGCCGACGGGACAAGAGGATTTTTGAGCTTGAGGCCGAGGTACGTGGTTTTCAGATCCATAATGCCGTGTCCTTCGTTCGATTTCTGAGTTAAGGAATCTGTTCTCGTTTCAACTTCGACTCACCACTGATCACGCTGTCGGCGCCTTCTCCTTCTCTGCTTGAGCGTTGGCAAACTGTTCATACATTGCCCATTGGCTCTTCACATCTTCGTTGGCCTTTACCGTCAACTCCTTGGCACGCTCCGGATAAATCTTCTCAAGCATATTGAAGCGCGTCTCAAGCGAGGTGAAGTCATGGAGCGGTTGCTTCGGCGCTTTGGAGTCGAGCTTGAAGCCGTTCTTCCCTTCCCTTGCCAGCATCGGATTGTAGCGGAAGAGCGGGAAATACCCTGTGTCGACAGCAAGCTTCTGATTCGTCATGCCTCTCGCCATATCGATGCCGTGCGCGATGCAATGGCTATAAGCGACGATGATCGATGGACCGTCGTACGCTTCGGCTTCCATGAAGGCTCGCACCGTCTGCGCATCGCTGGCTCCCATCGCAACTTTTGCCACATACACATTTCCATACATCATTGCCATCAACGCCAGATCCTTCTTCTTCGTCGGCTTGCCTGCGGCCGCGAACTTAGCGATCGCTGATCGAAAGGTCGACTTCGACATCTGTCCGCCGGTGTTCGAATAAACTTCCGTGTCAAGGACCAGGATGTTGACATTTCTGCCAGATGCAAGCACGTGGTCTAGTCCACCGTACCCGATGTCATACGCCCAACCGTCACCACCCATGATCCATACGCTTCGTTTGACGAGATTGTCAGCGATGTTCAGCAGGTTCACCGCATCAGCAGTCTTCATTTGAGCCAGCTTCGCTTTCAGAGCCTTTACTCGTTCTCGCTGATCATAGATCCCTGCTCCGACACCGCTTCTCGCATTCCCTTGAGGGTATCAGGCGACGGCAGCATGGACAGATTGGGGTGGAGGAATTCTTGCAGCGCCGGCAGGGTGACTATGCCACGGCGGTACAGGATTGCTGCTAACGGTTCGGGAATATGGAGTGCGGCAGCAGCCTCTCCCTGGCAAAGGCGCTCGCAACCTTCCCGGTTGTTCGGCAACAAGGATTCGCATGAGGGTAAAAATTTTAAATATGTTTTCTATTTAATTAGACTTATCGATTATAATCTGATATCGTGCCAATGAGCTTATCTTGTTGGTTAGAATGGAACCATTGCAGGT